>NZ_BNAF01000002.1 GCF_014653155.1 Sphingobacterium griseoflavum | reverse complement strand
ATAAGATAGAAAATAGCGCGAGGTAAACAAGTAAAAAAAACCGTCCCATAATTACTTATGAGACGGCCTCTTTAAACGTATGTATCCGTCAAGTTATTCGATAGAAAGCACTTCAAACTCGTAAACTAGGGGTTGGTTGGCAGGTATAGTCGATGATGAACTATTGGTCTCTGTCCAAAGCGATGGAGAAATTATGCGGAATTTACTTCCAGTTTTTAGCCCATCCTTCGTAAGCCCCCCTAATTGATCGATCTTCACTTGATTGCCGTTGTAGGAAATCGAATAAGGATAAAATGAATAAAGCCAAACAGAACTGAATGCGGCATTGTTGTAATTTAATGTGTATGTTCCGCCTGTAGCATCACTTTGTACCACTGTCTTGCTTAAAGTAGATACGGTATATTTTAATTTGACAGTTGGAACAACAAATCCGCTCCCACTGTATTTGTATTCGTAGGTGCTGTTCGTTGGTTCAGATAATACTTCATAATACATGCCGCGAGTTACCTTCTTTCCTAACCTTGTCAGATTTATAGAAGTCGTATCCGTAACGGGATTAGTAAACTCTGCAGCAACGTATGCTTGAATGGCACTTCTTTGGGAATTTAACACAGAATCGATACTTCTTTCTTGAGCCAAAATTTGACCTTCGTAGTCGATATCTTCTCCCTTATCCATACAGGAAGTAAAAGTAGTAGCAACAATAGCTAATGCGATTAATGGTCTAATTAGATTTTTCATAAATACATCTAGTCTTTTTCAATTTGAATATAACGTTACTTTTTAGTGACACGCTACAACAGCGTGCTATATTTTATTCTATTTAATGTCAACAACCTCTAATTCAAAATATAATGGTGAGTTTGCAGGTATCTTTTCACTGTCCCGGGCATCGTAAGCCCAAGGTGACGGTGTAACTATTTTGATTTTAGCACCTTTTTTTAGCCCGCTAGTGGTTAAGCCGCCTATTTTATAAGTGTTTCCATTAAAAGTAATGGCTTTTGGAAAAAAAGCAAGTTGCCATGCACCAATTACATTCATTAAAGGAAAGGTGAAGTCTTTACCAGCTTCTGATTGATCGAATACCGTTCCGTTTAGCAACGTGCCCTTATACTTGGCGGTAATTGTTGGGTAAATCAGCGAATTATTCAATACTTTATAAGTGTAAGAAGCTTCGTCGCCTTCTGTAATGACTTGAAACCATATACCGGTTGCTGTATCCAATTTAGCATCGACCATATTTTGATCGGCAAAGGCTTTAACTGTTGGAGCTTGTTCTTTAAGAATCTTCTCTATGCGAGCGTTGTTGATAGAATCTTTAATTCGTTGCTCTTCTAATACTTTCTGGTAGTCTAGATCACTATTTTTTGAACAGGATGAAAAAGTAGCTATTGCAATAAGAGCAAATGTTAGTTTGATTAAGATTTTCATAGATTGTTTGCGTACATTTTGTGGTTAGAACGAATTATTAGCCATTTTGCTACAACAAACATAAAAAAAATGTGGAATATTTTGTCGAATTGTATAGGACAAGAACATTCCATTGGTTTTGTAACGAAACCCACTTGTACTACTGAATTATGTTATTTTAGAAATATTGAAAAAGTACTGAATTCTTTTTTTTTTCCAATTCTGTTAATCGTGAATATTTTTATTCGAAATGTTATTTGTCATCAGTAGTTTTTTTTGTAAAACTGTCCTTCACCGGTATGAAATTTTTATTCGTTTTTTAATTCTAAAGAGTATCGTCCTGAGTTGTGATTTGTAATTTTTTTTTGAATAAATTAATGTATTAAATTTAATCATTGTTGCATTTTATAAATATATTTGTTATGAACATCAAAATTTTTTTAATGGCTGTAATCGTGATTATTGGTCATTCCTGCAAAAAAAATAGTCTTGCGTTGGACTCCACCGAAGATGAAGTATCTAAAGTAAAAACTGCTTTAGTTAAGCTCGGTTTTGATACGGCTTCTGCAATTATTAAAGGCGAGGATATCTTTGTCGAAGGAGATATTCTATTAAAAAAATCGGAACTCTTTAAAACGCAATCGAGGCATGCTACTGCGTTCAGCGGAGGTCCTTTCGTTATTTATGAAAACCCAATAAAATTTTATGTCTCGCCAGTACTAGGCAACTCGTCCGTTATTACAGAAGCTTTGAACGAATTTTCAGCAATAAAAAATCCTTACAAGGATACTAATTTACCTCCATTTTTGAATCCATCTCTTGGAATAACCTTCACGGAAGTGTTTAATGAAAATGAAGCAAATTTGATCTTTCATGATTTTTTCGAAAATTCCATTCGGCTTGGTTACGCACAATGGCCAAATGTGTTACCAGCAGAAAATCTTCCACCACCATACGTCAATCACGCGAGATTGCAAACTGGAAAAAATATGTATTTCAATACATTTCATTGGAGTGGTTTGTCAATATCCCAGAAGAAATTCTTGGTTGCCCATGAATTTGGTCATGCTTTAGGATTGCGGCACACTGATTGGAGACGTTCAGAAGCAAGTGCCATGAATATTGACGGTGTGTTAATAGGGGCCTACACGGTTCCTAATACTCCTAATTCGACTACTAATCCTGACCCAAACTCCCTGTTTAATTCTGGGGCTGGAACAACACCTTTCTTTTGGAATGGGTTTACAATATATGATAAAGTGGCTATTTGGTTTGTAGCTGGAGGGGGCGCATCAGCTCTGTAGAAATAATGATTATTTAGTTTTTTGGTATGTCAAGGTGATAAAATAACCCCAAAATTTACCCGAAGATTTGAACCCTTCGCACCATTAAACCTCGTTATTTGTCGCAGTCCGTTGCGTAAAAAGGTTTGGTCTGTTCCAGCGCGTACCTTTTGCACAGCGTATCCTCCCGAAATATAGAAAGATAGTAGGGAGGATATGCTTCTAATCAGTCCAATTGATCCCCTGTAGTGAGATCCGTTGCTTTCTTGCATAAAACTAACAGGGTGTTCAAACGTTGGAATTAAGTTCCAGTTTCCTATTCCTGTATAATCAACAAGGGCGTAGGATAAAGTTGCTAATGCCTGTAGCTTACTTCCCAGATGTGTATGGAAGAATGTGCCAACTTGTATACCCTGTTGGCGTGTGCTGTACCAGGTGTCAAGATTTGGTGCCGATGACGAGGTCATGGAAAAGGTTTGGGAGGTATTTATGTAAGAGACGTTTGCATCGACTGTTACAAACGGATCTTTATAGAGGTTATAGGCGAGGCCTGTTTGTAGGTGCTGCATCCCCCCTTTGGAGCTGTTGAAATGTAGTTCATAAGTTGGAGTTGTTCGGTTATCATGTTGATAGTCAATGTCACTTCCTGTTCCGCTAAGGGTTTGCCTGTTTTCGATCGTCAACATAACGCTCATCTTTGGAAGAATTTTATATTTTCCGTCTACGCTAAGACCTAAACCGACAATATTCTGGTACTTTAATTCAGATAATATATTTGGATTTGTTCCGTCGGCATTGCCTGCTATGGACCAACTAAAATCCTGTATGGAAATGCCGGATGCAACCTTGATTTGCAGCTTCTCTTGCGAGTGGGCACGAAAGGCACAAGCTAGAATCAGTGCGAGTATCAATGCGTGTTGCTTTGTCATAACTGCGAAATCGGGTTACATATGCAAACAATTACACGTGGACGTTACATGCTGATTGCTCACAAAACGATTTGTTAATTGTATTGACAAATATACAATATAGTTTCGTTTCGATCTTGGTTTTCGTTTTTATTGGAGTAAATTTATTTTCTATATGTGTTGCAAAACCTTACATAAACTACCTCCTCAAAAACTTATTGCAGGGTTTTCAACAGCTTCTCCGGACTCAAATATTCAAAATAGCGCTGCTGTACCGTAAAGTCAGGGCTTAGTATCAATGTGGTCGGAAAGATGAGATCGCCATGGCGTGCTGCCAAGATTTTGGCAATATCATGGTAGCTTCCTCGTCGTTTTTTAGAACTTTTGTTGGTCAGGATCTGTCCGTCGAAGCACAGGCTGTCTACACTTTCCGCATCAAATCGAACGGCATAATACCGACTGTTCAGCATGTATATGATCTGCTTATCTGTAAATACTGCGCTATCCATCTTCCGGCAGTACACGCACCAATCCGTATGGAAGAAGAGCAATACGGGCTTTGGATTTACGTGTAGGGAGTCCGATAGCTGCTCGAAGGTTAGCCAGTTGATGGCAGCCCGACCTTGGGCGTGCAGCAGCAAGCTGCTGCAAAAAACAAGGAAAGTCATCACATATCTTTTCATATCAAGCTGTTTTTAGCAAGCTATGAGGGATGACCACTGCATCTATCCCTCATAGCGGCATCGTTTTAGTGAAAATGTCCTATCTTCACACCAAATGTGTATGTACGGGGTTTGGTAGGCCCATATACATAATCGGAATCCCGTAGGGGGCCGGTATCAAAATCCTTTTGAAAAGCGTTGAACATGTTCTGCACGCCTGTAAAGACCTCCACATTAAAGTTTTTCTTAACGGCAAAGGTATAGCCTAGGCGCAGGTTGAGCTCCATAAAGTCAGGCGCGTCTTTGACGATCATGCGACCATCCCGCTGGTAATGTGGCACCAGCATGCCTCCTGTGTATACACCCGTCACATCAACGGCGAACCGCTTGGTGGCTTTGATGTTGGTGTTCAAATATCCATATACGTTTGGCGTGCGCATATAGCGTGTCGTACGGATATCGTCGGCATCGGTTTCGCCCTCAAAGATCAGTTGCTCTTCACTGTATTTTGCGCGCTGGATTGTCCCTCCCGCTTGGATACTCAACGCACTGGAGGGTGCCACGCTAAGCTCGATATTACTGCCGTACACGCGGGAGCGGCTACCGTTTCGCATTTCCTGTAAAATGATGTCTGCCTCTTCCGAGGTCATCACTGTGGTGAATGGGTTTTGAAGGTCCGTAAAAAATCCTTCGACCAATAGGCTGGCCTGCGTGCTGCCGAAGTTGCGCGTGTAGTTGAGGGAGCCGGTATAGGCGTTGGAATATTCCGTTTGCAGATTTTCGCCCATCAATACAAATACCTGTTGCCCACCAATGGAGGTGACGTGCATATCCTCATTGAAGGCTTGTGGAGCACGAAACCCGCGAGCGTAGCCACCGCGAAACTGCAAGGCTTCATTGATGTCGTAGAGGATGGTTAGGCGGGGGCTCAAGGTGCCGAAGCTTTGGTCGGATCGACGCGTGTTGCTGAGTAGCTGGTACGTGCCATCCACATAGGTATAGTCGTAACGTGCTCCCAACAACGCCTTCAATTGGTCCAGCAGCTTCCACTCATACTGTGCATAGGTGCCTATGGCATGCGTGCGTTGATCGATGCTGCGTTGGTAAGCCGGGATTTGATCTTCGGTGCGGTTTCCATTGTATTCGACGCCGGCGGTCAACACATCGCGCTCAAAATTGTAGTTGTATTGAGCGCCGGCGACCATGGCAAAATCATCTGTTGTGCCATAAGAATTAGCGGCTACCACGCTGTCCTGTTGGATACGTGAGCCGCCAAGGCCCCCGTAGTAGCTGTCGCGCTTGCTTTTTTGCGCCGATGCGTAGAGTGATAGCTTATGCTTCCAGTCTTTGGAGTAGTGGTCATAGGTGATGCCGCCGATGATGGAGTTGGTCTGGATCTGTTCGGTGATGTCGGTAAAATGGGGCGCGAGATCAAGGCGGTCGCCCCCGCGACGGAACTCGTTGAGCACGCTCATGTCAACGGTTACTTTATCGAATTCGGAGGGCTTGAAGAAGGCCTTGGCACCAAAGGTGGTGTTGCGCAGCTTGGTGATTTCAGTGAAGCCATCACCATTGGCATCCCACGGTTGTCGGTCGCGGTGCATACCGTAAAAAGTAACACCGTTCATTAAGTCGTCCTCTACAAAAGAGGTGTTGAAATCCAGCGTGTTGTCCCACGAGCTGCCGCCGGTAAGCGAGTTGGTGGATTTGATCTGCCAATCGTTTTCCACTGGATCTTTGGTGATGATGTTGATGGTTCCGGCAATGGCATTGGCGCCAAACAGGGCGGAACCACCACTTCGCACTACCTCGATGCGGTCAATCATGCTGGTCGGGATTTGGTCTAGCCCATAGACACTGTTGAGGGCACTAAAGACTGACCTGCTATTGATCAGGATCTGGGAGTATGCTCCCTCTAGCCCATTGAGGCGAACCTGTGAAAAGCCGCAGTTTTGGCAATTGTTTTCGACACGCACGCCGGGCTGATAGGCTAATGTTTCGGACATGGCGACCGACTGAGTCGCGTTGAAGAGTTTTGGCCCCAGTACATTGACGACGACGGGCGCTTCACGGCGGTCGATTCCGTATCGTGTGGCACTGACAACCACTTCGTTGATTGCCAGGTTGTCTTCCTGCAGTTGAATAAGGATAGGAGTACTTTTCTGTGCTGCTGTCAGTATTTTTTTACTGGTTTGATAGCCTACCGCACGGATGACAATAGTCGATTTGTCTTTCGGTACTTTCAATAGGGTGAAGTTCCCTTCGTTGTCGGTCGCTGCGGCTATGCTGGTGCCTTCCACCAAGATTGTAGCCTGGGGCAGTGGTACGCCCTGCATGGTGCTGACGGAACCTGATAGGTTGCTTTGCGCAAATAGAAGGACTGGGAATAGCGAAAAAAGGACGACAGCGAGCCGTTGGTATATCTTTATCATGTAATCGATTTGAAAATTTTAAATTATGGGTGATTCATCTTGTAGAGCTGGTAGCGTATAGCACGGTCGGCTTGCCATACCGAAATGATGCACGCAACAAACCGACAATACTGCGCTGATAAATAGGGCGCTATGTCTTCGGACACCGTGCATATGCAGCCGGAGGCATCAATGCCAATGCCGCAACATTGCCGCGTGGCAAGATTCATCAAGATGATTGTTAACTAACTGTAATGATGGAGTTGCGTTTTACACGTGCAAGGGCGGGCCTCTTAGGTCGTAGTGGATACCTGCCGGGGAGATAATTTTAGCCACCATATCCACGAAGTGTATACGTAGACTGAGCGGCGTAATCGCCATTTCAAACACCTGCAGATCGGGGGCGAGAAACGCTCCAGCAAAAACTACGTTCAGATATTGGATCTCCGCATCCGAGTCATGGTGATGCGGCTGTCCTTTTTTAGTAAAATCGTAGGGGTGAACGTGGGTGATGATCTCACCGGTTGAAGTGATCTCTTTATGCATAAACACGACGCCGCTGATAATGATAGCGACCGTCCAAATGCTCAACAAATAAGCGATAAGGGATCGGTATGTAGTCGTTAATTTATGCATCAAAAAAAATAGCGCCATCACATCGATAGCGCCATAAAATTAAGTAATGCTTTTGATATTATACAATTAATTTATTGTTATCATCTGGGAAAATTAAGCCCGGTTGATGCGATTTTGCTTCTTCAGGTGTCATATGCGCATAGGAGATGATGATCACGATATCCCCGACTTGCACCATGCGTGCGGCTGCGCCGTTAAGGCAGATGGTGCCTGTGCCGCGCTCGCCTGGGATCACATAGGTTTCCAACCGGGCGCCATTGTTGTTGTTGACAATCTGCACCTTCTCATTGGCTACGATGTTTGCCGCGTCCATCAAATCTTCGTCTATCGTGATGCTGCCCACATAGTTCAATTCAGCCTGCGTTACGCGGACGCGGTGAATCTTTGACTTCATTACTTCAATTAACATAATGCAAAATTACCTTATTTTTTCGGAAACTCTGTATGCTTGCTGTCAGATTCCATCGTATTCCAGCTCGAAAACCCCATTTGCCCCTATTATGCGTTTAATTTTTATTGATAAACGATTTGCCTGTGCTGTAGCATGATAATTAATTGAGTATCATGTTGTCGATAAGACGAACGCCTTCGACCCAGGCCGCAACCAGTGCGACGTAATCTTTTCCGGATTCCAAATGGGAAACCTCTAATAGACTGCTGCTTTCGCAGATTGCCAAGTATTCTACTGTAAGCTCACCTTCTTGTACCAGGATATCGAACGCACCTCGCCGCAAGGTATCCATAGGAAGATCATGCTTGTGCTCTTTGATAAACAATAGTGCGCGGTAAAGCGCTAGTGCCTTTTCTTTCCCTTTAGCCGATAGACGACTGTTTCTCGAGCTCAGTGCGAGTCCTTTCGAATTGCGAACGGTTGGACATATCATGATGTGTATGGGCAATCGCTTGATATGCACCAAGCGTTGAATAACCATAACCTGCTGAAAATCCTTTTGCCCGAAACAGGCGATATCCGGTTCGACCAAACGGAACAGTTTGTAGACGATCTGCGTGACGCCCTGGAAATGGCCGGGACGTTTTTCACCTTCCCAGGTACGATCGAGATCCCCAAGGTCGATATGCCAATATGCCTCATCTGCGGGATACATCTCTGCTTCCGAAGGCATGAAAAGGACGTCGCACCCCGCTTGTTGAAGCAGGCTTATATCGTTTTCAATAGGTCGAGGATACTTCGCTAAATCTTTTGGGTCATTGAATTGTGTGGGGTTGACAAAAATACTACACACGACAAGCGGTGCCGCCTGCCGCGCTTCCTCGATCAAGGCGATATGGCCTTGGTGCAAAGCGCCCATGGTGGGCACGAGCGCTACTTGTCCACCCTCTTCCCTGTGCTTGCCCATAAAGAACTGAAGCTCCGCTTTGGTTTTAAATATTTCCACCGTAGAACGTTAAATAAGGCCGTAAAATTGCATAATTAAATCCGAAATATAAAGTTGTGAAAACTAACTAATTGTAAAATCAACAAATATTCGTATCTTTGTATACCGATTTTACTATTCGATAAATAAAAAAACAATTGGAGATGGCAAAAACGAAAATATTGTTTGTAACCCATGAGATGTCGCCTTTCCTTGAACTAAGTAAAATTTCTGAAATTACACGCCAGTTACCGCAAGCTATGCAGGAGAAAGGATTTGAAATCCGGATCTTGATGCCCCGTTTCGGTAATATCAATGAGCGCAGAAATCGTCTTCATGAAGTGATAAGGTTGTCGGGAATGAACATCGTGGTGGATAACAATGATAATCCGCTAATCATTAAAGTGGCTTCATTACCTGCTGCACGGATGCAGGTTTATTTTTTGGATAATGAAGAGTATTTCCAGCGGAAAAAGGTTTTTCGTGATGAGAAGGGCGAGTTTTTTGCAGACAATAACGAGCGATCGTTGTTCTTCTGCAAAGGGGCACTAGAGACTGTGAAGAAGTTGGGATGGTCACCTGATGTGGTGCATTGCCACGGTTGGTTTTCTGCCATGGTGCCCGCCTATTTAAAGACGGCCTACAAAGATGATCCTGCTTTTAAAGATGCAAAAGTGATGTATTCGCTTTATGCTAATGAAGAGTTCGGCTCTTTGGGTGCTAAGTATGGGGAAATGGCTGCCCAAGCCGACCTTTCCGCCGAAGAAGCGGCTCCGTACGGCGACGGTTCTTACGTAGACCTCTATAAAGGTGCATTGTCGTTTACAGATATCGCGGTTTTTCCCGATGGTGAAGTACATCCCGAGTTAAAGGCCTTCGTCCAAGAAAAGGGCATCCGTAGCTTCTCGCCCGGCGCCGACGACGACTATGACGGCTTTTCGGAAATCTTTGATGAATTTTCTACTGTCGATGCGGAAATAGCATCTGCATAATACGATTTCATTGAATAATAACATAAAGGCGCGTAAGCGCCTTTTTTTATGGACGCAGCTGCGTCTAACCTAACGAAGCCTCCCGTTCTTGTTTCAGGTCCTGTTTGCCGTCAATTTTTTTTGTACTGGGAAAATTACACAATCGTTTGTATCGTACAATAGACGGCGATATAAGTGGATAACTTCGCACCAAACATCTTTCTTACTTGCATTTATGCCTGCTGATGCCAATTTTTGATTAAATAATGTGGAATGAAGAAGACGAAAACCATAACGGCTATCTGCAAGATTATACCGATTTTTATTTTTCCCCTTTTGCTGTTTGGCCAAAGCAGCCCGATAGTAGAGCCTATTCCCGGTTTTGCATATGGCGAAGAACAGCGCCCAACAGGCAAAGAGTGGGAGTCCCCAGCATCCTTATCCCTGAATAAGGAGCTGCCCCATGCCTATCATTTTTCCTTCAAGAAGATATCGACGGCTCGCGCCGTGTTGCCGGAACATTCCGAATACTGGCGTTCGTTGGATGGGACATGGAAATTCCATTGGGCAAAATCTCCAGCGGACCGACCGAAGGACTTCTACCGATCTGATTTTGATATTTCGAATTGGGACGAGGTGCCGGTGCCCATGAGTTGGAATATTTTGGGCATACAAAAAGATGGTTCGCTAAAATATGGCGTGCCCATCTATGTCAACCAGCCTGTGATCTTTCAGCATCAGGTGAAAGTCGACGATTGGCGAGGCGGTGTGATGCGTACCCCACCAAAGCATTGGACAACTTATAACGATCGGAACGAGGTGGGGTCTTACCGCCGTAGTTTTGTAGTTCCAGCTGATTGGAAGGGAAAAGAAGTGTACATCAATTTTGATGGAGTAGATTCATTTTTCTACCTGTGGATCAATGGTAAGTATGTGGGTTTCTCAAAAAATTCGAGGAATCTTGCCGCCTTCAATATCAGTAGATATTTGCTGCCGAAAGGAGAGAATACCGTGGCGGTGGAGGTATACCGAAATTCCGACGCGTCTTTTTTGGAAGCACAGGATATGTTCCGTCTTCCGGGGATTTTTCGTTCCGTTTCGCTGACAGCGAAACCTAAAGTGCAGATCCGCAACCTCGTTGCCATACCCGATCTAGATAAGGATTATCATGATGCAACCTTGCACGTAACTGCCGAAATTGCAAACCATGCGGGAGCGAGCAAAACAGGGTATGCCCTGCGGTATAGTCTGTATGCAAATACCTTGTATAGTGACGATGCGGTTAAGGTGGACGCTATTGACCTCCGTCGTGCTGTACCGACTATGGAAAACGGGGCGGTGGGTGTCGTAGATCAGGTGTTGGAGGTGCACAGTCCGCAGAAATGGTCTGCAGAAAAGCCCTATCGCTACACCTTGCTGGCTGAGCTTTTGGATAGCAAAGGTAAGGTCGTTGATGTGGTCTCTAGCTACGTCGGTTTCCGAAAGGTAGAGGTGAAAGAGGTGGCGGCGGCGGATGACGAGTTTGGCCTCGCAGGACGGTACTTTTATGTGAACGGTAAACCGGTAAAACTGAAGGGCGTAAACAGACATGAAACAAACCCGGAAAAGGGAAAAGTAATTTCTCGCCAGCAGATGGAGGACGAGCTTAAGCTCCTGAAAAGAGCCAATATCAATCATGTCCGAAATTCGCACTATCCCGACGATCCCTATTGGTACTATTTATGTGATAAATACGGGATATATCTGGAAGACGAGGCCAACTTGGAAAGCCACGAGTACTATTACGGGGAAGCCTCACTATCGCATCCTGAGGAGTGGAAAAATGCCCATGTAGCCCGTAACTTGGAAATGGTGCATGCAACCATAAACCATCCGTCCATTGTTATTTGGTCGTTGGGCAACGAGGCAGGTCCGGGCGAGAATTTTGTGGCCGCTTATCAAGCGATCAAGAAAGTCGACGGGTCAAGACCTGTGCAGTACGAGCGGAACAATAGCATTGTTGACATCGGCTCCAACCAATACCCATCCATCGATTGGGTTCGGGAAGCGGTAAAGGGAAAATATCGGTTGAAGTATCCATTTCACATCTCCGAGTATGCGCACTCCATGGGCAATGCTTCGGGCAACTTGATTGACTATTGGGAAGCCATCGAATCCACTAATTTTTTCATGGGAGGAGCTATTTGGGATTGGATAGACCAATCGATGTATGCCTATGACAAAATTACAGGCGAGCGTTATTTGGCCTATGGCGGTGACTTTGGAGACCAACCTAATGACGGTACGTTTGTTATGAATGGATTGCTGTTTGCTGACCTCACCCCAAAGCCAGCTTATTTTGAAGTGCGTAAAGTATACCAAAACGTTGCTGTCCGTGCCGTAGATATGCGACTGGGTAGGGTCGAGCTTTTTAACAAAAACTATTTCAGTAGCTTGGACGATTACAAAATCGAGTGGTCTCTCTGGAAGGATGGTGTTGAAATCCAACGCGAAACCTTTTTAGAAGCTGATGTGAAAGACATTGCAGCCAGGACAGGTAGGCAAATTGTTATTCCTTATGATTTTTCTGCGTTGGAAGCGCAATCTGAATATTTTGTTAAACTGCAATTTTCACACAAAGAAAGCCGACTTTGGGCTGTGGCCGGAGAGGTACAGATGGAGGAGCAGCTGTTGGTGAAGCAAGCGTCTGCATGGCCTACCATAACGGACGTTGCCCAAGGGGGGGCGATTAAAGTCCGTATCGAATCGGGCTTGCAAGTTTTGGAAGGAAAAGACTTCGTAGTAACGTTTGACGACGCTACCGGAAGTATTCACGAACTGTCTTATGGAGGACATGTGATGATACGTGCCGGGGAAGGGCCGAGGTTAGACGCGCTACGTGCGCCGCTTGACAACGATAACTGGGCTTATAAACAATGGTTCGAAAAAGGATTGCACCACTTAAAACATCGAGCCCTAGCATCGAGCCAGTATGTGCGGGAAGATGGAGCATGTGTACTTTCCTATACGGTCGAATCGCAGGCGCCAAACGGCGCAACCATTCGCGGCGGTAGCTCGGGCGTCTATACGCTAGATGAACATACGGATGTGCCTTTTAGTGACAGCGATTTCAAATTTGTCAGTAACTATATTTGGACCGTTTACCAAGATGGCTCTATTGAGCTGCAAAGTAGTATAACCTCGAATAACAGCAGCCTTGTCCTTCCACACATCGGTTTTGCGATGCAGGTTCCGGCATCCTACGGACAGTACAGCTATTATGGACGCGGTCCGGTCAATAACTATGCGGATCGAAAAACGGGGCAGTTTATACAACGCTATGACAGTACGGTTGAAGGCCAATACGTTCCTTGGCCAAAGCCACAATCTACAGGCAATAGGGAAGAAATACGCTGGGCAGCGCTGACCAACGAGGAGGGGGCAGGTATTCTATTTGTGTCGGAGGGAAAGCTAGCGGCTTCTGCCTTGCCGTGGAGTGAGCTGGAGATGGCTTTGGCTCCGCACACGTATCAACTGCCTGAAAGTTCGGGCACCCATGTTTATCTCTTGGCCGACGTGACGGGTTTGGGAGGCAACAGTTGCGGGCAAGGGCCACCCTTGGATCAGGATCGTGTACGGGCTTCGGCACATAATTTTGGTTTTATGATCCGGCCTGTGCAGCAGCGTAATCAAGCTTCCCAAGCTAAAGTGGGATTCTCCGGTGAAATGCCTATCCGCATCGAGCGTGATCAGCAGGGAATTGTACAGGTATCGTCCGGACGGTCTGATGCCGCATTAATGGTGCAAGTGGATGGCCAGACAACCGAACGGTATAGTAAGCCTTTCAAATTACGCACAGCCGCCGACATATCGGCGTGGTATGCCGACAACGAAAAGCTGAAAGCGACTGTTCGTTTTCCGAAGATAGAGACGATCAGTATGCAGGTGCTGTCGTCCTCGAGCCAAGAAATCGGTGAAGGAAATGCCGAGCATCTTGTGGATGGCGATCCATCGACCATTTGGCATACCATGTACTCGGTTACCGTAGCGCAGTATCCACATTGGGTGGATTTTGATGCAGGGGAGCCCAAGCTTATCAAGGGATTTACCTATTTGCCACGGCAAAACGGCTCCAATGGACGTATAAAAGACTACCGTATACAGCTCAGTACCGATGGGAAAAGTTGGGGCGATGCCGTGATGGCAGGTGAATTCGAGCGAGATGCCAAGTTGAAGACGATGATGCTGGCCACCCCTGTGCGGGCGCGATTCATCCGTTTCACCGCGCTGAGCGCACTGGATGGACAGGATTTTGCCGCTGCAGCTGAGTTTTCTGTGCTCGCCGATTAAGGCGGTTTTACAGCGAGAAGCAGCCTGCTGTTTCCAAGTTGTTTTTTAGCATTTGTAAAAAAGATTGTACAGCCAAATTCCGATTTTTGCCTGTGTAAAATATGATGCTATGAATTGGATTATTTTAATTATCGCAGGATTGTTTGAAGTTGGTTTTACGTCCTGTCTAGGGAAAGCCAAAGCGACTAGCGGTGCAGAAATGTATGGTTGGTATGGCGGCTTTGGCTTTTGTTTGCTGCTCAGTATGCTGCTGTTGATGAAGGCTACCCAAGAGTTGCCTTTGGGTACTGCGTATGCCGTGTGGACCGGTATTGGAGCCGTGGGAACCGTCTTGGTCGGCATACTCTTATTTCGTGAGCCCGCCGATTTTTGGCGTGTATTTTTTATTATGACACTTATTGCTTCCATCGTTGGGTTGAAAGCCGTTTCCGCACATTAATACCAAAATTTTACGTACTTTTGTGGCTATTATAAAGATATACAGGGTATACCTGTTTATGAGCTATACATATTATGTTAGAGAAATTACAAGCTATAAAAGAGCGTTGGGAAGAGGTTGAGGCAGAATTGAGCAACCCCGATACCATCAACGATATGAAGCGTTTTGCCAAGCTGAACAAAGAGTATAAAGATCTTGGCCGCATTGTGGAGCAATACCATATTTATAAGAACATTGTCAGTAATATCGAAGCGAATAAGGATATTTTGGCGAATGAGAAGGATCAGGAGTTGCGGGAAATGGCCAAGGAAGAGCAGGATCTGTTGCTGACCCAAAAGGAAGAGAAGGAAGAAGAAATCCGTTTGATGCTCATTCCTAAAGACCCGGAAGATGCGAAAAACGCCATCATAGAAATTCGTGGCGGTACCGGCGGTGACGAGGCTGCCCTCTTTGCTGGCGACCTGTACCGTATGTACACCCGATATTTTGAAACCAAAGGTTGGCGCAATGAAGTGATGGATGTTACCGAAGGTACTTCTGGCGGTTACAAAGAAGTAATCTTGAAGGTTATCGGCGAAGATGTGTACGGACAGCTGAAGTACGAATCGGGCGTGCACCGCGTGCAGCGTGTTCCGGATACGGAAACACAAGGACGAGTGCATACGTCAGCCGCTTCGGTTGCCGTATTGCCAGAGGCCGAAGATGTAGATGTGGAATTGAACCCGGGCGATATCGAGCTGCAGACCTCGCGCTCTGGCGGTGCAGGTGGACAGAATGTGAACAAGGTTGAAACCAAAGTCCAATTGACGCATAAGCCGTCCGGTATTGTTGTCGTATGTCAGGTAGAACGTTCACAATTGGCAAACCGCGAGCTTGCCATGGAGATGTTGCGGAATAAACTGTACGAATTGGAAGTGCAGAAAAAACACGGAGACGTCGCTGCCAAACGTAAAACAATGGTATCGACAGGCGATCGCTCCGCGAAAGTACGTACCTACAACTATCCTCAAGGACGTGTCACTGAACATCGTATCGGTTTAACGATGTACAATTTGCCAACTATTATGGATGGTGATATTCAAGGGATTATCGATGCGCTACAATTTGCTGAAAATGCAGAAAAGATGAAAGAGGGCGCTGTAGACTAGTTTTTTTAAAAAAAATTTAGTGGGTATAGAAATAAACACTATATTTGCACACCTTCTCGGAAGAAGGTTTTAGGTCTGGTAGTTCAGCTGGTTAGAATACATGCCTGTCACGCATGGGGTCGCGGGTTCGAGTCCCGTCCAGACCGCTAAAAAGGGGAGTTTTTGCTCCCAAAAACGTTCTTTATTGTTATTCTTTAAGAGAAATTGGTCTGGTAGTTCAGCTGGTTAGAATACATGCCTGTCACGCATGGGGTCGCGGGTTCGAGTCCCGTCCAGACCGCAAAATTTCAATGGAAATCTTTCTTTTAAAGACTTTGGTCTGGTAGTTCAGCTGGTTAGAATACATGCCTGTCACGCATGGGGTCGCGGGTTCGAGTCCCGTCCAGACCGCAAGAAAAGGCACTTCGCAAGAGGTGCCTTTTTTCGTTTAAGCAATATGTTGTAGACCTGCACGATACCTGTATCTTTAATAAATGCCCAAATGATAAAAGCATGCTTTTAAAGCATATCAAGCCAGTTCTGCGCCAGGCAATCTTACGAAGGCTACTTAGCATTTGGTTTTCATCGTCCATCAAAAAGTCAACGTATAGTGACTTTGTTATCTTGATGGGGAGTATAGACGCTCCCGATAGGTAATATTGTCCAACCGGGAGCGTATATGTATAGATTGTACTTAGTTGATTTCAGCATAAGGCAAGTTCATGTTCTGAAACATAAACGCCCATTTGTCAGTTTGTTCGGCAATGACCATAGCGGTGGATTTCCCGGCACCATGTCCTGCCTTGGTATCGATACGAATAAGAACAGGATTGTCCCCCTTGTTATATTCCTGCAGCCTAGCAGCAAACTTGAACGAGTGTGCTGGCACGACTCGATCGTCATGATCAGCGGTGGTTACCATCGTGGCCGGATAAGCCGTATTTGGCGTCAGTGCATGATAGGGTGAGTATTTATACAGGTAGTCAAACATCTCCTTGCTATCATCCGCGGTACCGTAATCAAATGCCCAGCCCGCGCCTGCGGTGAATTTGTGGTAGCGAAGCATATCCAGCACCCCGACAGCAGGGAAAGCTACTTTATATAGGGTAGGCCGCTGCGTCATACAAGCACCAACCAGCAGGCCACCGTTGGAGCCGCCCGATATAGCGAGTTTCGCTGACGAGGTATATTTCTCTTGAATGAGGTATTCGGCGGCAGCGATGAAGTCGTCAAATACATTTTGTTTTTTCAGCTTTGTTCCCGCGAGGTGCCAGTTTTCGCCGTATTCACCACCACCACGCAGGTTGGCCACTGCATACACGCCTCCCTGTTCCAATAAAATAACGTTGCTCGTAGAAAAAGACGGTGTCAAGCTGACATTGAATCCACCATAACCGTACAACATCGTCGGATTGCTGCCATCGAGTTTGATCCCTTTTTTGTAGGTAATGATCATAGGGACTTTGGTGCCATCTTTCGAGGTATAGAATACCTGTTTTGATTCGTATTTGGAAGGGTCGAATTTAATAGCAGACGTTTTGTATACATCCGATTTACCGCTGTCGATATCATACCGATATATGGTGCCGGGATTCACATAGTTGGTGAACGAATAGTACAGTTCTTTTTCCTGTAGCTTTGCTCCAAAACCGGCAGCTGTACCTACTCCAGGTAGTTCAATCTCGCGTTCCAATTTTCCGGAGCGGTCGTATTGCTTCACCAAGGAGGTGGCATCTTTCAGGTAATTCGCGAAAATTTTCCCTCCACCCGTGGAGGGCGACAACACTTGATCGGTTTCTTTGATTAGATCCTGCCAATTTGCAGTGGTAGGATTTGCAAAGTCAGTGGTCACTACTTTGCCGTTGGGTGCATTCAGCTCCGTATAGATAAATAATTTGGTACCATCGTTGTCGATTACGTAGTGGTTTTTCTCCATATTGCCTACGACATTGATGAAATTGCCGTTGGGTACAGAGAGGTCCTTGATGTAAAGCTCGTTTCCAGAAGTGGTGTTGGCAGCGGAGACCACCAGAAAGCGTTCATCTTCCGTTAGGCTTGCGCCGATGTATCGACGTGGAGTCGTGGATCCACCAAATACTAATTTATCCGTGTTTTGCGGCGTATTCAGTTTATGGAAAAACAACTTGTGCTGGTCCGTCATGCCCGATAGCGCAGATCCTCCTTTAGGTTTATCATAGCTGCTGTAGTAGAAACCCTCGTTGCCGTGCCAGGCTAACCCCGAAAACTTCACATCGATTAATGTATCACCGATAACCTTGTTTTCTGCTGCTTGCAGCACGATGACTTTCCGCCAATCCGACCCGCCCTCAGAGATTTGATAGGCTACCAATGAACCATCTTTGCTGAAAGAGATGCCCGCTAAAGAGGTGGTTCCATCGTCGGAGAATTTGTTGGGGTCTAGGAAAAGCTCCTCTTTACCCTCTTCGCCTTTTTTTCGGTAAAGGACATATTGATTCTGCAAGCCATCGTTCTTGTAATAGTAGATGTAGTCGCCTTCTTTGAAGGGCGCGGTCTCTTTTTCGTAATTCCATAGATCTTCCAAGCGTTTGCGGATATTTTCCCGGAAGGGAATCTGCGCGAGGTAATCTTCGGTGACCTCGTTTTCGGCCTTTACCCATTGTTTGGTCTTGTCCGACAGGTCGTCTTCTAGCCAGCGGTATGGATCGTCTACCACCACGCCAAAGTAGCTGTCTTTTTGGTCTGTCTTTTCGGTTGTCGGATAGGGTTTTAACACCATGTCTTTTTTTGATTCCATAACTTTTTGCTGTTGACAGGCGCCTAAGCTGAGGGCCAAAAGCATCACTCCCAAATTTCTATTCATAATCTGATTATTTTTAAGCGCTTTGCGCCTGTGTCCATATGCAAGTTACAAAAAGAGTCAGGAAACGCAAAGTTTGCTGTGGTATGGCATGGACATGCCGGGAGAGGTCTTTCGGGCGTTTAAGATAGGTGTGATGTCGTGGGGGGATGCTTGTATATCCGTCAATATTTGTATAGCTTTGACCCTAAAGCATGAGAGATAAGATTTATTTTGCATCGGACTTCCATTTAGGCGTCTTGCCGGAAGCTACATCGCGCGCGCGCGAGCTTCGCGTTGTCAACTGGCTCGATACAATTAAACACGATGCCAAAGAGCTCTTTCTCGTGGGGGATGTCTTTGATTTTTGGTTTGAATATCGTACTGTCATTCCAAAGGGTTTTGTCCGCTTTTTTGGCAAACTTGCAGAATTGGCCGACCTCGGCGTGCAGCTTACTTTTTTTAAAGGGAATCACGATATGTGGATGTTTGGATACCTGCAGGAAGAGCTTGGTGCGCGGATCGTGTCGGATGAACTAGTGTTGGAGCGCGACGGCAAACGTTTTTTTATACACCATGGCGATGGGCTTGGTCCCGGTGATTCGACCTATAAATTCCTTAAATCGTTCTTCCGTAGCAAATTTTGCCAATGGCTTTTTGCCCGATTGCATCCAAATTTGGGCATTGGTATTGCGCAGCGTTGGTCTAGCCATAGCCGCGCGGCAAATGGTGGAGAGGAAGGCTTTTTGGGCGTGGAGCGGGAGTGGCTGCTGCTCTATGCCAAAGAGCAGCAGCAGCATACGCACTATGATTATTTTATCTTCGGACACCGACATTTGCCCTACGATGTTGCTTTGGGTGCAGCTTGCCGCGTCGTGAATCTAGGTGAATGGATCCATCATTGTACATACGCCGTGTGGGATGGGGAAGAGTTGATCTTGAAGGAATGGAAGCACTAGCCATTATTGATCGGATAGCGGCATTACCGGCAGCGAACCGAGAGCAATTGGCCTCGCTGTTTGAGGAATTGGCGTTCGATAAAAACAGCGAGATTATCGTCGGCGGAAAAAGGTCGCGGTACCTATACTTCATCAAATCTGGTGCCTGCCGCATATTTTACCATAAAGAAGAGCGAGAAGTTATTTTGGATTTTGCATTTCCCGGAGACGCGCTCATCTCACTGAACAGTTATGTACACGAGCGCTCCGGGTACGAAACCATTCAGGCAATGGAGCCATCTCTGTTATACAAAGTGGACGCTCGGCAACTGAAACAGCTGTTCTCGCTGTCAATAGAGATCGCCAATTGGGGTAGGCGTCTTGCCGAAATCGAAACACTAAAAATTGAGTACCGATTGATGTCCAAACTGTTTAAGACCGCTACCGAAAGCTATACGGAACTATTGGCCCGTGCACCCAACTTGGTAAATACCATAAAATTGGGATACATCGCCTCTTACCTAGGTATTTCCCAAGTTACGCTGAGTAGAATTAGGGCAAAGATTTAGTAACGTATGTAGGTGCCTTAACCAAAAAGGATAAAGCACCTTTTTCTTTACCAAGTCTGTTCGCCTTTTTTCATCTTATCTAGGGTTGCCACATAATTTTCTTTTTCGCTATCACTGGCTTTCGCAATAGCTTTTTCTTGATATTTTATGGCAGTTTCTTTATCCCCCGATTTATAGAGCAGGTTGGCATAGGTGTCTAGGAAAGCAGGTTCTTCATTGCCTTCCAGCGACTGCTTGCTCCAGTTTAGGGCAGCTTGGATACAGGCTGCATCATCGCAATTTTCGAATACCGACCACGCAAAGGAATTTAGTGCATTGGGCGACACTTTCTTATTGTTGAGCGCAATGTAATCGTTTACCGCGTCTTTAAAAGCGGGCCAATTCTTTTTGCTGAAATAGTATTGCGTTTTAATGCTGGCTAATATACTGGTCATGTCGACATAAGGGTGCTCCTTGGCAAGACGTTCCTTTAGTGCCGTAAAGTCGACCTCCTCATTCTTGTTTCGGATAACTGGCATCACGATTTCATTGCTGAGAACCGAAGCTAAAATATCATTCGATTTGCGGCCTTTGTCGCCTAAAAGCTCATCTACTTTCTGCATGTTTTCTTTGATCAGCATAAACGCTGGCGAAGTGCTTGACGTAGCACCTTGGGCCAAAAACTGTATGTTCTCGGCCGTAAGCAAAGCCTCCCCGCCAACTAAATCAATGTAACGTGCCGTTGCCTTTTTCGCCAAATCCTGGTCATAAGCGCTCATAGCCGCTTTTGCTGTTTTTTTTGCCAAATCGGCGTCTGTTGGATTTTGCTCAAATTTATTGACCAAGGTAACATACTGCGTCTCAGGATCGAGCCCTGCCTGTGCCTTTGCAATAAAATCATCGGCTTCGCCACCACCAACGATGCGGTGCACCAATTCTCCCTCCGGATTGAAAATCAAGAATGTTGGATAGGCTCGAACGGCGTAGTCCTTTGCAAAACGATCCGCTTCTTGATACCAAGATTTTACATCGTCGCTGTCATCTTTTGTTTGGTCCATTTGGAGCTTGAGATTTACAAAATTGGCATTGAAAAAATCACCTACTTTTTCCTGAGGGAAAACGTTGGACGACATGTACTTGCAAGGACCGCACCAAGTCGTAAAGCAGTCGACAAAAATATATTTGTCCGTTGCTTTGGCTTTTGCTTTAACCTTGTCCCAGGTTGTTTGATGTTCAAATACGATACCTTTTTCTTGCGCGAAGCCGAGAAAAGGAATAATGAGGAGGGTGAAAAGAAGCTTTTTCATAATTATCGATTTATCCCAATGATATGTGTTATGATGGTTAATCTACATAATTCCATAAAAAATCCCAAGAATATTATTCTTGGGATCACGTGTATGCTATGAAATTAAGGCCTAGATACCCAATTTCGATGATAAATTTTTTGTCAATGCTTTCTTGTGTAACAAAAGCGATATAGTCTTGTAGCGTACATACTCTTTCGTGGCATACATATATCCTTTGTAATCGTTGGACTCTCCCCACGAATTTTTGACAATGTAATATTCTTTGCCATTTTGATCCTTCACAAGGCCAACGATATGCATACCATGGTCGTCTGTGGTGCTGTAATTATCAAAAGCTTCCTGCCGCTGGGCTGCGGTGATTGTCGGCTCTGCTTTAGGACCGTTGAACATGCTGGCACGTTCTGCTTCGCTCATTTGCTCAAAAGGCGTTTCAGGCACATAAGCCACACCATTTTTCCAACTGAAACTTTTCTCCGAAACATCGGTTGCCCAAGCTACGGTATAACCGTTCTTCAACGCATTATCGATGATGTCTGTGAGTTCGTTGATCTGCACATTGTAGAAGCGCTCAAACGACCAGTTATCTGGAATAAGCAACACAAAAGGTTTGTAGTAAGCATGCTCATCAAAGGATGATATGCCCACGTAGTCATCCGGATTGATCCCCACGACCTGATCGGCAAAGGTTCGGGGTGTATAGGATTTCCCCTTATAGGAGAAGTTTTCTGGCACCTGGCCTAGGTAGGCATCCATCGCTGCGGTAAATGCCGATAGCCAATTTGCACTTGGCTTTTTGCTTTTTGCAATGGTTTCGGTCATACCTTGCAGCAAGGGTCCCATTTCCGAAAAGTTGTTCCGGCTCTGCTCTGCAGGAAGTCCTGTGTAGGCCTCACGCGGCACGGCACCATATTGACGGAAAATAGTCAAGACGTCGTGTAGCTGTCCGCCGTCGCCCTGTGCCTGATCACCATGCAAGCGAACAAAATTCTTGGCTTTTTCAATATAAGTGTTGCGCGCGGTGAAGATGGGCGATATGTCAACGGGTTGCTTGCCCATGCGGATCATTTCAGATTCCAAAAAAGAGTTTCCGGAATACGACCAACAGGTACCCGAAGATCCTTGGTCTTTGATCGACGTATTGCCCAAGTTAATGACTTCGGTAAATTTAAATCCCTCTTTGCTGTTATCGCTGGCATTACCTTTCAGGGAATTGATCAGGTTATCCTGTGCATTGACTTGCACAACAGCCGAAAATAGGGCTGCTGCGAGAAGTATTGATTTATTCCAGTTCATTGTTAAGATAAATTTTACGAAGTTATCATTTTAAAAGATTTTACAATATATGGCGATTGTAAAAATAGTAACACAGAAAAAAGCTCCGTTAGGAGCTTTTTTCTGTGTTAATGCGATAAATCTTCTTTTTTTGGAAATATGAGCGAGGCGACCACGCTGATAACAAGTATCGCGATGATTATAATCAAAGAATGTATCGTTTCAAAGCCAAATTCTTCGAGCCAGTGGTGTAATAGCATCTTTGCACCGATAAAGATCAACAGAAATGCAAGCCCTACTTTCAGGTAATGGAACTTATGGATAATATTGACCAGCAAAAAGAACATGGAACGTAGGCCCAACACGGCGAAGATGTTGGAAAAAAAGACGATATAGGGATCTTTGGTTACCGAAAAAATCGCAGGAATAGAATCTACGGCAAAAATCAGGTCGGTGAATTCTATGACCAGCAAGACCAAAAACAATGGTGTCATGTAGCGGACACCGTTCTCGACATGAAAGAACTTGCCGTCATCGAGACGCGGCGTAACCTTGAAATATTTGGATGCAAACTTTACGACTGGATGGTTTTGTGGGTCGACCTCCTCTTCTTTGTTGCGGTTGATGTACATACTGATTCCGGTATAGACCAAGAACGCACCAAAAAGGTACAATATCCATCCGAATTTAGCAATTAAGGCAGCACCGACGAAGATAAAGATACACCGTAAGAGAATGGCTCCGATGATTCCCCAAACGAGGACTTTATGGTAATATTTTTCGGGTATACCGAATGAGGAAAACAACAGCACCATGACGAAGATGTTGTCGACAGAAAGGGCATACTCCACCACATAGCCTGTAAGATACTCAATCGTCAATGTTTTGTTATACAATTGGATACTTGCGGCAAGGTCGTTGGAAATAGGCCTAATGTTATGGTAATGTTTGGCGATGATCGTTTGCAACGTTTCGAAATCGTGGACGTCGTGCAATTCATTTCCCCAAAAATAAAGTACCAAACCAAAAGCTAGTGCAAAAAGAACCCATATGGCGCTCATAATGGCAGCAGACTTCAAGGTGATAGGTTTATCATTCTTTGAAAACAATCCCAAATCGATTGCTAACATCAGTATGATGAAGATGATAAATCCCCCAAAAAACAGTAACTCGTGGCTCATCTGTATATTTTATTTAGTGCGTTCTGTCGTAAACCTGACCAGCTGTTCCAAGGCCGAGCGGTATGCGTTTTGTGGAAAGGTTTCCAGAATGGCGAAAGCTTCCGATTGGTACTGCAACATTTTTTTTGTGGCGTAATCCATTCCGCCGCTGCTGCGGACGAATGCGATGACTTCGGCCACTTTTTCCTTGTTTTCACTGTGGTTACGCACGAGATTGATAATCCGTTTTTTTTCAGCGGACGACGTATGTCGAAGTGCGTAGATCAAGGGTAAGGTCAACTTCTTCTCCTTGATGTCATTTCCTACCGGTTTGCCTACGTCGTCTAACCCGAAGTCAAAAAGATCATCCTTGATTTGAAAGGCAATCCCCACTTTTTCGCCGAATGTACGCAACAGTTGCACTTGCTCGTTATCAACACCCGTCGATGCAGCGCCGCAGGCGCAGCACGATGCAATCAAGGAAGCCGTCTTTTTTTGGATAATCTCAAAATAAATATCTTCTTGAATGTCCAGTTTTCGTGCTTTTTCTATTTGCAACAATTCTCCTTCACTCATCTGTTCCACCGCTTCGGACACGATTTCTAATAAGGTATGCTCCTTATTTCTGACCGATAACAGCAATCCCTTTGCTAAAAGGAAATCCCCGATTAACACCGCTACTTTGTTTTTCCATAGCGCATTGACACTAAAAAAACCCCTGCGTTCGTTCGCATTGTCCACGACATCATCATGCACCAACGATGCCGTGTGGAGTAGCTCTACGAGCGATGCTCCGCGGTAAGTCGAGTCGTTGATGCCGCCGCATAGGCCTGCCGATAGAAAAACAAACATGGGGCGCATTTGTTTCCCTTTTTGCTTGATGATATATTGTGTGATACGATTGAGAAGCGGGACAGAACTACGCATCGATTGTTTAAATCGACCTTCAAAAAGTTTGAGCTCTTGCGCTATTGGGATTTGTATATCTTTTAATTTCAGCATGGAAAATGGCTATATAACCATATCTTTTAAGCGGTTTAAAACTGCGATAAATATAAGAAATAGATTATAAAGCTTCGACAGCTAATTCCAATTCTTTGTACCATTGGTTGCCATACGCCCGGATTAAGGGGTCCTTTAGGAATTTATAAACCGGAACGCCTAGCTCTTTGCCAAATGTGCAGGCATCGTGGCAAATATGCCAACGATCGTAATGCAAAACCTCAAAATCTGGGTAGTGAGTGACACGGATGGGGTAGAGGTGGCAGGAGATTGGTTTTTTCCAATCGACCTCACCAAGTTCATACGCCTTTTCGATAGCACATTTCGTAATGCCGTTTTCCCACGTGACGTAAGCACATTCCTTATTGCCATCCACACAGGTGGTTGTCAAGTCTCCATCCATGTCAACAACATGTGTGCCCTGTTCTTCAATAGCCTGAATCCCTGCAGGCGTCATATAGGGTTTTACTTTGGGATAGATTTCGCGTAACACATCGGTTTCATGCGGTTGCAGCGGTGCCCCAGCATCGCCCTCAATACAACATATTCCCTTACATTTTGTCAAATTACAGACGAAGTCGTTTTTAACGACGTCTTCATGTACCAATACATGGCCAACTTCAATCATTTCCTGTTTATTATTTTGAGTAGCTTACGCGTTCGCCTAATTTATGCTTTAAACCACTGGCCTGTACCAATTCCATCGTAACAGAACCGATCAGTATTTCCACCTGTGCCTTCACCGGAATTCTGTTGCCATCATTGGTAACCCATAGATACAATTGGCTATCCTTTTTAAATATACGCCCGGGGGTGATCTCGGGACTAAGCTTGATACATTCGATCGTCCCTAGCGAAGTTTTTATTTTCTCTACACCAATATACTTGACACCGAGTTGAGACACTTCATCGTTTAAGAAATAGCTGATCTTGAACGTATCCCCTTTTTTTAAGGAGGAAAGATCTAAGTTTCGCGAAAAGTAGTAGGCAGACAACAGATCAAAAAACTGGCTGGTCGGACTCTTGAACGTTCCCTTCTTTCCAGATACTTTTTTGTTCTTATGGTCAAAGGTTGCATATTCGCGACGCGTGTAACTCCCTTCATGGATATCCTCTGTATAGAGGTAGGGAAGGTAGGTATCGCCGTCGATATAGGAATCATACTGGTTTTTCACCGTGTAAAACACCGAGAACGCACCCGAAGTTTGACCGAAGGCCGAAAGATGGAAAGTGGTCGGATTACTGAACCGTAGTTTAGACTTCTCCACTTTAAGCGTTCCCGTCGCCGCGGAAATAATGCCGTAACGTAGCTTGTACGTTAGTTTCTCGCCTTCCTTGTATGTCGGATTTGGTAAATAGGGTAGTGTTTGGGCATGGCTAATGCAGATGCTGCCGATAAGGAGGAAGAGCGCCGCGTATAATTGTTTCATAATAGAATTGACCATGTTGTGCGTCAATGGTTTAACTTTTTCTTTTAAAAACCGGAACCGTGGAGCAGGGTTCCCCATACATCACGCTTTTGGCCACTTTACTGAGTTCGACTGTGAATTTTACAAATGCGCTTTCCGGAACATAGATATCTCCGCACCCTTTCACGACAACTCTTTGGTCTTGGAAAGTCGAATAATCGATGCGATCCAAGGCTGCGGTAAATAGGATTTGCAATATTTCTTGCTGATCCGCAAAATGTACGCTACGTGCATAAGGTGTCAATTTAGTGGCCAATAGCATATAGGCCCACGTGGGGACAATTGCATCAGCGGAGCAGACGATACCTATATGTTTCCCCTCATATTGTTCCCAATCATGTGCTTGGATAAAGGCCCGGAAGTCTTTCTCTTTCAGGATTAAACCATGAAACAGGTTTTCTTTTACGTCGTACACCAAAATATCTCCCGCTGGCGCATATTTGGCCAAGTCAACCGTGATAATACCGCTTTGAGCTACCTTATTTACAATAGTTTCCTGAATCTCCATCATATCTGAAAATAAAAAAGCCGATCAACAACTGATCGGCTATAAAGTTACTGATTATATCTTAATAGAATCTAATGCGATTGTCATCAATATCCGCTTTGTTTTGAAGCGCTTGATAGATGGAAGACCAAGCGCGTTGTGATCTTGCTGTCTGTAGCTGCTTCTTTTGGTTGGCAACATCGCTGGCCACTAGCTCGGCCGGATTCACAAAGCCATTGACCTGAACGGCGTAGACACCTTGCATGCCCTTTACTGATTTGGAAAGCTTGTTAGGTTGCAAACCAAATGCCGTACCGACCACTGCCGGTTCCAATGAAACGCCAGGAAGAACAGGATTCGCCAACACGATATTTTCCACCGCAACGGCAGACTTACCCAATTTTTGTGCGGCCTGATCAATGGTTGAAGCACCACTCAAGGCATTGTTCAACTTTTCTGTCAGCATTTTCGCTTTCACTTCATTTCTTACCTGCGCCTCAATTTGAGGTTTTACCGCTTCCAGCGATAAGGTTCCTTTTGGCTGGATATCCGCAATACGCGCTACGATAAAATGTTGTTCCGTATCGTATATCTTATCAGATACCTCGCCCTTCTTAGCTTCAAAAGCCCAGCGTATGAGATCTCTAGGTACTTCCACACCATTAAAGTTGTTGTCCATGGCGACTGCACGATCTACCTTCTGCAGTTTTGCACCTTGCTTTGTCGCTATTTCCGCAAAATTTTTGCCATTCGCGTCACCAAAAAAATTGTTCGCTTTGGTGTAAGCAGCGTCGGTCGTTGCTTTGCCGCTGCTAATCGCTTTGTCGATGATGGCCGCTTTTACAATCTTAGAATTGCCGATTTGTTTCTCAATCTTGATGATATGCGTGCCGTAACGGCTGTTTACCACCACCACGTCGCCTGCTTTGCCAGAGAATACAGCTTCGTCAATTTCCGGTCCCATTTGACCGCGAGGGAAAGTGCCTAACTCGCCTCCGTTTACTTTGCTCTGCTGATCCACACTGAATTGCACAGCTAATGCAGCAAAACTTTCGCCCTTTTGGATCAATGCTTTGATCGAATCCGCTTTTGCCGTAGCCTTGTCCACACCACCTTCAGCTGTTGCATTCAACAGAATGTGCGATGCCGTGACAGAATCTGGACTGAATTTAGCATCCACCACCTTTGCAATTTCATAAACACCATTGGATAGGAAAGGGCCAACGGTAGTTCCAACAGGAACATTAAAGAGTACAGAATCCATCACAGGACTTACTTGTCCCTTGCGGATGTAGGTAAAAGGGTGTTTTGTATCCGAATTTACCGCAGCAAATAGAGAGTCTGTCTTGGAGGCTATCAATTCAGCTTTCAACTGATCGATGTTCGATTTAGTTGCGGCTGTATCATTTGCCGTAGGCGTTGCGTCGAACAATACAAATTCGATAGAACGCGTCTCTTCCGGGTTCTTAAAACTGTTTTTATGGGCGTCGTAATACGTTTTATAGTCCGAATCCGACAATTTGATCTCACCGTCCTTTACCGATGAATAATCTAACATCAAATATTTGAAATTAGCCAGCTTGTTGCGCTGATTGTATTCGTCTTGGGCTTCCAAGGAAGTGACATAAACGCTATTGCTCAATAGATTGGAATATTTTTGGTTCAGCCGTTCGTTGCGGATATTCTCCAAAAGCATGTCCCATTGCTGGGCCATTTCCGGCGTTCCCTGAGATTTTACTTGACTGATGAACGTGTTCAGTTGGTTTTTATCGAAAACACCAGTCTCTGGGTTAGTGAATGCCTGCACGATCTGCGGCGAGGGATTTGCGCCCGTAACCAAACTGTTCAATTCGTCTTTGCCCACCGTCAAGCCTAGCCGGTCAATTTCCTGCTTCAGCAATTCCTGTGACAAAAATTGATTCCATACCTGTTGAACGGCATACGACCGAATCTGAGGGGATGCAGCCCCGCCCATCTGCTGCTGGTACATGGCCGTCGTTTGTTCGACTTGTGCATTGAATGCTTGATAGTCGATCGACTCTCCGTTTATACTACCGACTTGATTTTGACTCTTTACCCAAAAAGGAGTACCCACATTGATGGCGTCCCCTAATAAAAACGCAACAATTGCCAAACCAATGATGGTGACTACCAACCCCGCTCGGTTCCGCAAATAGCTCATTAATCCCATAGTCTATATACTGTGTTTATTTTGTAAATGCTTGTTTCAGTTATTTAATTGACCTTCATTAAAAACAAGGCGCAAGATACAACTTTTATGAAAAAAAATATAAAAAATTACGATGCTGAGAAACTTAATTTGATAATAATTGTTATGCGCATCGCTAACGTCCCATCATTGGAAATTGCTGGCTGTTGCTGGGGATGTAGTATCCCGTCATATTTTGGCCGTCGATTTTCTTGAAATCCGTATCGGATACGAAGCTGGTGGCTTGAAAGCTGCCTCGGCCATCTTTGAGGTCAAAGACGATAGGAACCGTATTATAGTAGATGTTTTTCTTTTCGTCGAAAAATAATTCCTCGGTTTTAATAATAGAACCGTTGGCCATGGTGATGACCACATTGCCCCGGAATTCCGTCAAACCCTCTTTCGGTCTTTGTGTAGCATAGTCGGATTTTACACGTTGGCTTTCGGCGCCGTTTTCATCGAAAAATCGGATAACAGTCCCCTTCTTAAATTCGTATAACCCAACACTGTCCGGGTATTCCCGCAGTTCAGGAGCCGTTAGTTCTGCTTTGACCACGGCCGAGTCGCTGTAGGTCACGGTGACGTCCTTGGAGATGTTGACATTCTCTTCCTGTTGAATATTGGCGAGCTTTTCTACGTCGCGAAGGTCGTTTTCACAGGCCACAAACAGAGCAGTCCCAAAACCGAGACTCAGTATCAGGGGAATTTTTCTGGCTATGTACCTGCTTGTCACAGACATGTTAATCTAAACTACGGCGGATAAACCAAGAATCATTAATGGTAAATCCAAAATTGATGTTGATGTAGCGTTCTCGCACCAAGTTGTTATTTAGCGTGCCCTGCTGTCCCAATTCTGCAGAAATGTTGATTTGGGAAAACGTGCGTCCGAAGTTGGTTTCTGGTAGCGGGAAACCAAAGCCGACGGTCACGGCCATATCGTTAATGTTCTGGTTCCGGTAAACGAGAGGTGTCTTGTTGTAACGGAACCCCAAACGATAATCTACCTGGTTCCAGTAACGAACGGAAGTAGGATCCGGCTTGATCTGACCGCCCAATGCAACGCCATAGCTTTTTCCCAATTGGGTTTGATTTTGCGGCATCTCGAATTTAGACCAGTCGGTATATTTAAAGTCGGCACCAATCATCCAGTTATAGCCTTTTGATAGCGTAAATCCGACATTATGTTTTAAAGGAAGGCTGAGTGAGGCGTTTCCCAAAGCCCGGGAGCTGATCGTATCCAATGGGGGTGCAATGTAATCATCGTCTAGGCTGTTCTCCGAGATCGTGACCATGACATCGCGCTTTGCTGTAATTTGATTGTTCAAACTACCGGTGTATCCGACAGTGAGGTTGTATTTCCTGCCCAGTGCTTTGCTATACTGCACACCATAATCGAATGTCGCACCGCGAATATTGCGTGTCTCCCTTCTTTCTGTCTGGTAGGCATCCACTTGGTTTAAGAAGCGAACATTGGTCACGTCGTATAGGTTGCCGAATAGAAAGCCGATGTTGGCGCCAACGCTCAAACCTTTGACTGGCGATACACCATACCCAACAAAAGCTTTATTGATGCCTCCCTGTCCGGATAGCGACGTTTGAAAATTCAACGTATCGAGCGACTGTGTCGATGCAGAGGAGTAGCCCACATCAGAGAAGGGGATGAGGCCGAAGGCTAGTCCACCATACTTTGCAAGCGGTACCGCAATAGCCAAATGCCCAAAAGCAAAATCGGCCGTTTGGTCGGTACTTTGGTTTTTCGACAGCTGCGTGAAGTTTCCATACATGCCTGCTTCCAAGATGGTTCTATTCAATCCAGAGTAAGAAGCTGGGTTAGCGATGTTCAACGTAGGAAGCCCATTCAAGAAGCGAACACCTGCTGAAATACCACCCATGGCACGTGTTTGGGGTAGCAGGTCTTCCCGCATTTGTCCAAGACCAAATTGAGAATAAGGGGAATGGGAGGTGGATTGCTGCGCATAGCTATGTTGTGCGGTAAAAAAGGTGACGCCCAAAACCAACTTCAACGCTATTTTAGTAAAACTTCCTATTAAATTTCTGTGCATATGGTATGTGTGTGTTGCATGCTAGCAAATCCATCTTTCATTATTCATGTTTAGGCGTTTCCATGCGGGGGCCTTTCTTTTTTGGACCTGTTGCTAAAGTGATTGCTTTGTCAAAATTTCATACAAAACTATCTAATTTTTAATTATTCCGTTAGTTCAATTTGTTAAAAAAGGTTAATCGGTTCGTTGTAAGTGTGTTATGTCTTTCTTTAGAAGAATTGAACGTACAGAATGGTTAGAATGACCACGATGTACAAGCTTTCATATAACCATTTTGATTTGGAGTGGGTAAAGTAATAGGCCAAATAGATGGCGATTGGTGGCGCACAAAGCAGAAAATGGTTAATCGTGATGTGCTCATTCAGGTAGAATGATCCCAAGGTGAGAAGCACCATAAAGAACAGGAGTTGAAACGCCTTCCGCAGGTGTACGACACTTTTGAAAAACTGGTCCTTCAAAACGATAAGAAAGCATAGCAAGGCTACGATGATGGGGACGATTACGATGTAATCGTACATATTCATGGACAGTTCTTTTGGAAAAGGATAGGCTAAGGGCTCGAAGATAGCATAAAACTCCTGGATGCGATCCAACCAATAGTAAATGACCCCAAGCAAAAAATAGACAGTAGTGAAACCCAATAGGGGCGTGGTCCATTCGCGCCAGTTAAAGGGGCGGAAAATAACCAAGCTTATCCAGAGGAGGATCATCATCAGCATGAACGGGAAATAAATCAAGCTTCCGGCTGCCACAATCATTCCGAGGTCGAACATCAGTCCTTTAACATCCTGCTGCTTGTAAATATTAAATAGCTTACCCAACATCCATATGGCAATAAAATTACAGATGAGCGGAGGCGACAGCACCAAGAAAGGGGCAAACAAGCTTACTAAAGTCATGTACATCAATGCCGTTAAAAAGTTCGGCTTGCCCATGAAATTAAAGTGGCTGACGATCCTGTTCAGAAAAAATGCCTGCAGAAGCGTGAGGAGCAGTGTGACAAAAACATTTTCGCCGGGCCGAAGATTATGGCCTAGCTTGATACCGATTAGGTTATCAATGGCCGGTTCGAAAAGAATAGGCGTGATGTTGTCCGGGAGATGGAGAAAAACGCCCATACATAGCAAAAGGCCGACGATCGATACCAACACGATATTGATAGGCGTAAATTTCCGATGTTGATTAATGATCATGGGCGTGCTGTAGCGTTACTCGAGGATCCTATTTTTCCAGTTTTTTTATCCGTCTATCTAAGAGGAATAGGGAAAGTCCTAAGACGGCGAAAATGGTTAGTAAGACCAACACCACCACGTATATTTTTCCGGAGCTACGGAGCCCCGTTGCCATATCGATCTCTTCTTGCGCGAAAAGTACATTGCTTGATAAAAATAAGAAAAGGGCAGCGATACTATTTTTCATTGTTATACTGTTTAAGCTGGCCACGGAGCCAGCGATATGTCGATGGATGTAAACTAGCTTATTTGATTTTTTTTGTTTTCCAACAAACGGAGTCGGTAACGCAAGGTGAATACCCAAACACCAATCAATATCCAACCAATCACGGAAGTATAAAACACGGGACGCATGTGATTGTTCATGTCTAGGTCGCCGAACGTACCGTTGCCGCCACTTCCTGGATGTAGGGAGTCGGTCATCTTGGGCAGAATGTACAACAAGACGATCATCACCGGAAAAGCAAAAATATTATACACAGCAGCGATTTTGGCTCTTTTTTGTTCTTCTTCCAACGCATTGCGCAAGACGAGGTAGGCCAAATACATGAGCGTGGCAATAGCAGAGCCGTTGAGTTTAGGGTCATTTGGCCAGGGTTCGCCCCAGGTAATATTGGCCCAGAGCATGCCGGTAAATAGGCCCATGGCGCAAAACATCACTCCGGTATTCACCGCTTCAACAGCCAGCAAATCGTGTTCGATTTTTCCGGAATTGAGGTATTTTACACTGAAAATAACGGAAATGAGGTATAGGGTCAACATGGCAAACCACATGGGGACATGAAAATACACGTTTCTTATGGTTTCGTGTAGAATGGGCAAAACAGGGACGGGTCCCAACAGCCCGCCTACTATTGCGGAAGCCACCATTACGAGACCCAATATTTTCCACCAAGATTTTCTCATGTCTTAAATTGAATATTAATCACGCCAAAGGTAAGGAAATAACAACAAAGAAATTGTAATGGTAATTACATTAATTGCCAATAGGACGACGATTTCGCCGGTACTAATAGCGCGATCCAAGCCTACTAGGGCATTATGTGCAAGTTTGATAAGCACGATCAAAAGGGGAATAATGACCGGAAAGCCGAGGACGGCCATCAAGGTGCTGTTGTTGCCTGCTTTGGCGCTGATGCCAGACACCATAGTAAATACCGTGGCGAAGCTCATGCTGCCTAACAATACGGTAATGCTGTATAGCAAGGGGTCTCCGACTGGCTGCTTAAACGTCAGCGAATAAACGGCGTAAGCTATCGTCGACAACAGCAGCATAACCAAGCTGTTGTAAATGATTTTGGACAGAATTATCGCAGCAGGACTTACCAACGTATAATAATAGAGCTGGCGGTAAGCACTTTCTTGCGTGAAGCTCCGACTTATGGCATTGATGCTAGCGAAAAGTAATATGATCCAAAAAAGGGCGTTCCAAACGAGCGTATCTACAGATTTGAATGCTTGATAGCAAACAAATACTGTAGATACGACGTATAATAAGATACCGTTGATGGCGTATTTGGAGCGCCATTCTAGAACAATATCTTTATAAACTAAAGTTTTTATCTGTTGGAATGTGTTCATCGACGCGGACAAAGATACGAATACTTCGCATCGGAAAGCGCCTTATGATTCCAAAATTAGCATTTAAGCTTTGTTGATTTCCGATTTAGCTTCCGCAATTACATCATCAGCTTTGTTGCTGGCGGTATTTGCTGCTTCAGAAGCTTTGCTTGCCCATTGCTGCGCTTTGTCGGATGCCGAATCTAAGGCGTGCTTCCCAGCTTCTTTAGCTTTGTCTTTCAAGTTTTCCAAATCTGCTTTCGCTGATTTAGCTAGTTTTGCGGCACGTTTTGCTTCTTTTTTAGAAAGCTCTTTGATCGACTTTGTTAAGCTTTTTACGCCTTCGTTAGCGCGGTCTAACTGGCGCTTGCCATCTTCAGTGCCCAATAAATAGTAAGCAGCGGTTCCGGCGGCTAATCCCAACAGCGCAAAGGCAACTAATCCATTCTTATTTTTTTCCATGATTCATCTTTTTATAATTTCTATAACCTTCTTTGTATAGAAAAACAGCAGAATCTGAAAAAGGTTTTAGTAAAAATGCATTTAACAGAATTTAACGCGTGACCCTTTGTGCGGATTGCAAAGAGTACAGGTGGTGGTATAAACCGCTGCCTTTTGCCATAAGCGTATGGTGGTCACCGGTTTCCGAGACGGCACCATTTTCAATCACAATAATTTGATCAGCATCTTTAATGGTGCTCAATCGGTGTGCGATGATGATGGACGTACGATCACGCATGAGCTCTTCCAGCGCCAGTTGTACTAGCCGTTCGGATTCGGAATCGAGTGCCGACGTTGCTTCATCCAAAATAAGGATTGCCGGGTCTTTTAACAGCGCGCGTGCGATGGCAATACGTTGCCGCTGACCACCGGACAACTTCACGCCCCGTTCGCCCACCAGCGTATCATAACCCTGCGGGAAGGCCATAATAAAGTCATGCGCGTTTGCTCGTTTTGCTGCCTCGATGATGGCCTCAGCTTCAGCCTCCAGCTTTCCGTAACCGATGTTTTCCCGAATGGTGCCTCCGAACAGCAGGACGTCTTGCGGTACAATGGCGACTTGGTTGCGAATATCGGTCAGGGAAAAAAGGCTGCTGTCTCGCCCGTCATATAAGATATGGCCGATGGATGGTTTGTAAAACTGGAGGATTAACGAGGCGATCGTCGATTTTCCAGTGCCGCTAGGGCCTACCAGCGCTACCTTCTCCCCAATGTTTACATGGAATGATACGTCCCGAAGGATAGGTATGTCCCATCGGGAAGGATAGGCGAACCCTACACGCTCAAACTGCAGAGCCCCGCGTATGGTATGATTGATCTCTTTGTTATGTTCGGAAATAGCAATACTTTCTTTTTCTTCGTCCAATAATTCGAGCACCCTTTCACTAGCGCCCAACGAACGTTGGATATTCGCATAAAGCTCAGGGAAACTGCCCATAGAGCCGGCAACAAACATGGAATAAAGAATATACGTTGTCAAATCGCCCACAGAAATTTCCTGTGCAGACACCAACGATGCACCATACCAAATGACCGCTATGACGGCACCGAAAACACAAAAGATGATAAAGGAGGCAAAAAAACCACGGTATGTAGCGCCCTTCACAGCTAACGCCACCACGGTATCCAGCTTGCTTCCATACCGTTTTGTCTCATGGTACTCGTTCACGAAGGCTTTCACATTGCTGATCCCTAAAAGCGTTTCCTGCACGATACTGTTGGAGTCTGCAAGTTGATCTTGTGCCTGTCTCGATAGGTTGCGTATAAACCGTCCGAAGATCATCGCTGTCACGACGATGATAGGCAGTATACAAAGGTTCATTAGTGCAAGTTTTGGCGATACGAATACCAAAAGGCAAACGCCGAATGCTAGACTTATGCTCTGTCGCAGCACCTCTGCCAAGGTGGTGGTGAGGGTATCCTGTATCTGCGCCAAATCGGATGAAAGGCGACTGTTAAGCTCGCCCACACGACGGTTGGAAAAAAACTCAATCGGTAAGGTGATCAGTTTATGGTAGGTGTCTTTTCGGATGTTGGATAGCGCTTTCTCTGCAATTTCGACAAATAATCGAATACGCCCGAAAGAAACAATAGATTGAAAAAGTAGAATAACTATCGATATGGCACCGATATGTAGCACGTCGGCCGGCAACCAGCGGTATGTTTGTCTGCCTTGTGCCGCATCGATCATGGCGCCCAGTAAAGCGGGGAACGTCAACATCGTTAAACTCGATAATGTCAAGAAAACCATTCCCAAGATAAACTTCCCTCGATAAGGACGTAGGTAAGAAAAAATCTTGAAAGCTTTCTTAAGTAACTCCTTGTTTAGTTTGGGTTTGGGTAAGTCTTCTGATTGCGTGTTACCGCTATTCAATCGCGCTCTAGCCATCCTTGTACGTCAATTTTGTAAGCAAAAGTAAGGTATTCTTCAGGCAGGCATATCAGTGCTGCGTCAAATTTTTCGCCTTTTGCCGTTTGAATAGCTGTAAGACGACGACGAGCAGCACGGCGATAACGACTAGCAAAAGGTAAACGAAGAAATTGCTCTTCTCGTCACTTTCATCCAATGTGGTAAGCTGTCCGCGAAGCTTATCGTTTTCATCCTGCAATTTGGTGATGGTTTTCATGTACGCGGACACCTGTTTGTCGTATTCGTTGGCCAGCGCGGCATGCCGGTCGCTCTCGTAGTCTTTAAGATCGAGTAAACGTTTTGTTTCTACAAAGATATTGTTGTCCGTAATGACCACCTGTTTCAGGATGTCGATTGACTTTTGCATATCCTTTTTGGTTTTGAAAATGCCGAAAATACCTGTCTTCTGTTGGATGCTCAGGTCAAATTCGCCAAAGCGACGGCTTCGCTCGTCCAATAACTTGTTAACGCGCTGCCTTTGCTGTTCATAGTTTATGGAATCGCTAGCCGCAGACGATTGTGCAAATAGATCGGTGCGGCAAGCGAACAGACCGATCAGGATGATCAAGCAATAGATTGTTTTTTTCATGTTCCAATGATACATTCCGGGTGCATGTTCATGCTGCCAGTTGAAAAGAATTAGCGCCTTGGGGTGTCAAGAAATTCAATCATAATGATTTCGTCCTGATGCAAACCCAGCAGCCTACTGGCGTGTCCTTTGTTGATTGCAATTTCCAAAAAATTGCTGATGCCAAATAGGCACAGCTTTTCGCCCTCGGGCACTTCATTGTAGTGCCAGCTTAACCGGCTGATCGTTTCGTTTCGCTTGAAATGCAGTTTAAATCCACGTCCAAGCTGCACATCATTAAAAAGTTCCTTGCTGATATTGCTGATGACATTACCGAAGGAATCTATATAGGAAACGTGACCTTTTATTGTATTATTATCGACCAAGGGTTGGATCATCACCTTTTTTAGTGGGCGTTCGATGGGCTGTCCAATTTCCGACAAAGCCCCTCCCTTGGCAATATGGCAGGCTGCTTTTGTTAAAATGTCGGCTAGCGGGAAATGCAGATACCGCAGATCTTGCATAATGTCAATTTCGAAAAGCTCCTGCGCGGTCTTATCGCCAAGGATAATGCTGAAGATGCCATTGTCGGCTCCCACGAAAAAGTGGTCTTCAAATTTCATCATGGTATAGTGCGCACCTTCCTGAAATACGGTGTCGATGCCAATGAGATGTACGGTGCCATCCGGAAAATAATGAAATGCGTTACGCAAGACCACGGCCGCCCGCTGAATATCGAACGAGGGAATTTCATGTGTGATATCTACCAAACGGACTTCAGGTAACTGCGATATGATGCTGCCTTTCAAGGCTGCTTGATAGAAATCGCGATGTCCCAAATCTGTTGTTAGCGTAATTACTCCCATAGTGTACCCCTTAAAGATACTAAAAAGTTAAAGAAAAATGCTGCATTCCTTTCTGCCGAAAAAGGGACTACAAAAGTAATAAAAGAAAGTGCAATAATGTTTTTTAATCGGGTAAATTGTCCATTTTTTGGTGCTGGGCGCAAATAGATGAGAATAGTTTGTACTTTTGAAGTATTAAAGGCTTTCTGTCCAAGGTATTACAAAAAGTAAGGTGAAACTGTTGTAGGTTTCCCATGTAAAACAGTTATATTTATTACAGAAATTTAAAACGAGATAAATTTGAACGAAGTATTGATACCATTGGAGGACGTCAATCTGATGACGTTATGGGGCGCCCAAAATGAGCATTTCGAATTGTTGAAAAAGGGCTTTCCGAAACTACGGTTGGTGGCTCGGGGCAATGAGCTGAAAGTATTGGGTGAAGAAACCGAACAAGTGCGCTTCAAGGAGCTGTTCCAGCGTGTTCTGGATCATATAGAGCGGTTTCAATCACTACATGCAGATGAGCTGGAGGATTTGCTGGGGGTTCAAACCGGACGCGCCGAGAAAAAGGAACAGACCGAGCCGACAGGCTTCCGTGGAGAGCCCATTGTGTATGGCCCCAATGGCCTTATCGTTCGAGCGCGGACGGCCAATCAACGCCGTATGGTGGATAGCATATTGAAAAATGATATCCTTTTTGCGATCGGCCCTGCCGGAACCGGCAAAACCTATACCGCAGTGGCTTTGGCTGTGCGTGCGCTTCGAAACAAAGAAATAAAACGTATTATCTTGACCCGCCCTGCTGTGGAAGCGGGTGAAAACCTGGGGTTTCTTCCCGGCGATTTGAAGGAGAAGGTGGATCCCTATTTACGTCCCCTCTATGATGCACTGGATGATATGATCCCTGCCGATAAATTAAAAGACTACCTGGAGCGGCGTGTCATTGAGGTGGCTCCTCTTGCTTTTATGCGGGGACGCACATTGGACAATTGTTTTGTTATTTTGGATGAAGCCCAGAATGCTACAGATATGCAGTTAAAAATGTTTTTGACGCGGATGGGGCCTACGGCTAAGTTTATCGTAACCGGAGATTTGACACAGATCGATCTGCCCAAGAAGACGCAGTCGGGACTTGCTACAGCCGTGAAACTGTTGGATGGCATCGGCGGTATCGAAATTATTCATTTAAGCGGTGCAGATGTGGTGAGGCATAAGTTGGTAAGACGTATCTTGGAAGCGTACGGTGATATTTAAGAATTAAGAAGTGCGGGGCACAAAGGAATATGAATGCAATAAACGAAACAAATTTTAATTTTGAAGGGCAGACGGCCTTTTATCGCGGTAAAGTACGCGATGTATACACGATTAATGATGAATATCTAGTGATGGTCGCATCCGATCGTATTTCGGCTTTCGATGTGGTTTTGCCGAGGGCAATTCCTTTTAAAGGACAGGTTTTGAACCAAATTGCGGCAAAATTTTTGGCTGCTACGGCTGATATCTTACCTAATTGGGTGCTCTCCGTGCCGGATCCAAGCGTCACAATAGGAAAGAAATGTGAGCCTTTTAAGGTAGAAATGGTTATCCGTGGTTACTTAGCGGGGCACGCCTGGCGGACCTATCGCGAAGGGGGAAGAGAGCTTTGTGGCATGGTACTTCCAGAAGGCCTGAAGGAAAACGACAAACTGCCGGAACCCATCATAACACCGACGACGAAAGCGGCGGTAGGACATGATGAGGATATATCCCGTGCCGCCATCATCGAGCAAGGAATCGTTTCTGCCGAAGATTACGCGAAATTGGAAGACTACACGCGAGCGCTTTACCAACGGGGCGTGGATATCGCTCGCGAGCGCGGCCTTATTTTAGTTGATACAAAATACGAATTTGGGAAGAGCAATGGCGAAATATGTCTGATGGACGAAATACATACGCCTGATTCTTCGCGTTATTTCTATGCTGAAGGGTACGAAGAGCGGCAGCAAACAGATAAGCCGCAGCGCCAGCTTTCCAAAGAGTTCGTGCGGCAATGGTTGATCGAAAATGGTTTTCAGGGAAAAGATGGCCAACATGTACCTGCCATGACCGACGAAATTGTGCACTCGATATCGGAACGATACATCGAACTCTATGAGCATATCGTAGGCGAAAAATTTATCTATCCCGAAGCTGGCGAAGTGCTGGGAAGGGTTGAAAATAATGTGCGCAAAGCACTCCATACTATGGGTTAAACAAGGCGATCTTTTTTCGCTTTAGGATGTTGTGAGGTCGTTGGTTGTTTTTCTGGCGCCCTTTCAATTCTTTTGTCCAATACGGGCGTGGCGGTTTGAAGATCACGTAAAATGTAATTATCGATGAAGTTTACAGTAGACAAACACGAACGGTATGTTGTTATCGAGCCATTGACAGACTTTCTGAATGGCGAGGCGGCAGCCAATCTGAAAGGAGAATTTATGTTGCGTCATACAGGCGGGCAGCGTAATATCGTTTTGAATCTATGCCACGTGCAAAACGCCGATGAGGATGGTATCCGCATGGGCTTACTTGCTCGTAGACTGTGCAAAGCCTCCGGGGGGCTTTTTATACTGACGGGGCTGAACAAACAGCTTGCCGACCTACTAAAAGTCACAAATTTAGAAAGTTATTTTAAGATTGCTCGATCGGTATCGGCGGCGGAAGACATGATTTTCGGGAATGAGATTAGGCTTGATTTGCGGGGCGAGTAGCAATGCGGAGGTTTGAAGTTTTGATATTGGGCAACAGCTCGGCAACGCCGATGTACGGTCGACATCCGACATCCCAGGTCCTGAATTTCAATGAACAGCTATTTTTGATCGATTGTGGTGAAGGTACGCAGATGCAGCTTTTCCGTTACGGTATTCGTAGCACAAAGATCAATCATATTTTTATCAGCCATCTGCACGGCGACCATTACCTGGGGCTCGTTGGGCTGTTGTCATCGCAACACTTGGTAGGTCGTCAAGCGGATCTTCATCTATACGGTCCTGCCGCACTGCAGCAAATTATCAACCTGCAGTTCAAGCACTCGGACACCCGACTGCGCTATAACCTGGTTTTTCATCCGACTAATCCCCATGCTAGCGAGGTGATTTTGGAAACAGCTACATTGAAAGTGAGTTCCTTCCCCTTGCTGCATCGTATTGACTGTACGGGGTTTCGTTTTGATGAGGGGAAAATGCCTGCCAGCCTGCAAGCAGAAAAAGTCGAAGCGCTTCAGGTGCCCGTAGCGTTCCTGAAATTGCTAAAAAAAGGTATTGATTGTGTGGACAAAGATGGTACAATATATAAGGCCAGTGAGCTCACTTACCCGGCGGCGGCGGCACGTAGTTACGGCTACTGTTCGGACACCGTGATGAACAGTGCCTATTTTGACGCCATAAGGGGTGTCGATTTGCTGTATCATGAGGCCACCTTTTTGCACGATATGGTTGATCGCGCCAAAGAGACTTTCCATACGACATGTCTGGAAGCGGGGCAGGTGGCGAAAGACGTTGGCGCCAAGAAGCTGCTGTTGGGTCACTATTCAGCGCGTTATAAAGACCTACAGCCCCTACTGGAAGAGAGTCGCTCGGCGTTTCCCCAGACGGAACTCTCCGAAGAAGGACGATGGTTTGTTGTATAGCGCTGAAATGATGCGTGTTTAATCCAAGTTCGTTAATGCAGCATAGTTATCAGGTAGTTTGGGATTTCAAGGTTTCTGCTGCACAATTATTTTGTAGACAAAAACAAATTCTCTAAGTTTACACGCTCAACAAAAAAATTATGAAAGAGTCTTTCAGCCTGGACGCTCTATTGAGGGATAATATCAAAAAATTAGTACCTTATTCATCGGCAAGAGATGAGTTTAAGGGCGAAGCATCGGTGTTGTTGGATGCCAACGAAAACGCTTTTGGCTCGCCTTATTCGAAGAACTACAACCGGTACCCTGATCCGCTACAGCATCTGCTGAAAGAAAAGCTATACGAAATAAAAGGTGTTCCCCCAGAGCAGACATTCTTAGGAAACGGAAGTGATGAAGCTATTGATATTTTGTTCCGGGCATTCTGTGAGCCCATGCGAGACAACGTGATCTTGGTGCCGCCAACCTATGGAATGTATGAAGTATCGGCCAATATCAATAACGTGGCCTATAGAAAAGTTAATTTAACCACCGATTACCAGTTGGATCTGGATGGTATCGCAGCTGCTATCGACGGCCGAACCAAGCTTATTTTTATTTGCTCGCCAAACAACCCTACAGGGAATAGCATACGAAGACAGGATATTGAAACGATTTTGGTGAATTTTGACGGTATCGTTGTGCTGGATGAAGCTTACATCAATTTTTCAAAGCAAGCTTCTTTCACGAAAGATCTGCAGGAATTTCCGAATCTTGTGGTCTTGCAGACGCTTTCAAAAGCTTGGGGATTGGCAGCGCTACGCCTAGGGATGGCCTTTGCGAGCGCCGATATTATCAGCGTCTTTAACAAGATCAAACCGCCCTATAATATCAACCAAGCAACGCAGGAAATTGTACTAGAAGCGTTAAGAGACGTCGAACAGATTAATACCTGGATTAGAAGTACCGTTGCCGAACGCGCGGTGCTTACGGAAGCGCTTGCCGGCATACCGCAGGTACAGCATATCACACCGTCCGATGCCAACTTTATTTTGGTGAAATTGGAGCAACCAAGGGAACTCTATACACATTTGGTAGAAAAAGGCATCATTGTACGCGACCGTTCGAAGGTGGAACTATGTGAAGGGTGCTTGCGCTTCACGATTGGGACGCCTGAAGAGAATGCGATGGTATTAGCCGCTGTAGAAGCTTTTTACCAAACCGGACAATAAATAATAAGATAAGACACCTATCGGCCACTGATCGCTAAAAGACAGTGGTTCTTTAATATACTGGAACATACAATATGCCTGAAATAATAAAAAGAGTGTTGTTTATCGATCGAGATGGCACCCTGATTTTAGAACCCGAAGACGAGCAGATCGATTCCTTTGAAAAGTTGAAATTCTATCCAGGAGTTTTGCAATATCTTCCAAGAATAGCCAAGGAGCTGGATTTCGAGTTGATCATGGTTTCTAACCAGGATGGTCTTGGAACAGCATCCCATCCGGAAGAAAATTTTTGGCCGGTACATGAATTTATTTTAAAAACGTTCGCGGGCGAGGGGGTATGTTTTGCCAATCAGCATATAGATCGCACTTTTCCGCATGAAAATGCGGCAACACGCAAGCCTGGTGTGGGCATGTTGGGAGCGTACTTCGATGATCAGCGGTACAATCTTACGGAATCCTTTGTGATTGGTGATCGACTGAACGACGTAAAGCTTGCTGAAAACCTCGGCGCCAAGGCAATATGGTTGCGTAACAACGATAAACTGGGGCATGCCGAGAAATTGGTTTACCAAGCGGATGTCGTTGCCTTGGAGAGCGGCGATTGGAAATCGATCTATGAATTCTTAAAATTGGGCACACGTCGTGGCCAACACCACCGGAAGACTAATGAAACGGATATCTATATCGAACTGAACTTAGATGGTTCCGGAAAAGGGGATATCGACACAGGTTTACCTTTTTTCGACCATATGTTGGACCAAATTGCGCGGCATGGAGCAATCGATTTAACGGTCAAAGCGAAAGGCGATCTCCATATAGACGAACATCATACAATTGAAGATACCGGAATAGCTTTAGGAGAAATATTCCTGCGGGTGCTGGGCGATAAGCGTGGTATTGAGCGTTATGCGTTTACATTACCGATGGATGATTGTTTAGCGCAGGTGGCTCTTGATTTTGGTGGACGCAACTGGATCGTATGGGATGCTGTGTTCCAACGGGAAAAAATTGGAGATATGCCGACGGAAATGTTTTTCCATTTTTTTAAGTCGTTTTCGGACGCGTCGAAGTCTAATTTGAATATCAAGGCCGAAGGGGATAACGAGCATCACAAAATCGAGGCGATTTTCAAAGCTTTCGCAAAAGCTATAAAAAAAGCCGTGCGACGGGATGCGGACAACATGCAGCTGCCCAGTACGAAAGGTGTTTTGTAAAATCCGATAGACGCCGTGAACTTATGAGGGGTTAAAGCGATTAAGAAGAAACAGGCTTCAAAAGCAGTATGATTTGTGAAGCCTCTTGCACGGCAGAAAAATCGGCTTATGTAATATCCAATGCAAACAACATGATAGGAATAGTAAATTACGGTGCAGGGAATATATTTTCGCTAACGGCGGCGCTGGATCGAATCGGGGTAGCCTATGGCATGGTTGACGAAGAGCGTGATTTTGCTCACTTCGATCGGATTATCATTCCCGGTGTGGGGCATGCCGGTACGGCGATGCGAAAGTTAACCGAGTCGGGCTTGGTGGAGCAGATTAGCAAGCTAGAGAAACCGGTACTCGGAATATGTGTAGGCATGCAATTGCTAAGTGCTTTTTCGGAGGAAGGCGATGCCGATATGTTAGGCATTATGCCGTTGCGAACGTTACATTTTGACGGACGTATCAGCGAGAAGGTTCCACATATGGGCTGGAATAGCATTTTTTCGACGGGTACAAACACCCTCTTTCAAGATGTGCCTGATGGCAGTTATTTTTATTTTGTGCATTCCTATTTTTTGGAGGTAGATGTAAACTGCTCGGCCGCACTTTGCCATTACGGATTGGATTTTTCTGCGGCAGTACAAAAGGATAATTTTTTCGGTGTACAATTTCATCCCGAGAAATCTGGGAAGGCAGGCGAGCAAGTTCTGCTAAATTTCGCCAAACTATAGGTATATGGTTTGTTTTTAATATCTTTAACGGCTGTATGCTAATTGGTTGGCTACAGATAGTTGTGTTTAATTTTTTTGAATTTTAACTTATTATTTAAGTATGTATATCATTCCTGCAATCGATGTTTTGGACAAAAAGGTTGTCCGTTTAAGAGAAGGTAATTATGACGATGTCACCACCTATGAAATTTCGTTGGAAGAACAGATCGAGAAATACCACGCAAACGGTACCGAGATTGTCCACATCATCGACCTGAACGGCGCAAAGGGCGATTTCAGTAATCAGGAGTATTTGTTTGATATTATCCGAAAAACGGATATGAAAGTCCAGTATGGCGGCGGCGTTCGTAGCATCGAAAAGGTAAAGGAACTTGTTGATGCAGGCATTTTTCGCGTCATTGTCGGCACGCAGGCAATCACCAATCCGACCTTTTTGGAGGAGCTTAGTAAGTTGAATGAAGGGCGGGTTAAATATGCGGATCATATTGTTATTGCGATAGATGTCTTGGATGAAGTGATCAAGTATTCGGGCTGGCTGGAAAGTTCGCCAATAAAGCTGATCGCCTACATAGACAAATGTTTGGCACTTGGTTTCTTTCGCTTTTTGTGTACCGATATCAGCAAAGACGGAAAGTTGGGCGGCGCAGGTGTCGAGCTATACCAAAAATTATTGGATCATTCACCGATCATTAAGTTGATCGGTTCTGGAGGGATCAGTTCCATGGATGATATCCAAGCACTGAGCTCGCTGGGACGTATGGAATCTTGTGTAGTGGGCAAGGCTATATACGAAAAAAAGATCACGATTGAAGAGATCAAGGATTGGAATCTAAAATCGCTCATTAACTTTTAATATGTTAGCCAAACGTATCATTCCCTGTTTGGATGTGAAAGACGGAAGGACCGTGAAAGGGGTGAATTTTGTAGACCTGCGTGACGCAGGTGATCCGGTGGAGTTGGCTTGGCAATATTCGGAACAGGGAGCCGACGAGTTGGTTTTTCTAGATATTACGGCGACGCATGAAAAGCGTAAAACGACGCTGGATTTGGTCAAGGCGGTAGCGCGGCAGGTAAATATTCCCTTTACGATTGGCGGGGGGATCAACGAGTTGCGCGATGCTGAATTGCTGTTGAATGCTGGGGCTGACAAAATCTCGATCAATTCGGCGGCGGTTAGGAACCCACAGTTGATCAACGATTTGGCGAAATCTTTCGGACGACAATTCGTTGTCGTAGCTGTGGACACCCGTTTCACGGATGAGCGTAATTTTGTGTACCTGCGGGGTGGACGCGATAAAACGGAGCTCGAAACGGATCAATGGATCTTGGAGGCCGCAGATCGCGGAGCCGGAGAAATCCTGCTGACCTCGATGGACCATGATGGTACGAAGAACGGTTTTGACAATGTGTTTTTGAAACAGATCAATGACCGCATTCATATACCGCTTATCGCATCTGGCGGCGCAGGAACACAGCAACATTTTGTAGAAACGTTTAAACAGGCAAACGTGGACGCGGCTTTGGCCGCGTCAGTATTCCATTACGGCGAAATCCTGATTCCGGATTTGAAGCGCACCTTGCGCGAAGAGGGGGTGGTCGTTAGATAGGGCTTTGGTAAAGTAAAGATGGCTTTACTTTTATCGTTAATTTTTTAGATTTCAATATGCTAGATTTTGCAAAAGGGGACGGTTTGATTCCCGTCGTTATACAGGATGACCAAACACTTGAGGTGTTGATGCTCGGCTATATGAACGAAGAAGCGTGGGAGAAAACCCAACGGGAAAGACGTGTCACATTCTATTCGCGCAGTAAAAATCGCTTGTGGACAAAGGGAGAGGAAAGCGGTCATGTTTTGCAGGTGGTGTCTCACCATGTGGATTGCGATCAAGACACTTTGCTGATAAAAGTGATACCGGCAGGGCCCACTTGCCACACGGGCGCGCGCAGCTGTTTCCAGACAGATTATAATCAAAACTTTCTATTGGCTCTCGAACGCATCGTGCAACATCGATATGCTTATCCAAGCGAAGAATCGTACGTGAACAGGCTACGTGAAAAGGGGATCAATAAGATCGCGCAGAAGGTAGGGGAAGAAGCCGTAGAAACGGTCATTGCGGCGTTGGCGGAAACGGAGCACGACTTTATCAATGAGTCGTCAGATTTGCTCTTTCATCTCCTTGTTTTGGTGCGAGAGAAGGGCCTTGATTTAAAAACCCTGGCTAAAAATCTGGAAAGCAGACATCAATAGACTTAGCTTTTTAATGACATAAAAACTAGTGAAGTGCTGTATATTTGTGCAGCACTTTTTTACTATGACTACAATCGATATCTCCTTATCCGCCACGTTAACAGGGCATCAAAACCCCATTTTTGCGATGGCAAGTGACCCAACGGTAGACAGTCTATTTACGGCTGGAAACGATAAGGGCATTGTTGAATGGGATTTAAAAAATGGGGCTTTTAAACGTATTTTAACAGCTGTGCCGTCTTCTGTTTACTCCTTGCAGCTCATTCCCGATACCTCCCTGTTGCTTGCTGGCCTTCGGAATGGTGAGGTTTGGTGTATTGATGTGCAGCAGCAACGGTTGGTGAAAAAGATGCGCGTGGAGCGGGGAGCCATTTTTGCAGTATGTAGTTTATCGACCAAGGGGGAAATCATTGCAATTGGAGAAGAAGGTGTTGCCTACGTTTGGTCGTTGGATAGTTTTGATTTGCTTTACCGTTTCCGGGTGTCATCGACCACGGTGCGCGCGATACAGCCATACCGCGTGGGCAATCAGTTGGTTTTCGGTGACAAAGATGGTTTCCTTTATTTATATGATCTAATTGATTTTAAGCAGCTCGAAAAACGTAAAGTGCACCGTATGCCGGTCACTGCATTGGCGGTCGATGACCTCTACCTCTATTCGGGCGGACGCGACGCGCAGCTCTATCAGCTCCATCAAAAGGACTTGACATTGGTTAACGATTTGACCCCTCATATGTTTACGGTGTATGGCATATTGCCGCATCCTGTGTACCCTGTTTTTGCAACCATAAGTCGGGACAAGTCCATCAAAATTTGGGATCGGTCGACGCGCGCTTTGCTAAAGCATGTCAGCTTAGATCGGGGCTACGATGGACACCGCTTATCAATCAATAGCGCTACATGGTGTGGTAACAGGCTTATTACGGCTGGAGACGACAAGCTGGTGAAAGTATGGGACGTAAAAATGGGGACCCCTTAGCGCATCGCCAGCAAGTCTAGATTGGGTCAAGCCAAAAGCTTAGCGATTTCTTCTAAATACCGTTGGTCGATTGTGTCAAAATGCGCCAGAAGTTCGCTATCTATGTCTAGCACAGCGATACAAGTTCCTTCCGCAAATACCGGGACGACGATCTCGGATTTTGACAGAGAACTACATGCAATATGACCCGGGTAGCTGTCTACATCTGGGACGATCAGCGTCTCAGCTTTTTGCCAAGCAGCGCCGCAAACGCCCTTTCCGTAGGCAATGCGCGTGCAGGCCACAGGCCCTTGGAATGGCCCCAAGACCAGTTGGTCGTCCTTAACCAGATAAAACCCTACCCACCAAAAGTGAAATTGCTCCTTTAGAGCCGCGGCAACATTCGCCATATTGGCAATGAGATCCTGTTCGCCCAGCAGCAAAGCCGCAATTTGTTTGGTCAATAATTGATATTGCTGTTCTTTTGTTCCGGTTGCAATTGTTAAATCCTCTGCCATATGTTGTCGTTCGAGCAACAAAGATAATGTACTTTAAATAAATCTACGTCATGCAGAGGTTAACATATAGGGCACGTCGTTACTGGAAAAAAATACGAAAATTGACGCCAAAGTTGGTATAGGATGTCGCGAAATTTTGGGAGGTGTATGGCCTGACAACGTTGGAATTATAAAAAAGCTGAATATTGTATTGCTGATTGATAACGCAGTCCAATGTGGGATTCAGGCTAATACTTTTATTTCCGGCAGATATTTCTGCGTCCTGTATATCCGATCGGTAAACGATTGTCTTTCGATCATTTAGTGCAACGTCCAGTTTGAAGTTAATATCGCTGCTCCATTTTTTATCACGAAGCAGGCCAAAAGGAAGTTGTACCCCGATCTTTCTGTACCCCACGCCCAACACGAACGAATTTTCTATTAACATGGACATCTGTCCGTTGGTGACCGAGAAGTTCAAGTTCTTTACACGTCTCCATTCGGAGGTTCCAGCGAGGTTGTTGGCAAAGCGGAGGTCGACACCAATGAGCGGGATGAACTGGTCGAGGATAGACACTTGTTCATACTGAAATTCAGGCAGAAAATTGTTGTTTGCATCCCGTTCAAAGGGCATCCCGTCACTTTCTTTATAGCGTAAGACAGCGTTGTAGCCACTAATTGAATAGAGCGAACTGTAAGCATGGGTGAGCGCAATAGAGGTGAAGACGTCGGTAAGTCCCAACAGGTTTGCCAGTTGGGTGTAAGCTACGCGCCAATTGGGTAGAGGCATGCTAGGTTTTTTATTCAGGGCGCTGCTGTTGACATCATGCCCCAAGTAGGTCGTTAAAAATGCGTTCACAACCACATCTTGTTGTGCCTTGCCGTAGCCATCGGCAAACATTTCGTCATCCACGTGATCCACGGAGTTTGGGTTTCCGGCGGCTAGTCTCTCCGAAATAGTTACCCGATTTTCTTCAAAACGCTGAAATAGCTCCCTATGGTTACGGAATGCCGACCGAATAGCAATCTGGGTGATGCTGTAATTTCCTGTCCGATAAGGCGTGACGCTTTCCAACAGTCCGTCGCTGGTGAACTGGGTCGCAGCGGTATAGTTGTAATTATCAATTTTATTGAAAATAAGATCTACCCGCAAGCCTCTGAAGGGCTCTAGGTTCGTCACGAGCGAGAGATTCTCCGCATATGTTTTGGCGTACATACGGGTTTGCAGCGAGTCTTTTGATATCCATCCGTTGGCAAGTGCGCGATCAAGTATATTGGATTGACTGCCTAGAATAAAGTTCCATCCCGGCGCATTACGATCAAAATCATAGCCCAGCATGTTCGTTTGGGGTAGATATCCGGGAAGGAACTGCCCTTCATTTTTTGTGTATGCGCCATTGATGGTCCGTAATGCGGATAACAGCTGGGCAAGGATCGCTTTTGGCCCGTGAGCATCTCGGCGGGTGTTGTCCCGAAAAAAGCTGAATTTATTGTACAGGCTACCGAAGTTCAGGTTGGGGTTAATCTGGATGGTTCGGTTGTTCTGCACACTATTGCCTATACTGATTGCGTCATTTTGTATGGCTAGAAGTGGTTCGCTTTGCCAGTTGAATTGCGTTCCATAACGCGTAATGACATTCACCCATTCCAAATACGGGATTTTGTGGATCGGCAGGGTGTACGTCAGGTTCATCATGTGGTTGTAATCGGTGGTTCGGCCCATTTTCCAAAAGTTTCGCCACATGGTATCCTGCTTGATACCATCGATCCGGCCGGCAGGTTCGTCAATGATACTGTAGTTCGTAGCGTTGAAATCCAGCCGTAACGACTTTGTTAAATCCCAACTGATCCCATAAATACGATTCATGTTGAAGTTTTTGTTATAATAGGTGGGCAAGACATTGTCCGATGTGTTGTCACGCATCGTATTTTCATTGTAAATACGGTTCACATCTAATCGGAAATTAATTAAAGTAGGTAGAAGGTTAAAGTTAAGATCCCGTATGAACGCGAGATTTTTAGATTTGATTACTTTTTTTAGCGGTTCATGGAATTTTAGGTCTGGATTACTGAACTGATAGTCCAAGGCAGCTCTGTAGGTACGTTGGGTCGACATCGCGATATTATAATCGTAATGTTGATAGGAGGTGTAGGCATAGGACGCGCTGATATTTTCGATATCCCATAGCCGCAGGGGCCGTGTATTATCAGTGCGTAGTTTCCGCACGTTCATAAAGCTGAATGCTTTTCTCGTTGTAAGATCGCGTACCAGGCGCAAGAGGGAATCTCTGCGATTGACGGATAGCGCTCCTAGAGCCGTATTGAGTTTGATGTCGGGATTATAAGGGTCGTATTCCGGGGTAGCGATCTGTCGGGAGTAATTGAAGTAAAAGGGGATGGTAATGCCATGTCGGGGGTGGAAAAATCGGCCCAACTCTGCGTTGGTGGTAATGTCCATGAAGAGGTCGTCCGTCCTTTTTCGTTGATTCATGGCCTGCGAGATGGCACCAAATCCGATGGTACTTTTTGTTCCGGTAATCGCTATGCTCGCAAAATCCGCGAGTTTGATGTCCATACGTGCTGTCGCGGCCCATCCACCACGGTCGTCAAAATCTGTCAGTCGAAGCTCGTTAAACCAAAACTCGCCGCTCAAATCGCGGCCATCATCCAGGTCTGTTGCTGTTGCCGAGCCTTGCAAAGGATTTTTGATCCCCAGCATGTAGTACCTGACTTTGCCGATGTCGGGGGTACCGACAACTGTGATCTTGACCTCGCCGTCTATATATTCAAAAGGTACGTCCAAGGGCCATGGAGCGCCGTTGCGCATCGCCGCATCCCGTGCTATTTTGGCCTGTGTTAATTGATCGATCTTAATCAGCATCCGATTTGCCTGCGGCCAGATCAAATCCACAGATGTTGTGCCATAGGGGGTGATCTGCAACGGCATGTCGTATTCGTAAAAGTTAAATCGGTCGTCTGTTCCGACACGTACGAAGGCACGGAAGTCACCGTTTCGCAGGTTTTCGCCTTCTGCGTGCACAAACATCTCAAGGTTGCCGTATGGCCTGAAATCGTGGCTGGCCGTACGGTATGCACCTCGTCCGTAGCCATCGCGCAGGTTCTGTACATCGATGCTTAAGGCTTGTTCATTCAGCTGTACGTTGTAGTTGTTGTTGCCCCAATCCACTTGTCTGTTGATGCCGGGCGGAACGACATAAGGAATAGGGCTCCTTGTTCCGTTCTCCTCGATGTTCACATTGGCCACATTGAACGTCGAATTGTCCGAAGGTACAAGGCCCATGCTGGGGTCGCTGATCACTTTGTTTGCAGCATTTTCATTGTTGTAGCGTCGCCACTCTCCTCGAATGAACTGCAATCTTCCGAAGCGCATGATCGCCGTGTCGGCATAGTTGGTCATAAACATACGTACGTAGCGGATGGTTTTGAAATCGTTCACATCTCCCTGCTTGCTTTCATAGGCCGTGATCGGGATACGAATTTTATACCATTTCACGCTTTCCGTATTGCCATTTGCAAGTTTGACATCTGATATGACCTCATCTACGATGAAATTTCGTCCGACGGCCATATCTTCCGGTCTCGTCGAAAGACGATATTGGTAATATTCGTCGATCTCATTCATCGTATTGTCTCTGTTGAGGTCTTCACCATCGGGCAACAGGGTATTTGCAGAAGTTTCTACACCAAAGTCAAGTTGCGACTGTTCATTGGTGCGCGAGTTGCCTTCCAAACCATTGTAGTACTGATAGCGCTCTAAGATGCCTACAGCCTGCTGATCGAACATGTTTGACCTAAAATAGCGGTAATCGTCGGATGAAGGGTCATTGGCCAACCTGTTGTAGGCTTCTGCTGAAAGAACGCCTTGCAGCTGCGACAAAAATTGTCCAAAGAACGTACTTTCTTCGGCATTGCTTAAACCGTCTAATCCTACATCTTGTTTTAACCTATTGCTGTTGTTGTTGTCAAAGGCCTGTATCACCGGTTGGTTTTTGACGACATATCCCCAGTTTGTTTGGTCGATTTGGGAAAGATCTGCCGTAAGCGGGATGGCATTTTCCAACGACTTTCGGCCATCCTTCAGTACATCTTCCGAGATGTTTCCGAGATTGAAAAAGATATCCCCCCCAGCTTTTCCGGGATTGGTAAGCGTTGGATCCATCATCCACATTTCCAAAAACTCAATATTCTCCGCTTCAAAGTCCGTTTGGTCAAGGCTACGAAATATACCGCCCCATTTAGTTTGAGGTTCGGTAAACCGCCCCTCGCTGTTAAGCCCTGCCGTAGCGTAGTTGTAGGGCCCGCGAATCATCGGGTAGAACGCCATATTCAGTGTGTTGATAAAGATTGCGCCGCCCGTCCTACTTTCTTTAAATGGGAAGATCTCGCGCTCGAGTACTTCGCGTACGCGATGATCCGAGCGCATGGCGTTGCTTATATTGGCGGGGGTAAGTGCACTGTTGTTGTAGAATACCGGGTCGATATTGTAAAACGCCAGTAGTGCACGGTTGAATCCGTATTGCAGCTCATTTACTAGGTTGGATTCGGAAAACATCCGCGGCGTGCCCGCTATCTGCCAAGCATTTCGGCCGAGAATATCAATATAGGAAACGCTGTTCTCAAAGTCATCGATATAGGTTGTTCCTGTTCGGCCATTGGCGGTGTTTAACCCACGGGGATGGCCCGGGATAAGTTGTGCAAACTCCCCATAAAAGGAAACTTGGGATTCTTCTCTCGTACTTAGAAAAGGAAGTTTATCAACCATACGTGTCAACCATCTCGACGAGCTGTTGTAGCTGATATCGGCACCGACCATCGTGTTGGACATCGGTTCCTGCCCGATGTTCACTTTCTCTGTGAGCGGCTTTTCGGTTAGGTTCATTATGGTGGCACCGAGGTGTAGCTTTTCATTCAGCCTGTAGTCAAAACGTCCGCCCATCAAGGTTTTTTGTTGCAGCCCAAACATGGCGTCATCCTCCATGCTCACCGTGATTGGCGTGCCGCCCATGACCATGGCCTCATTTAGAATACGCAAGGTGCCCAGCTCGTAGTTGATGTAGAAATCCTGTCCTTCCTCTAGGCGCATGCCACCCGCCATCACACGCACCGATCCGGGTCGTATATTGAATCCTTCCAGTTGGAACTCCGTTCCGGAAGTGGAACTGTAGCGGCCACGAAGGATATACCTGTTCTTGTTCGGGAATTTCTGCTGTGCATCTACTTTCGTTAAGCGGTACAGTTCGGGATAGGTATATTTTTCCGATAACGTTTCTTCTCCTGCAGCAAACTGGCGCGCGAGGTCGACACCGAAGGGTTCAACAAGCGGAAAAATTAGCTTCCCGCGTTTGGCATCAATGGTAATGCCTTCCATATAGTCGAAAAGACCGTCTGGATTGGCTGCCTGAGCTTGATCCAAGCGATCCAAACCCGTAATTTGTAACCATGTTTTGCCTTGTGTCCGTATACCTTCAAACATAGAAGGGCGGTCCGTGCCGGTTTCATCTTCTTTTCGGTATATCTGCAAGTAGAAGTTGTTGTTGGAAATATTATACGAATTAAGGGAATAGATATTTTTCATCATCAAATTCCACGTGGGCAAGTTCGTCTTCAACGTGGATGCTTTCAGAAGTTTCGTATACAACATAGTGGGGTTGGATGGCGTAACGGGAATATCCGTGCTGAATTCACCCACTTGATACTCGACACCGTTCAAAAGGTAGCGGTAGGCCACGGCAAGTACCTGATCTTGGTTTAGCGGATAAAGTAAGGATATATATCCCAGTTTGCCGTTCAGAAAATAGTCCTTTCCTTCAATCAATTTGCGCGCATAGGTTAGTTTTTCGTAGTTGTCGGTTCCGCCCGTTGGGGCAAAAAAGCTCTGTACAAAAGTGCCGCTTGATTGTCTTCCGTTTTCGCCCAACAGACGAAGCAGGTCGTTGGATACCTGAGCGCTGTTTTGTCCGGGAAGCCCCGTTGATGGATTGCGTACATTGCCACGCGTGATACTGCTGTTATAGGGCGTGTATTCACCTAAGTCCAATAATGCGAGTACATCGCGAGCCTCTTCGTAGCTATTGGATCGGTTGTTTACCCAAACTTCGATTTGCGTAATGTTAATATTTGTGGTAATAATGGGCGCTAGCGAAAGGGCCTGGTTGTAGTTGTCGCGAAAGTACTGGCTTAAGAAATAATGTTGATTGGCTTCGTAATCGTCAAGATTTAGTTCGATATTGCTGTCGCGGGATCCATTGCTTATGGTGAATTCCTTTTGTCTTGATCGCTGCTGCGAAACCACTCCGGTAAAGAAAAGTTTTCCAAACTGCAATTGTGCCTTAACGCCAAATAAAGATTCCGACCCTTGGATAAGACTGCTATTTAAGGCCATATTGACATTGCCCACTTCCAGCCGACGAAGGATGGCATCGTCTTCGGCAACATAGTCTAAACGGATCTGATTTTCAAAATCAAATTGTGCCCGCGAATTGAAATTCGCATTAACCTTCACGCGTTCTCCTATCTTGCCATTTAAGTTTAAATTGATGTTTTGGTCGAAGTCAAATCCCCACTGTTTGCGTTGTATTTCGTTAAACATCGGGTTTTCATTGGTGTTTCGTTGTCCCCGAAAAATGATTTCCGCACTCCCCCGGGGTGTGATCTCAATGGTATTCCCGCCGAATATTCTTTGAAAGGTCGGACTGCTGACTTCCAAAATAGGAATCAATCTTCGCTTACGCTCTTCCATCAACGATTTTTCAGCAAGTTCTTCCCAATAATTTTTTTGCAGGCGATTAAATTCGAACTTTTTATACTCATCTAACGATAAGTGCATGGAAGGTCTATACAGTTTGTTGCCAAGCCTCTCCTTTATGATGTATGCTTTGCTTGTAGGGTCGTACTCGATTTCTCGCTGGATGTTTGTGGGATAGCCTAGATCAATAGGGTCGTAAGTTTTACGGAGTTTTAAGAATGGGTGATCCTTGAACCGATAAGGGATTGTTAGGCTATCAGCATTTTTTCCATATGCCGGTGTTACCTGTTGTGCCTGTACGGCATAACAAATACAAAAGATACAGCCTAGCAGGCATAGCAATGCCAAATGAATCGGTTTCTTCAACAAGTAACAGCAAATAAGTTAAATAATCAGTGATTAGGTTTTCATAAGCAGTTAATCAATGATTAGGTACAAATATCTACCAATTTTCGTTAAAAACCAATTGTTTTAATTTTTTTTAATAGTTAATATGTTAAAATTTATAGAATAATATTTATTAGTGAGAAAGTCTAAAGTCGCTTTAAGGCTGCTTTGATAAGGGCTTCTACGCTGAGGGACGCATCACTGCTCACTAAGCTGTTTAGCACTTTTTCTGCCTGCGGCTTGCCGAAACCCAACATGACCAAGGCAGTCAGCGCTTCTTCCGGAATGGATTGTTTCGCGATAGGGAGCGGCATTAAGGCATCGGGACCTTGCTTTTTGAGTTTGTCTTGCAATTCCAAGATGAGGCGCTGCGCAGATTTCGGTCCTATACCCTTTATTTTTTGGATTATTTGAACCTGCCCGTTAATGATAGCCGCCTGTATTTCTTCCGGGGAGATCGAAGACAGCATCATGCGTCCCGTGTTGGGGCCGATGCCGGAAACAGATATGAGATGGTTGAAAAGTTGCCGCTCGCCTTCCGTTGCAAAGCCATATAAGGTTTGCGCATCTTCTCGAACTTGAAAGGACACAAATAATTTGCAGTTTTCCTGATCCTTTATAAGGGAGTAGGTGGTTAGTGAGATATGGATATGGTAGCCAATCCCGGCCACATCCAGTATGACATGGGTTGGAGCTTTAAAAACGAGTTTTCCATTAAAATAATCGTACATCAGAAAAAGAAAAATTAAAAGTAAAAAATAAAACAGGGCGCCCTGTGCATGAAAGTCACTAACCCAAAAAACATCAAAGCACTTTAACATGTGTTGTTGCTAGAAAGGGATAACCAAGCAATCCGTATGTTGTTGATACGAGATTGCTTGGTCATATTTTCTCCTTCGCAGCCAATGGCGAATGCCTTGCCTTACAAAGTACGTATTGAATGCCTTTTTAGGCAGCTAGTTAACACTCTTCTGATGTTCCTGTACGTCTACTACGGCAATGGTTACCATGTTAACGATTTCACGAACGGAGCTATCGAGTTGCAAAACGTGCACCGGCTTATTCATCCCTAAAAGGATGGGGCCAACTGCTTCGGCATTACCTACTTCTTGCAAAAGCTTGTAGGCAATATTACCGGACTCCAGATTCGGGAAAACCAACGTGTTTGCCGCTTCGCCATTCAACGCACTAAACGGGAAATTTGCGTTTAACATATCGCTGTTTAGGGCAAAATTGGCTTGTATATCGCCATCGACGATGATGTCGGGTGCCTTCTCGCGCAATATGCGGGCTGTTTCCCGCATCTTATTCGCAACCCGCCCATCGTTGGAGCCGAAGTTCGAGTAAGATAGCAATGCAATTCGGGGTTTGATATTGAAACGTTTGATTGCATTTTCTAGTAGCACGGTAATCTCGGCAAGTTCTTCCGCAGAAGGGTCTTCGTTGACGGTGGTGTCGCCAAAGAATATTGGTCCCTTAGCCGTCAGCATCATGTACATGCCAGCCACTCGACTGCCCGGTTTTGCACCGATAACCTGCAATGCCGGCCGGATAGTAGAACCGTAGTTGCGCGTGGAACCAGAAATAAGCGTATCAGCTTCACCAAATTGCACCATGGAAGCTGCAAAATAATTGCGATCCGTCATCAACTTACGGGCATCACTTTCAGAGATACCACGACGTTGCCGACGTTTATAGAGATGCTGGGCGAATTTTTTGAAACGTTCTGAATCAATTTCTTCTTTCGGATCGACTATTTCTACGCCGCGAAGCTCCAAATCGTATTCTTTGATGAGGCCTTCAATTTTCTTTTGGTTGCCCAAAAGAATGGGAATAGCGATCTTTTCTTCCTTGACGATCTGTGCCGCGCGAAGCGTCTTGTAATTGTCAGCTTCGGCAAAGACAACTCTTTTCGGATTTAATTTAGCCTTGGTTGTCAGGTTGCGCATGATGCCATCTTCTTTGCCCAACCTTTTACGCAATTCCTCGCGGTATTTATCCCAATCGAGGATTTCTTTCCGAGCGACGCCAGAAGCAATGGCGGCCTTCGCTACGGCCACGGAGACTTCGGTAATCAAACGTGGGTCTGTGGGCTTTGGAATAATGTAATCTGGTCCGAATTTTAGGTTATTGGTTTCATAAGCCTGGTTTACTTCTTCCGGTACGGGTTGTTTTGCCAATGCTGCCAACGCCTTGACCGCCGCAATTTTCATGTCCTCGTTAATGCCTGTCGCGCGGACATCTAAAGCCCCACGAAAAATATAGGGGAAGCCCAATACGTTATTCACCTGGTTTGGATAGTCAGAACGACCTGTTCCCATAATGACATCGTCTCGTGTTTCCACGGCTAGATCATAAGCAATCTCTGGGTTAGGATTAGCCATCGCTAACACGATAGGACGCGGGTTCATCGTTAATAGCATCGCTGGGGTAAGCACATCCGCTGCCGAAAGACCGATAAATACATCAGAACCCGCAACAGCATCGGCGAGCGTATAGATATCACGATCCGTAGCGAATGCGGCTTTTGTTTGATCCAAATTGTCCCGGTCTTTACGTATCACGCCTTTGCTATCCAACATGATGATATTCTCCTTCTTCGCGCCGACAGATATGTACATGCCGGTGCAGGATATGGCAGCTGCTCCCGCACCATTGACAACAATTTTGATGTCGCTGATATCTTTACCGATTAGTTCGCAGGCATTGATCAGCGCGGCACCCGATATAATGGCCGTACCGTGTTGGTCGTCATGCATCACCGGGATGTTCATTTCTTCTTTTAGGCGACGTTCTATTTCAAAGCATTCCGGGGCTTTGATGTCTTCTAGGTTGACACCACCGAAAGTAGGCTCTAGCGCTTTCACAATGTTAACGAATTCGTCAACATTTTTAGTGTCTAACTCAATGTCAAAGACATCAATGTCAGCAAAGATTTTGAATAGCAAACCTTTTCCTTCCATCACTGGTTTTCCGGCCTGCGCGCCTATATCGCCCAAGCCCAATACCGCCGTGCCGTTACTGATAACAGCAACCAAGTTTCCTTTGGAGGTATACTTGTACGCATCTTCGGGATTCTCTGCGATAGCCAAACAGGGTTCTGCTACTCCGGGTGAATATGCTAGTGATAAATCTCTTTGCGAATTGTGTGGTTTTGTTGGTACGACAGCAATTTTTCCGGGTCTCCCCATCGCATGGTAATCCAGCGCGTCTTTTTTTCTGTTGCTACTCATTTTTCTAAGTAAAAATTAAACGTAAAATTAAAAGCTGAAAATTCGGATAGTCTGTTCTTATCACAGGAGATATACCTCCTTGCTGCGAAAAGGCTAGCCTTATTTCTGCTTCAACATTTACTAACAATAAAAATTAAATGTCAGGTTACAAAGCTAAAACATCAGCACGGAATTAACTAATTTTTAGGCTTATTTCAAATTGTCCAATAACTTAAACATATCTTGCCGCATGGCCGTCGTGCTACCTGTGTAGTTGTTTACCAAAAGCGAAAATGTGAATTGCTGCCCAGCGGTGTTCGTATGATAACCCGTGTATCCCAATGTGCCGCCAATGGTACCACTCTTCATGCGCACGGCGTTGATGTTGGGGAGGCTTTTTTGAAACTCGTCGAACCAAGGGCGACCTTTGGCGTACTGCATGATCTTGGCCATCGCCATGCTGGTTACCCTGTTTTGTGGTGATAGGCCAGAGCCATCTTTGATGTTTAGCTCACCGATGGGGATTTTTAGCTTCTGCTCCCAATATTTAGCGAGCAGTTTAGCGGCCTGTTCTGTTTCAGATCTGTTGCCGCTCAGCAAACCAAAACTTTTCAGCAATGCTTCACCATAAAGGTTAATACTTTTTTGATTAAACCAGTAAATAATATCCTTCAAGGGTGGAGAAGTATGCTCGTCTAGCGTTTTACTATCCGACGATAGGCGTTCGCCTTGGTTTAAGAGACGCTTACTGCTCGTCGCAACGCTATCAACCATTACGCCTTGGTCGTTTAGGGAAAGTCGGAGTTCCTCCGCAAGATAAAGTGCTGGGTCGGGCATCGATATTTCGATTACTTTCTTCAAGTCTCTGCCATAGGTTCCGCGTAGATAGATCATGTCACTGTATGGGGCGGAATAACCATAAACATTGTCGCCCGAGCCGTTGCCTCCCGTGGTGACTTCATTGATAAACTGTAGTTGGGGCATCCCGTGATCATTATTTCGAAGGCTTGCTGGCTGGCCGACCCCTGCCGGTGAAAACTGTAGACTTAGTTTGTTCTCTCGCCAATTCAGACCGGATATGCCGGCACCATAGTAATTTCCGATATCCGTCCAATTCCATCCTCCAGGTACATCATTTCCATTAAAGTGGAGGTCGTCTCCGATAACACGTCCATGGATTTGCTTAATGCCAGCGTTTTTGATGGTGTAGATCCATTTGTTGAGCAACGTTTCGCTGTTTGCCTGCGCATAACGGTCACTCCCTAGCGTTGGGTCGCCACTGCCGCGTACAATAATGTCGCCGTGGAGCACGCCCAAGCTATCAATTTCGCCAGTGTAACGCAATTGTGTTTTATAGGTGTACGCCGGTCCTAGGATGTCTAGCGCTGTGATAGTGGTGATTACTTTTAGTGTGGATGCCGTGGGCAGCCCTGTCGCGGCATTGTTGGCAACCAAGACGGCGCCGGTTTTTCCGTCCAAAACGGTAAAGGAAGCTATACCGTTTGTTAGCTTTTCGCTCGTTGCGAAAGTTTGATAAGCGGAATTTAATCGCTCTTTGGTAATCTGGGCCGAGAGATCGTTGCTGACCAGCCCAAAGGATAGCAACATGAGCGGGAGTAGTTTTGTTATCATACGCATATTCTTTATAGACAAACTTATGGAATTTTGGTTTGATGTGATGGTTTTTTCGATTTTTGCAAGCGTCTAGAGTCGTCTTTTTAAGTTTATATTGCGTATGAAGTGCTGCGAAGGCTACCAAGTCTACCACATATTCTTTAACTTGCGCGACCAGTATAAAAAAAACAACATGGCACATAAAGAACGTTTAGCGGCCATTCGAGCCGAAATGAATGCGCGTGGCATTGCCGCTTATATCATCCCCTCTTCGGATCCCCATATCAGCGAGTATTTACCGGAGCGCTTTAAGGGTATTGCTTGGGCTTCGGGTTTTACGGGCTCGGCGGGGACACTGGCCATCACACAGGATTTCGCTGGGCTTTGGACGGACTCTCGCTACTTTGTGCAGGCAAACGAGCAACTTGCAGGAACGGGTTTTGAGCTGATGAAGCTAAAGGTGCAAGGAGCGGCGGAATATGCTTTTTGGTTGGCCGATGTATTGCCTGCCGGCAGTACGGTTGCTTTCGATGGCAATCTAGCTTCGATTGCGGTGGCGCAGGGGGTCCAAGATGCGCTAGAGCCCGTGGGCGTGCAGGTGGATGGGCATGTCGATTTGTTAGCGTCTGTATGGAAAGATAGACCAACCCTACCGTTTGCACCTGCTTATTTATTGGATGAGAAGGCCACAGGCGAATCTACGGCGGCCAAGATTGCCCGTGTGAAGGCAAAATTAATAGAAAAGAGGGCGACAGCGCATTTGATTTCTTCTTTGGATGATTTAGCATGGATACTTAATATCAGAGGACGCGATGTGAAGTGTAATCCTGTGGTCTTAGGTTTTCTGCTTATTGAAGCAGCATCGACGACCTTATTTATTGATCGTGCTAAATTGAATGATAACGATCAAGAAAGGTTGCGTGCGATTGGTGTTGCAATAAGAGATTACTCGGAGGCATTTGCTGCTGTTGCTTCTTTACGAGCAGATCGCATCCTACTAGACCCGAAGCGGACATGTTTTGCGATGTATGATGCGGTGCCTTCTACAACAGCGATTGTGGAAGCAATCAATCCTTCTACGGGATTAAAAGCCGTGAAAAATGAGGTGGAAATTGCGCATACGCGCCGTGCGATGATCAAAGATGGCGTTGCGATGACGCGTTTCTTTAAGTGGGTGGAAGAACATGTTCCACAGGGAAACTTAACGGAGATCTATCTCGCGGAAAAATTACAAGAATTTCGTGCGGCAGGGAAAGATTTTGTAGATATCTCATTTGATACAATTGCGGGCTATCTGGAACACGGCGCTTTACCCCATTACAAGGCTACTGAACAGAGCAATGCAACGCTAGCACCGCGGGGCTTACTTTTGGTGGATTCCGGCGGCCAATATAAAGATGGAACAACAGATATTACACGGGTGATATCCCTTGGCCACGCCACGAACGAAGAGAAAATTGATTATACGATCGTATTGAAAGGGATGATAGAGGGATCAATGGCGGTTTTTCCAAAAGGAACACGCGGCTATCAGATTGATGCCATTACGCGACGTCCTATCTGGGGAAAGCTCCGCAATTACGGCCATGGAACGGGACATGGAGTGGGCTTTTTCCTGAATGTACACGAAGGGCCACATACATTTAATCCATCTAATATTGATATTGCAGTCGAAGAAGGAATGATTACGTCGATTGAACCCGGGCTATATCGCGAAGGGGCTTACGGTATCCGTATTGAAAATCTCGTGTTGAGCAAGGTGTTGGAATCGAATCAATTTGGTGAGTTTATGGACTTCGAAACGCTTACGATCTGTTACATCGCAACCGATTTAGTGGATAAATCGCTTTTGGATCAACAACATATCGATTGGTTAAATCAATACAATGCTTGGGTGTTTGAAAAGCTAGCTCCAGGATTACAGGAGGAAGAAGCGGCTTGGTTGAAAGAAAAAACAAAAGCAATTTAAAAATAGCCGCTTAAATGAAAAAGGACCAATCCGCCATTGGATAGGCCCTTTTTTATGCGATAGGAAGACTCGATTAGTCTACTCTGTTTACCGCTGTGATAGAACCACCTTCTACACGTAAGCCTTGTGTAGCCGTAGCCGTAGCCGCATCAATTTTGTACACAAAACTTACGGCATCCGTTGTCGCGATACCAATATAAGCCGTGCCATTTTTAGGCGTGTAGTTGTTGTAGGTGACCGCTTTGATGGTGTTGATGGCTGGCATACCTGTTACGTCTTTAAACGTTTTGTTATATACGTCTACGATGCCAATGTGTTTACCGTCGGTGTAGCCACCCTTTTCTTCTTTGGTGGTCATTTGTACCACAAATTTACCTTGACCGACATAGATCCAGTTGGTGATGTTTTTACCGTTTGCAGCAGCTTCGATATCGAAGTAATACGATTTGTCGAATGCTGTTGTTCCTGAAGCGATACGCGTGATAGCAGAAGGTTTAGTAGAAGTGATTGCCCCGTTTCCTGTAGCAACAGATGAAGAAAATGCGTATACATCTCCTTTTTCGTCTACAGCAAGACCATCACGGAAGTAGCGGCCGATGTAGCTTGTACGGTCATCCGTAATTACTTTTTCTAAGACCATGTCGGGGTAAGAATATACGGCAATCCAAGCGTTGTCTGGGTAAGCTGTCTCAAAAGCTGTACTACAACAAGCCTTGATAGACATAATTGGTGCGTATACTTTGTTGCCCACTTGCTTGATCCAGGTGAAGAACGCTAGCTCACCATTTTTTAAAACATCTGCTGTATTAACCACACCTTCTTTTGTGATGGTTAAGCTATTGGTATTGAGCTGGTAGTAGCTTGCAGTTGGGTTAGTGACATTTCTGGAGATCTTCATCATCAAGATATCGTCATTTACCGGGGCAAAGGCCTGAACCGTTTCGCTGGTAAAGTTCTTTAATCGCGTTAGTCGGCCATCGGTTATTTCATAAGTCGTTACGGCACCAGGGCTTCCTTGTCCGTATAGCATGCTGAAAAATTTATTGTTATGTGTAACGTAATAGCGGTAGGTACCATCTTGTTCGAGACCATTCCCTAAAATAGAAACTGTTCCTGATTCCAAATCCTTGGCCGTTACCAAATAATCTGCAACGGCCTCTGAAGCCACGGGTGTTACAGCCAAAACGAAGTTACCATCGTTTCCGCTATCTGGTGCTACGTCATCGCTTTTGCAGGAGAAAGCACTTAATGATACCATTGCGGCAAGTGCTAGATTAGTCCATTTGTTATTTTTCATACTTATTCTATTTTGAGTTTTAAGTTTTATTTTTTGTTGAAATAATAGCGCAGGTTGACCATAAAAGACCGTCCAGGCTTTTGTAAACTAAAGTTGTCGTAAAGTTGCGTGCCGGCTATGTTGTTGACTTCGAGACCAACGTTGTATTTCCCATTTTTAAGGCTGTATACAAACGATAAATCATGACTTAATTGCTTAGGTATTTCCTTTTTTTCGGCTCCAACGGCTGTGCTACCGAGACTAGGCCAATACAGCCAAAAACTATGTACGTAGAGCATGTTGTAATGTATATTTAACACGTTTCCTTTGGTTCCAAGATCCCGAAAAGAAAGACCTAGATCGGTATTCCCGAAAAGATAAGGGATGTTCGGCATCTGATCATTGTACAATGGACTTACTCCGGTATACCCCTCCTCGTATTTCTGTTTGTTGACCAGGTGCTGATACGTGATCGCCCCACCAAAAGTCAATAGTTTCTTGTACGAATAACGAAATTCAGCATCGGTTCCGGTAGTTGCCACACCTTCTCTGTTGTCCGCAATTAATAATGTTTGGTTTGCGTTAAAACGGTTATAGATATAATCGAAAGCGTAGCGGTAAATCAGATTAGCGCCCATAGAAAATCGATGTTCATCATTGACTTTCCAATTGTAGATTGCTCCAAGATTTATGTTATGGCTATGTTCTGGTTTTAAATTAAAATTTCCTTGTTGATTTTCAACATCACCAAACAGTTCGTAAGGAGTCGGCAAACGATTGGTCATTTCGTAAGACGTTTTTAATTGCAGGGTTGGAATAGGAAAGTAAGTAGATGCTAATCCATATCCGAATTCTGTTGAACTGGTTGAGGAGATATCTGCGTTTTTATTCTGTTGATAAAGGAGCTTGCCAAAAACGGTTGTGCTCCATAAACCATCGACATCATAGCTGTAGCCTATACCCAAAATGTCTTTGAATGATTTTTTTCCTAGTTCTAGGGCACTTGATTGTGGGTCAAGTTTGTTTTTCCCAATTCTGTTGAAAGTTGTGGCAACATTGCTTAGTGCAACAGCATGTCGCGCTAAGATCTTGTAATTTGCAGTCAGTGTTGCTATTCCTTCATTGTTTTTATATTCATAGAGTTGTCTGCTTCGTTCGCCTCCATTAGCGCCCGTTTCTTTCCAGTCGCCATACCAACCATAACGCCTGTTCAACGTATCGATGCTACGTTCCGTTCCAAGATTAAAATTGGCATTGAAAGTTAAATCTAAGCCTTTTATCAAATCACTTTTCTGGTATTTCAGGGTTGGCATGATGGTATTTCCTTCATTATGTATGCCACCAAAAACGGATACCATACGAGCTCCTGTTTGAATCTCTTTATAACTTTGGCCTACTGTGATACCGAGAAGAAGTTTATCAGCATAGGGCTTGTTTACCACACCTAATTGCGCAATTATAGCTTCGTTATGATAAGTGTCATGAAACCTTCTTACTCTACCGGCAGCTTGGTAGTTGTCTCCTGTTTTAATATCGGCAACTTCCACCGTTACCTTATAATCGTTATCCGAGTAATTTTGATAAGCGCTTATGGACGCCATAAAGCCCTTTTTTGAGGTGTAGCCCGCGTTTACAGCTGTACGATGCGTGTTAAACGATCCGTAGCCATATGATGCATCGACGTATAGGCCAGGTTTTGTAGAAGTCACGATATTGATCGCTCCGCCTAAGGCATCCGCTCCAAGCCAAATTGGCACGACACCTTTATAAACTTCCACACGCTCGGCCATATTAATCGGTATGTTATTGATTTGGAAGGAAGATCCGAAGTTATCCATGGGTATGCCGTCCATGAAATAACGGATATGATTACCGGAAAATCCATTCAAAGACAGGTTGAAGTTGGATCCTAAACCACCAGATTCCCGTACCCGAATGCCAGCAACGCGGTCAAGGGCGCTAGAAATATTCATTGTTGTGTTGTACAGCTTTGTGGCATCTATAGCGGTTACATTATAGGCTTGTCTATTTACCTCCTGAATTTTGGTAAAACCTACAACCTCAATCTTTTCGATTTGCTTTTCATCTTTTTTGAGGTGAAAGAGGAGCGGTGTGGCCAGCCTATTGTGGAGGAAGATATCCTGCTCAAGCATTTGGTTGCCTACCGCGCTGATCTCGATATGTATGGTAGAGCCAGAAATCGCGGAAAAGGTGAAATTGCCTTGTTGATCGCTGTGCACAATCTGCTTGTCCACACGAACCGTAGCAGCAGCTACAGCTTGCCCCTCTGCAAGCACGCGCGCTGCATAGGTTTGGATTTTTGGTTGTTGGGCAGATGCTGTGAAAAAAAACAACAGCATGCTGATGGTTAGAAAAAAAATACTATTTTGTTTCATCTTTTAATGGTCATGCGTTAGAAGAATACTGCGTGTTCAGCGTAGTTGAAATTGCTGCTCCAATTGCCGTTGGAGCAGTTCGTTGGCGCCATGCGAATTGCCGTTCGTTGTGGCGCCAATGGTATTTACGTGGTATCCATCCGTGATTTAAGTCTTTATTCAAAAAGAGAATGGGAAAGTTGCCGCTCAGCCATTCTGTTTTTATTTAGATTTAGTATAAACAACGCAAAGGTATGTTTCTACGGTGGAAGTCGCAAGATTTTTCGAAAAATTTATTGTCCGTTACTTAAGAGCGCATATTCAAGCATGCAAAGGAGATTCCTCAGGGTTTTAAGGATCGTCTACGCGCATAGCGGACGCATAAGAGGTTGCTATTATAGGTATGGTGATCAAACCGGTTTACAACTGTTGAAATATCCCGTCCTGTAAGAAAAGCTTCTCAGAGGACGGGATAAGGAATCCTGGATGCTACTTTTTTTGGATCCAGATTCGATTGACCCAAAGTTCTTTGCTGTTTGTCGAATGAAATTTTACATTATATTTTCCGGGACGATCTACGCTGATTTCGCCAAGGCGCTGATTGACGAACTCATCGATATAGTTTTTCTCATTGGGTTCTCCCACCACCTTACCAGTCGGTTTGACCGTGCCGTCCAGCTGTTGTCCTTCAAGGGAAACATGGAGGTGTATGTCTTCATCATGAGGGTTGTGTGCCGATAGGTCTACAGTATACTTACCAGCTTCGGACAGATAGATGTCCCAATTGATTTCCGTTTCTTTGGTTTTAATATGTGCAGGACGTCGACCATCGTAGTGGGCATGTGTTAATTTTTTGTTTTCCCTGGCATTGGTTCCGACTAGGGCAAAGCCACCAAAGGTGGATTCTGCCACCACATCGCTATCGAGATCAATCGCCTGATAGGTAATGCGCAGGACAGAAACAAAATGATCAGGCTGATTTTCGGGCAGTTGGATGTGCAGCAAAGGGCCGTGCTGTTTAAAAGAGAGGTTTTGCGTCTGATGATTAACCAATAGCTCTATTTTTGCCGGTGGACTGCTGATTCCTGTTAGTCGGAGCACGCGGTCCAAAGGCCAATTGAAAACATGTAGATAGACCATGTTTTCGTTCCGCTTGCGTGTTAATTTCCCCCAATCGTACTGATTTCTCAGGTTTTGCAGCCCGGTGTTTCCATAGATCGCCTCGCCATACTGCTTTAGCCAGGCTCCAACGTCTTGCAGTCGAGATAAGCTCTCGTATGGTATGGATCCGTCGGCACGCGGACCGATGTTTAACGTGAAGGCACCGTTCAAAGCGACATTGCTTACCAGAGATTCGAATAGTTGGCCCGTTGACTTCCATTCGCGCTCTTGCCCATTGTATCCCCAAGAATGGGCAATGGTGCCTGGGGTTTCCCAGGGGTGCTCGGTAAAGCGGGATCCAAATTGGTTATCCTGCAAGGTTTCAAAGTCGACATATTTGCTATCCCTTGGCAGGCCTAAGCGGGAGTTGATAAGGCAATTGGGCTGTAGTTCACGGATCAACGTGGCAGCTTGTTCCAATTGTTCTTTTTTGAAGATGGTTTGCTGGTATGGAATCCACATATCAAACCACATTACAGCTATATCGCCATAATTTGTCAATAGCTCGCGTAATTGTGGAATGGCCTTTTCCTGCCAATATTGATCAAATTGGGCATCGGTAACATGGCCGGTGAGTTCTTGATTGTGATCCCAGGCATAAGGGTGTTCCCAGTCGATCCAGTGCGAATAATAAAAACCCAGTTTGAGCCCGTGTTTCCGACAAGCATCCGCCAACTCCTTGATGATGTCACGTTTGCTACCCGATAATTTGGATAACGAATAGTCGCCTATTTGCGTATCCCAAATAGCGACACCATCGTGGTGCTTGGATGTCATGATGATATATTTCATGCCAGCATTCTTCGCGGCAACTACCCAATCTTCTGGCTTGATTTTATCCCATACGAAACGTTTGGCCAATTCACCGTATTCTTCCTTGGAGATACGGTTTCTGTAGCGGATCCATTCAGCGTAGTTGTTGCCATAGCGCAACCTTTCGCCTTTCCAGACTCCCTCCGCCGCACTGTACAACCCCCAATGTATAAACATACCATAACGTGCCTCTTCAAACCACGCTGTGCGGGCGGTTTGTGCCGATAGCGACAGGTTGGAGAATAGTAGGACAATCAGCGTGATTGTCGTCCATTTGATGTAGCAATTTTTCATTTTCAGTTTTTGTCGGTTATTCCTGCCCCGTCGGATTTGTCAAACCACTGGCTAGCTGCATGATTCACACATGCTCGTCGGGGGTAATGCGAAGGTAAAGATATTTTTTTAATTTCTACGAATCATTTATTTGGCGGACTGAAATATTTATTTTCTGTAAAATTGATAGGACATGACGTGTTTTCGTTGCTAAAACGTTAATTTAGTGCTTTGATAATGGGTCAAGGGCGATATTGATGACAAATTGACCTTTTATGTGAACATTTTTTATCCAAAAACTATAGTTTCGTATTTATGATCGTAGTAAATGGTTTCGCTAAGAAACTCGCTTTTTTAGGAATATCGTTCTTTTCGGCTGCTGCCTGCAGTGTAGACGCTGATGTTCCGCAATCCAACAACTTCACCCAATATGTTGACCCATACATCGGCACCGGCGGACATGGGCACGTTTTTGTTGGCGCAAACGTGCCTTATGGCGCTGTGCAGCTTGGACCATCTAATATTTCTACCGGTTGGGACTGGGTTTCGGGTTACCATATTTCTGATTCCACCATCATGGGATTCTCGCACCAACATTTGAGTGGGACCGGTATTGGCGATTTGGGCGATATCGTCTTTCTTCCATTCACGGGTGAGGTTCGTTTTGATCGGGGTGAACATGGCGATGAACGCACAGGTGCCTATTCGCGTTTTAAACGAGAAACAGAAACCGTTCGCCCCGGATTTTACGCCGTACATTTAGACCGCTTCGATGTGGACGCTGCCTTGACTGCGACAGCTCGTGTGGGTTTTCACCAATATACTTTTCCAGATACGGAAATACCTAAGGTATTAATCAACTTGGATGCGGGGATTGGTTGGGAAGGCGAGAAAGAAGGGCATATCGTGTTAGAGAACGACTCGGTGGTGTCGGGATATCGCTACTCAATGGGATGGGCTAAAAATCAAAAGATTTATTTTTCCGCCACGTTTTCGCAACCGGTTGCCGGTATCCGATTGGCGGACAGTACCGCCTTGCAGCCAGGCAATAGCATCCAGGCTAAAAGAGCCTATGCTGAGTTGATGTTTGAGAAAATAAAGCAAGGTTCGTCCTTGTTAGTGAAAGTAGCGGTATCACCGGTGAGCATAGCGAATGCCAAATTAAATATGGAGGAGGAACTTCCGGGATGGGATTTTGAAGCAACACGGAAAGCGGCAGACGAGGCTTGGAATCACCAGCTTGCGAAAGTGCAGGTTACCACCGAGGATAGCGTTGCCCGAAAAATCTTTTATACGGCTTTGTATCACACGATGATGGCACCCTCGCTATTCAACGACGTGAATGGTGATTACATGGGTGCTGACTTCAAGCCGCATCGCTTGGCAGCAGGAAGTAATTATACCACCTTCTCTTTATGGGACACTTATCGTGCTGCGCATCCCCTGATGAGCATTATCCACCGGGACCGATTGCCGGATATGGTGAACAGTATGTTGCGGATCTATCAAGAACAGGGGAAGCTTCCTGTATGGCACTTGGTGGGCAATGAAACTGATTGCATGGTTGGTAATCCGGGCATTATCGTTGTGGCCGATGCCTACCTAAAAGGTGTGGAAGGTTTTGACAAAGATTTGGCCTACGAGGCAATGAAAGTGTCGGCAATGAAGGATGATCGCGGATTGGACGCGTACAAGAAATATGGTTTTGTGCCATACGACAAGGAAAAAGTAGAGTCGGTAGCCAAGGGATTGGAATTTGCCATTGCTGATTGGAGCCTAGCGCAGGTCGCCAAGTTGCGTGGTGCAGAAGAAGACTACCGTTATTTCAGCGAAAGAAGTCAAGCTTACAAACATTATTTCGATAAGGATATTCAATTTTTGCGAGGCAAAGATTCGCAAGGTAAATTCAGACCGGGAAAATTCGATCCCTTCCATTCGGCACATTTGGCCAATGATTATACAGAGGGCAATGCGTGGCAATACACCTGGCTCGTACCACATGACGTGAATGGGTTTATTAGTTTGTTCGGCAGCGAGGAGCAGTTCATCAATAAATTGGATTCCCTTTTTGTGGCAGAAGGCGATCTAGGGGAGGAGGCATCACCTGATATCAGTGGTTTGATCGGGCAGTACGCCCATGGTAATGAACCGAGCCATCATGTGATCTATATGTATCCCTTTGCTGGACAACCATGGAAAGCAGCCGACCGTGTGCGTCAAACGCTGGCTACCTTGTATACGGAAAAGACAGATGGCCTGTCGGGTAATGAGGATGTCGGACAGATGTCGGCTTGGTATGTTATGTCAGCTTTAGGATTTTATCAGGTGTCGCCTGCTGGTGGCCCATTTATTTTTGGCAGTCCACTTTTCGATAAGGTAACTTTGGCTTTGGATGCTGGAAAATCATTGACGATCGTGGCGCATAACAACAGTAAAGAAGCCAAGTATATACAATCGGTAAAATTGAATGGACAACCTTACGGGAAATCGTACATCAGCTATGCTGATGTGATGCAAGGTGGAAAGCTGGAATTTGAAATGGGTACAACACCTTCCTCAACTTTTGGCGTTGCAAAACAGGATAGACCGACATCGTTGCAATAGCTAACGCTATAATGAAACGATATCGTAGGAAGATGGCGCGCAATTGGGATCGCCATGATCATGTAAAATATAGGACACGTATGAACATTAAATATCTTTTGATTGGCGCTTTAACGGGGCTGTTTGTTACGAGCCAAGCGCAAGTATTGCCGTACAAGAATAGCCAGCTTCCAATTGCAGATCGCGTCACGGATTTGCTGGATCGTATGACGGTGGAAGAAAAAGTGGGCCAACTTTCAAAACTATTGGGTTGGGAAATGTATGAGAAATCGGGCAAAAGTGTCCGCGCCAGCCAAAAATTAAAGGAGGCTGTCAAACAGCAGCACATCGGTCTGCTTTGGGCAACGCTACGTGCAGATCCTTGGACGCAAAAGACCTTGACCAATGGGCTAAGCCCAAGGGAAGCCGCGCAAGCCACCAATGCCATTCAGCGTTTTATGCTTGACAGCACGCGCTTGGGTATTCCGTTGCTGCTGTCGGAAGAAGCACCACATGGACATATGGCTATTGGAGCGACGGTATTTCCAACAGCCATTGCGCAGGCAAGTACTTGGAACCCTGCTTTGATCCAATCGATGGCGAGTGCCATAGCACGTGAAACATCGGCCGTAGGCGGTAAAAACGGCTATGGGCCAGTGCTCGATCTGGCGCGCGACCCACGATGGTCCCGGACGGAGGAAACCTACGGAGAAGATCCCTATCTGATAGGACAAATGGGAAAGGCTATGGTGACCGGCTTTCAGGGCACAGAGATTGGACAGACCGACAAGATTATTTCCACATTGAAGCATTTCGTGGCTTACGCCGTTCCCGAAGGAGGACACAATGGTGGTAGTGTGAGTATTGGCGAGCGCGCGCTGTTGCAGTACTTTCTGCCACCTTTTGAACAGGCAGTGAAAGCTGGGGCAGGTTCAGTCATGACGGCTTACAATTCGATTGATGGCGTACCTTGCTCAGCGAACCCTTGGTTGCTGAACGACATCTTGCGCCAGCAGTGGGGGTTTCAAGGCTTTGTAGTTTCGGATCTGCTCAGTATATCGGGGCTAAATGGAGGACATAGCACGGCCGCCGATGCGGTGGACGCAGCGCAACAGAGCTTAAACGCAGGCCTTGATGTGGACCTCAGCGGCTCGGGGTATAGCCAAAACCTATTGCAAGCGCTGAAAACGGGTCGTGTCGAGCTACAGACGTTGGATCGTGCTGTGGCCCGCGTGCTGCATCAAAAATTTGCGTTGGGTCTCTTCGACCGACCTTATGTAGATGAACGGGCCGTGGATAAAAAGGTGGCAACGAAAGAACATCGCGAGCTTGCGCGGCAAGTGGCACGCGAGGCCGTGGTACTGTTGAAGAATGATAAGCAGCTATTGCCCTTAAGCAAATCGTTGAAACGGATTGCCGTAATAGGGCCGAATGCTGATAATATGTACAATCAATTGGGCGATTATACGGCGCCACAACCCGAGGAAAAGGTGAAAACGGTGCTTGCCGGAATTCGTGCTGCGGTGTCCAAAAGCACGCAGGTAGATTATGTGAAAGGATGTGCGATCAGAGATACAACCGCTTCGGATATTGCAGCGGCCGTTCGTGCAGCGCATGATGCGGATGTGACCGTAGTGGTATTGGGCGGATCTAGCGCACGTGATTTCAAGACATCTTACCAAGCAACGGGCGCAGCAAACGTAGGTAGCGCGGTAGGCTTGCTCAGCGACATGGAAAGCGGCGAAGGGTTTGACCGCGTTAGTTTGGATCTGCTGGGCGACCAGCAGGATTTACTGCAGGCGTTGCAGGCGACGGGTAAACCGTTAGTATTGGTTACCATTATGGGTCGTCCGTTAAACCTCAACTGGGCAGCAGCGCATGTGCCAGCCATTGTCAACGCATGGTATCCTGGTCAGGAAGGTGGTTTGGCGATTGCGGACGTGCTATTTGGCGACTATAACCCCGCGGGAAGACTGCCTATTTCCATGGCGCGCTCGGTCGGACAGCTCCCTGTGCACTACAACCATACAAAGCCAAAACACCACGCTTATGTAGAGTCTGACGCGACACCCCTCTATGCTTTTGGCTATGGCTTAAGTTATACCAACTTTACCTATAGCAACCTTCGGGTGGCGCTTGCAGAGCATGCCGATGATTTTGCCTGCACCCTGCGCGTGGATGTGAAGAACACGGGCAACCGTGATGGCGAAGAAGTGGTGCAGCTGTATGCCATCGATGAGGTGAGCAGTGTGGTGACGCCCGTGAAGCAGCTGAAGAAATTTGCACGGCAAGCGATTAAGCGAGGAGAAACGAAAGAAGTTTCCTTTGTGCTGACTAAAGAAGACCTCAAACTATGGGGGCTAGATAAGCAATGGAAAACGGAAAAAGGGAAATTCACGTTGTTGGTGGGCAGTTCTTCTGACGATATAAAACTAAAGGCCGATCTGCTCTTGACAAAGGATTACTCGTTTTAAACCATCATCTGTTTGTATAAAATAAGCCCCGTGTATGTGACCATATACGGGGCTTTTTTTCCAGCATGTAATGCTCGACAACGTTGACCTGGTTCAAACGCCGTTTATTATACTTTGATATAGATCTGCTTTTTGTCCAGCGCATAGCAAATGACCCACATAAGCGTGAGGAAACTTAATGCGTAAGCAAAAGAGCCCCATTCCGGTGCGCCCGGTATTTTTGCGCAAACATGTTGATAATACCATTGGAGCACATTGGTGTACTGGATTGCTCCGTCGTCGCCTATGCCACTTTCAATGCGGAATAGACCTAAAAAGCGAGGTAGAAGACCACTAAGTACAAAAATGAAAAGTGGATTTTTCCCGAACACGTCAAAGAATCTTGTCATCTTGTTTTTTATGCCCTGCACTTCGATAAACCAAATCATGGTTCCGATAGTCAATATGGCTAGTCCTGTTGTATACAGTACGTACGAGCTCGTCCATATCTTTTTGTTGATAGGAAAACCCAACGACCAGGTCCAAGCTAGCAAAAGACTGAGAAAACCGGTAACAAACAAGCCGCTAAGTAGTTTGAAATGCCGCTCCACCGATGTGGGGACCGATGTCCACAGCCAGTTGACATCACCTTGTCTTGCAATAAAAAGGCCTGCAAGGTATCCGAATAACACCTGTACTACTGCCGGCAGTGTACTAGCTAGTCCTTCCGGATCGAACGCGACACCTTCCCCCTTATACATATGCGCTGCTCCAATCACTTGTTTGTCGATCGCAGTGCCAAACCATCCCGCCAATGAATAGGGGTCGTCGCCTCCAAAAACTGCGGTTACCACCCAATAAGCCAACAAGACAAATGCTGATAAATACATCAAATTTCTGGGTTTGATATAATAGGCTAAAATCGATGCGAAACCATAGGCTAGTGCGATGCGCTGTAAAACGCCCATAATGCGGATGCCTTTGTCTGGATCGGTGAAGCTTACCCATTCGCGAAAGGTAAGGCTATCGCCTGTCCATTGCACAAAGGGCCAATAATTCAGGAAAAAGCCAATCGCAAAGATCAACACAGTGCGGCGAATTACCTTTTTCCAAAAAATCGCTGCGCCCGCTGCTTGCAGCCGCGGAATCACAAACGACATGGCGTTGCCCACGGCAAATAGGAAGAATGGAAAGACCAAGTCGGTGGGTGTGCAACCGTGCCAAGGCGCGTGTTTTAAGGGTGCAAAAGAATATGCCCAACTTCCCGGATTGTTCACTAGAATCATGAGGGCTACCGTAGCCCCTCGGAATACATCTAGAGAATAATAACGTTGTTTTGCCTGTAAACTTTCCATAGACATTGCGATTTTAGGTAAGCCGTAAAGGTACAATTTGTTATGATGTTTAACCATAGCCCGAGTTTTTAATACGATAATTTTTTGATAAAATAATTCTAAAGGATAGCAGGAGCTTAGGTGCACATCTCGTCAATGTTTCGCTTCGATAAAGATGTTTTTAGATCGAATGCGGATACAGGTATGTAAAGAGCATTGTAATTAAATAGCATATCTGTGTAATTTATCTGCTACATCTTTTTAAATTTTTTAAAAAGTATTTGGAAGATATTGTTCCAAGATCTATATTTGCTTTAACTAACTAATCAGGCATATTGTGGATAACCTAAAATCATCGATATTGAAACACCTGTACTTTCATGGTACACAGTCCATTGCGGAGGTCAGCGATGGGATCGGCAAGAGTATTCCGCTTGTCACCCGTGCGATCAACGAACTCATGGACGACAACCTGATTACTGAAGTCGGTTTGCGGCCCTCGACGGGGGGGCGGAGAGCGATGAATTTTGCACTTCATACCGCAAAGCACGGCTGTCTGTTGGGTGTTGCTATTGACCAGTATTCTGTAAGCGTCAATGCGTTTGATCTAGAAAATAAGCCACTTTCTTTGATGATCAAACGAGCTATTGAGTTGAAAGACGAAGAGGACGTGTATCAGACGATCCTCGCTATGATTGACAGTGTAATAGAAAGCATTGGCGGGCGAGAAGTTTTGGCAATTGGGATTACGCTGCCGGGATTTGTCGATGCGCAGACGGGTGTAAATAATTCCTATAACCCACTTTCCTCCTTGTTCGCCTTGCGGGATAACATCCGTAAGCGTTATCACATCCCTACGTATATCGAAAACGATTCTTCGGCAATCGCGATTGCCGAGAAGTATTTCGGAGCGGCTAAATCTGTGGAGGATGCGTTGGTTATTAATCTTAACTGGGGCGTAGGTTTGGGGATGATCATCCAAGGGGTGCTGTTTCGCGGACATAGTGGGTTTGCTGGCGAGTTTAGCCACATCCCACTGGCGGATGAAAGTCGCTTGTGTTCCTGCGGAAAAAAAGGTTGCCTGGAAGTGGAAGCTTCGCTGCACTGTGCCATTGATGATATCCAACAGTCGTTAGCCAATGGGGAAAGATCCTATTTAGAAGACGTTTTTTCACAGGAAAAAGGTATTCAGTTTGAACACTTACTGATTGCTTACGAGAAGGGCGATCAGTTGACCATACGCGCGATAAAGAAAATTGCCCATATGCTAGGGAAAGGCATTGCAACGTTGATCCATATCCTGAACCCGCAGAAGATTATCGTGAGTGGTCGGGGTGCCGCTTTCGGTGAAGCCTTGGTCCCTCAAATTCTTTCTGCCGTACAAGAATATTGCATTCCGCGATTGGCACGTCAAACTAAATTAGAGATTTCAGAAATGAATGATGTACAAATGCTTGCATCCGCCTGTATAGCCGTGCAACAGTTGGAATGGAACAAAAAAATTAAGAACCAATTGTCTGGGACGACAGCGTAGCACCTTCTGGGCGATGATGGACGGTTGGCGTCCATCACAAAGGTTATCAGCGTTAATAGATAGGATTTTAGAATGATTCGAACCTAAATAGTTGTATAACAGATATTAGCTAGGTCAGTTACAAATAAATTAAAACAACCATAACATATATTAATCACAAAATTAATGTGCTTTGCTCGTCGCGATGACGCGTTAAGACCAACTTATTACTACACAATTAAACAAATCGAAAATGAGCAAACTTTACAAAAAAGGTTGCATTTTATCGCTGTTGATGTTGATCAGCATCAGCACGTTATTTGCACAACAATCTGTTACGGGGAGAGTAACAGATGCGAACGGAGCGCTCGCAGGTGTTACTGTCGTCGTTCCGGGCACCAACAGAAGCACGCAAACAGATGCACAGGGAGCTTATAGCATTCAAGCTTCCCAAGGCGAGAAACTACGTTTCACGACAGTGGGCTATGTCGCCCAAGAGATTGCCGTTTCAGGTGCAAGATTGGATGTTCTTTTGCAAGAAGATTCCGGAGCCTTGGACGAGGTCGTGGTGACAGCATTAGGTATTAAGCGTGCTCCGAAGGAGCTTGGATATGCGATGAGCACTGTAGGTGCAGAGGAACTGACAAAAACAGGTTCTCCGAATTTTGCTGGAGCATTATATGGAAAAGCACCGGGAGTACGTATTTCTGCCGCGCCAGGGGGTGCTACGTCTGGTATTAATATTAATATTCGGGGCGTAAACTCCATTACAGGAAATGCACAACCTTTGGTAATTATTGATGGTGTGCCCATGCGGCAAAGTGCTTTTAACAACTCTGATTTTTGGGGTGATTCTCGTGCCCGGGGTAATGGTCTAGAAGATCTGAATCCAGAGGATATCGAGTCGATTTCCGTGTTGAAAGGGGCTTCTGCTGCTGCACTTTATGGGTCCGAAGCGTTGAATGGGGTTGTATTGGTTACAACAAAGTCTGGAAAGGGAGGAAACGCATTTGCCTTGGATTTTAATGCTACCTATACCAATGATAGAATCGCTTATCTTCCAAGATTTCAAGATGTAAGAGGACCCGGCTATGATAGATCCTATGCAGATATTGGACAGGATGATGATATGTTTTTTTATTATCCCGACGGTGTTCGTGGTGTAGCCAATACGAGTTTGAATTTCGGACCCAAGTTTGATGGTCAGCCCATTCGTTCTTGGGACGGGGAAATTAGACCGTATTCTGCACAAAATTCATACGATAAGTTCTTCAATAATCCGCAGAATACAATTTTTAATTTGGCTTTAAGTAGATCAACAGATAAATCCAATACAAGATTCTCATTAACCCGACAGGATAATGAAATGACTGCATTAAATTCTTATAATAAAAAGAATATTGCAAATTTAAATACAACATTTAAGCTTTGGGAGAGCTTTACGACCGATGTGGTAGTCAATTATGTGAATCAACATACGCATAACAGACCGCTTTTGACAGATCGATTAATAAATAACTTTGCCGGAATGATTTCTCCATTTGATAATCCTGAGTGGTATCTCAGTAAATATCAAACAAGTTTGGGTTACAAATACGTTACCGGGGCGAATACAGAATCCTTGACTCCTGACGAAAACTTAATATATAACGGTTATAAGGCAGACGTTTTGAACTACATGTGGGATACCAATGCTAAAAAATATGACGAGTACAGCAATAGGTTGATAGGGTCTTTTACTAATACTTGGCAGATCACTTCCGAATTTATGCTGAGAGGTCGTTTCTCTGCGGATGTTACATCTATGAGAACTGAAGATAAAAATCCTAATGAATTACCACTGATATATGGTAATTCAGGATCATTTGCTTTAGCTCAAATGACGGGTAATGTTTACTATACAGATTTATTAGCGTCATATAAAAAGGAAATAACTGAGGGCTATTCGGTCGGGGCAATAGTTGGTTATACGGCGACAAAAAATCAGGAGCACTATATTCAACGTCAAACTGAAGGAGGGTTGAATATTCGCGATTGGTTTGATATAAACGCCTCAGTTAACCTCGCAGGCGCAAACTCCAGATTCAACTACCGTAATAACATGTTGCGGGACGCACTTTTCGGAACGGTTAATTTTGGGATGAAGGATTTTTGGTTCGTAGAAGGTACATTGCGTAGGGAAGTCGTTTCAACCATGCACCCTGACAACAATGTGATTTATTATCCATCGGTAAATTCCAGCTTGATATTGTCAGAAGCATTTCAGCTTCCTGCTGCGGTAAGCTATGCTAAATTGAGAGGCTCATTCGGTACAGTTGGCCGTTATCCGGATATTTATCGGAGTGCACTAGGTTACATGGTTGGAAATATAGGAAATCAAGGTACTGGAAATTCGGTGTTGTACACGTTAGTGCCAACTAGCGAATTTGGGAACGAGTTGATCAAGCCAGAAACAAAGCAAGAAGCAGAATTTGGTTTAGAGGCACGCTTCTTCAATAATCGTTTTGGCTTCGACATCTCTTATTATAATAGTTTGACTAAGGATCAGATTCTACAGTACACATTACCAAATAGTTCTGGCGCAAGTTCTGTATTAGCGAATGTTGGTTCGTTACGAAATACGGGTTGGGAATTCGCTTTTAATGGTACGCCGCTATCTTCCGAAAGTTTTAGATGGACTTCAACATTAAACTTCGCAATGAACAGGAACAAGATTGAGGAATTGCCAGGAGGATCTTCTCAATTATTACATCGTGATTATGATGGATCTGCTGCTCAGTTGGTGTCTAATGTTGGTCAGCCAATTGGAGATATTATGGTCAGACCTATTGCAACTGATCCCAACGGTAATAAAATAGTCAACGCAAATGGTATTTATCAAGTAGATGGAAACCGTTGGATTAAGGCTGGAAATGCAATGCCTAAAGCCGTAGGAGGTTTTATAAATACTTTTAGTTATAAAAGCTTTACGTTAGATGCTTTGATGGATTTTAGATGGGGGGGACATGTGATGCCTACAGGTATTGCCTGGATGACGAGCCGCGGTTTGACGGAAGAGAGTTTAAATTACATGGACGAAGCGAGTGGTGGTTTAAGCTATTATATCAATGCTGCAGGGAAAGGGGTTGCATTTAATGGAACGGTCGGTCCAAATGGCGAAACAGTTCATCATGATGGTATGCTTATGGAAGGGGTGATTCAGAATCCTGACTTAAGTTTTTCCGAGAACACTAATGTCATTTCCCAAGTGCGCTACTACGCGAATACGTACAACTGGGGAGGGCCCCAATACGGTAATTCACGTTACGAATTGTATGTTCAAAAGAACAATTACATTAAAATGAGAGAAATTTCTCTTGGCTACAGAGTCCCTTCAAACGTTGCTTCGCGATTAGGGGCAAAGAATCTGCAGATATCCGCCTTCGGACGTAACTTGTTCTTTGTTTACAGGTCTATCAAGGATCTCGATCCAGAGCAAATGACAGGAGGGTCTAGCTGGATTAACCAAGTTAGCAATGCTGGTACCAGTCCGGCTACCAGAACTTACGGAATGATGTTGAGAGCTAGTTTTTAAGAAAATCAATTTTAAGACGATGAAAAATTATTTAATAAAAATAGGTTTGGTTTTGGGGGCTACGGGACTTATTTTCAGTTCCTGTAGCAAACAGTCTTTTGACGATCTCTACAGAGATCCGTCTAAGGCAGAGGAAACCACCGTGGATAAACAGTATGCAGGTCTAACTTACGCGATGCGAGAATTGGTCGTGCCAAGTTATTGGAATTATTTCGTGATTTTACGCACGACAAATCTTAGATATTTACAGATGGTAGGATGGGCAAATGAGCCTAATCAATTAGTGCCCGGTGCTGCTGCAACGCAAGATAGGTGGAGAATGTTTTACGAGGGGCTGGCACAGTTTCGTGCTTTCGAGGCAGTTTATAATGCAGCGCCAACAGTAGAGCAACAGGAGAGAAGGGTTTTTTACCTTACCGCTAAAATTTTCTTCTATGATCAAACGCAGCAAGTTGTTGATCTTCACGGTGACATTCCTTGGAGTAAGGCCGGTATGCTCAATGCGAACGGAGGGAATTATTTAGCATCCTATGCAGCCTACGACAACGCCGTCGATATCTATAGAACGATGTTAGATGATTTGAAGGTGATCAGTAGTGAGCTAAACGCACTAAGTTTGACACAAAAAGTTACCAACAATTTCGTAACTCAAGATATAATCAACCGAGGTGACGTCACTTTATGGAAGAAATACTGTAATTCTTTGCGTCTTCGGATGTTGATGCGGGTGAGTAAGTCTAGTGAGTTTTCTAGCAGAGCTCAGCAAGAGATTGCGGAAATAGTGAACAATCCTACTACGAATCCTTTGGTATTAAGCAATGCTGAAAATATCCAAATTGACATTTTTGATAATACAAATCCAGCAATTCATTCAAGAGGTTTTAGGGATGGTTTGGAAAGTCCAGGTTGGTATTCTAATATCGCGAGTAAAGTGATGATAGACAATATGAATACCAACAGCGACCCACGCCGAAGATACATGTTTGAACCTGGAGTTGGTGCACCAGCAGGGACATATATTGGTTTAGATCAATCCCTAACAAGTGGTGTGCAGGGGCAGCAAATGGCAGGAACGACCGGCCAAGCTAGCCAACTCGCTATCTATAATCGCTCAACATATTCCCGTAATCAAAATTTTCCAGGAATTTTAATTACTGCTGCGGAAGTAAATTATCTACTTGCAGAACATTACCTCAACGTAGGAAATGATGCAAGTGCTAGATCAGCATTTGAAAATGGTATTAAAGAGTCCATGTCTATGATTTCCAGCCTAAGGGCCATAAGTAACGATAACACTGTTGTAGCTCCTTCAGCGATTACGACAGAAGAAGTGAATTCTTATCTTGCCTCAATTGGCTGGGGATCGAATAACATTCAAAAAATCGCTCTCCAAAAATGGCTGCATTTTAATATAATTCAACCCATTGAAGCTTGGGCCGAGAATAGACGGTTGGACTATCCTGTTTTTTCGTTTCGAGTTGAGGCGTCGGATATTCAGAAGGAGATGCCATCAAGATGGAACCTTCCTCCGTCGGAAGCCGCTTATAACACGCAGAATTATGAGGCGGTACGTTCAACAGATAATTTGAATACCAAAATATTCTGGGATGTGAATTAAAGCGTTGGACATATAGTTTTTTTGGGGGGGCTTGTACCCCCCTTTTTTTATTTTCAGACGTAATTATCAACATCAATTTTGGACAGTGCGAGGTACCCTTATTCCGTTAAAAATTTGTCTTCACAATTTAAAAATAGGGTGTAACTTATTAACTTTTTTAAAAAGATTTGCTTTTTTGATTTTTTTTATTTCCTGGCCAGTTATGATTTTCCCTAAACTTACGGGTTGGTAATCGATAAATGAGTTTAACGCACGAACTAATCGTGCAACTATATTATGCAAAGCAGCTATCGGGGTCCTAACTAAGTGCCCATACGGGAAAAAGCATTCCGAATATCACCAGCGAGGTCGCCCAACTGTTGGAAAAGTAAGAAAAACATACAACAGGCTTTAGGATATCCTACATGTATCGCCACGACTCCAGCGCCGTTGCCATTGCCGAACATCAGTTCGGTAAAGGTCGGGGCTATGCGGATCCCTTGGTTGTCAATGTCAATTGGGCTGTCGGCCTTGGGATGGTTATATGCAATCAGCTGTATAGGGAACATCGTGTTTATGCCGGTGAATTTAGCCACATTCCATTGGCAAACAGCCAAAAGCTACAGCGACAATTACCGGGCTGTTCAAGCAAAGGATACCCGAAATACCAAAATATTTTGGGACGTTAAGTAAGCTTCATCTTCTTGAACTTTTTGCCTGTATCGCCCCTGCGGTACAGGCTTTTTTTATGCTTTTTAAACCAAAAATGGAGATTACTTTTTTAAGCGATCGCTGTCGCGATATCTGACAACACGACGTTTTAATTTATATGACCAACGCCGATGTATAGACTATCAATTTTGTTTTCCTTATTAATCATCTTTCTGCCATTAGGATGCGGGAAACCGGATAATTTGGATTTAGCTGATGATGAGTTTCTGCTTGTTGCTACAGGTGAGCAAGTAAAGTGCGCCAATTATCTGTATACGTTTCGATCGGGAGATCATAGTCGGATTAAGGCTTTTCTAAGTCCGGAGCCGGCAAACGGTGCTGCGATTGGTTTGATTAATCTGGATACTGCCTACCAAGCTGATGATCAAATTATTGTAAAGCTTAGGAAGTTGACTGCTGATGAGGTGCAATCTTGCACAGCAGATGTCCCATGGTATACGAAGAGCTGGGTCTTGGAACATCGTAAGTTAAAATAGAAATCTTGAACGGTCAACATGCGTCAAAATATCAAACTCCCATAGCACCAGCGTCTTTCTGGAATGTATTTCATAAATCTCTTCCTGCAACTTGGCTAACTTGCTTCTCTTGGCGATAAACCGTATCTTGGCTATTCATTTTTATCACCAGCAATATTTTAATCAAAACGCATGCAATCAATTTGTAAAAACGTTTTAGCAGTGACTTTATCTTTGACGGCAAGTGCTGCTTTTTCACAAGCCCATAATGTTTCATCGGGTTACCAAAAGCCTACAGATCCCAAGGTGCTCGAAAACCTGGAGCAATGGCAGGATATGAAGTTCGGGCTCTTTATGCACTGGGGGACCTACAGCCAGTGGGGTATCGTCGAAAGCTGGAGCCTTTGCCCGGAAGATGAAGGCTGGACGCAACGTAAACCAGAGCATGGCGCGACCTATAATGCGTACGTGAAAAACTACGAAGACCTGCAAAAGACCTTCAATCCGACAGACTTTAATCCCGAGAAATGGGCTGATGCAGCTAAAGCGGCAGGTATGAAGTATGTGGTATTCACGACGAAGCACCATGATGGCTTTGCAATGTTCGATACGAAGGAATCCAACTACAAGATTACCTCCCCGAAATCTCCCTTTTCCAGTAACCCAAGGGCAGATGTTACCAAGGAGATTTTTAAGAGTTTCCGGGAGGAAGGTTTCAAGATAGGAGCTTATTTCTCGAAGCCTGATTGGCATACGGAGTACTACTGGTGGCCTTATTTCCCGCCGAAAGATCGTAACGTAAATTACGATCCTGAGAAATATCCGGAGCGTTGGGAAAAATACAAGCAGTTTACCTTTAACCAGATCAATGAGTTGACCTCCAATTATGGCAAAGTGGATATCCTTTGGTTGGATGGCGGATGGGTGCGCCCATTCAAGACCATCGATCCTACGGTAGAATGGCAACGGACAATCAAGGTGGAACAGGATATTGATATGGACCGTATAGGCGGTATGGCACGCAAAAACCAACCGGGAATTATTGTAGTAGATCGTACCGTGCCTGGAAACTGGGAAAACTATGTGACCCCTGAGCAGGCGATTCCTGAGCATCCGTTGGACATCCCTTGGGAAAGCTGTATCACGATGGGCGACTCTTTTTCGTATGTGCCCAACGATCGTTATAAGCCGACGAAGAAGCTGGTGGAGACGTTGGTACAGATTATTTCGCGCGGGGGTAACTACTTGCTGAATATTGCGCCCGGGCCCAACGGCGATTTTGATCAGGCGGCATACGATCGCCTGAAAGAGCTTTCCGCTTGGATGGATACGAATGGAGCAGCCGTGTTTGCTACACGTGCTGTTGCACCCTACCACGAAGGCGATTATTATTACACCAAAAGTAAGGACGCTAAACAGCTGAATGTATTTCATCTTTCAAAAGGCGATGAATATGTTGCGCCATCGACCTATGTGTTTACTGTGCCAGAAGGATTTTCGGCAAAGCAGGTACGTGTTTTAGGTACTAAAGGGAAAGCGAAATGGAGCCAAAAAGGTAATCAGGTAACCCTGCACAAACCACAGGCAACGCTGAGCTATGCAACGGTCATTCAGTTGGATAGTAAATAGGGGGAGCTTCGATGAGATTTATTGTATTATTGTTAGCTTTTGTATGTAACCAGCTTGTGCTACGTGCGCAAGAATCTAGGATTGTAGTGAAGCAGACAGCATTCCTTTTTGAGACGGGCAAGTTCTTTGCGCAGTGTCACGCGTCGACGATCGAAGAGACCGCGGACGGCGTTTTGCTGGCCAGTTGGTTTGCCGGATCGCACGAGGGCAGTGCCGATGTGCGGATTTGGGGAGCGCGTTATGAAAATGGCAAGTGGACGGATCCGCAAGTGTGGGCCGACGGAAACCTGATCGATGCCGAACAGCAGCCCTGCTGGAATCCGGTGCTCTTTCGCGCACCAAATGAGCATACCCTGTATCTGTATTATAAAGTGGGTCCGAATCCACGCGAATGGTGGGGGATGGTGAAAACATCTGGCGATGGTGGAAGAACGTGGTCTGCAGCGAGGAAATTGCCAACGGGTATTTTAGGGCCTATCAAGAATAAGCCCATTGCATTGGCTGATGGTAGCGTGCTTTCTCCCTCCAGTGTGGAAATCAATGAAGATCGATGGGTGGCGCACGTGGAACGTAGCGAAGATCAACAACAAACGTGGAAAGCCTATCCTATAGCCCATGATTCCAAGATGAATGTGATTCAACCTAGTATTGTGCAGCATGCCGATGGCCGCTTGCAGGTACTTTGCCGTAGTAAGGAAGGTGTGGTGGCAACGGCTTGGTCGAGCGATGGGGGCAAAGGCTGGTCGCCACTTGAAAAAACCGATTTAATCAATCCCAATTCTGGCACGGACGCTATCCGTGTGGGCAATCACTTCTATATTGTCTACAATCCGGCGCTGCCCGGTAAGGACTGGTGGGAGGGACGTGCAAAACTACGCTTGGCCAGATCAGCGGATGGTATGCACTGGACAGATGTGCTGCAGCTAGAGGACCAGGAAAAAGGAGAGTTCAGCTACCCTACGATCATGCAGGATTCGAGAGGACTGATACATATTGTATATACGCACGATCGCAAGAACATCAAGCATGTTGTGATGGAGGAATAGTGCGCAATGTGGGCTAGGTTTTGGGGCCAGTGGCTTTCAGCTTGTATCTAAGAATTGGATCATACAGTCGCGGTTGGTTGCGCGATCTTTTCGGGATTTGCCAAGATTTTATTTTTTAATTTTTATTTTTGACTTTTTAATCCCTACCTTTGCAGGCAATTCATTAAATTTTTAACGCTTTAATATTATTCAAGAGATGTATTTAAGTAAAGAGTACAAAGCTGATATCTTCGCAGAATTTGCGGGAGCAGCAGCAAACACGGGTTCTGCAGAAGGCCAAGTCGCTTTATTCACTAAAAGAATCGCTCACTTAACGGAGCATTTGAAAAAAAACAGAAAAGATTTTAATACGCAACGTTCCCTACAAATGTTGGTCGGTAAACGTCGTTCATTATTAGCTTACCTGTACAAAAAAGATATCAACCGTTACCGTGCTATTATCAAGGCATTAGGTTTACGTGATATCATCAAATAAGCTTTTAACAGTGCACAAGGAAAACCACTTACCCAACGTAGGTGGTTTTTTTGTGCGAAGTGCGGTAGCTTGATATCCGGAACCTACTTCTTGGTACACTGGGGCGCAGCAGCTTTCCTGTCCTACAGTTTTTTCACATGCTACGGTGATAAGTGTAAATTTTATTTAACTTTGTATGATTTTTAAAGGTCTATAAATAAGAGGATATACGTAAAAGATGTAACGTATGTCGAAATGAATTACAAATGAGTTATAACGAAAAAAAAGTTTCGATCGACTTGGGCAACGGACTAGCCCCGATCGAGTTATCTACCGGTAAGTTGGCTAAGCAAGCGGATGGATCAGTGGTGTTAAAACAAGGCAACACCATGCTATTGGCTACCGTAGTCTCTGCACGTGAAGCAAAGCCAGGGGTTGATTTTCTCCCACTATCTGTCGACTACCAAGAGAAGTATGCTTCTACAGGACGTATCCCAGGTGGTTTCTTACGTAGAGAGGCACGTTTATCAGATTATGAAGTCTTAATTTCCCGTTTGGTAGATAGGGCGTTACGTCCATTATTTCCGGAAACCTATCACGCAGATACACAGGTGATGATTTCCTTGATCTCTGCTGACAAAGATATTATGCCTGATGCTTTGGCTGGTTTGGCGGCATCGGCTGCATTGGCTGTTTCGGATATCCCTTTCAATGGGCCGATCTCTGAGGTGCGTGTTGCGAAGATCGATGGTCAATTGGTCATCAACCCAACATTGTCCCAATTGGAACAAGCTAGTCTAGAGTATATCGTTGCAGGTTCGTCGCAGGACATTGTGATGGTAGAAGGCGAGTCGAAAGAGATTTCTGAAGCAGAAATGGTCGAAGCAATTGCCTTTGCCCACGATGCGATTAAGAAACAAGTAGCGGCCCAGGTAGAGCTTGCAAACTTGGTAGGCGCCGGCGAAAAGCGTGAGTTTAACCATGAACCGTCGAATTTGGAACTGCGAGATGCTGTTTTTGCCGCAACCTACGATCAAGTTTATGCGATAGCAAAATCAGGATCTACAAAACACGAACGTACGGAGAAATTTGCGGAAATCGGCAAAGCATTCTTCGAAACACTAGGCGAGGAGATCGATGAAGAGACGGCTTTCTTGGCAAAAAAATATTACCATGATGTACAGTACGATGCTGTTCGTAATTTGGTGTTGGATGAAGGTATCCGTCTGGATGGTCGTGATGTCCGTACCGTACGTCCGATTTGGTCTGAGGTAGATTATTTGCCTGCAGCGCACGGTTCGGCTGTGTTCACCCGTGGAGAAACACAATCGTTGACTTCGGTGACCTTAGGTGCAAAAGACGATGAGCAGATGATCGACGGTGCTTTTATACACGGTTACAACAAATTTATTTTGCACTACAATTTTCCGGCGTTCTCTACAGGTGAGGTAAGACCTAACCGTGGTCCTGGTCGTCGTGAAGTTGGTCACGGTAACTTGGCTATGCGCTCTTTGAAGCAAGTGCTTCCCGAAGGAACGGACAATCCGTACACCATCCGCGTGGTCTCTGATATTTTGGAGTCTAATGGCTCTTCGTCTATGGCAACCGTATGTGCGGGTACATTGGCTTTGTTGGATGCCGGTGTAAAATTGAAAGCCCCCGTTTCTGGTATCGCAATGGGCTTGATCACGGACGAGAAAAGTGGCAAGTACTCCATTTTATCGGATATATTAGGTGATGAAGATCACTTGGGCGATATGGACTTTAAAGTTACTGGTACAGAGAAAGGTATCGTTGCTTGTCAAATGGACTTGAAGATCAATGGCTTGAAGTGGGAAGTGTTGACACAAGCATTGGACCAAGCGAAGGAAGCCCGTTTACACATCTTGAACGAGATGAAGAAAACAATTGATGCACCTCGTGAAGATTATAAACCACATGCGCCGCGTATCATCTCGATGACTATCGATAAAGAATTTATCGGAGCGGTAATCGGGCCAGGTGGTAAGATCATTCAAGAAATGCAGCGTGAGACCGGTTCGACCATTTCGATCGAAGAAATCGATGGCAAAGGTATTGTTCAGGTGTTTGCTGACAACAAAGCTGCTATCGACGCGGCAGTTTCCCGTATACGGGCGATTGTAGCTAAGCCAGAGATCGGTGAGATCTACGAAGGTAAAGTCAAATCGATTATGCCATTTGGTGCTTTCGTTGAGATCATGCCGGGCAAAGACGGTCTATTGCATATTTCGGAAATCGATTGGTCGCGTTTAGAAACCATGGACGGGGTTTTCAAAGAAGGAGATATGGTTAGCGTAAAATTGTTGGATATCGATAAGCAAGGTAAAATGAAGCTTTCTCGTAAGGTTTTGTTGCCTCGCCCTCCACGTGAAGACAAACCAAAACAAGAAAAACCTGCAAACGACGCACCGAAAGTGTAGGTTAGCTAGATATAACTTAAAAGCTGCATCTATGGTGTAGCTTTTTTTGTGGAAAATAGCTTCGTATACATCATATTTGTATGAGACTATATTTTTTCTTTTTGCTTTTCGTGCTGTCGTCGCCCGTGTTTTCACAAAAAGTCGAAGATATACAATCATTGACTGTTCTTCTTGCGAAGGGTTTGCCGGATACATTGCAGCTAAATCATCATGAGCAGACCCAGTTTACTCTTTCCGCAGAGGGCGTGCCGATGTTCAAATTTGAACATGCGTTGAACAATTACGTTATCGCCTCGTTGTTAGCCAATAATCATTTGTTCACTCATGGGAAATGTTACGGGCTTTACTTATTTGTTGACCCAATAACATCGCGGCGAATGTTAAATCTTAGCGAAGAGTCTTGTGAAAAATTGTTTGTTACGTCTTTTGTAAATGTGACGGTAGAGCGAGGGTTTCATGCTTTCGGCGATTCTTTACTTAAAGATTGGAGTGCTGTTATCCATAATACGGATCTATTCAGCAACGGACAGCCCAAGCAGGTCGATATCTTTGTAAATAAATCGGGTGTGGCGACTTTCGTCGGTGACAGTCTGTTGGTTCAGCATTTACATGCCGCGCTTAAGCCCTCTTGGAGACCAGGGATCTATTACGGGGCGCCGGTAAATAATGTCCAGACGTTGCATGTCTTTTCGTTGAATTCCTTAGAAAAAGATTTTATTCAGTATGGGAAATTAGCATTCGTTTTAAGCGAGCGGTTTGATGACAAATTTTTAAAATTCGATTGGAATTGGTTAGGTGAGATAGATCAAAATAAACATACCGCCGTGTCATTTTTATATGACCCAGCTCGCGGACGGATTACTGAACCCGTAATACATACAGATAAATATGGAAACGCTAAGCGGATGATAAACTGGATTAATGCCAATTATGAACTGATAGCAGGTGATTTTTTTTCAAAGTTTAGTTGGCCAAGTCGCTATCTATTTTATACGGACTAAAAGTTTGAAAAGGTGATGAAATAAAAAACGCTGTCAATCTGACAGCGCTTTTTATTTTACAGGCTTTGTTGTTACAACATAATCACCGATTCTATCTTCGAGACACTTTTGTAATGATCAATCACGTCTTCTGCGGTGTTGACAAAAGTTTCGACAGTAATGGATTTGTATTTTCCTCCTGAAGATTCCTTCTCGGCAAACTTTGTACTGGGGTGTATGAAAATTGACTTCACCTCATCAAGCTTTTCCGCATCCGCTTTGACGATAAACTTAAACGTATACATACTGGGAAATTGCTCCACCGTGTTCAACTTTACACGAAAGTTATCGTAAAAGTCCGTTTGGTTGCTGCCTTCATTATCCGGCATGTCTTGGATGTTCAATTTGCTAAAATCACTCATTTATAGTTCTCCTTCGCCCATTATGCTTCAATAATTGTACCTAATATAGCATCTGCCTTTTTGTCGGACTGCGTTTAGTTTTCCATGGATGTCGGCCAGCTAGATCGCTTTTTCCCGAATTTCTTGTTGGGTTTATCCGTCATCTCAAATACCAGTTCCCCACCAAGCAACATGTCTTGATGGCTGATGTACACTTTGTTGTAGGCTTTTCCGTTTAACTTTGCAGATTTGATGTATACATTCTTCGCGCTATTGTTTCGCGCTACGATGGTAAACGTTTTTCCGCTCGGCATAGCAATGCTGGCCTTGTCCAAGCTTGGGCTTCCAAATACATATTCACCGCCAACGGGTGATGCCGGATATAAGCCCATCATCGACCAAACGGCCCAAGCACTCATTTGCCCGGCGTCTTCATTCCCGGCATAGCCGTCGGGGCGGTCGTGGTACATAGAATCTACAATGTGCCGAATTTTTTCTTGGGTTTTCCAAGCCTCGCCGATGTAAGCATACATGTATGCAATATGATGGCTTGGTTCGTTGCCGTGCGCATACTGTCCGATAAAACCGCTGGCATCTGGCGATTGATTTTCTCCTGTCATGTGTGATGGCGCTTTGAACAGCGTGTCCAACATCATACTTAAACCATTTTTCTTGGGAAACAATTTTGCTAAACCTCGGACATCGTGGGGTACAAAGAAGGAATGCTGCCAAGCGTTGCCCTCGATGTATTGACTTTTATCGAAGTCGTGTTCGGAATAAAAAGGATCGAATGGTTCGACAAATTTTCCATTTTTATATTTGGCCCGCATAAATCCAGTTTGCGGATCGAAATGGTTGATATAGCTCTTCGCTCGTTTGCTGAATAACTTGTAATCTTCTTCTTTGCCCAGTTTCTTTGCGACCAGCGCAATGCAGTAATCGTCAAAAGCATATTCTAACGTTTTGGTGACGCTTCCGCCATTGACATCCTGTGGCACGTAGCCGTACTCGATGTAAGCTGGCACTTCGCGTATTTCTTGGAATGCGCTGTTCCGCATGGCTTGGTAAGCCCGCTCGGGGTCTACTCCCGGCCAATTTTTCAATACCGCATCTGCCAATACCGGTACGGAATGGTATCCAGTCATCGTGTTTGTTTCAAAAGTGCTGAGATCCCAAACCGGAAGAAGCCCGTTCTCGTCGTGAAAGGCCAACAGGCTGTTAAGGATGTCCGTGTACCGTTCCGGTTGGGTAATCGTGAATAGCGGTTTAAGGGCGCGGAAGGTATCCCACATGGAAAAAAATGTATAACGCTGTCCACCGTTAGGCATACGGTGCAAATCGCCTTTTGCATTTTTGTACATGCCGTCCTCATCGGAATACAAGGTAGGCGCAACAGCCGTGTGGTACAATGCAGAATAGAAAATGGTTTTCAGGCGCTCGTCATCGCTTTCGACCCTGATTTTTCCCAATTCTTTTTCCCATTTCGCCCCGGCTTGCGCCTTTATCCCATCAAAGTCCCAATGAGGGATCTCATTCAGCGCAGTCAAAGCGTTGGCCTCACTGGTCATAGAAAGTGCCACCTTTAGCTGTATACTGCGGCTCTCTGCGAAGGTCAACTGGGCGCTTACGGCCTTTTTGGAACCTTTTGTTCCGTCATTTACGATTGTCGTGTTTTGTTGATTTGCTCCTTTCGGTTCGCCATTAAAAAGGCATTCCTTTATAGGTTTTGCAGTGCGCATGGCAAAGTATACCCGTTGTCTGTTGGCCCAGCCTTGCGAGTAACGTTTTCCAACAAGTGTACTATCGTTGATTATACGGATCTCGGTTTCCAGTGGCTTGTCCCAATTATATGTATGATCCAAATCAAGCCGTATGGTGGGCGTTTTTGTTCCCTCGGGAAAGCCATATTGATGGAAACCTACACGTTCCGTGCTTGTAAGCTCGGCGCGAATCCCATTTTCGAGCTTCACCTTGTAATATCCAGGCTGCGCCTTCTCATCCGTCCGCGAAAACTTGACCCGTGTATCTATATTCGAGGACCTTACCGGTGCTGGCATCGGCATAACTGCGATATCAAGCCAATCGCCAATGCCTGTGCCGCTCAAATGCATATGACTAAATGCCGCGATGCTGTCCGACGAGATGTGGTAACCGCTTACCCAATCCCATCCGCCCTTACCATTGTCGGGGCTTAGCTGTACCATCGAAAAGGGTACAGTAGCGCCTGGGTAGGTATGGCCGTGTCCTCCCGTGCCAATCCATAAGTTGACATGTTCGCTGAATTTCGTTGTCTGTGCTTCTAGACTGCCGGGGAGTAGTGCAAGCGCTAGCAGTCCAAGTGATATGTTCTTTTTTTGTATCATGCAATATTGTTTGCTAAATTTTAACCTCCGGTATGTTTTGCGCAATTCTGACAAGAATAAGTCAAAAAATATACATTACACCAGCCTGGTTTTAGAGGGTATAATAATACAAAAAAACTGTTAAGGAAAATAAAACCTTTTAGCAAAATATTTCTTTAGCAGATTCCGGCTTTTGCTAAATATATTTAGTAGTTTGGTAAACAGAAATAGAAACACATAAACCGATCTATGAAAAAAAGAGTGTTGATTAGCGATATCGCGAAAGCTTTGGGTATTTCTGTAACGACAGTTTCCTTTATATTGAATGATAAGGCGAAGGAAAAACGTATTAGCGAGGCTTTGACCAAGAGGGTATTGGACTATGTGAATAAAGTGGGCTATAAACCCAATCAACTTGCAAAAAGTTTGCGCACAGGGCAAACAAAGATTCTAGGGCTTTTGGTGGAAGACATTGCCAATCCTTTTTTTTCTAACGTCGCCAAGCATATCGAAAGACGCGCTTACGAAAGCGGTTACCATATTATCTATTGTAGTATGGACAATGACGAGCATAAAGCAAAAGAATTGATACAACTTTTTATCGATCGGCAGGTGGACGGATTTATCATTACGCCTTCAGAAGGGCTGGAAGATACGATATCCCATATCAAGCAGAGCAACATCCCTTTGGTGCTGTTCGACCGTTTTGTACCGTCTGTAGAAACGAATTATGTGGTTTCTGACAATCGCCGTGGTTCTTATGAAGCGACCAAACATTTGTTGGAAGCCGATAATAGGCGAATAGGTCTTGTATCCCTCTACTCTAACCAGACGCAAATGCGCGACCGCTTGGATGGCTATATGGAAGCTATGGACGAATTTCGGATGCAGTCCTTTATCAAAAAGTTGAATTTGGAAACTACAGAGGAGGAGTCGCATGAACAGATTATCGAATTTGTGGTGGATAATAAATTGGATGCAGTGCTCTTTGCAACAAATTATCTAGCTGTAAACGGCTTGAAAGCATTGAAAGCACATCATGCTAAACTGCCTAAGATGGTAGCGTTTGATGAGCACACGCTCTTCAAGTTGCATGATCCGTCCATTACCGTGGTGTCTCAAAATATCGAAGAATTAACCCGCGCACTTATTCAGACGCTTATAGCGGAAATAGAGGGCAAGCTAAAAGAAGTACGGCAGCTGACCATTCCCTGTCAACTGCTCATACGGGAGTCTTCTACTGCTTCGCAGGAATAAACTTCATGGAAAGCGAATTCACGCAATGGCGCGTGTTTTTTGCAGTAAAGCGCTCTCCTTCAAAAACGTGTCCTAGATGTGCGCCGCATTTCGCGCATAATATTTCCACACGTCTGCCGTCCGCATCTGTCTCGTGCTTCACAGCACCTTTGATTTCATCGTCAAAGCTTGGCCATCCGCAATGTGATTCAAATTTGTCTTTGGAAAGGTATAGCGGTGCGTCACAGCGTTTGCATACATAGGTGCCTTCTGCCTTGTTGTCCAATAATTCGCCGGTAAAAGGACGTTCCGTACCTTTATGCACGATAATATATTCCTCCTCTGCTGTTAATTTGTTGTATTTCGTGGTATCAGCCATGTCTGTAAAAATATTTGTTTCTTTTTCAGCGGGTGAAGAGCCTATTGTTTGCCCGCAAGACAAACAAATGACGGCTACAACGACCAAGTAAAATGTGGATCTGTACATACCTACTAAGTTCGTGAAAAACCGGAACATCTTTGTTACCTGTGTGTCAAGAATTCTCGCTGGCGAATTCCCTTATTTTCGTATACGCTCGCCGCAGACAATACCCCCAAAAACACCCTTTAAGGAGCGTTTTAGCTATTTATTTAGAATGGTTTTAAATTGATAATTTGCGTCATTAAATTGTCAGTGATTGCTTAAATAGTTATACTTTTGTGCATTGTTTGGAGGGTTTAGACCATTTAGACGACGTGTTTTAAAAGTTTTATATCATAAATAAATAGTATAAGGTGCTAAATATGAGAAATATCTCATCCGTATTGGGAAAACTTGCGAAGACGATGTCAATTAGTTTGATGTTGTTATTCGCCGTTACAATGTCGCATGCGCAAGACGTTAAAGAGGGTCAGACGCTTTTCAAGTCTAAATGTACAACTTGTCACAGCGTGACGAAAAAAGTGGTTGGTCCTGCTTTGGCTGGTATGACCCAACGACATGATGAAGAGTGGTTGGTGAAGTGGATTCGTAACTCGCAAGCTATGGTAGCTGCTGGCGATCCGACGGCGGTAAAGCTTTTTGAAGAGAATAATAATTTGGTGATGACTGCCTTCACCGATTTATCTGACGATCAAATCAAAAACATTATCGCGTACGTAGAGGATGAAGAAGCAAAAGCTGCCCAAGCTCCTGCTGGGGGTTCTGCTGAGGCTGGTGCTGCGCAATCAGACGATGCCAATACTTTCATGATTGTTGGTTTAATAGCGATTGTCGTATTGGCTGTTGTGATCATTATTGTTTTGAACCGTGTTATTCGCACCTTAGAGAAGGTGATTGCGAACAACCAAGCAGCTATTGAGGCGGCTCAAGCGCGGAACGAAATGATAACCGAGAGTCGTTTCGCAAAGTTTGCGCAGGCATTTGTAAAAAATAAAAAATTGGTAGGTTTCACCGTGTTGATGCTTGTTGCGTTCTTGGCGGTTGCTGGATGGAATACTTTGTGGAACGTTGGTGTTCACCAAGGGTACGAGCCGGTGCAGCCCATCAAGTTCTCGCACCAGATTCATGCGGGTGTAAACCAAATTGAGTGTCAATATTGTCACGGAGGTGCTTTTAAATCAAAAAATGCGTCGATACCGTCGGCAAACGTTTGTATGAACTGCCACAATACGGTGACCGCATCCGATCATTATGACGGAGAGCTTTCGCCAGAGATTGCTAAGATCTACAGAGCGGTGGATTACAACCCTGATACACGCGAATACGGAAACAATCCCAAGCCGATCCAATGGGTTAGGGTACACAACCTGCCTGACTTCGCTTATTTCAATCACTCGCAGCACGTCGTTGTGGCTGGTGTTGAATGTCAAACTTGTCATGGTCCAGTAGAAACAATGGAAGAGATTTACCAATACTCTCCTTTAACGATGAAATGGTGTATTGACTGTCACAGGACGACAGAGGTTAATACCGATAACGCTTATTACGATCAGTTGATCGAAGCACATGAGAAGTTGAAGAAAGGTGAGAAAATGACGGCCGCGATGATTGGCGGACTGGAATGCGGTAAGTGCCACTATTAATAATTAGAAAGAAAATACGCAATCTTTAATATAAAGCTTAAATGGATAGCAACAAAAAATATTGGAAAGGTTTGGAAGAATTGCAGCAAACACCCGCTTTTGTCAACAACAGCAAAGGTGAATTTGCCGAGCCTATTCCTGTAGAAGATGTATTGAACGAAGCTGGATTGAGCACAAAGACACCACGTCGCGACTTCTTGAAAGCTTTGGGATTTGGTTTGGGCGCGGTAACATTGGCTGCGTGTAACCGTACACCGGTTCATAAAGCGGTGCCTTATGTGATCAAACCAGAAGAAATAACCCCGGGTATACCGAATTTTTATGCTTCATCATTCAACGGACAAAGTGTGTTGATACGGACACGTGAAGGGCGTCCTATTTTGGTAGAAGCAAATCCGAATGCTGTTGGCTTGGTGCAGGGTACCGAATCCGGAACCGTCTCATCGGTCTTGGATCTGTATGACATGACCAACAAATTGCAAAATCCACAGATTGGCGGAAAAGACGTTGACTGGAGCAAGCTGGATACTACCGTTAAACAAGCCTTGGTAAAAGCCAATAATGCTAACAAACAAATCGCGCTTGTTTCCAGAACGATTAACAGTCCTTCGACGTTGCAAGCTATCGCTAAGTTTAAGGAATCGTTTCCCACAACCAATCTCATTCAGTTCGATCCTATTTCTTATAGTGGCATTCGCAAAGCCAACGAACAAAGTTTTGGCCGTGCGGTTGTTCCTGCGTATAACTTTGAGAATGCGTTGGTCGTTTTATCCGTAGGTGCCGACTTTTTAGGTACGTGGTTGGATGGCGAAGAGCATACGCAGGATTATATCAAGAACAGGAATTACAAATCGTTAGAAGGTGGCAAAATGTCTCGGCATATCCAATTCGAAGCGGGTATGAGCATGACTGGTACGAATGCTGATGTGCGGATTGCTGTAAAGCCGTCTGAAGAAGGTGCGGTATTGATTTCCTTATATAACGAAGTTACGGGCTCGTCGTTGCCAGGTGCATTGACCGGTAACCCACGTGCTGCTACTGCCGTTAAATTGGCTGCGCAGGAATTGTTGAAAAACAAAGGACAAGCGGTTGTGGTGGCTGGGGCCAACAATGTGGATATCCAACTTTTGACCAATGCCATCAACGCGGCCATCGGAGCCTACGGTTCGGTAATCGACTTGGATAATTTCTCGAAAAAGTACCAAGGCTCGGAAGAGTCATTTGGGACGTTTTTGGCTGACGCATCAGCAGGTAGAGTAGGCGCGGTCATGTTCCTCAACTCGAACCCTTTATATGATTATGCGAATGCGCAAGTGGTGAAAGATGCCCTCGCAAAGATTGATTTCACCTTATCTTTTGCAGACCGTGCTGATGAAACTGCTTCCGAACTGGACGCTATCGCGCCGACAAGCAATTATCTAGAATCTTGGGGGGACGAATCCTCGCGGGAAGGATACTATACGATTGTACAGCCAACGATCAATCCTGTTTTTAATACCCGTCAGGCAGAGCAAAGCTTGTTGGTTTGGTCAGGAAATATCATCAATATCTTTGATTTTGTGAAAAATGTGTGGGAAACACAGATTTTAGCAGGTGGCACAAAGAAATGGAAGGATGTCTTGCAAACAGGTTTCGAATACAAAGGTAAGTTGGGTGCAAAGGCTTACGCCTTTACAGGCAACGTGCAAGGTGCGGCATCGAACATTCAGGCGTATGCGCAATCACTAGCTGGGGAGGGCTTTGAATTAGCACTTTATGAATCCCCTGCTATCCGTGACGGACGTTTTGCCAACAATGCGTTTTTGCAAGAGTTGCCCGATCCGGTATCTAAAGTGACATGGGATAACTATGTAGCTTTAAATCCGAAAGATATGGAAGCGTTGGGATTGGGTGAAAATAGTGTTGTAGCGGTAGAGGGAAATAACTATTCGGTAGAGCTTCCTGTGCTGGCACAGCCGGGCCAGGCTTTGGGTACAGCTTCTATAGCTGTGGGCTATGGCCGAACCAAAGTAGGTAAAGCTGGTAACAACGTGGGTGCAAATGCTTATCCATTTGCGACCGTGAAAAATGGCGCAATACAAACAACGGCTAAGGTGAAACTGTCGAAAGTATCCCGTACCTACGAACTTGCGCAAACACAGACTCACCATACGATCGAAGGCAGAAATATCATCCGCGAAACTACATTCGCTAAATACTTGAAAAACCCGGCTTCAGAGTCCGGTCGTTTTGCGGATTCTCATAAATCCTACGATTTATGGAATAAGTTCGAATCGCCAGGACACAAATGGGTTATGGCGGTAGACCTAAACGCTTGTACAGGTTGTGGTGCTTGTATTGTGGCCTGTAACATCGAGAATAATATTCCGGTGGTAGGGCGTGATGAGGTTCGTCGCCGTCGCGAGATGCATTGGTTACGTATCGATCGTTATTACACGATAGAAGAAGATGGCGTAGATTATACGAAGGAAGACGACATTGCAAAGTTGAATGATTTCCAAAATGTGAAGGTCGTTCACCAACCGATGATGTGCCAGCACTGTGACCATGCGCCATGCGAAACCGTATGTCCTGTATTGGCAACCGTACACTCTTCGGAAGGATTGAACCATATGGCTTACAACCGTTGTTTCGGTACGCGTTACTGCGCGAATAACTGTCCATATAAAGTGCGTCGTTTTAACTGGTTCAACTATTGGAATGATTCACGTTTTGATAACTATCTGAACAATGAGTTTACACAATTGGTATTGAATCCAGATGTCACCACCCGTTCACGGGGGGTAATGGAGAAATGTTCGATGTGTATCCAACGTATCCAAGCGGGTAAACTTCAAGCTAAGATCGAAAGTCGTCCATTGAAAGATGGCGAAATTAAACTCGCTTGTGCCGCAGTTTGTAGTGCAAATGCGCTGATCTTTGGAGACGCGAACGATCCGAACTCGGAAGTATCCAAAGCTTTACGCAGCGAGCGTATCTACTACGTTTTGGAGGAGATCAATGTTCAACCGAACATTGGCTACATGACGAAAGTTAGAAACACATTTGAAGCGTAATTTTATTTAATCTGAAATAAAGCAATTATGTCATCGCATAACGAATCAATATTAAGAGAACCATTAGTAACCGGCAAGAACATCACTTATGCAAAAGTGACTGATGACATCTTGTTACCGGTTGAAAATAAACCGAATAAAGCATGGTGGATTGGTTTCACTGTTGCTGTCCTAGGTGCCATGTTATGGGTCGTGAGTGTTGGATATACATTTTGGACAGGTATCGGCGCTTGGGGTCTGAATAAGACGGTAGGCTGGGCATGGGATATCACCGACTTTGTTTGGTGGGTAGGTATTGGTCACGCCGGAACGTTAATTTCTGCCGTACTGTTATTATTCCGCCAAAACTGGCGAAATTCCATCAACCGCTCTGCCGAGGCGATGACAATCTTCGCCGTCATCTGTGCGGCGACATATGTGGTTGCGCACATGGGACGCCCTTGGTTAGCTTACTGGATTTTCCCGCTGCCAAACCAATTTGGTTCCCTTTGGGTAAACTTCAACTCGCCACTGGTGTGGGATGCCTTCGCGATCTCGACGTACTTTACCGTATCCTTGGTATTTTGGTACTGTGGTCTTTTACCCGATATCGCTTCGGTACGTGACCGAGCTACGGGTTTGAAACAGAAAATATACGGAGCGTTGTCTTTCGGGTGGAATGGTTCTGTAAAAACATGGCAACGGTTTGAGATCGTATCGTTGATCTTGGCTGGTATCTCCACGCCGCTTGTACTTTCCGTGCACACGATTGTATCCATGGACTTTGCAACATCTGTCATTCCAGGTTGGCACACCACGATCTTTCCTCCGTATTTTGTTGCGGGTGCGATCTTTTCTGGGTTTGCTATGGTGCAGACCCTGCTGTTGATCCTTCGTAAGGTCATGAATTTTGAAGATTACATCACGATGTTCCACATCGAGTCCATGAATAAAATTATTATGACGACAGGCTCGATAGTTGGTATCGCGTACCTAACAGAGCTTTTTGTTGCTTGGTATTCGGGCTCTGAATATGAGATGTATGCTTTTGCTAATCGTGTTGCAGGGCCTTATGCTTGGGCCTACTGGGCCATGATGACCTGTAACGTGATCTCACCGCAATTGTTTTGGTTCAAGAAAATCCGTACCAGTATTCCTATATCATGGATTTTATCAATCGTGGTGAATATTGGAATGTGGTTTGAGCGTTTCGTGATCATCGTGACATCGTTGCACCGTGATTATCTACCATCCTCATGGGCGATGTTTTATCCAACATGGACAGACGTGGGTATCTTCGTAGGATCGATTGGCTTATTCTTTACCTTGTTCCTGTTGTTCTTACGTTTCTTACCAGGTATAGCCATAGCGGAGGTGAAATTATTGTTGAAATCTGCTTCCCTGCAACAAAAAACTAAGTTGGCGCAGGAAGGGGCTTTCCCTGCCGAGCAGGTTGAACATTTCGCCAACTCGCTGGATAAATACGATTCCGTAACACAAGAGGATATTAACGCATTAAAACAAAAATAACAGCAATGAGCAATACAAAATATATATTAGGTAGTTTTGCTGATCCCGATGATATGATGCACGGTATTGATAAATTGCAAACCAACAATATCAGCATATACGATTGTTTCACGCCTATGCCTATCCACGGAATAGAAGCTAAATTGGGTGTAAAGCCATCTCGTTTACCTATTGCAGCGTTTTGTTTCGGTGCATTGGGTACCTGCTTGGGTTTTAGCTTATTGTATTATACAATGGCGCACGATTGGCCAATGAACATAGGCGGAAAGCCGTCGTTACCATTGCCAAACTTTGTCCCGGTTACATTTGAAGTGACGATTTTGCTATGTGCCCTTGGTATGGTGGCTACATTCTTTTTCCGCAACCATTTGTTTCCTGGTCGTGCACCTCGTGTGATGGACTTGAGAGCTTCGGATGATCGTTTTATTATTGCGGTGGATGCTCGTGAAAATACAGATCACGCTTTGGTTGAATCATTATTGAAAGATGCTGGCGCGGTTGAGGTTAAATACAATGACAGAAAATATGTTAGCTATGAATAAGAAGAGTTTTCTTGGATCTGTATGTGCTGCATTAGCTTTGGCTGCAGTAATTTCCAGCTGCGGCGATGGAAAGACACGTAGTACGGGATGGGAATTCTCCAGAAATATGTACGATCCGATTGCATTCAATCCGGATCAGCCAAACGAAAATTTTAAGAACGGGATTACGGCGCAGTTGCCGCCCACGGGTACCAACCCTATTGGTTTTGAACGCTTCGAGTTTGCAAATTCGCTGGAAGAGTATGAACGTGCAGGCCGCGAACTACAAAGTCCGTTAGCCGTAACAAAAGAGAACCTTGCGAAAGGGGATGCTTTGTTTCATACATATTGCGCGGTATGTCATGGCAAGGAAGGTAAAGGAGATGGACCAATCACGAAGGAGAGATCTGTGACGGATTCGCGTGGAACACGTTCTTTAGAGACGTTTCCGCCTCCGCCCTCTTATCAGCAGTCGGATGCAGCATCATCATCCCGCGGAGGTTTGATGAGCGAGCTGAGCGACGGAAAAATCTATCATACGATTTATTATGGTCATAACTCGATGGGGTCTCATGCCTCCCAATTGTCGCCAGAAGAGCGTTGGCAGGTGGTCATGTATGTACACGAATTACAAAAAAAATAATCTAACATCAATATAGTAAATGGGAACTCACAATCATCATCACGATTATAATTTCAGCGAAAGATTTCAATTTGCTGGTATCGCTAAGATAACCAGTATTGTTGGCGTCGCTGTCGGTGTTATAGCCATTGTTATCGGCCTCATGTCAAGTGACCATATTATGGTTGAACGTACGTACGCAAACCTATTATTGATGGGTTATTATTTTACATGTGTATGTGCCGCTGGTGCATTTTTTGTCGCACTTCAGATGGTCACACAATCTGGTTGGTCTGCAGGTTTGCTCCGTATCCCTCAAGCAATGGCAGGTGTGCTACCGATAGCAGCCATTATATTATTGGTCATCGTTGGCTTGGGGTTAACATCACATAATCTTTATCATCACTGGAACGCTGAAGGTCTTACTGATCCTAACAGCCCAGCTTACGATAAGTTGGTCGCTGGAAAATCTGCGTTTTTGAATGTCCCTGGCTTTCTGATCCGTCAGATCCTGTTTATGGGGTCATATAGTATTTTTGCTTTTATATTGACGAAGCTATCCTATAAGGAGGATTTGGAGGGTGGTTTGAACTCGTATAAAAAGAGCTTCAAGCTGTCTGCCATCTTTTTGGTGATCTTTGGATTCACCACACCAATTTGGTCGTTCGACACGATCATGTCTTTAGAAGCACATTGGTTTTCTACGATGTTTGGATGGTACAATTTCGCAGCAATGTGGGTTAGCGGTATCGCAGCAATCGTAGTCATCATTATTTTGGTGAAAAAAGCCGGCTATTTGGCATGGGTTAATGAAAACCACTTGCATGATCTGGGTAAATTGATGTTCGGATTTTCGATATTCTGGACGTATGTTTGGTTTGCGCAATTTATGTTGATTTGGTATTCGAATATGCCAGAAGAGACGGTTTATTTCTACAAGAGATGGGAGCCGGAATATAAACCTTGGTTTTGGTTAAGCATTATCATTAACTTTGTAGCTCCTTTGTTGCTGTTGGTTGACAGGGATGCAAAACGTAAGAATGGAATGATGTTGTTTGTCGCGATCCTACTTTTATGTGGCCACTGGTTGGATTACTACATCATGATTATGCCAGGCACCGTGGAGTCGCACCGTGGATTTGGGTTCATTGAAATTGGAACGGCTATTGGCTTCGTTGGGTTATTTACTTTCTTGGTGATGAGCAAATTAAGCAAGCATCCTTTGGCTCCAAAAAATCATCCATTTATGGAGGAAAGTTTACATCATCAAATATAGGTTCTGGTTCGAGCATAAAACGTTTAAACGTCTTAATAAGAAATGAAATTCAAAATTAATAACAGATTCAAAGCCGTGTTGGGATGCTTACTAGCCGTAGGATTATTGTTCTCTACACCTAGTTTTGCGCTTCAGCAAGATTCAACGGCACAAGATACTACGGTTTCGGCAACGGTTGATACAGCTGCCGCTGCTGACACGGCTGCTGCTAGTACGCCAATGGCAACGGACTCGGTCGAGGCAAGCTCCGCGACAGGTTCAACAGCATCTGCTGCTGCAGCGGCTCCAGCACCGGAGAAGCAGATTGATCCGCAGGTTTATAAAAACATGACCTACTACATCCTGCTGTTTTTATTTATATGTACGGTAGTTGCCGCTCTAGGTAAGGTGTTGTCCATCTATGAACTGACAACAAAGATGAACGGCAAATATAATCCATTTGCGAACAATACCTTTCAATCCGTTTTGTTCATTGTGTTCTTGGTAGCTTTTTTGGCCATGGTATACTACGGTTACGCGGTATGGGGAAGTTGGGCTTGGCGTGATGCCGTTACTGAGCACGGTGCTAAAATCGATACGATGTTCATCATCACGACGGTGATCATTACGGTGGTGTTGGTCCTTGTCCACTTGTTGTTATTGACTTTCCCGTACATCTATCGGATGCGGGCGAAAACCAAAGCATATTACTACCCGCATAACGATACCATCGAAAAAATATGGACCATTGTACCAGCTATCGTATTGACTGTATTGGTGCTGTTCGGTTTTTTCACTTGGCGTTCTATTACGAATGTTCCCGAAGACTTACAGAAATCTGCGTTGCAGGTAGAGGTATTGGGTGAGCAGTTTCAATGGCAGGTACGTTACCCAGGTGCAGACGGCATTATCGGCAAGCGTAACTACAAAATGACGACTCCGACCAATTCGTATGGTATAGATTTCAACGATAAAAACGCGTGGGACGATATACAGGCTTCGGATATCGTACTTCCAGTTAATAAATCCGTGCGTTTTCATATCATCTCTAAAGATATTATCCACTCGTTCTACATTCCAGATTTTCGCGTGCAGATTAACGCTGTACCGGGGATGACAAACTACTTCCAGTTTACACCGACCGTAACTACGGAAGAAATGCGTGAACGCATGAATGATCCAAAATACGATTATGTCATGTTATGTAACAAGATCTGTGGTTCTGGTCACTTCAATATGCAAAAGAAAGTAGTTGTGGTAACAGAAGATGAGTACAGAGCGTGGTTAAGTACGCAAAACAAATACTTTACTGAAGATTTGCAAAAGGAGTTTGCCACAGTAGAATCCAAAGATTCTGAGGGACTTACCACAGCTTCACTAAATTAACGGAAATAAGAAATTATTAAAAGAATATGTCAAGTACAGTTATATCGCACGGCGCAGCTCATCATGATGCACATGATCATCATCATGAAACATTCTTAACTAAATACATATTTAGTCAAGATCATAAGATGATCGCGAAGCAGTTTTTGATTACCGGTATCGTGATGGCGGTTTTCGCTATGGTGCTTTCAATTTTATTCCGTATCCAGCTAGCATGGCCAGAGAAGGATTTCCCGATCTTAGAGGTGTTTCTAGGAAAATGGGCTGAAGGAGGAAGGATGAAACCGGAGTTTTTCTTATCATTGGTTACTATTCATGGTACAATGATGGTTTTCTTTGTATTGACAGCTGGTCTATCCGGTACGTTCAGTAACCTATTGATTCCCTATCAGTTGGGCGCACGAGATATGGCCTCGCCGCTGATGAATATGTTGTCCTACTGGTTTTTCTTTGTAGCCTGTGTGGTCATGGTCGCTTCTTTCTTTGTTGAGAGTGGACCGGCTGCGGCAGGTTGGACGATCTACCCACCATTATCGGCCGTGCCGACGTCTATACCGGGATCCGGGCTGGGCATGACGCTTTGGTTGGTGAGCATGACCTTATTCATCGCCTCGCAGGTATTGGGTGGTGTTAACTATGTGAGTACCGTACTAAACATGCGTACAAAGGGTATGGATCTTTGGAAGATGCCGTTGACAATTTGGGCATTTTTCTTGACGGCAATTGTGGGACTATTATCGTTCCCTGTTCTTGTCTCGGCAGTTGTTCTGCTGTTTTTCGATCGTTCGGTCGGTACGTCGTTCTATCTTTCGGACTTAGTGGTTCAAGGACAAATTCTGCCGAATGAAGGTGGCTCGCCAATTTTATTCCAACACTTGTTCTGGTTCTTGGGGCACCCTGAGGTCTACATTGTCGTTATGCCAGCGTTAGGCCTTACGTCAGAGGTTATTTCCACCAACTCGCGTAAACCAATCTTTGGTTACCATGCGATGGTTTATTCATTGGTCGGTATTACTGTACTTTCGTTTATCGTTTGGGGACACCACATGTTCGTAACGGGTATGAACCCATTCTTGGGCGGTGTGTTTATGATTACGACGTTGATCATTGCGGTTCCTTCGGCGGTAAAAGCATTCAATTATATTGCTACATTATGGCGAGGAAATATACGTTTTACGCCAGCGATGATGTTCGCAATCGGTATGGTTTCTTTCTTTGTGTCTGGTGGTTTAACCGGCCTTTACCTCGGTAATGCTGCCTTGGACATCAACCTACACGATACGTATTTTGTCGTTGCCCACTTCCACTTGGTCATGGGTTCTGCATCAATCTTTGGTATGCTTTGTGGGGTTTACCACTGGTATCCTAAGATGTTCGGTCGTATGATGGACACCAAATTGGGTTACTTCCATTTTTGGTTGACGTTTATTGGCGCATACTTGGTATTCTTCCCGATGCACTTTATGGGGATTGATGGCGTGCCTCGTCGTTACTACGCATTTACCGCATTCCCTTTTATGGAGAAATGGGTATCCGTTAATATGTTGATCACATGGGCCGCTATTATCGCAGGTCTAGCGCAGGTGGCATTCTTGTGGAACTTTTTTAGCTCAATTTGGAGAGGCAAGAAAGCTACACAAAACCCTTGGAACGCCAATACATTAGAGTGGACGACACCAGTAGAACATATTCACGGAAACTGGCCGGGAGAAATCCCTACCGTGCACCGTTGGCCTTATGATTACAGCAAGCCGGGCCACGATACGGATTTTATTCCGCAAGACGTTCCGTTTTCTGAAACGATGAGCTCGAACCTTCCGCATGATTTTGAAGGTAACGAGGAAGCTGTTCGCATTCAGAATGAATGGAACAGAGCTAATAATAGAGAAATCATAGAAGGGTAGGTTTTACCTACCTCTTCTTTGGCATAGATAAAGTAGAAGAAAGAGGGTTTCATGTATCCGCGTGCAGAAAGACGATTTATCAGGACAAATAAGATAACGATTATCGTCTTGTTTTTGGTGATCGCGGCGGGAGGGATTGTCAGAAGTACGGGTTCTGGAATGGGATGTCCGGATTGGCCCAAATGTTTTAATCGCATTGTTCCGCCGACGGATGTTACCCAGCTCCCGCAGGGATATGAACAGCAATATATCGATGGACGTGCTAAGAAAAATCAACGATTTGCGAAGATTGTCGAATTTTTTGGATATGCGGAGATGGCAGATAAAATCCGTCACGATGAGTCGATATTGAAGCATGAGTCGTTCAACGCCGCGAAGACCTGGACCGAATACGTGAATCGATTGGTAGGGGTAGCTGCTGGCTTTTGCCTGCTGTTCACAGCTGTTTTTTCTTTTACCTACCTGAAAACAAAGCCATCTATTGTAGGATGGAGCGTTCTGAATGTTTTTGTCGTCGTCGTGCAGGCTTGGCTAGGTTCCATCGTGGTATCCACCAATTTAATGCCTTGGATTATTACCGTTCATATGTTATTAGCCCTGCTGATCGTGGCTATTAGTATATATACGTTTTATCAGGCGACAACCTTTAGAAACAAAGCGATCTTGAGTGGCCAATCTGTTGGTTTTATTAAAGGCATCGCTGTATTAACCTTGGTGTTAACGGTGGTGCAGGTGGTTTTTGGAACGGAAGTTCGTGAGACCATCGATCACCTAAACGATCAAGGGGTGGATCGCAAAAGTTGGGTCGCCGAATTGGGAAAACCTTACTTCGTTCACCGCGTGTTGGCTTACACGTCGCTGGGACTAACAGTTTTTTTGTTTTTCTTAGTTAAGAATAAGTTTAGTTCATTGACATTGCAAAGTAAGTATGCTTGGATAGTGCTCATTTTGGTAGCTATACAGATGGCATCCGGGATTACATTGGCAAGGTTCGCCGTTCCGGCATTCGCACAAACGACACATTTAGTGGTGGCGAGTTTGTTTTTTGGAGCGCAGTATTATTTGATGCTATTAATGACAAAATTAAAACGATAGTTTGTGCAAAGTTGCAGACATTTGGTGCACCGAATCAAACGGTTTACATCTATTAGCATAACGTATTCATGAAGGAGTTCATTTCTGATTTCAATAAATTAATTAAACTTCGGCTAACGTTGACCGTTGTTTTTTCGGCATCTATCTCTTTTCTAATAGGCGCGAAACAACAGGGCGATATCATATGGCTGAACTGGTTGATTCTGACCATCGGAGGCTTTTTGGTAACAGGATCCGCTAATGGCTTTAATGAAATTATCGAGCGCGATTTGGATAAATTGATGAAGAGAACAGCAGATAGGCCATTGCCTGCTGGGAGGATGACTACAGGACAAGCATTGGTATTAAGCGTTTTTATGGGCATATTTGGTACATTGTTGCTTGTTCGCTTAAACTTTTTGGCGGGTCTCTTGTCTGTATTTTCTATTATCCTTTATGCGTTTGTGTATACGCCACTGAAGCAGAAATCGCCTATTGCAGTCTTCGTTGGAGCTTTCCCTGGTGCATTACCGCCTTTGATTGGCTACTATGCCGCGTTTCAAGCCGCTGGTTTCGGCTTTGCGTATGCTGCAGTAAGTGAGGCCGCAATTGTGATCACGCCGTGGATTTTATTCCTGATTCAGTTTTTCTGGCAATTTCCCCATTTTTGGGCTATTGCTTGGGTTGCCGATGAAGATTATAAAAATGCGGGATTCAGACTTTTGCCAACCAAGCAAAAAGATGCAACGACAGCTTGGATGATCTTTATCTCGGCTGTTCTGATGATTCCGGTTGGTTTTTTGCCTCTTTACTACGGTTTCGGTGGATGGATATTCACGACCGTTGCGTTGCTGGGCGCGCTGCTGTTTGCCTACTATGGTTATCAACATGCCCTGCAAAAAACGGATAAAACCGCAAAGAAGGTAATGTTCACGTCGTTTTTTTATTTGCCATTGACCCAATTAGTCTTATTGTTTGATTTTATTCCTTTTCAGTAATGGATACTACAGAATATAATACGGAAGAACTGCTTCAATCTCGAAAAGCCAAAAAGTTCAATCTTTGGCTCGGTATGATTGGTATGTTCATGATGTTTGCAGCCTTGTCTAGTGGATTTATCGTGTATACAGCGAGCGGGGTAGATAAAGGGATCAAAACAATATTGCCGGTTGCATTCACCTACAGTACGGTTGTGCTACTTGTGAGTAGTTTGACCTTGCACTTTGCCTACCAAGCGGTGAAAGCCGAGAAGTTCGCCAAGCAGCGTCTGTTTTTATTGCTGACCATGGTATTGGGATTGGTGTTCTTCGCCATCCAACTACACGCCTGGCATGTTTTTGCTGGACGAGGTATTTACTTTGTTAATAATAATGCTTCGCAATCTTTTATTTATGTTTTTACTGGATTGCACTTGGCACATATTATCGCGGGCTTGATCGTATTGGTTCGTTGTTATTTGGGAGCGCTAAAGCCGATCCCTTTTCCCGACAACCAATTCCGCATGAATTTAGCCATTATATTTTGGCATTTTCTCGATCTTTTATGGATTTATATTTATGTTTTCTTACTTTTGAATCAATAATAGTAAAAAATGAGTACAACAACTGTATCGCAATTAGATAAGGTAAAAGACGGCCCTTGGAGCGGTGGTAAGTCGCCTTGGAACTTAGAGTATGGAAAAATCATGATGTGGTTTTTCTTGGTATCGGATGCTTTTACATTTTCGGCCTTTCTACTCTACTACGGCGCGCAAAAGTTCGCACAACCGACATGGATTGACGCGGATAAGATTTTTCAATCGGTACCGGGAATAGTTGAACATGGTCAACCGTTAGTGTTTGTTGGTATCATGACATTTATCCTGATCATGTCATCGGTGACGATGGTGTTGGCGGTAGATGCCGGACATAGAAACCAAAAGCATGAAGTCGTTAAATGGATGCTTTGGACGATATTAGGTGGTCTTTGTTTCGTCGGCTGTCAGGCAATTGAATGGACACACTTGCACCACGAAGGTTTTTGGTTCGGTAGAAACCCAGCAACAGGTCTAGAAGGAGAAGCCGTAGCGCAGGCCTTGGCCCCTTATTTTTCGAAAGAAATTTCCTATACAGCGGCTTTACAGTTCTCTAACCTCTTTTTTACCATCACCGGTTTTCACGGATTTCACGTATCGATAGGTATTCTGTTGAACATCATTATCCTCTCTATGACATTGAACAATACGTTTGAAAAGCGCGGTACGTATTTGATGGTAGAGAAAGTCGGTCTATATTGGCACTTTGTAGATTTGGTTTGGGTATTTGTCTTCACCTTCTTCTACTTAATCTAATTGGTTTCCTTATAATAATTTATTCTATAGCAAATGTCAAATCATCACGAAAATATAGCAGCACATGATCATCACGATCATGGCGGAATGGACAAAAAGGGAATTTGGAAAGTGTTTTTCATACTTCTGGCCCTTACTGCACTGGAGTTTTTAATTGCCTTGGGTTTTGTTCACCATTGGGGCATTATCCAAAAGGGCATGCTGTTGAACGCAGTCTATATAGTGCTAACCTTAGTAAAAGCATATTATATTGTGGCTTACTTCATGCACTTGAAATTTGAGAAATCAGGATTTATTGTATGCTGTAGCATCGGATTTATATTCATTGTTTATTTTATAGTTCTGTTGTTGATCGAAGGCGATTATTTACTGCATCATTTTCAATCGCACCCCTTGTTTCCTAACAACTAAATAGAAGGAACTCGATGAGTAAACGTACTCAAAAAAGTAAATCCAAAATAATTCTCCTGGCATTAATCTTACTAGTGCCAGGATTTTTATATATAGCCGTTAATAGATTAGGGTCGAATCATTACGTTTCTTTACCGGTGTTCGGAGAGAAGAAGTTGAGCGGTGAAATGAAGCGAAATTGGGGTAGGGAGTACCCTGATACTATTTTTCATACGCTAAGTACGCTTACTTTCACCAATTTTGATGGACATGCAGTGACTTTCCCTGCATCGGATACGACGATAAATATCGTGCATTTATGTTACTCTAAAGACGGTTCGTTTTCTAAATTGATGATGGAAAACGTTCAGGGTCTATCCGAGCGATTTCAAGAAAATCCGCTTATTAATTTTTTCTCCATCTCGGTCGATCCATCGGAAAACCAAGAGCGTCTAACTGCATTTTTGAAGCCTTTTAAGGGCTTGCAGCGCGGGCACTGGAAAGTTGTGTTCGGCGCCTCATCGGATATTTTTTCGTATGCCAAAGAGCAACTTTTGATTGATGCGATGGTGGATCCGGCTGATTCTACACGCTTTCTCATTAGCAATCAGCTCGTTTTGGTAGACTCCAAGCGAAGAATACGTGGGTTTTATGATGTGAGCCAAAAGGGAGAGGTCGATCGGCTGGAAGACGAAACTAAATTACTCGTGGTAGAGGAAATTCGTAATAGGCCTGCAAAAATAGCACAGAAATAGTTTTATGATAACGGAAGAAGAAAAGAAATATAAGAAATGGATTGTGACCCTATCCGTAGTTATTCCATTGTTGGTCGCCCTATTATTTGGTGTTAAGTTGAAAGACTTGGGTATCGACGTAAAACCTTTGCATTTTTTACCTCCAATATACGCCACAGTTAATGGTTTGACAGCAATCATGCTATTTGCTGCAGTAGCGGCAATAAAGAAGGGTAATGTTAAATTGCATGAAAACTTGGTGAAGGTCTGCATGGCTTGCTCATTGGCATTTCTTGTCATGTACGTGGCCTATCACATGACTTCGGATTCTACAGCATATGGTGGGGAAGGAGTAATGCGGTCTGTATACTTTTTTATTTTAATTACGCATATCCTCTTATCGATTATCATCATCCCCTTTGTACTCTTTACATTTGTCAGAGGTATTGCAGGAGCCTACGAAAGACACAAAAAATTGGCAAGAATCACTTACCCGATGTGGATGTATGTTGCTATTACCGGTGTTATTGTTTACGTGATGATTTCGCCGTATTACGCACATTAAATTTACAAGCTATGAAGAGAGTATGGGTTTATCAATGCAACCGTTTTTTGCACGACGAGGAGATTGCTCGCATAGAGGATATTTTATCGGAGTTTGTTTTACAATGGACTGCACATGGTAATCAATTGGCCGGTAGTTTTAGCATCCGATATGGCCTGTTCTTAATGCTGATGGTTGACGAAGAAAAAGCCATGGTGACAGGCTGCTCTATAGATAAATCTGTACATCTGCTTAAAAAGATCGAGCAGGAATTGGGTATATCTTTGTTTGATCGTATGCAAATCGCCTATCGCGATCCTAGCAGTGGTAATATCCTTATAGTAGGCCGAGACACTTTTTCCAGTTTGGTGAGGGACGGTGGAGTTCATGCGGAAACTATTGTGTTCAATAACATGCTGACGCAGGTAGACGAACTGGACAAGAAATGGGAAGTCCCGCTGAAAGATAGTTGGCACGCACGCGTGTTCTTATAACAATAAACAAAGGCAGCCCACTATAGACTGCCTTTGTTTATTTATTGAACTGCTTGAAGGACTTGTGGCGATGCCTTTCGTATTGCTTCATCGGCCTGTTGCCGATAAGCTTCGAAATTTTGAATGAAGAGGCTGGCTAATTTATTGGCCTGTAGATCATACGCATTTTTGTCCTGCCACGTGTCGCGGGGGTTTAATATTGCCGAAGGAACGTTAGCGCAAGATTGTGGCACGAGGATCCCAAACGAAGGATGTGGCATGAAGGAAGTATGCTGCAGTTGCCCATGTATAGCTGCGGCAACTAACGCTCGTGTATGGCGTAAGCTGATCCTTTTCCCCTCTCCATAAGCTCCACCCGTCCAACCTGTATTCACAAGCCAAACATTTACGTCAGGATGCTGTTCGAGCTTTTTCCCCAATAAGGCGGCATACGTTGTGGGGGACGCGGGTAGGAATACACGACCAAAACAGGCCGAGAAGGTCGTTTGTGGCTCCGTTACGCCGATTTCCGTGCCAGCTACTTTAGCCGTGTAGCCGGAAAGAAAATGGTACATCGCCTGTGCAATGGTCAATTTTGAAATAGGAGGCAGCACGCCAAAGGCGTCACAAGTCAAGAAAAAGATATTGGATGGTGTCTTGCCTACGGATGGCTGCTTGGCCAAAGCGATGTGCGTTATGGGGTATGCTGCTCGGGTATTTTCTGTAATACGGCTATCACTGTAGTCGACCATATTGGTGTTGGGAACAAAGCAGACATTCTCCAGCAGGCTTCCCGAACGTATGGCGCCATATATTTGCGGTTCCTTATCCGCTTGCAGATCGATACATTTTGCGTAGCAGCCGCCTTCGAAATTAAAGATACTGTCTTTTGCCCAGCCGTGCTCGTCGTCGCCGATGAGTTTTCGCAAGGGATCGGCAGATAGGGTCGTTTTTCCCGTGCCACTGAGACCAAAGAAAAGCGCAACATCCCCATCAGGGCCCTCATTGGCGGAACAGTGCATGGGCAATACGTTGTGCCGAGGTAAAAGGAAATTAAGTACCGAGAAAATACCCTTTTTCATCTCACCTGTGTAGGCAGTACCGCCAATTAAGATCATCTTTCTGCTGAAATTGATTATAGCGAAGTTTTCCTGTCGCGTGCCATCGACAATTGGGTTGGCTAGGAATTCAGGAACTTGCAGAATGACCCATTCCTGTTGGAAGTTCTGAAGATCCCCTTCTTCAGGCCGGATGAATAGATGCTGGCAAAAGAGATTGGCCCATGGTGTCGTATTGATTACCGTCACGTGTATGCGATAGTTCGGATCTGCGCCTGCGTAGCATGCACGTACCCACAATTCCTTATCCGCGATAAAACTAGTCATTTTCGCTAGCAAGCCATCGAATACAGTCGTTGATATAGGTATATTTACGCTACCCCAGTCTACCGAGGCTGCCGTGGTTTCGTCGTTGACGATAAAACGATCGTTTGGCGATCGACCTGTAAACTTTCCGGTGTTGATGCATAGGGCTCCGCTATCGCTCAGCCGCCCTTGTCCGCGTTCAAGCGTCTGTTCCACCAAGGTTTCCGTGGTACATTGAAAATAGACCTTATTGGATAAACTCGTCATCGGCTTATCCGTATCGAGCGGGTTTGGATATTCCATTTCCATAACCATATCATAATTTGTTTTATGGAGCTAAGTTAGCTAGAATATTTCTCCTTTAAACCGAAAAGATATTTTTGGTAAATATTTGGCTATAAAAGGTTAATTAATGAAAATTTTTTATTTATATGCTGTTTCTGTTGTGTCTCATGCGCGCAGTTTTAGTATTCGTTGTTATTATTGAAAGTGCTGTTGCCGAATAAACATGACAACTACTGGTATTCTATCGAAGTTTCTTCGTTTTTCACCTGTATTCGAATGGTTTTTCCTAACACTAAACTGTGGTTGTTTTCAATATGCCCCGCGGGGAAACCGAAACATACAGGAAAATTGTATTCTTTAACCTTATCCAAGATGATCTCCTCGAAGCGTTGTCCGAAAGATGGGTCGCTATCTTTCAAGCTACTAAAGCCTCCCACAATCAATCCCTGCAGTTTCGCTAGTTTTCCTGCTCGCTTCAAAGTCCATAGCATACGATCGATGTTGTAGTACGATTCGCCCACATCCTCGATAAATAAAATTTTGTTTTCGTAGGAACCGTCGGAAACAGAAGCGAGAATGCTATGCAGAATGGCGAGATTCCCGCCAATCAGTTGTCCAAGACCTACACCAGACCGGTTGGGAAATCCGGATTGCTGATAGCGATAGTCCATGGGCTTTCCGAAGATAGCCCTCCGTAAAGATGTTAGGGCTTCCGCGGTGCTGTCGTCAAAAGACTTTGGCATTTGTCCATGGATACTCGCTATGCCCAGCTTATGCTGTAGATGACTGTGCAGTACGGTTATATCGCTAAAACCAATGATCCATTTCGGCTTATGCACGAAGTTGCTGAAGTCCAAGCGGTCGATAATCCGGACGGTACCATAGCCACCCCGAGCGGCAAAGATAGCTTTGATACTCTGGTCGTCCAACGTGCGTTGCAGATCCGCAGCGCGCAGCTCGTCGCTGCCAGCGAATTGATGGTACTGCGTAGTGACTGTTTCGCCAATATCCACCCTTAAACCCCAATCTTGCAGCGCGTTCACGGCTATATCAATGGAGCCTTTGATGTAGCTTGCTGGACACACGATGGCGACTTTATCGCCGGGTTGGAGAAATTCGGGTATTTTCATGCTATGCGCGTATTTTAAGCGCAAATTGAGTTATCTTTGTCAAAGAAACAAGTCTTTTGTTCACTTTTTTAGTCGTTATTGTTATTTTAAAAATCGTTATACCTTGAGTATTTTATTCAAAAATCGCTATACTATTACTGCGGCTCTCCCTTACGCAAATGGGCCTTTACATATTGGGCACTTGGCAGGGGCTTATATTCCTGCTGACATATTTGTGCGCTTCCTTCGTTTAAATAAAAAGGAGGTCGTGTTTGTCTGCGGTTCTGATGAACACGGTGCGGCAATCACGATTAAAGCCAAAAAGGAAGGCGTTACACCGCGCGAAATTATCGATAAGTACAACAAGCAGATCAAAGACAGCTTTGAGTCCTTCGGAATTGATTTTGATATCTATCACCGCACTTCGGAGAAGGTGCATCATGAGCTTTCGCAAGAGTTTTTCCTAAATCTTTATGAAAAAGGTGAATTTATCGAGAAGTTTTCCGAGCAATATTACGATGAAGAATTTCATCAGTTTTTAGCCGATCGGTACATTGTAGGAACCTGTCCGCATTGCCATAATGAAGGTGCTTACGGGGATCAATGCGAGAAATGTGGTACATCCCTAAATCCAACAGATCTTATTAACCCGAAATCTACCCTCAGTGGCAAAACGCCCATTTTAAAGGAAACTAAACATTGGTATTTGCCCTTGGATAAATACCAACCTTGGTTGGAAAAATGGCTGATTGAAGGTAAGAGGCAGGAATTGAAATCCAACGTGTTCGGGCAATGCCAGTCTTGGTTGAAATCGGGACTGCACCCCCGATCCATGACGAGGGATTTGGATTGGGGAGTTGATGTGCCGTTGGAGGAAGCCGCCGGAAAGAAATTGTACGTGTGGCTGGATGCACCGATAGGCTATATATCTGCCACCAAGCAGTGGGCATTAAATAACGGGAAAGATTGGGAAGTTTACTGGAAAAAACAAGCCAATCCGGCAGAAGAATCGACATTGATCCACTTTATAGGGAAAGATAACATCGTTTTCCACTGCATTATCTTTCCAGCGATCTTGCATGCGCATGGCGAATATATTCTGCCGGAAAATGTACCGGCCAATGAATTTTTGAATTTGGAAGGCGATAAGCTTTCTACATCCAGGAACCATGCAGTATGGCTACACGACTATCTCGTTGAATTTCCTTCGAAACAGGATGAGCTGCGTTATGTATTAAGCTCCATCCTTCCCGAGACATCGGATAGTGAATTTACTTGGAAAGATTTTCAATCCCGCGTCAACAACGAGCTGGTTGCTATCCTAGGTAATTTCGTGAATCGCGTTATGGTGCTTTCGCATAAATATTTCGCGGGAGCAGTTTCTTTAGGATCGGCATTGACAGAACAAGATCAAGCTGTGCTCTCCGAGTTGGCCAACTTCCCGAAAGATATCGAGCAATCTATCGGACAATACCGTTTCCGTGAAGCACTGAGCCACTTTATGAATGCGGCGCGCTTGGGTAACAAGTATTTGGCCGATGAAGAGCCTTGGAAAGTGTATAAAGAGGATCAGGAGCGCGTAAAAACAGTACTTTACGTAGCCACACAGATTGTAGCCAATTTGGCGGTGCTTGCACAACCTTTCTTACCGCGCACGGCAGCGAAGCTATTTGCGATGTTGAATATTGCCGAACAAGATTGGGATCAGGCAGGTGCGAGGACGATCGTTCCTGAGGGACATACATTAGGCGAAGCCGTTCTCCTTTTCGAAAAAATAACGGATGAGCAAGTAGCGTTCCAATTGCAGAAATTAGCTGATGCGAAGGCACAGAATGCTGCAACCGCCATGAAAGCGGAACCAGCGAAAGCGAATATCACGTACGACGATTTTCTGAAAATGGATATCCGCATAGGAACGATTATCGAAGCCGAGAAAGTCGCGAAGACCAAGAAGCTGTTGAAGCTAAAAATTGACACGGGCATCGATCAACGCACAGTAGTATCTGGTATTGCGGAGTACTTTGCACCTGAAGATATTGTAGGGAAACAAGTGTCTATCTTGGTCAATCTAGAACCTAGAGAAATAAAGGGTATCACTTCCCAAGGGATGATCTTGATGGCAGAGGATGCTGACGGGAGGCTTGATTTCGTTAATCCAACATCGGCAATTCGACCAGGCTGTAGTGTCCGCTAGGGTCGATGCTCTCAGCGAAAAGAGCGGATAGAACGATCTATCCGCTCTTTTTTTGCCTGCAACGAAATACGGTGTGCTTAGGCACGCGCAGGTTTATTTCGTATCCATCCAACTCCCCAAGTAATGCAAAAAGCTAGTAAGGAAGGGATAACCCAGCCCAGTTCGTAAGAGAAGAACGGGATTTTATTCAACACGGCTACTTGCTTTGGAGCAAGTAGACCAAGAATATGCAGCACATTACATGTAGCAACTATAGTGGACGCTATCAATGCCGCGATATAAGGCGACTTCCAGGTTACTAGCCGACCAAAAAACACAACGTATAGTACCAACGTGATGACTATCGGATAAACAAAAGCGAGCGGCGGATAGGCAAACTGAATGATATTGTCTACTCCCGTGATGGATAGGACGGCAGATATTAGGCAAGTCAGGGTAACAAGTAACTTATAGCCGAGTTTACCACGGGTAAGCCTGCTAAAAAATGTACCCACTGCAGCTGCAAGTGCGATGGCTGTCGTCAGGCAAGCCAGCGCTATGCTCAATGCAATAGCCAAGCTACCGTATTTTCCTAATACGCTATTTGATATATGGATCAGCAGTTCAGAACGTTTGACGGATGTATCCTGTATCCCAGCCGTAGCGCCGAGGTAGATAAGCCCACCGTAGATGAAAAGCAGGCAGGTAGCTGCCAGCACGCCAGCAGCGATCACCACCGCGTTCTTTTCGGGGATGGAGTGATACCCCTTGGCCCTCGTGGCCGCGATAATGATACTAGCGAATATCACCGAGGCTAATACATCCAGCGTTTGATATCCTTCTGTAAAGCCCAGCAAAAAGGATTCCGTGCTTGATAAGGCCGCGGCGCTTGGTGAACCCGTCGGATGCACGATGCCTGCCACGACTAATATTGTGAGGATGATGAGCAAAAAAGGGGTGAGCACATTACCTACCAAATCGACAACTTTCGATGGAACAATAGCAAATAGCCAAACGACGATAAAGAAGACCAAGGATGTCCACAATGGATTGCTGGTAGGGAACGATGGCAATATCCCTACTTCATAAGTGGTGGCTGCAGTTCTTGGAAGTGCAATGAGCGGACCTATGCAGATCATAATGATTGCGCCTAGTAGGGAGGCTAAATTTTTGTTCACCCGATTTCCGAGATCGTTAAATGTTTCTCCGGATCGCGTAACGGCAAGAATCCCTAGAAAGGGCAAGAGGATGCCGGTTAGGCCAAAGGCCAGTATTGTTATCCAAACGTGGCTGCCTACCTGTATTCCGATGAATGGTGGCAGCAGTAAATTGCCGGCACCGAAAAACATCGCAAACAACGCGAATCCAATAGTAGCGATATCTCCAATTTTTTTCATGATGTCTTCTAAAAGAGTAAATCCACAACTTGTTTGGTTTCTTTAACATCATGTACGCGCAAAATTTGTACACCTTTGGATAGCAGCAGGGTATGGAGCGCTATCGTTCCCGGAAGCGATTCTTCCGGCGTAATACCCAATTTTTTGTAAATCATCGATTTTCTAGATATACCTCCCAAGATGGGCAATCCGAAATAATGTAACGCATCGACACGTCTCAAAAGGTCATGGCTTTGTTCGATGGTCTTGGCAAAACCAAACCCGGGATCCAAAATAATATCTTTGACACCCAGCGCCCGCAACTCACTTATTTTTTCGCCCAAGAAAGTAGCCACATCGACAACGATATCGTCATACTCGGTTAATTCTTGCATATTTTCTGGCAAACCTCGCATATGCATCAGGATGTAAGGGACTTTTAAACGGCTGACGGTTGCAAACATGTTTGCATCGATTGTGCCGCCAGACACATCGTTGATGATATGTACGCCCGCTTTTACAGCTTCTTCCGCAACGTCGGCACGAAAGGTGTCAATAGAAAGTTTTGCGTGGGGATATTTCGTGTGCAGCATTTGGATAATGGGCAGGGCTCTATCCATTTCTTCCTGTGAGCTGATCAGTGGCGCTCCGGGGCGGGATGAATAGGCGCCAATATCCACGATGTCTGCGCCATCTTGCAGCAGCTGCTCCGCTTTCACGACCGCCAAATCAACGCGATGATGTAGCCCCCCATCAAAAAAGGAGTCGGGTGTTACATTTAAGATCCCCATAATCAATGGACGCTCGAGACTGACAAGCTGCCCACCAATATTCAGCGACTGTGCCGCCGTAGTTTGTAAATGCGTCATGTAACGCGAAGATAAACAAAAAGCGGAAAAGAGTTAACAGGTGAAAGTGATGTGGTTTCTTTAGCTGGCTGCAAAAATGAAATAAAAAGAGGCTACGTAATTCGCGGTAGCCTCGGAAATTTTCTGCATAGCGTTTCTTAGTTCAATACGACCACGCCATCTGCTACAATGCTGATGTCCGTTTTTGGTTTTGTGATTTTAGCGATCTCCGCTTTAGACGCTCCTTTGTCCTCGGCATAATGTTGAAGCCACTCTACTGATGTTTCTTTCATTTTCGCTCGACCTTCAACGGCAATTTTCTTGCCCACGATATCTGCTGGGACAAAATACCCATAGTCCGTAAAGCGAACCATGACCGTCTCTCCACCTGCACGTTTCAATGTTAAAAAGCAACCCTTCTTTTTGCACACTTCCACGACTTCGCCCATTATTTTTCCGCTGAAGTTTTCGCTTTTTTGCAGGCTCTTCTCCAGATCGGCTACGGAGATAGCATGCTGCGCATCAATTTTTTTGCCATACTGCGTCCCTTTTTTTGCCGGTGCTATCTGTTGTTGCGCGAAGCCTACGTTCAAGGCAACAATGGTGCAGATGAGCATGGACATGATTTTTTTCATAGTTGTATCTATTTACGTAAAAACTCAAATTTTCCACTTGGATCAATCTTCATAACGGTTGACGACTTGCCATCTCCTTTTTCTCGCTGACCATATGTTACCACGTAGTCTACGCCGCTTAAAATCTCTTCCGAAATATCGTCAAAACATGTTGGAGAACTTGCACCGCTAATATTCGCACTCGTTGAAATAATAGGCTTGCGAAAACGCTGCAACAATTGTTCGCAAAAAGGGTGACGTACAATACGGATGCCTATGCTTCCATCTTCCGCAAGCGCGTTCTCCGCTAAGTTCTTTGCTTTCGAATAAACGATAGTTAGGGGCTTTTCTGTATATTCAATCAGTTCGTAGGCTACCTCTGGAATATCCTGAACGTAGCTAGCCAGCTGATTGTCGTTGTGTAACAGTACGATCAAGCTTTTGCTTTTGTCGCGGCCTTTCAAGGCGAAAACCTTTTCAACGGCTTCTTTATTGGTAGCATCGCAACCAATACCCCAGATCGTATCCGTTGGATATAGAATCAGCCCTCCGTTTTTCAACGTTTCGAGGGCTTTATTCACATCATCTCTATCAATGAATGCACGATGCATTAAACGGCAACGTTATGTTCGCGTAAAGCGTCGTTTAACGACGTCTTTTTGTCGGTAGACTCTTTACGTTGACCGATAATCAACGCACAAGGAACTTGGTACTCGCCGGCTTCAAATTTTTTGGTGTATGATCCCGGGATAACGACAGAACGCGCCGGTACATATCCTTTATATTCTATAGGCTCTGGTCCGGAAACATCTATAATCTTTGTGGATGCTGTCAATACCACATTAGCTCCTAAAACGGCTTCAGTCTCTACGCGAATACCTTCCACGACAATGGCGCGTGAACCGACAAAAACGTTGTCTTCGATGATCACTGGTGCAGCCTGTACAGGTTCAAGAACCCCCCCGATACCAACACCACCACTCAAGTGTACATGTTTACCGATCTGTGCGCAGGATCCTACGGTTGCCCAAGTATCGACCATTGTACCTTCATCCACATATGCACCAATATTCACGTAGGAAGGCATCATGATTACCCCTTTGGAAAGGTATGCACCGTAGCGAGCGCTGGCACCAGGAACAACACGTACGCCCAATTCTTTATAGTTCGTTTTCAATTTCATTTTATCGAAATACACAAACGGACCATTGTCAATTTCTTTCATTTCTCGGATAGGGAAATACAAGATAACGGCCTTTTTTATCCAGTCGTTTACATGCCAGCGGCTGCCGAGGGGTTCAGCAACACGAAGCTCGCCCTCATCCAATTTCTGAATAACAACGGTGATGGCTTCAAAGTATTCTTTATATTCCAATAATTGTCTGTCTTCCCAAGCGTCTTCAACAAGCTTCTGTAGTTTCTGTAGTTCCAATTCCATTTTGCAAAGTAAAAAGTAAAAAGTAAAAGAGTAAAATAAGAACCCCATACAAGTCTACACAAGAGGAGATTCCTTTTACTGCAAAGATTATAATTTTTTGGCGAATCAAGATGCTCACCTTTCTAAAATTACCTTATTTTCCTTTAATTTTGCAGCTATGGGAGCAGCAATCGAGAAAGATAAATTGAGGATAGACAAATACCTGTGGTCCATTCGGATCTTCAAAACTAGAAGTTTGGCGACCGAGGCTTGTAAAGCGGGCCGTGTAAAGTTGAACGGCCACAACACAAAAGCATCGGCCGTGGTCAAGATTGGCGATTTGTATACTATCCAAAAGGGACCCGAACGGAAAGTGATTTTAGTGACAGCTTTATTGGAGCGCCGGGTCGACGCCAAGACCGCTGTGCAATTTTACCAAGATCAAACACCGGTTGAGGATACCCAAGCTTTTAAATCCGTTTTTCATGCTCCGGTATTAAAGCGTGATCGCGGTACCGGCCGGCCTACCAAGAAAGATCGTCGAGAAATTGATGACCTAAAGACCGATTGGTGGGACGATGAAGAGAAAAAATAGTTAAGGAGTCAAAACCTATGCGTTTTTATTGGAGCTTAATTTATATTGTTTTTCTGGTCTCGCCATGTCTCTGCAAGTCCGGGACAGACAGCACCGCGCAAACACTTGCGCAGGTCTTTCTTGCTAAAGATAAGTTTGAAAAGCAAAAATTAGCACGCATAAATGTGCTGAAAACGCGATTGATGCAAGAAAGTTCTTTGCCCGCCAAACAAGAGCTAGCCAAGGAATTGATCCATGCCTACCGTAAGTATCAGGTGGATTCCGCGATAACCTACACGCAGCTTTACAGACAGCTAGGTGAACAGCGGAAAGATGCCATGGCTGTTCGTGAAGCTTCGTTTTACTTGGCTAGCCTTTATTCCTCTACAGGAAAGTTTATCGAAGCCGAAAAGTTGCTACGAGCTGTCGATCGTCCGAACTTGCCGAGAGCGCTCTTGCCTGCCTATTTCGAAGCATACACCGCATTTGGTAGCCACTATGGACAGAGTAGCAATAATGAGCAATATTTTAAATTGAGTGAACGTTACCGCGATTCCATGCTGATGCTGTTGCCTGCCACATCGCTAAGACAGCGCGTTGCCTTGGCAACCAAGTATGTGTATCGCAATAGAGAAGCGGAAGCAGAGCAGATTTTGCAGCAGCTGCTCATCAGCACGGACGATCAGTTTCCCGAACGGGGATTGATTGCCTATCTGCTGGGCTTGATGTACATGAATAAGGATGATATGGATAAAGCGATGTACTATTTCTCGCTATCGGCCATATCAGATATCAAACACGTTGTTAAAGATAATGCCTCCCTACAGAGCTTAGCGCAATGTTATAATAACAGGGGCGATATCGATAAAGCTTATCAATTTATCCAGGCAGCCATAAACGATGCAGCCTTCTGTAATATACGCTATCGCTCGCTCGAGAACTCCTCTTTCTATGGTATTATCAATACCGCCTTTCAAGAAAAGGAGCTGGCGCAAAAGCGCGCACTGCGTCAAAATTTGATCGTTATCAGTTTGCTATCCCTGTTCTTGGTTGTCGCTCTCTTTTTTCTATATACCCAAATCAAGAAACTACGGCGAGCACGAGTGGATCTGCATCATGCAAACGCAGAACTTAAAATGCTGAACGATCAGCTGCTAAACATTAACAATAGCCTTTCGGAATCGAACCATATCAAAGAGGAGTACATCGCTCAATTTTTTGACATTTGTTCGTCTTACATCGATAAAATCGACGAACAGCGTAAGCTGCTGTTGAAACGCTTTGCGCAAAAGCAATATGACGACATCAATAAGATATTGAAGTCGCAGGATGTGGTGAAGAATGAGCTCGATGAACTGTACCACAATTTTGATGTGATCTTTCTGAATTTGTACCCTTCTTTCATTGATGATTTTAACCAACTGCTCCGTAGCGATGAGCGCATCAGCCTGAAGGAAGGTGAATTGCTGAATACCGAGCTACGCATCTTTGCCTTGATCCGTTTGGGTATTACCGATTCCACTAAAATCGCTTCTTTTCTGCGATATTCCCTCCGAACAGTATACAATTATCGGGTTAAGGTTCGCAGTAAGGTGGCTGGATCTAAAGACGAATTTGAAGATAGGATTCGGGATATTGGCGATATTCGATCCTTTTAACAGCTGAATCGAGTTACTTTTTGTCTTTCGAGCGTATGCTTTAATTGCTTGTTTTTCAAATTTTTAATCTGTTTTTGCATTTACTTTTCCTGTTCGTGACCATTTCAATCCAATCTTTTTCCCATCTACCATACTAACTTTGCCATAACCCTTCGGGGTGAACAATTATAATCCACAAAAAGATCAAATTATAAGACCTATGGCATTTTCTACAAGAATGACGCGTCCTATTTTTCTCTTCGTTTTTTTGCTGCTGGAAGTCGTTTCCTTGCGGGCACAAACAATCGTTTCCTTACGAGGGACGGTGAAAGATGGACAAACCAATGCGCCTATCGTCGGGGCAACAGTTTCCTGGAAGGGAACGAGCAACGTAACGTCCACCGATGTGGATGGTCATTTTACACTGGCAAATGTTGCCCGTGGAGCTGAACTGTCGATATCCTATATTGGCTACGAAACAGCTACGGCAACGGTGCAAAGCGAAAGCATAGCCATCGTAATGCAATCGAATAGCTCTGCCCTAGAGGATGTTGTCGTGATTGGATATGGATCGGTGAAACGCAAAGATGTCACCACCGCGATCTCCAGTGTGTCACTGGAAGATCTTAACCAACGTCCCATTGTTTCCGCAGGGCAAGCTTTGCAGGGAAGGGCTGCTGGTGTATCTGTGATCCAGCCGAATGGGGCGCCGGGTGGTGAAACCTCCATCCGCATCCGCGGAACAACCTCATTCAACGCCAGCAACAACCCACTTTATGTGGTTGACGGCGTACCGGTGGATAATATCAACTTCCTGTCGCCGAATGACATGGCAGATATCCAAGTCTTGAAAGATGCTTCCTCGGCCGCGATCTACGGCTCCCGTGCAGCCAATGGCGTAGTTCTAATTACGACAAAGCAAGGTAAAGCCGGCGATGCAAAGATCGCGCTCAATGGACAGCTGACGCAAAATAGTGTCGTCAACAAAATGGAGTCGCTCAATGCGGCACAGTACAAAGAACTGCAAGATGAAATCGGCTTGGTAAGCCTTCCCGAAGGACTACCTGACCGTACAAATTGGTTCGATGAAACCTTTACCAAGGGGCTGATGCAAAACTATCAATTGTCCATCTCCGATGGAACAGAAAAGCTACGTTATTTTCTTTCAGGTGGTTATCTCGATGAGTCGGGGGTTATCAATTCTTCGTTTTACCGTCGCTACAACTTCCGCGCAAACGTCGAGAACGACGTGCGCAAATGGTTGAAGGTAACCGCTAATATTGCGTATACCGATGATATCCGCAATGGCATCAATACGGGAAATGGAGCCAATCGTGGTGGCGTAGTCCTGTCCGCGATAAACACACCGACCTATGGCGCCATTTGGGATCCTGATTTTCCGGGACAGTATTATACGGACTTCTACGGAGTCAATATCAGCAGCCCATTGGAGAATATCGCAAGGACGAAAAATAACAAAGGACGCGAGAATCGTTTGATCGCTTCAGGAAGCGCAATGTTAACCTTTACGCCTGATTTGACATTTAAGAGCATGCTGGCGCTCGATCGCCGGAACGGTTTGGCAACTACATTCTTGGATCCACTTTCTACAGCTTGGGGGAGGACGCAATATGGCGAAGCTTCTGATAACCGTAATATGAATACGGTGTTGACCTTCGACAATGTGCTGAACTATAAAAAGCAATGGGGGCGCCACGGTATCGACCTTATGGGGGGAACATCGTGGACTGCGTCCGATTATACCAATAGCTGGATCAATGGCTCGCATTTTAGGAATGACTTAATTGAAACCTTAAACGTGGCCAATAAAATTTCGTGGACAGGTACCGGTAGCGGTGCATCTGATTGGGCAATTATGTCTTTGTTTGGGCGAGCATCTTACAACTTCGATGGAAAGTATTTAGTGACTGCCAATTTGCGCGGGGATGGCTCTTCGAAGCTTCATCCAGATTATCGTTGGGGTGTTTTCCCCTCGGTTTCTGCCGCTTGGCGCCTTTCTTCGGAAGACTTCTTGTCAGACGTATCATGGATAAATGATTTGAAAATTCGTGGTGGATGGGGACAAACAGGAAACCAATCGGGGTTGTCAGACTATGCTTACCTGCAGATGTACAATGCTACACGGGTTGCTTGGTTTGTAACAGGACAGGAAAACGCATTGCCTGTGACCTCAATTAGTGGTAATCTCCGCACACGTGATCTACGTTGGGAAACAACAACGCAGAGCAATATCGGTCTTGACTTTACGGCATTTGCCAGCCGATTGACCGTCAACTTGGACTACTACCACAAAAAAACAACGGACATGCTCATGAACGCAAGTGTACCTACCGGTGGCGGAGCGTCGGGAAGTATTATGCGTAACGAGGGAGTTATGACGAATAAGGGATTTGAGGCAAATGTGAGCAGTAAAAATCTAGTGCGGGGATTCCTTTGGTCTACGGACTTTAATATATCCTTTAACCGAAATCGGCTGACGAATTTAGAGCTGCAAAGGATCTACAGCACCGCCCGGACATCTGATTTTGTGGATGATAATGTGGTCCGAAATGAGCCAGGCAGATCCCTCGGTGGATTCTTCGGTTACATCAGCGATGGCGTGGATCCCGAGACGGGCGAGCTTCGCTACCGCGATGTCAATGGCGATGGACGCGTTTCCTCGTCCGACAGGACCTATATCGGCGACCCTAATCCTGACTTTATATTCGGCCTCACGAATAACTTGTCCTACAAGGGCTTTAATCTTAGTGTTTTCTTGCAAGGATCTTATGGTAATGATATCTACAATGCCTCACGGATGGAAACTGAAGGAATGTATGATGGTAAAAATCAATCGATACGCGTACTCGATCGATGGCGTGTACCAGGCCAGCAGACGAGTATCCCGAAAGCAGGTTTTGACCTGAAAAACTCTAGCTACTTTGTGGAAGACGGTAGCTTCCTGCGGGTAAAGAATATTTCCTTGTCGTACGATGTCAAGACGGCACGGTTGTCCAATGTGGGTATTCGCCGTTTGCAGCCTTTTGTATCGGCCAGCAACTTGTTGACCTTTACGAAATATACAGGTTTTGATCCTGAAGTTAACCAATGGGGTAGTAGTGGTAGTGTGCAGGGCATCGATTGGGGCACATACCCGCAGAACCGCTCTTTCGTAGTAGGATTAAATCTGGAGTTTTAACCGTAATATGATGAACATGAAAAGATATTTTAATTATTGCATAGTATGGGTAGGCATAATTTCTTGCCTACAGAGTTGTTCACTTGTCCGCGATCCCTTGGATTCATTCTCTGATGTGACGGAAGGGGTCAATGAGGCCGGTGAATATGTAGCTTTTAAAGATAAAGCATCCGTGCTCAGTCATCGCCAAGCGATGTATGACCAGATACGGAATAGACAGGAGCATTGGTATCTTGATCTGTTGCTGGTGGGCGATGCACATGCCGATAATGCCTATGCCGGTACAACGGGCGCTGAGGTGTTGCCTTTCGAAAACAATTCTATTGAAGGATCCAATTCCGTGCTTGCGCGCGACTGGAGCCGCTATATGGAAGATGTAGCGCTGGCCAACAAAATGGTGCAATATGTCGATTCCGTCAATGACAACAGCTTGACGACAAATGAGCGTCGCCAATATAAAGCGGAAGCGAAAATATTTCGTGCACTGGTGTATTTCGATATGGTTCGGCTTTGGGGCGATGTGCCTTTGGTCACCACCGTAGCAAAGGATATCACCTCGGAGAATATCGAGGAGGTCTATCCATCTTACTTTCCAAAGCAAAGTAGCGAAAAGGAGGTGTATGAACAGATACAGAAAGATTTGTTGGAATCGATTCCCGATGCTCCAGCAAACAACGCCACCAACAAGACGATCTTCAGCAAGTCGGTGGCGCGCGCGGTATTGGCAAAGGTGTATGCGGAGAAGCCATTGCGTGACTACGGAAAGGTCATCCAATATGCGGATGAACTTGCTGCCGATGGCTTTGCTTTGGAAGAAGATTTCAGTAATCTCTTCGGCATGAACGACAACAACACAGACGCAAAAAAACGAAATACCCAGGAGTCGATCTTGGAAGGTCAGTTTTTTGCCGGAAATGGCAATTGGGTGACCTGGATGTTTGGCCGTGATCTCACCAACTATAATTCAAACTTCACATGGGCCAAGTGGGTGACACCATCCCGCGATCTGATCAATGCCTTTCAACAGGAAGGGGATGAAGTGCGGTTTGCGCAGTCGGTGGTATATTACCAAACAAGTTGGAGCAACTATTACCCGGCAAGCAACTACCCGTTTATGTATAAAATTCGCTCAGCGGTTAACAGCATCATCAAATACCGTTACGCGGATATTCTGCTATTGAAAGCGGAGGCTTTGATACAGCGGGAAGGAGGCGATCTTAATGCGGCAGCAGATATCATCGATCAGGTACGCGTCAGAGCGAAATTAGCGAGATTGTCATCCGCCACCCGCGGCAGCCGCACGGCCTTGTTGGAGGCGCTTCTTAAAGAGCGACGCCTAGAACTGGCCTTTGAAGGGCAACGCTGGTTTGATCTTGTGCGATTGGATAGGGTAGAACCTGTCATGAACGCAGTTTATGCAAAAGATAGCGGTCGCCGTACACAAGTGTATCCATTTACAAATTATTCGTACCGGATGCCGATACCGCAAAGTATTCTTGACCAAAATCCAAACTTGAAGCAAAATTTGGGCTATTAGTCCGCTTAACAACCTATTTTATTAACATGGAAAATTTAAAGAAAACGATACTCTTCAGTAGTTTATTCAGTCTAATGGTGATGGCCTGCGGTTCTAGCGGCCAGTCAGAAGCTGTGCCGGAACCGCCACCGGGCAAACAAACAGGTGATGTAACCATCTACACCACTACCGCCGCACGTACGCAGCAGTTTAAAAAGTCGTTTGTTGACTTTGGTAGCGGGGCAAATATGTCTCCGCGGACTATTCGCTTGAATGAACAGCAACGCTACCAGACAATGGATGGTTTTGGTTCCGCGATTACGGGATCTACCGCTTACAATTTGTTAAAGATGACACCCGTAGATCGTGCACAGTTTCTAAAGGAAACATTTAGCGTAGCCGATGGAATGGGGCAAAGCTATATCCGGATTGCTATCGGTTGTTCTGATTTCTCGCTAAGCGAATACACGCTCAATGATCAAGAAGGCATCGCTAATTTTGCATTACAGGAGGAAGAAACAAAATACGTGATTCCTATTTTGAAGGAGATCTTGGCTATAAATCCGAATATTAAGGTGTTAGGATCACCATGGACAGCACCCAAATGGATGAAAGTGGTCGACTTGACTAATTTAACAGCCTACGATTCCTGGACGGGTGGGCACCTAAATCCGAAATATTACCAGGATTACGCCACTTACTTTGTGAAATGGATTCAAGCGATGCAAGCGGCGGGAATTGCTATTCACGCTGTTACACCACAGAATGAACCGCTCAATGCGGGAAATTCCGCATCCATGTTGATGTACTGGAATGAGCAGCGTGATTTCGTGCGTGATGCACTTGGCCCGAAGTTGCAGCAAGCAGGATTGCGTACAAAAATATACGCCTTCGATCATAATTACAACTACGACAACATCAGCAGTCAAGACGACTACCCAGTGAAGATATATGAAGATGCAAAAGCTGCCTCTTACTTTGCGGGCGCTGCATACCACAATTACGGCGGCGATAAGGCGGAATTATTAGATATTCACGGAAAAGCACCCGAGAAAGAGCTGATTTTTACGGAAACCTCTATCGGAACATGGAATACCGGTCAAAATCTAGGCAGACGCCTGTTGGAGGATATGAAAGAGGTGGCTTTAGGAACGGTAAATAATTGGAGCCGGGCGGTGATCGTATGGAACCTGATGCTAGATTCAGAGCGTGGCCCCAATCGCGAAGGTGGATGTCAAACCTGTTTTGGTGCCGTGGATATCAATATGTCGGACTATAAAACCATCACGAAAAACTCTCATTACTTTATCATTGGCCACCTTTCTTCTGTGGTGAAGCCGGGGGCGGTACGCATCGGTACCGAAGGTTTTACGGAGCAGGGCGTAGTACTATCCGCATTCAAGAATCCTGATAATAGCTATGCTGTAGTGTTGGCCAATGAGCAAACGAAAAATACACGGATTACATTTACGGACGGTAGTAAATACTTTAGTTATGATATTCCTGCACAATCTGTCGTCTCTTATACCTGGAAATAATGAAAAAGTTAATACACTATATCATGCTGTTTCTAGGCATGACGTCTGTTTGGTCCTGTAAAGAAGAATACCGCTATCCATTGGGCGGAGGCAGCCCGAGCCTAACGGTGGACGAGGTTGCGGATAATGCATATTTCGGCGATAGCCTAAGCTTTCGCGTGGCCCTGGCGGACGATGGGACGGAGCTATCTACACTGAAAGTTCAGCTGTATTTCAGCGGAGACAAAGTTTCCGAAAAAATTATCCGAACTAAAAGCTACGGCAATTACAATGCGAAAATTTTTATTCCTTTCTACAAAGATATCCCGAATGGAACGGCAGAACTGCGCTTTGTGCTCGAAAATGTGGGTATGGTTAAAGTGCAAGAAATGAAAGAACTTGCCCTATCGAGACCTGATTTCCCTTACCTGAATTTGATTACGGATTCGGAAACTATTCGCTTAGATCGTGTAGGGAACAACCAGTATAGCATCACCAAAGAGCTGCCACAAAAGGTGAGGGGCTACATTCAGGCGCCAGCATTTGGCGCGAATGGCAATGTCCTGAATTTCGGTTGGGAGAATGAAGCGGTTACGCAAGGTAGCACCCAGCAGATTCCGTTTTCTTACCTTTCACCTGGCGAGTACAGTATTTCGTTCAACACGTTGACTTACCAAGCAGATCCTTTTCAAAGTTATATGCTGAATGGTGTAGAGATGCGTATGCTTGATGATAACCATTATACAGCGGATCTCACACTTACGGCAAATCAGGAGATGATATTTACCGATTTTCCGGCATTGGACGACTGGTGGCTAGATACGGATTTCATAATCCGTGAAAATGGACAGATCCGTTTTAATGCGGCTCCGGGTAAATACCGTGTCACCGCAGATTTTGATCGTCACTACTTTATTGTGGAAGCGATGACAGGAGACAATTTAGCTACACTAAACGCCGACGGCACCGGTGCCATATGGATTATTGGAGAAGGTGTGGGGAAACCTAACTTGGGTAACCAGGTGGGATGGACCACCGAGAAGGCTTTATGTTTGGCACCTATAGGTGGCAAGAAGTATCGTATAACCTTGGTTGCTGGCCAACAGATTGCGACAAACAGCATCAACTTTAAGTTTTTCCATCAGAAGGGCTGGGGCGGCGAGTTTAAAAACGACGGGCTATCAACGAGCAGCGACCTTATTTTGGTCGGAAACGGATCTAACGGTCGAGACCCCGGTAACTTGGGTATTGTAACGGGCAGACAGTTGGTTGATGGCGCTACTTATGTGTTAACGGTTGACCTCTCCGCGGGCAATGATCAAGCTGTACTCAACGTAGAACGTAAGTAATAGTTTAAAAAACCTAATCAACAAACACTAGGAGCCGGGCTATCGCAGCCCGGCTTTTTTGTTCCCCGATAAATCTGTACCTTGAGGCGCACTGAACAAAATTTTCCATGATGAACATGAGCCTTACTTTACACATCTGTATGTTGTTTATGAGCCTATCGCTATCTAGCTTCGCCCAGCAATCTAGTCCTAAACGTTATGTCCTAGCCATACATGGCGGTGCGGGCACAATCTTGAAAAAGAATATGACTGATTCCTTAGAACGCGCTTATATTGCCGAATTAACCAAATCCCTAAAAGAAGGCTATCGCGTACTGCAAACAGGAGGGACAAGCGTGGAGGCGGTAAGCGCGGCCATCCAAATTATGGAAGATTCTCCTTTGTTTAACGCTGGCAAGGGTGCGGTTTTTAACCACCATGGTGAAAACGAAATGGATGCATCGATTATGGATGGTAAAACCCTGCAAGCAGGGGCCGTAGCAGGCGTGCACAGCATTAGAAATCCCATCACCGCGGCAAAAGCCGTAATGGAGCAGTCGGAGCATGTAATGATGGTGGGAAAAGGTGCCGAAGAGTTTGCTTCATCGAAAGGGATCGTATTGGTTGATCCTTCATATTTTTGGACAAAGCCCCGCTGGGATGCACTACAGAAAATCTTAGAAAGAGACAAAGAATCGACAGCCTTGGATCATGATGATAAACAGAGCAACAACAAGAAATATGTGGATGAGAAGTTCGGTACGGTGGGCTGCGTAGCCTTGGATCAACAAGGTAGTTTGGCAGCCGGTACATCAACAGGCGGAATGACCAATAAGAAATATGGGCGTGTAGGTGATTCGCCGATCGTCGGCGCCGGTAACTACGCTAACAGCCAAGTGGCTATATCTTGTACCGGTTGGGGCGAGTATTTTATTCGATCGGTTGCCGCTTATGATGTGGCTGCCATGGTCGCCTATGCAAAGCTTCCACTCGTGCAAGCAACAAAAACCGTTATGGATAAGATTGCTGCTTTAGGTGGCGATGGCGGCATGATTGCCTTGAACAAGGATGGACAAGTCGCTATGCCCTTCAATACTGCTGGAATGTACCGCGGTACGATCACTGCCGATGGGCAAGTAGAGGTTGCTATCTACAAAAATTAGCTTTCTTCCTATTCCGGAATACGGTAATAATGCATATACCGAACAATACTGTTTGCGCGTCGGTTTATGTAAGCGGAGGGACGTCGCGCATCCCATTTCTGCGGACTAGGAAGAATGGCGATTATAAGCGCTGCTTCCTTTTTGCTAAGGCTTTTGGCGGATTTATGGAAATAGTATTGTGCCGCGGCCTCTGCGCCATATACCCCCTGACCCATTTCAATGACGTTTAGGTATACTTCTAGTATACGTTTTTTGCTCCAAAAGATTTCGATCAATACCGTAAAATAGGTTTCCAATCCCTTCCGGAACCACGAACGATCTGGCCACAAAAATACATTTTTGGCTACCTGTTGACTAATTGTACTACCTCCTCGTAGCTTCTTACCTGCTTGATTTTTTTCAAAAGCTTCACGAATCGCTTTGGTATCAAACCCATTATGTGTCATGAAATGGGCATCTTCCCCCGCGATCGCTGCTCTCTTTAGGTTGTCCGACAGCTGCCCATAATTTAGCCAGTCTTTTTCGATTTTCCACTGCTTGCCAGCAGCCTTACGCTCCATCCCACGTTGTAGCTGTAAAAAGGTAACCGGCGGATTCATAATCGTCAAAAGCAGTACCCAAAAAATCGTGAAACCCAAAAACAACAATACTATGCGAATTGCCCAAATACCAATCTTCTGCTTCCAAGATGCCTTACCGCTTTTTTTTCTTATGTTTTTGCTTTTTGTTGTAGAGCGCTTAATTGCCATGACCACGAATTGTGTTGCAAAGCTAGGCGAATTTTTGATATTCTCCTAGTGGCGTGGTCAGGAGATGTATTTTCTTCCGCTATGCAAAGAAAAAGATCAATCAACAGACCGGTGTTGCCACTCGGACAGGATGTCCTAAAACCGAATTGCTAGCCACAAAACTCTTGTCAAATCGGGCCATTTACCTTATTTTTACAGCTTACTAAAAATCCAGTACCCGTGGCAAAAGAGAAAAAGCAAACCCCTTTAATGCAACAATATAATACCATCAAGGCCAAATATCCAGGCGCTTTGTTGCTATTTCGAGTGGGTGACTTTTATGAAACCTTTGGCGAAGATGCCATCAAAGCTGCCGGTATTTTGGGCATTGTTTTAACGAAAAGAGGTAACGGATCAGAATCCGAGACCGCGTTGGCTGGTTTTCCGCATCATTCGTTGGAAACCTACTTGCCAAAACTGGTGCGAGCAGGGCAAAGGGTTGCTATATGTGATCAGTTGGAAGATCCGAAGCAAACTAAAACAATTGTGAAACGAGGGGTCACAGAGCTTGTTACACCAGGCGTTTCCTACAGCGACAACATTGTTCAGCAGAAGTCCAACAACTATCTAGCTTCTTTTTTTGAAGATAAAGGGCTGTGTGGTATTTCGTTTTTGGATATCTCCACAGGGGAATTTCTAGTGGCACAAGGTAACCCAAGTTATATTGACAAACTTTTACAAGGTTTAAAGCCTACGGAGGTGATACTTGCCAAAAAGCAGTACAAGATGTTTTTAGAGCGTTTTGGTAGCCAGTATTATACCTTTACGCTAGACGAATGGCCTTACACTGGCGATTATGCGTCGGATCTTTTACATAAGCACTTCGAAGTGAAATCGATGAAAGGTTTTGGTATTGAGCGCATGCCGTTAGGTATTCTAGCTGCAGGAGTTGCCTTGCACTACTTGAATGAAACCGAACACCGTAATCTGCAGCATGTTTCCCATATCGCACGCATGGAGGAAGATCGCTTTATGTGGCTGGATCGGTTTACGGTTCGGAACCTGGAACTGATTGGCTCTGTCAACGAAAATGCAAAAACGCTTTCCGATGTGTTAGATCAGACGGCTTCGCCCATGGGCGCACGGTTGCTGAAGAGATGGATGGTAATGCCGCTTAAGGACCTGAAGTCCATCAATGAGCGCTTGGAGGTGGTCTCCTATTTTTCAGAAAGCCGAGATCTACGCGACGAGCTTATCCAAGAAATTAAACAGGTTGGCGATTTGGAACGTCTTATTTCCAAGATCGGGCTGCAGAAAGCGAATCCACGGGAAATCATGCAACTTAAGCGTTCGCTTTATGCTGTGGAGAAATTGAAAAACTTGACTGATATAGCGTCTTCGGAAAGTTTGCGCGTTATTGCTGAGCAGCTGAATGTGTGTCAAATCATTCGGGATAAGTTGGAACGTATGTTGCAGGCAGAACCACCTGTGTCCATCTTGAAGGGAAATGTTATTGCAGACGGTGTCGATGCTGATTTGGACAAGCTCCGTAAAGTGGCCTTTGGCGGAAAGGACTACTTGTTGGAAATACAGCGCCGAGAATCCGAAGCTACCGGGATTCCTTCCTTGAAAATTGCTTTCAATAACGTCTTCGGCTATTACTTGGAAGTTACCAATACCCATAAAGATAAAGTACCTGCAGAATGGATACGGAAGCAAACTTTAGTGAATGCCGAACGGTATATCACAGAGGAATTGAAGGAATATGAAGAACAAATTCTAGGGGCCGAGGAAAAGATCCAAGCGATAGAGAATCGCATATATACCGAGCTACTGCTGGATATTGCAAGCTACATCAAGCCGATACAACTCAATGCACAATTGATTGCCAAATTGGATGTGCTGTTGAACTTCGCTTGGATTGCAGAGAAGAACTTCTACGTCAGGCCATTGGTCACCGAAGATAGATCGTTGGACATCAAGGGCGGCCGACATCCTGTCATAGAAAAGAATTTGCCTTTGGGCGAGGATTATATCACGAACGACACCTACCTCGATCCAGAGACACAACAAATTATCATCATTACCGGGCCAAATATGGCCGGTAAATCGGCGCTACTACGCCAAACAGGTTTGATTGTGCTGATGGCGCAGATAGGCTGTTTTGTACCTGCAAAAGAAGCAACGATTGGTTTGGTCGACAAGATTTTTACACGGGTTGGCGCGTCGGATAACTTATCATCCGGGGAATCGACTTTTATGGTGGAAATGAACGAGACGGCTAGCATCATGAATAACCTCTCCGATCGGTCATTGATCCTGCTGGATGAGATCGGTCGGGGTACTAGTACTTACGATGGAATTTCTATTGCTTGGGCTATTGCCGAGTTTCTACATAATCATCCGACAGCAAGGGCGAAGACGCTTTTTGCAACGCACTACCACGAACTGAACGAATTGACCAATTCTATGCCTCGCATTAAGAATTTCAACGTGACGGTAAAAGAACTTCATAACAAGGTGATATTCCTGCGAAAGTTGGTACCGGGTGGGTCAGAGCATAGCTTTGGTATTCACGTGGCAAAGTTGGCAGGAATGCCGGCTAAATTAATTGTCCGCGCAGGCGAGATCTTAAAGCGGCTGGAACAGGAACGGACGGGAGGGGAGCAGATCAAAGATAGCATGCGTAAAATACAAAAACAGGCCTATCAATTGCAAATGTTTGCGATCGACGATCCTGTTTTGGAGAAGATTCGAGATATGCTTAATAACTTAGATGTCAACACACTAACGCCTGTAGAAGCGTTGATGAAGTTAGATGAAATACAGCGATTATTGAAAAATTAGTGTTCTTAGAACCGGAAAAAAAGCTGTAAACTGGCATAATTGGGTTGGATCGTGGTCAGCAAGTTTCGTTCCCAGTCGTAGGGGACATAATGGTAAGCAGCTTCTAGACCGATGTACTTTTTCCCAACGATATGTCGCATCAGGCTCAGTGCTAAGGTCGTTCGCATGGTGTGTATATTGTGGTAACGTACACTGCTGGTACTCTCGCCATATTCGTTGTCGAAGTAGTCCACCTCACTCAAACCGGTATTGGTCACATCATAGTATAATCCTACTTTCGGTGCTATGATGTATTTGTCGTTGTCGAACAATTTAACACCTACATTACCTCCTATACTGAAACTGGCACTGGAATTAACATGTTCAATTTCATCGTAAAGCATATAATCGAAAGAGCGGTCATTCGAATTAATCCGGATTTTAATCCCTCCTTCAAAAAGTATAAGTGATGCCATGCTGGATGAATAAAATAGCCCGAACGTAGGATTTGTTTTGAATAAGGGATCAGATCCCGTGATCGGAAATTCCGCTCCTGCGGAAATGATCATCCCCGAACGTAACTTGGAATCTTCACGATACCGTGCGGTTTCTGTTGCGCTAGGTATGGGGGCGGTATCTTCATACGACTGATAGAATTCATCCAGATGATCGGCAAAGAGTAGTGCAATATCCTCTTCTTGCTCGGTGAGGTTGTAGGAGGGCGAGTTCAACAGAGCGTTGGCTTTCAGTTTAATTAGCGAATCGATAGGGTGATTGAGCGGTACGTAGTTAAAGTCTGCTTTATTTTCTTGGTATATACGGCGATGCTCCTTCTCGACCGTGTAGTCCCAACGCATGGTTAGAATTTCATGGTAATTTTTTGAAAGGTAATCGGCAATTAGCGCACCAGTCGTTTTCCTTTCAATAAGTGCTTGGATAATGCGCATGCGTTGCGTGAATTCGTTTTCACCACAAGCACTTTGTATCGTGCCCAGTATGCTTTCTAGCTGCTGATAGTTGTTTTGCTGTAGCGCAGGAACCAGTTTCTCCAAGGCAATGGCGGTAATCTGTTCACAGTTTTGCAAATTGTCTTCGGTATTTGCTTGCAAATAAATTGGATGTGCAAAAAACGATAGTGAAAGTAGAAATGTGAAAAATTTAGCCATGATATGATTCTTGTACCAATAATAGTAAAATTAATCCGCTTATAAAAGGCATGATCAGTAGGAGACCGAAAATATAAGTTTTACTTTTGTATATGGGTTCGATTTTTAGGTTTAAGCAATTTGAGGTTGATCAAGGGGATTGTGCGATGAAGATCAATACCGACGGGGTGATACTGGGCGCTGTGGCCTGCAGGCCTAATGCACATCGGATCTTAGATGTCGGGACCGGTACCGGCGTTATTGCGCTGATGCTGGCTCAACGCCACCCAAAAGCACACATAGATGCCTTGGATATTGATGGTGAAGCCAGTGAACGGGCCGCTTACAACTTTCGGCAATCTATGTTTTCTGATCGTTTGTTGTCCATCCATAGCGATTTTAGAGACCATCGTGTTAGTGATTGCTATGACTTGATTGTCTCCAATCCGCCTTTCTATACCAACTCATTGCATAACCCTGACCCACGTAAGCAATTAGCGAAGCATACAGATAGCTCTTTTTTTGAAAATTTATTTGATTTTGTGAAGCAATATCTTTCAATCGAGGGGCAGTTTTACTGTATTCTTCCGGTTGCTTTAGCACAAGAACTACTCGAAGAAACGATGCCCTCGCGGGCTCTTTTTCTACAACAGAAGACTATGATAGCTTCATACCCTGGTCAAGATCCCATCCGAACCTTGCTGGTGATCGGAAAGACAGCGGGTGTACCGGTTTACGACACCTTGGTTATCTACGAGCGGCAAGGCGAACATACCGACGCCTACAAGGCGCTATTGAATCCTTACTTTTTAGCATTTTAGCTCATGAGAAAAATTGGTTTATTATCCGATACCCATGGATATTTAGACGATGCGGTGTTCCAATATTTTGAATCTTGCGATGAAATTTGGCATGCAGGCGATTTTGGATCTATAGACATTTTGGACAGCTTGGTTGCATTCAAGCCTTTTCGAGGTGTTTGGGGCAATATTGATGGAAAGGACCTCCGCTCCGCCTGTCGCGAGCATGAACGTTTTTCCTGCGAAAATGTGGACGTATGGATGACACATATAGGCGGCTACCCAGGGCGGTATGCTCCGCAGGTAAAACCCGAGATTGTATTGAACCCGCCGAAATTGTTTATCTGCGGTCATTCCCATATCTTGAAGGTTCAATATGATCCGGCATTGAATCTATTGCATCTGAACCCGGGAGCGGCGGGGAAACAGGGCTGGCATAACGTCCGAACCTTGATGCGGTTTCAAATTACTGAAGACCGTGTGGAAAATCTAGAGGTGATTGAATTGGGAAACCGTTAGCATTATAAGCTATCGCGCACTTCGAGCAAGAATTTCTTTAAGCGTTCCAAGGAATCCACAACACGTTGATTTTCCTTCACTTCATTTTTATTGGCTCGAAGATAATCCCGTGCACCCTGAAGTGTATAACCTTTGTCCTTCACTAGATTGAAAATAATCTTCAGGTTTGAAATATCTTCCTGGGTGAAAAGACGATTCCCCTTTTTGTTCTTTTTGGGTTGTAGAATATCGAATTCCCGTTCGTAAAACCGAATCTGAGAGGCGTTCACGCTGAACATCGTGGTTACTTCCCCCATGGTATAATATAATTTGTTTATTTCGCGGTCTTTGTACGGCATCGTTCACTTTCTACTTTAACAAATATACGACCTCTGTTCCATATTCAAAACTTTTTACACGGCGAATATATGCGGAAAAATTTCTAATTTCACGAGATGAGGGGAGTCATTGTCGTCAGCAAGTTTTGGACTAATTTTTTTTCGGCAGGCCGTGCTTTAGCCGTGACAATCTTTCCTTTTATTTTTGTGCGCTCTCTAGAAGCGCGTAAAGATACGAGGCTTTTAAACCATGAACGGATTCATATTTGTCAGGTTCTTGAGTTATGTATTGTCCCTTTCTACCTGTGGTATGCACTGGAATTTTTGTTTTTCTACCTGCGATACCGTGATGTTCAAAAAGCCTACATGTCCATATCCTTCGAACGGGAAGCTTATGCTCACGAAAAAGATTTGACTTACTTGGCGAGACGTCAATATTGGGCATTTGTAGCCCATTACAGGAAACCATAAAAAAGAGCGGTTTCCGTTTCGAGAAACCGCTCTTTTTTATGGTTTTTGTTGAACGACTATGTGTAAATTAAGCGCAGATAAGCCGCTACCTTCGCTTTGAGATGTCTTCTGTCGACAATAAAGTCCAAGAAACCATGTTCCAGAACGAATTCAGAAGTTTGGAAACCTTTCGGTAAATCTTTCTTGATGGTTTCCTTGATCACGCGTGGTCCAGCAAAACCGATAAGCGCGCCGGGTTCTGCAATGTTGATGTCGCCTAGCATCGCGTAAGAAGCAGTTACTCCGCCTGTCGTAGGATCTGTTAATAAACACACGTAAGGGATTTTTGCTTTTGCCAATAGAGCTAGTTTTGCCGATGTCTTGGCCATTTGCATCAATGAAAATGCTGCTTCCATCATGCGCGCACCCCCAGATTTAGATATCAACATGAATGGTGTCTTATGCGCTAGGCAGTAGTCGATAGCGCGCGCAATCTTTTCGCCAACCACCGAACCCATGGATCCGCCAATAAAATTAAAATCCATACAGGCAATCACAATGTCCTTTCCCTGCATCTTGCCATGTCCGCAACGTATGGCATCTTTCAAACCTGTCTTTGCCTGGCTGTCGGATAAACGAACGGGATAGGGTTTTGTATCAGCAAATGTCAAGGGATCGCCTGAACTGAGGTTCTCGAAAAGCTCCGTGAAACGATTGTCGTCAAATAAAATAGAAAAATAGGCCGCGGACCCAATGCGGATATGATAATCGCAATACTGACAAACGTATTTATTCTCAATCTGTTCACTATTTAATAAAGGCTTCTTACAGTTCGGACATTTATTCCACATGCCGTCAGGCGCCTCCTTTTTATTTTCGGTTGCAGTACTGATACCTGCCTTGTTTCTTTTAAACCAACTCATAAGTTCTCGATAATTCGGACTACAAATAAACAAAAAATATCCTAAAAAAGAGTATCGGTGCAGGGAATGGCTTTCTCCCAAAACTAAAAACGGCAGAAAATTGCCTGTAGAAATAATTTACATGAACAAATTTGTGCGGAGAAAAAAGGTCGATTATTGTCGGCGCTTCGTTTTGATTTTGCGCCCAAATTAGAAAGAAATAAAAAAGGGCAAGCTACTCTTATCGCACCGCTCAACCAAATACCCTTGCTTTGTTCCCAATCTGGGGGAGTCATTGGGAGCTGGTCGTAAGAGACTTGCCCGTCACAAAAGTAGGAAAAAAATAGACTTGTCGAAAATTTTTTCTAAACGAAGATGTAGACTATTGATAGTCAGTAAACAAAAATTACATTTTGTCGTTTGCATATTCGCCTTTGAGCGCAAAATAGCCGAATATGGCCAACCCAACGCTAACTATAGGGGTGAGAATAAACAAGATGATGAGACCAAAGACCAAGTCTTCCTGTTGTCCCGTCCTTAATTTGGGGAGGCCAAAGTAAAAAATACTGAAATAAGCCGTGAGCAAAGCGAGGATGATCCACACCATGCCCAATATTTTTTTTATATTTCCCATAACATTACTTTATTTGGTTTGCAGTCATTGTTTTCGTAATATAGATGGAACCGATAACAAAGCAAATCGATGCGACGATGATCGGATACCAAAGCCCAGATAGATAAAAATCGGACTGCCCTTTTGTTTGCGCATTGCTAGCCAGATAGGTGGATACGGCCGGCAAGAGGCCCCCGAAAATACCATTTCCAATATGATAGGGCAGCGACATGGAGGTATACCGGATTTTAACCGGGAATATTTCTACCAAGAAGGCCGCTATAGGACCATAGACCAAGGTAATGTAGATAATCTGTATAAATATCAATCCAACCAAGAGGGCATAGTTCGATCCTTTTAGGAAAACCGTAGTTCGGGAACTTTCCTGCGGCATCCCATCTTTTAAAATAGGATTATTCGCTTCTGTGATCTGGGTAGTGACAGCTTGTGTCACCTCGGTACCGTCTGTAAAGGTTTTGCTGGTTCTTGTTACACGATTATGCGAATCACCGTGTTTGACGAAGCTTGTTTCAACGGCACGCAAATCCAGTCGCTCTGTTTTTGTTTGGATATTGGTTAATTGATACATACATGCATAGATCGGCCGATAGGTGCATATGGCGAGCAACATGCCAGCAAGCATAACCCACTTGCGGCCTACCTTATCGCTTAGTCTACCAAACACCACAAAAAACGGCGTCCCCAGGAGAAGGGCTATACCCAAAATGAGATCGGCTTGATCGGTGTGAAGAAACATCACTGTTTTCATAAAGCTCATCGAATAAAACTGACCGGTGTACCAAACCACGCCTTGTCCCATGGCCGCCCCAAACAAAGCCAGCAATACATATTTTAAATTATAGATGTTGCCGAAGCTCTCTTTCAACGGATTCTTTGCCGTTTTTCCTTCTGCCTTTGCTTTTGTGAATTCCGGGGATTCATCCATATTCTTGCGGATCAGGTAAGAAACGAAAACCATAAAGATCGATAATACAAACGGTATCCGCCAACCCCACTCGTCAAATTGGGATTCACTGAGGAATAAACGTGTGAGAAGGATAACCACAAGCGATATGAAGAGGCCAAAGGTTGCCGTGGTTTGTATCCAAGATGTCCAATAACCGCGCTCGCCTTCTGGGCTATGTTCAGCGACATAGGTCGCAGCACCGCCGTACTCGCCACCCAGGGCTAAGCCCTGCAACAAACGCAACACAAGCACGATAAGTGGAGCTAGGAAACCGATGCTTTCATAACTCGGTGTGCAACCGATAAGAAAGGTCGCTCCCCCCATCAACATGAGCGTAACCATAAAGGTATATTTTCGTCCAATAAGGTCGCCTAATCTTCCAAAGAAAAGTGCACCGAAAGGGCGGACAACGAAGCCTGCCGCAAAAGTGGCGAGCGTGGAGAGAAAAGCTGCAGTCGGATTGTCGGCGGGAAAAAATTTAGTTGATAGCACCACGGAAAGACTACCGAAAATAAAGAAATCGTACCACTCAATCAATGTGCCCAAGGAGGATGCGCCAATCACCTTCCATAACGTTTTGTTTTTATTTTGCATAGGTTGTTTAGGTTTTCAGGTTCAGATTACAATAGTTTATATGTTTTACCAGGCAAAGCGACAATGTGGTTGTTCATCTCCATTTCCAAAAGCACCATGGCGAGCTTGCTCATTGGCCATGCTAGCTGTTGTGCTATATCATCGATATTAGATGTTTCGTTCTCCTGAATCAGCCGATAAACCCTTTGTTGATCCGTGGACATGTCCGTCGGAAGTAGTTGCAGCTGTTTCGCACACCCCTGTTTCGCACTGTCCTTCCAATCCATCAGATAAAATAAGTCTTGGGCATGGCGGATAAGGTGTGCTCGATTAGTTTTGATAAGGTAGTTACATCCGGCTGAATATTCCTGATCTATTCTTCCGGGGAATGCACAAACATCGCGATGGTAGCTATTGGCAATTTCAGCGGTGATTAAAGCACCGCCTTTCCGGGCTGCTTCGACTACGATTGTCACGTCGCTAAGCCCAGCAATAATCCGATTGCGTGCCGGGAAGTTGTTTCGCTCGGGTATCGTGCCCGACGGAAATTCGGTGATTAGGCCGCCGTCCGCCAGCATGCGGGAGGCCACGTCGCGATGTGCCGCTGGATAGATCATATCTAAACCATGCCCGAGTACAGCAACGGTAGAAACACCATGCTTCAGCGACTGTCTGTGCGCATGGACGTCGATGCCATATGCCAAGCCGCTAACAACCAATATGTTTTGTTCTTGAAAGGCCGCTAGCAGCTCTTCACACAGTTGCTTTCCATAGGATGTCGCGTTTCTCGTCCCAACAATGCTCACACATCGTTGCGGGTTGAGCGTTGCACTTCCCTTGTAATATAGTAGAAGCGGCGCATCGTCGCAGTACAATAGGCGTTTAGGATAGTTCTCGTCCTCAATCCATAAGAGATCTATGCCATGCTTTTCGACAAATTGCAGTTCTTTTTCTGCGTCGGATAGATAGTTTTTTGATAAAATGGCCTCGACAGTAGTCTGCCCGATCTGAGGAATACGCAGCAATTCTTTCTTCTTCGACCGGAAAATACCGTCCACAGATCCACAATGAGCCAGTAGATTACGGGCGGTCTTCGGTCCAACACCTTTAATTTTAGTCAGTGCTATCTGTTGCAGTTTGTTCATAATTGGAACCTAAAAATAAGAATTTTGTTTAAAAATCCTACCTTTGGTTAAAAATTAGTATATGAAACTAGAAGGCGCACAAGAACCATTCGATATTGAAATTGGTGAAGTTGTTTACGCAGTCTTTCCCGAAGAGGATGGTACCTACCTCATCTTCAAAGACGGTCAGGAATACGTGAAGATTATGAAGGATACGGAGACAACTTGGCTCAAATTGAATCCGGAAACAGAGCTCCCTATGTTTGGGATGGATGAAGAGGTCAATCTTCTCGGAGAGGAAATAAATGCTTTTCTAGGGGGCACCCATCAAGGAGATGTTAACTAAATCAGCGTGAGCTGGCTAGCTACCGTATAGCGAGTTAAAATCAGTTAAACTTAACCCGCTGTCGGATTCCTTTTTTATATTTATGCTATGCCGCGTAACCAAATAAATATAGTGCTGACAACAATTTGCTTGTCAATCGCCTATAGCGTTTCGCAACGGCCGCCTATCTTACGCACAGAACCTCTGTTACGTGATACCGTGAATAACGACAGCATAACCCGTGATACCTTGTCGATTGAGGAAGTTGTAGTTAATAAAAAGAGCGATGCTTTGGCCAATTTTGAAGCCAAAAAGGCCTACCATAAAGAAATATACTATTTGGGGGATGATAGCAACATGATTATGTTCGGCCTCGGAATAGGGGTCAATATCCAAAAAGTATACAATCATTTTAGTCGTAGAGGAAAAGGTTCTCGACGATTGCAACGTCAATTTGAACGTGAATATGAGGATGATCTCGTTAACGAAATTTGGAATCCTTTGATTGCTGAATATACGACATTGCAGGGGGATTCGCTTGCAAAATTTAATCTTTACAGTAAACCTACACTAGATTTTCTATCGCAATGTTCCTACTACGAGCGTGTGGCTTATGTCCTAGAGCGATTGAAAAACTATCGGGATTCTGCTGCTATCATACACGAGCGATTTGACCTTTCCTATCCGCCGCAGACAGCGCCGCTTTCTTCTTTAAAAGACTAATAATATACCGTTTTTGATTACATCGGGACGTACACGACATATTTCGTGTCAAAAAAATCCTCATTAAAGTAGCTGGATAGGGGATGCAGTTCGGCCTTTAATTTCGCCTCTTTTATCTCTTCTTTTAAATCGCCGCCTTTTAAATACAAAATGCCATTAGGAATGCCGTTTTTATCTTTCTTTTCAAACTTATTCCGTATCCATGGTGCAAAATCAGCCAGCCGGGTCACCGCTCGTGATACGACGAAGTCGTATTTGTAGTCCAGTTGTTCTGCTCGGATATGGTCTGCCTCGATATTCTTCAAATCCAAGGCGGCAGCAACTTCCCGTACAACCTTTATTTTTTTACCAATAGAATCGACCAGGTGAAACTGGACATCAGAGAACAGGATGGCCAGTGGAACGCCAGGGAACCCCCCGCCGGTACCTACGTCCAAGATGCGGGTGCCAGGCGTGAATTCGCTGACAAATTTTGCGATCCCCAAAGAGTGTAGCACATGGTGTAAATAGAGGCTTTCGATGTCTTTCCGCGAAACCACGTTGATCTGATTATTCCAAAAAGGATAAACTTCTGCGAGTTGTGCAAACTGTGCTTTCTGTTTTTCGGAAAGTTTAGGGAAATAGCGATAGATGATGTCGACAGTTGGGTTCATAGTTAATCGTTTGTCTTGACGTTCGTTTGCTTCATGTTTTCTGTTGATCCGTAGTTGAGCTTATTTCCACGAACCTTGTTTCCTGTTGCGGTTGAAAGCGCCGTTTATACAGATGTAAAAATAATAGAAAAAGTCAAGGAATGGCAACCACCATAGCAATCCCTGAACATCCAGCTTTTTGTAAATATTGCTGAAAACCAGGAGTTGGCTTAATAAACGGATTAGATAGACCGCTAATGGAGCCAGCCATAGGGAGGGGCAAAAAGCGATACACAGCGGCAGCGAGAGGTAAAACAATATGGCTGATACCAGTTGCGTGGCAAGCATACGTTTGTGCTTGGCTTTATACAATACCGAAGCGCCGGAATGTCTTGCCTTTTGTTTGTAGTAACTTTTCCAAGTTGTTTTAGGTACGGAAGCGACGTGTGCATCTGGATGGATAGCGATCTGTACGTTGCTGGAAGTTGCGTTATGGTTGACAAAAAGATCGTCATCGCCCGACTTGATATGCATATGTCTGTTGAACCCCTTGCCCTTGAAAAAAAGCGTTTTGCTGTACGCGAGATTACGACCGACCCCCATGTATGCGTTTCCAACGAGTGCATAGGCTAAATAACTCATCGCAGTATGAGCGGTTTCGAAACGGATGAGCTTATTTAAAAAACCAGCTTCTTTAAAATAAGGGGAATAGCCGAGTATGATTTCCTTTCCCGCGCTAAATGCCCCGCCGATCTCTGCCAGCCATTTTTCGCTATATGGCTGGCAATCTGCGTCCGTGAAGACCAGGTGCTCGTGCTTTGCTGCCTTGATCCCCATGGTAACAGCAAATTTTTTCGTGTTTTTTAATCGGATATGCTCTTTGATCTCCACAACTTTCAGTTTGCCGGGGTAGCTTTGTGCAAAATCCTTCAAGATCCATGGCGTGTCATCATCGGAACAGTCGTCCACAACCACGACCTCGAAATCTGTGTAATCTTGCGTCAATACCGTCGGCAAAAATGCTTTAAGGTTTTCCTGTTCATTGTGCGCACAGATAACAACGCTCAATCCGGGCTTTTCGACGCTCCCTTGGTAGGACTCGACTTTATATGTCGCCAATTTACCATACACCGCATAGATATAATATAGCTGGATAAAAAGTAGGATAAGTAGGATCCCCAGCGGAATATACGGTAAGAATGGTAGGAGTTGTTCGAGTTGTAGCATAACAGAAAAGCAAAGATAAGGTCTTCTTGTAAGATACAACGGAGAATTCGTTAAGTTTTATTAAGATTTTGTTTGGCACTCGTTTCCTGCCATTTTTTATCCTATTTTTGCAGGGATTTTATCACAGGGTAAAGGGGAAAAGAGGATATGAGATTTACGCTTCAGGCACAAGATAAAGATTCCAGAGCACGTGCTGGGGTGCTAGAAACCGCGCACGGAACTATTCAGACACCTATTTTTATGCCGGTCGGTACAGCCGGTACGGTGAAAGCTGTACATCAGCATGAACTGGTACAGGATATACAGGCGCAGATTATCTTGGGAAACACCTATCACCTGTATCTACGTCCAGGCTTGGACGTGTTGCATAAAGCAGGGGGCTTGCACAAATTTAACAACTGGCATGGCCCGATCCTGACTGACTCAGGCGGTTATCAAGTGTATTCGCTGACAGAGGTGCGTAAGATTCGTGAGGAAGGTGTAACGTTCCGATCGCATATTGACGGATCAAAGCATCTCTTTACACCAGAAAATGTGATGGATACACAGCGCGTGATTGGAGCCGATATTATTATGGCTTTCGACGAATGTACGCCCTATCCCTGCGAGTACAGTTATGCCCGCAAGTCGCTTGATATGACCCATCGCTGGCTAAAACGTTGTGTCGATCGTTTTGATAGTACAGCACCCCTATATGGTTATGAGCAAACATTGTTTCCTATTGTACAAGGCTCCGTATATAAAGATCTGCGTGAAAAATCCGCCGAAGTGATCGCTTCCTTCAATCGGGATGGTAATGCGATAGGTGGATTGTCTGTGGGCGAGCCTGCGGAGGAAATGTACGCGATGACCGAGGTGGTGACAAATATTTTGCCGAAGGATAAACCGCGTTATCTTATGGGGGTTGGTACACCAATCAATCTGCTGGAGAATATAGCGCTTGGTATTGATATGTTTGATTGTGTCATGCCTACCCGAAATGCCCGTAATGGTATGCTGTTTACGCAAAACGGCATTATCAATATTAAAAACGAGAAATGGAAAGACGATTTTTCACCCATTGAAGCAGCAAGCGATCTTCTCGTGGATCAGGTGCACACGAAGGCTTATCTTCGACACTTAATCCGCTCGCAAGAAATTTTGGGAGCACAGATAGCCTCGCTACATAATCTTCATTTTTACCTTTGGTTGGTCAAGCAGGCGCGTGAAAAAATTATAGATGGCACATTTTACGATTGGAAGGCAAAAATGGTTAATGTGCTGGGGCAAAGGCTGTAAGGTTCCATGTGCATACATACAGCGTATGCGGTATGTATGCGAGGTTTGGCTTTTTAGCAGGTGTCCCTTTGGTAACGAAGTATGCGCCCGTGCAGTATCCAAGGTTTTGATTTTTTAATTTTGACTTTTTAAGTTTAAAAATGAACATTATAGATCGCTATATTATTAAGAAATACCTAAGCACCTTCGTGTTTACGGTGGGTATCTTTATTGTGGTGATCGTGGTGTTTGATGTGTCTGAAAAGCTAGATGATTTCCTGAAGAATAAGGCACCCATGTCGAAGGTTTTTTTGGAATACTATGCATTGGGAAGTATTCCATTTTTTCTGAACATGCTAACACCGCTTATAAATTTTATTGCCGTGATCTTTTTCACGTCTAAGATGGCGGACCAAACAGAGGTTGTTCCTATATTAAGCGGCGGGATGAGCTTCAATCGTTTCCTCCGTCCCTATATGATTTCCGCAGGTCTAATCTTTAGTTTCACCTTGGTTTCTAATATTTGGATTATCCCCTATACCAATAAAATAAAGGTGAATTTCGAGAATGTTTACGTCAAACCGCAAAAGGTTAGTGGGTCAACGATGTCTACCCACATGCAAATCGACTCGAACACCTACGTTTATATCGATAATTTTGATACCCGGCGTAACATCGGCTATAAATTCTCTTTGGAAAAGTTTAACGGCGACCAGCTGACAGAGAAGTTAATAGCAGAACGTATTACTTGGGACTCGGTTGCCACAAAATGGAAAATAGAAGATTATACTGTGCGTACCATCAATGGTCTGCAGGAGAAAATGGATAAAGGTACCAGTAGGGATACGACGTTGGATATGCTTCCGCGCGATTTTGAGGTTTACGACAATGTATTTACCGCAATGGACACCGATGAGTTAAACGACCGGATCAGCAAGGAGGAGACGCGCGGTACGGGTATGATGACCGACCTATTACTGGAGAAATATAAGCGGTATATCGGTCCATTTTCTGCGTTTATTTTAACGCTTATGGGAGTTTCGCTTTCCTCCAAGAAAGTTCGAGGTGGTATTGGTTTGAGCCTAGGTATTGGTATTGCCTTGAGCTTTACTTTCTTGGTACTCGTTCAGTTTTCCACCATGTTCTCCTTAAAAGGTGGTTTGCCTCCCTTGATCGCTATTCTGATTCCCAATGTGATATTTCTTACCTTGGCATTTTGGTTGAAATACAAGGCCCCCAAATAACATGAGACAATTTCCTATTAATAAAAACGTCCTTATCTTACATTTTACAGTTTTGATATGGGGATTTACTGGTGTTTTGGGTGAACTCATCTCTATATCCGCCCTGCATTTGGTATGGTATCGCGTGTTGATTGCAGCCTTATCTTTATTTGTGTATTTCATTATGATGGGCAAATCTGTTTATGTATGCAAGGAACGTCTCGTCCAGTTTTTAATGGTAGGCGGCCTGGTGGGATTACATTGGGTGCTATTCTTTCATGCCATAAAGATCGCCAACGTATCCGTCACATTGGTTACGCTTTCTTCCGTAACACTCTTCACATCCATTTTAGAGCCTATCATCAATCGTAAGAAGATAGCCTTGTCGGATGTAGGTGTCGGATTGGTCATCGTATTCGGTATCTATCTCATTTTTAAGTTTGAATTTCAATATGTTTGGGGCATTTTATGTGGTCTTTCCTGTGCAGTTTGTGCTAGCATATTTTCCATCTTGAATGCCCGCATGGTTAAACATACGAGTCCGACGATCATCACCTTTTACGAAATGCTAGGTGCAGGTTTTTGGGTCTCGGTGATCATGCTGTTGGCGGGCGACTTTAATGTGCGCATGTGGCCGCAGGGTTCTGATTGGGCATATCTGCTTCTGCTAGGTGTGTTATGCACCGCGGTAGCTTACGTCTTGGGTGTGGCGGTGATGAAGGAGCTAACTGCCTTTACCGTCGCCTTAACCACCAATATGGAACCTGTATACGGTATTATCTTGGCGGTCTTGATTTTTGGACATAAAGAAACGATGAGCGTCGGATTTTACGTAGGTGCCGTCATCGTATTGGGCGCCGTGTTTATCTATCCTTACATCAAGACCTATATCGAGAAGAAGGAACGTCGGTTAATCAATCGAAAATTGCATTGAAAGCAGGATTAAGGAGAAAAGATTGTCAACTATAGGGCGACAGGATGTGTTGCCATCCCCGCATCCGTATCCTGCGGTACAAATAATCGCCTAGCAATGATTTTCAGCTTGTTTTTATCGAGCGAAAGCTACCCATCAAAAACAAAAAAACCGGACCTAGTCCGGTTTCTCACTTTTTACTAAAGTATATGAAATTAAGCGTATGAGACAGCTTTATCTTTGCGCTCCAGTTCCGAATATCCCATGAGGAACTCGTCTACTTTGCGCGCACATTCGCGACCTTCGGAGATCGCCCATACTACGAGGGATTGTCCGCGACGCATATCGCCTGCCACAAATACCTTATCGGCAGATGCCTTGTAGTCTGTTTCCGTCGCATCCACATTGCCACGACCGTTCAACTTTACGCCGAGCTGCTGCAGTAGACCCTCGTGTTGGGGGTGTAAAAAGCCCATAGCTAACGTGACTAGCTCGCAAGGCAGTTCGCGCTCGGATCCTTCTACCTCTTTGAATTTGGTTGGTCTACCGAGTGCATCTGTTTCCCATTCCAAATCTACTACAAGGGCGGCGCGTACATGACCATGATCATCGCCTAAAAAGGCTTTTGTGCTGACGCTCCAGTGACGTTGGCATCCCTCCTCGTGAGAAGTCGTTGTCTTTAGCAGCATAGGATAGGTAGGCCAAGGCATGGCGACCGTACGATCTTTAGGCGGTTGTGGCATCAACTCGAATTGCGTAACACTTTTTGCGCCGTGACGGTTCGATGTGCCTACACAATCAGAGCCGGTATCTCCACCACCAATCACTAATACGTTCTTGCCCGCTGCATGTATTTCCTCTACCTCAATAGGCGAGTTGCCCACTCGTTTGTTTTGTTGTTTCAAGAACTCCATGGCGTAATGTACGCCTTTAAGTTCCCTGCCTGGAATGGGAAGATTGCGTGGTACCGTTGATCCTCCGGCCAGCACGATTGCATCATATGCTTGTAGTTCACTGACTGGCACATTCACACCCACTTCGGCATTGGTGCGAAATACGACACCTGACTGCTCCATAACGGCTATGCGACGATCGATGATCGATTTGTCCAGTTTGAAATCTGGGATGCCATAGCGTAACAGCCCGCCGACCTTATCATCACGTTCGTATAGGACGACATCGTGACCCGCCTTATTCAATTGTGCTGCGGCAGCCAAGCCGGCCGGCCCTCCACCAATCACGGCAATGCTCTTACCCGTTTTGATGAAATTTTTATTCGGTTTCACGAAGTTGTTTTTGAAGGCAATCTCAATGATATGCTTTTCGATTTCTTCAATCGCTACGGGCGATTTGTTGATGCCAAGCACACAAGCGGCTTCGCATGGTGCAGGGCATATTCTTCCGGTAAACTCCGGGAAATTGTTGGTTGATACCAAAATGTTGTAGGCCTCTTCCCAACGGGCGTCGTAAACGGCGTCGTTGAATTCCGGGATCACGTTGCCGAGCGGACAGCCTGAATGACAGAATGGTATGCCGCAGTTCATACATCGCGCGGCCTGGTTGTTTAATTGATCATCGGAATAGCTATGTACAAATTCCTGGTAATTTTGCTTTCTGCTTTCTACAGTATCTTTCTGCGGAAGCGCTCTTTCATATTCTAAAAATCCTGTTGGTTTTCCCATGTCTGTTTCCTCCGCTAAATTAAGCTTCCACTAATTTTTTACGTAACACATTCTTGTATTCCCTTGGGAATACCTTGATAAATTTACCTTTTTCATTTGCCCAATCTTGCAAGATGAAGCTGGCACGCTCGCTACTTGTCAGGTTAATATGCCGTTTCAGTAATGCAATAATGGCATTTTCATCTTCGGTATCCAGTGGGTCAAGATCGACCATCTCTTGGTTGCAGTTGTCGCGGAAGGTGCCCGAGATGTCATATATCCATGCGATACCTCCACTCATGCCGGCGGCGAAGTTCCTGCCCGTTGGGCCTAAGATCAACGCACGTCCGCCCGTCATGTATTCGCAACCATGGTCGCCTATACCTTCTACGACGGCTGTCGCGCCCGAGTTGCGGACAGCAAAGCGTTCTCCGGCCATACCATTGATAAAGAGGTGCCCTGAGGTAGCGCCATACAGGGCCACGTTGCCAATGATGATGTTGTCATGTGCCGTCAATGGGCTGTCAGCTGTCGGGTAAATGGCTAACTGCGCCCCAGATAGGCCCTTGCCAACATAGTCGTTTGCCTCGCCTTCCAGCTCAAAAGAAAGACCTTTTGCGCCAAAGGCACCAAAAGACTGCCCTGCAGAGCCTTCAAACTTGAAGTTAATGGTGTTATCAGGTAAACCATCTGCCCCATAAATTTTAGAGATTTCGTTGGATAGCATGGTGCCTATCGTGCGATCCGTGTTTTTCACCTTAAATGTGCCGAAGGCAGGGGTCTTTGTATCTAGCGCTGATTTGGCTTGCTTTAACAAACCCCAATCTAAGATCATGCTCATGCCGTGATCCTGCTCTTGCGTATTGTATAGGCTTTCCGACGGTTCGTTACGAGCCACGTAAAGCACTTTGGAGAAGTCGATTTTTGAAGCTTTCCAATGGTCGATATTTTCTCGTTTCTTAAGGAACTGTGCACGTCCCACCATTTCGTTGATGCTGCGGAAGCCAAGCTCTGCCATAATTTCGCGGATCTCTTCGGCCAAAAAGCGGAATAGGTTCACGATATCTTCCGGCTTTCCGGAGAATAGTTTCTGCAATTCCGGATCTTGCGTGGCTACGCCGACAGGGCAAGTGTTCAAATGGCATTTGCGCATCATGATACATCCACCTGCCACCAGCGCCGCGGTCGCCACACCCCACTCCTCGGCACCTAGTAAGGTTGCGATAACAATGTCGCGCCCTGTTTTCATTTGGCCATCAGCTTGCAATACGACACGGCTACGCAATCTGTTTTGTACGAGGGTTTGATGAGCTTCAGCTAAGCCGAGTTCCCAAGGTAAGCCTGCATGTTTGATCGAGCTTATCGGCGATGCTCCTGTACCGCCATCATAACCAGCGATCAGAATAACGTCGGCGTGCGCTTTCGCGACACCCGCTGCAATCGTACCTACACCGGCTTTCGATACCAGCTTAACGTTGATACGGGCCGCGCGGTTGGCATTTTTCAAGTCGAAGATGAGCTGAGCCAAATCTTCGATGGAGTAGATGTCGTGGTGCGGTGGTGGCGATATTAGGCCCACGCCCGGTGTTGCATGGCGCAAGCGCGCGATAAAGTCATTCACCTTGTGGCCCGGAAGCTGCCCACCTTCACCAGGTTTAGCACCTTGCGCCATTTTAATCTGGATCTCGTCGGCTTCGGTAAGGTAGTGTGACGTTACACCAAAACGCGCCGATGCAACTTGTTTGATAGCCGAGCGCATCGAATCACCGTTGGCCAAGCGCTCGAAACGCGCCGGATCTTCTCCTCCTTCGCCGGTATTGCTCTTCGCTCCGATACGGTTCATTGCGATCGCTAATGTACTATGTGCTTCTGTAGAGATAGATCCCATGGACATGGCGCCTGTCGCGAAACGCTTCATGATGTTTTCGATAGGTTCTACCTCATCGATGGATACCGGAGTTCTATGTTTTGCAAAATCCAATAAACCACGCAGCGTAAACATACGCTCCTTCTGGTTGTTGATAATAGATGCGTATTGTTTGTAGGAGTTGTAGTCTGTCGTACGGCAGGCCTTTTGTAAAAGGTGTACGGTTTCAGGACTCCAAAGGTGTCCCTCGCCACGTCGTTTCCACTGGTACAGACCACCTTCTGGTAATAATTTTTTCTCCACGCGGGATTCTCCGAACGCTCGCCAGTGTTTGGAAAGCGCTTCTTTCGCAATATCGTCTAACTTTAACCCGCCAATGCGGGATACAGAACCGCAGAAGTAATCGTCTACGACAGATTTGTCAATACCCAACACTTCGAAGATCTGCGCTCCATGGTAAGACTGCAAAGTTGAAATCCCCATTTTAGAAAATATCTTCAGTAGACCCGCACAAATCGCCTTCACATAGTTTTTCTTCAGGTCTTCCCAAACCAAATCTGTTTCGATCTGTCCAAGCTCCTTCATCGTCCGGATGGAAGCCAAGGCCATATATGGATTGATGGCGGTAGCACCGAATGCCAATAGGCAGGCGAAGTGGTGCACTTCCCATACGTCCCCAGCTTCGACCACAAGACCTACCGCTCCGCGGTTACCTGTTTTTATCAGGTGGTGATGTACGGCGGATACCGCAAGAATGGATGGAATCGCCGCATGTTGCGAGTCGATTGCACGATCCGAAAGGATAATTACCTCAAATCCATCGCGTACGGCATCATCGGCGTAGCGACAAAGTCTTTCTAAACCGGCTTCAAGAGATCCTGATTTTCCGTCTGCTTGGAAATAAAGCTGCAAAGTTTTCGCTTGAAAAATACCGGTATCTATCGATCGTAATTTTTCCAATTCACTTGATGTCAAAATTGGATGCTCCAACGTGACGCAATGACAGAATTTTTTGTCTTCAATTAAAATGTTTCCGGCATTTCCAATAAAGGTCGCCAAACTCATGACCAAGCGCTCACGGATTGGATCGATCGGAGGATTAGTGACCTGCGCAAAAAATTGCTTGAAATAGCTTGATAGATGTTGCGGTTGGTCAGATAAGATAGCCAACGGCACATCGGTACCCATCGAGCCGATCGGTTCGTAACCCGTGAGGGCCATAGGTGTTAAGATCGTTTCCAGGTCTTCGCGTGAATAACCGAAAGCTTGTTGGTATTTAAATACCGATTCTTTTTTCAGGTAGGTATAGCTTACGCGCGGCTCTTCTAGCTCGTCCATGCGGATCTTGTAGTTGTCTAACCATTCGCTGTACGGTTGCTGACGGATCAATTCCCCTTTCACCTCTTCGTCGGAACGAATTTGGCCTTTCTCCATATCGACCACAAAAATTTTACCCGGTTGTTGGCGTCCTTTTTTGATGATCAAACTTTCTGGGATAGGTAATGCCCCTGCTTCCGATGCCACGATAACGCGGTCGTCTGAAGTAATAGCAAAGCGTAATGGGCGCAGACCGTTACGATCCAGTGTAGCGCCTATGGTTTTGCCGTCCGTGAAGCAAAGCGCGGCAGGGCCGTCCCAAGGTTCCATTAAGGTCGCATGGTACTCATAGAAAGCTTTTTTCAAGGGATCCATTTGGGTGTTGCCATCCCAGGCTTCAGGTACGAGCATCAACATCACATGCGGAAGGCTTCTTCCGCTATGCAATAGCAGTTCCACGACATTGTCTAAACATGCAGAATCGGATTGTCCGCGATCTACCACGGGCAAAAGGATCTGCATTTCTTCTTCGGTAAAGTATGGTGAAGAAAGTGCGCGTGCACCGGCATAGAACCAATTTAGGTTTCCGGTCAGCGTATTGATTTCGCCGTTATGCGCAATATTGCGGAATGGCTGCGCCAACGACCAAGATGGAAACGTGTTTGTGGAGAAACGGGAGTGCACCAGGCCGAACGCTGAAACAACACGTGAATCTTTCAGGTCGTCGTAATATGTGCCTACTTGGTAGGTCGTTAACTGACCTTTGTATATGATCGTTTTACAAGAAAGCGATGCGATGTATAAGGGTAATGGATATTCTTGGTGTTGCTTGACGAGCTGGATGATCAGACGTCTTAGGACGAAAAGCTTACGTTCAAAGTCCTCGGTGGTGGAGACGCCATCAGGACGGGAAACAAAAAACTGTACAATTTCTGGCTCAGCACTTAAAGCAGTGGGGCCTATACCCTCACGGCTAACAGGAACATCACGAAAGCCTAGGAACTTCATGCCCCGGCTTGCCGTCGCTTCCATAATGGCTTCACGACAGATCGTATTGAGGTCTGCTTCTTTTGGTAAGAATACCATCCCCGTACCGTAATATCCAGGCTCTTCCAATTGAATACCTAAGTTGATGCACTCTTCCCATAGGAACTCATGTGGCAACTGGATCATGATACCAGCACCATCTCCACTCTCCGGATCACAGCCACAAGCACCTCTATGCTCCATGTTTTCCAACATGGTTAATGCATCTCTCACTTGCTGGTGCGACTTTTGACCTTTGATGTGCGCTACAAAACCTACCCCACAGGCATCGTGCTCAAAGTCGGGGTTATACAACCCTTGTTCTGGTAATCTTTCGTTTATCATCTTCTCCTCAAAATATTAGGTTGCTAATATACGAATAAAAAACTTATTTTCTTAATGATTTTATAAAAAATACAGATCGTTATTAGTTTATTTATAAATAACAGGCATTTTTTTGTTGATATTGTATTCCTGTTTGAAATCGTTCTAGGCTGGGAAACTTCGTTCTGTCATGATGGTTAATGGGCGAATAATCGTTGATGTGCTGGTTGAACGAGAAAACTATCGATGTATTTGTTGAATGGACATCGGTGCAGGCAGCGATTTTTCGCAGGACGTTGTCGTCGCAAAATGCGATCGTAAAAGTAAAGCAAGGACAGGAGGTATTGATCGAAGTGTAAAGCTATCCATACAAAGGGTATGGTCTAATCTTACGCAGTCGATTAAGGTGTAAATGCGAATAATGACAAAGATTGCCTACCTGGTGTAAGCCGTTTTATTTGGACAATGTTCGTGATTTCTCGTGGCGTGAAGATGTCATTTCCTCGAACATCAGGTTGGTTTCGTCACGTGAAGATGCAAACCATTCACATGAAGATGCAAACCATTCACATGAAGATGCGGACCATTCACATGAAGATGCGGACCATTCACATGAAGATGCTGTCCATTCACGTGAAGATGCTGTCCATTCACGTGAAGATGCGAACCATTCACGTGAAGATGCGGACCATTCACATGAAGATGCGGACCATTCACATGAAGATGTGAAGCAATCACATGGAGATGTGAAGCAATTATATGAAGAAGCGAATTATTCACATGAAGATGTGAACCATTTACATGAAGGTGCGACACAGTAACATGCTGTTATAACGTTTTTACATGACGAAATAAGGGGATTGTGCCTTTATGCTACTTGGAACCTCGAGTTTGAAAAGCTGTACGGTCGAAACCATGCAGGATACCGCCAATACGGCCAGCAGTAGTACAGTTGGCGAAGGAGCATGCTCCTCGAATCTCCTGTAAAGGGGCTACATTTATAAATAATATATATATCCAGCCATACAATGGTGCCGAGTATGGCTGGAAGATATTAATCTATAGAAGAAACCTCAAAAGCCCTATCCTCCAAGTGTTTCGGAAGTGCCATAAAATCAATGCCTTTGGACCACCAATCTGGGGCTTCTTTACCTTTTAGGTAATGGTCAAAGTACTCCATCATGCGCACGGCATAATCCTTTTGGTTCACTTCTTTGGCGAGGCCGTGGTTTTCGCCGTTGTAGGTCAACAAGACTACTGGTTTGTTGAGACGGCGCAGACCATTGAAATACTCAATTCCTTGTGTGTAGTCTACCGCGCCATCCTTATCGTTGTGCATAATGATCAACGGCGTTTGTACGTTTTTGATATGGAAAATAGGCGAGTTACGGGCATAGGCATCCCAATTGTCCCAATAACCGGTGGTGAGTCGGCCTTGACTGGACTCGAAGATGCTCTGATTAGACGATCCCGAATTCCAATAAATTAAGGAATACATGGAAATCATATTGGTTAATGGTGCACCGGCTACCGCCGCTTTAAAGATGTTAGTTTGCGTGATCAAAAAGGAGGTTTGATATCCGCCCCAGGAATGCCCGTGGATCGCTACATTCTTTTCATCGACTATACCTGTTGCCACTGCGGCCTTTACAGCCGGCACCACACAAGCCACTGCAGACATGCCGGGGTCGTTTAACTTGTACTTGATGTCGGGCATCAGCACGGCGTAACCATTGCTGGTGTACATAGCGCGGTTAAAGCCGCCACCGGGATAGGCTGGGAGCGAATAGCTATTCTTGCCGTTCGTCAGGCGCTCGTAGATGTACGTGATGGTCGGGTAGGTTTGTCCCTCGACATAGTTGGCCGGTAAATATAGAACCGCCTGTAAAGTGTCGCCATGATCGCTGATATAAGAAATCAGTTTGCTACCCGCAGAAAGGAGCTGTTTGGCACTGTCTGCAACGAGCTTGACCGGCGATGTTAACATCTTGTCGGTAGACATATAAAGCTCCGGTGATACAGTAGGTGTTTGACGGCTATAAAAGAAAGCGGAGGCATGTTTCACCTTGTTTACCGGACCAATGTAGGCGTCCTCTAGGGTGAGTACCTGCATTTTGTCGCTTTTCGCTGGCAGCAAAGCAATGCCTGTTTGCTTATTGTTATCATCCATTACGCCAAAATATTGGTCTTTCGAGAGGTCGATATCTTCATCGTCGGGATAAATGTTGTTGTACGATGTGGCAAACAGTTTTTTACTTTTCCAATTATCGGTTAATTGTTGATGTGATTTCCCATCTAAAGATACCTTCCAGAGATCGTAGTTGTCTTTCAATAGCACAAAGCGGCCATCGTGCGTCCAACCAAAAGTTCCCGTCGCTGGTTTGGAAACATTATGGTCGTCGGTAACGCTGATAAACGATGTTGGGATGTTTTTGGTAATATTGGTTTTTGCTAACGTCTTTACATCCAATACATAATAATCCCCTTCATTGTAGTACAGGATATGCGATGAGGTGGGCGAGAAGCTGGTGCTGAAGCTGGCGTTGAGATACAGCTTTTCGATAGCGAGCCTACGTTCACTGGTCGCGATATCGACAATGTAAACATCCGCGAAGCGTTGTCCATCCAAATTGGAGGTAAATTCATAAGGCGAGAAATCCAGTCCGTAACCTATCTTTTGGTTTGGAGCGAGGCTGATGGAGCGGAGGTTGCTGTCGGCAAGCGATACGAATTTGTCTGAGGCAATTTCCCAAGCGCTCATGATGTTAAATTTTTTGTCACGCTCCAATTGCGTGCGTTGCGAAGACTGTAATCGCTTATCCTGCCAGTTCCAGATCGTCATATCAGGCTTTTCCAGTTCCTTTTTATTGGTAGCCGGCTTTTGCGGAGATTTGGTTGCTAAGGCGGCCGCTGTAGAATCGGTGCTGCGTTGTGTGCTGTCGACCAATCCGGCGGACTTCACGTTTTGCGCAAGGCTATCCACCTTCGCGTCCTGCGTTTTTTCCGGTTGTACGTTTGTTTTTTCGATTTTTGCAATACCAAAGAAAATACGGCTCAGATCTTTGCTCCAATAAGGAACGCTATTCTCGCTGATACCATATCCGGCGGTAATCTGCTGTTCCTTTAAACCGGTGTAGCTGTGGGTCTCGGGATTTTTCGCGAGAACATTTCTCACGCCGATTAAACTGTATACAGGGGTTTTGTAATCTTTGTTTTTCTTGGACTTCAATAGCGAAAATGCGGTGCCCTCTTTATTCCAGTTGATCTTGCTGAATGTAGCCTCATCGTTTTGAATCACGGTGGTCAGTCCGGTGTTGAGGTTCAGCAGGAAAATGCCATTGCCATTTTGGCCGTCAGCATCCACGCTGTAGGCTAACAGCGTTCCGTTTTTATTGAAAGCATAGTCGTGTACGCTTCCGATGTTGAACTTCTTTTTGTTGTTCAGGTTATACAGCAGCAAATTAGCGCCTTTTCCGGCCGTTTCATTCTTTTGAGCGGGCGTGGGCGAGTCGAAGCGTAAGGCAAGCCAATTGCCGTCTTCGTTAGAAAAATCAAATTTCTGCACATTTTCGAAAACAACCGACGCGGTATCTTTTAGCGATACCAAGCGTAGTTTCTTTAGATTGGGCTTTTTTGCTTTTTCGTTGCTCTTGATGGTTTTGTAGTCAGGCGACTGGTAGAAAGCGACAAAATTACTATGCTCGGAGAACGTGATACCACTATTTTGTCCGCCAATCGGATAGTGGTACTGCTGGCTGCTGTTTGCCGTGGTTTTTAGGTTTAGCGTCAGGTCGCCTTGCGTCGGGCCAGCGATGTAGCCGATCCATTTTCCATCGGGGCTGGGTACAGCCATTCCTGTACGGTTATAGGTCCAGCTCGGAATGTCTTGCCAGGTCAATGGTGTGTTCTTTTCTTGCGCGTGTGTTAGCCCCAGGACGAGCTGGCTAATACATAGCAGGATAAATTTATATGTCATACATGTGGTAAGTTAATCAATAAGCTAATGTATCGTTTTTTATTGGAATTTCCGGCTGGCTTGCACGCATAAAAGGCATAATGGCTCGGTCTTTCTCGTGCCGCGTTGTGGAACTTAAAATACTCTAGGGTAATAGGCAAAGGATACCATAAAATAGCGCTTTAGGTTGTTGGTTGTTTGCGTGGCTACGCCGATGCTATTTTGATAGTTGGTGATGCTCAGGTTATTGTTAAATAGATCGAAAATGGAAAATTTGACTTCTCCTAGTTTATTTTTTAAGGCTTTGTAGGTGATGTCTACATTGCAGATATAAGCGTGGGCATCCACATTGTTATTGTATCTTCTCGTCATACTGCTTGTTAAATTCCATCTGCTCTTTAACCTTATGGAATAACCGAGATAATAATTGATGTTTTGGGATAGATAGCGCTCCTCGTCTCGCTCCAGTCTATATCCATCGTATAAGACCTCAAAATTCAGGTCAGAAGCAGGATTGACCTGATAAAAGATCCGCGCTGCGGCGTTCAGAAATGTGTTGTCACTGCGTTGTTTTGCGCTGTTTATATACCGCTCGATCTGCGACTGTCTCAGGTTTACCTCCCCACTTGTCTTTATCGCTCGCTCGAACAAGTTAAATGTATTGTTTACTTTTAGCGATAGGCCAATGGCGTATGAATCATCGAGGTTTATGGCCTTGAACAAAGTAGCTTCCTCCTCGATATAGGTGCTGTCCGATAGGGTATTGCCTATTTTTTCATAATCTATCGCCGCCGTAATGGCATTCCCATATTTCTTTATATTGGTGTAGTTGTATGTTGCCTTATATTTTCTGCTCAATTCGGGTTTGAGCCCTAGATTGGGCAAGGCTCGATAAAATAGGTTTGTCGTGTCTATCAGTGGGGCCATCACTAAAAAGCTGGGTTCTCGCGTTTCGGAGAGCATTTCGATCGTAAATTTTCTGCTGTATGATTTGGGGATTTCTTTGTTCCATTCTACACTAGCAGAAGGGATGAAGTTAGCGTAATCCAGATCGAAGTTATGATAAAAATAACTGGACGAATTTTTGGAATCGACGATGATCGCGCGAAGCGTGGTCAGAAACTGCCAACTGTTGGAGTAGCGGTTCGTTTGCGACCGTAAAAATGTTTTGCTGAATGTGATTCCCGGCTTAAATTCTGCCCTATGCCTTGTCGTGGCGTAGGAAAGGGGCGTGTTATAAAGCGTATAGCCCGCATCGGGCGTCGTCTGGTTTCTGTCGAAAACATCTTGTGATAGATTTCCACGATCGATTGTCCAATCTCCCGATAAATTCATGTTAACGACTGCTGGATTCAGTATATACGCCCCTACGCCATTTAATGAGGTAGTGATGCGGTGTGTGTTTTTGGTGTTTTCACTATTCTGCAAGCGGTCAAAGCTTATGTCGTCCGTCCGACCGTTGGCGAGCTGCGCTGTGGTGTTCGACTCGCTTTTACTTTCGCTATTGGCATCGGTGTAATCCAGCATATATTGCAGGTTAAAAAGAACACGCCGGCGAAGTTTGGTTTTAAAATCAGCTTGGTAAGCCATTTGCCCGATAATGGATTGGATACGGTCCGACTGGTCTATGTCCGAGGTTCCGATATAGCTGTTGCCGGAAAAAATATTGTTATTATTGCTTGTTATTGCATTGGTACTGTTTTCGGTTGCAAATTTTATATTGGCATTTATCGATTTTTTATTCCCGATGCGTTTGTCAAATCGCTGCTCTACCTGGTGTTTGTTATTTCTTCTGTCGGTATGGCTCAGGTTGTTCGTTTGGTTATTTATGCCGTAAAGCGCATAGGTGCTGACGATATCGTTGTTGATGTTGTTTGTCAGGTAATTGAGGGTATAGTTGTAGCCTTTGTTTACATTTACTTCGGCGGCGTGCGTCCGCGATCCGAACACGCCCTGAACGTCGATATTGGAGCTGGAGGAAAGTGACGAAGCCGCATTGTACGACAAGTCGGACAGGAGGTTTTCCATTCGGAGGTTGATGCGATTGATATTATTGACGTTGCTTACTGCGGCTACCCGCCAAATAGGCGTATATCGAGCCAGCATCGCCTCGGCATTATACCGTTTATCAGATCCACCGCCTAGCGCTCCTTTTCCAAACATCCCTGTCTTCTTATCCGCTTTGAGTTCAATATCCAAAACCGTGGATTTCCCGCCAGCAGGTGTTTTCGGATTTATATCGTAGACTTTGACTCGGTCAACCACGTAGTTCGGTAGGTTTTGTATAGCAAATTGTTGGTCGCCGAAAAAAAAAGGTTTTCCGTCAACATACACCTTGTTGATCTCTTTGCCGTTCAGTGTGATCTTTTTGTCCGACCAAATAATTAACCCCGGTAGTTTCCGTAGCAGGTCTTCGACAACCGTGCTGGAGTCCATCTTAAAGGCATCTACGCTGAATATCACCGTGTCGCCCGAGAATGAAACGGGTTCTTTGAATCGCGTGATCTCCACTTCTTCTATCTCGTGTGTCTTTTGTTCTAGCTGTGTAGTCAGGCTACTTAAGGTGTCCCGATTAAAGGAGGATATATGCTCAACTTTTGTTTGGTAATTGAGGTGCTTAAAGACCAAATAGACACGATCATGCTGTTTTAAGTTAATTGCAAACTGGCCTTTTAAATCGGAGTACGTAAAATCGATGACGGTGGAATCGCTTGCCGCATAGGCGGATACCGTTACATCTGCAATAGGCTGATTGGATGATGCATTTACGACCAATCCTGCCAGCCTTCCTTTTTTTTCTTGCGCCATGCCCAGCAAGCTAAAGCAGGTTAGGTAGAGCAACGATAAGAATAGGCTGGGGTCTAGGATTTTGCAACGCATCCTGTTCATCGGGTTAAAACTTGGGTTTTAGCTTGATTCGTACCAGTACATAGTTATCCGTATAGCGCTCGTTTTTAAGAATCTTCTCTAGTGAGGCCGGGAATTTGTCCGTAATGTTGTTGGCCTTATTGTTCCGGTAGGCCTCGATCAGTGTGGCCGGCGCTACCAAGGTGTAAATGTTCGTGCCGTCGGAGGCCACAATATTCGTGTTGTTAAAAAAGTAGTCCTTCTCAAAGAAAGGTAGAAAATCGTTGGTCTGATCCGGCTGTAGAAATTCCAGGTTAACCAGTGTGCCGGTTATTGTATTGTAGATGACATCCGTAACGCCGTGACCATAGAAGTCATGATGGTCCAGCTTAAATACCAAGTTATTAGGTGTGTGGTAATGATTCTGGAAGGAAGCAATCTTGGCCGGGTTGTCTTTGAAAAATTCATACTTTTTTCCTATATATAGTTTGTTGTCGAGAAAGTCATCGGGAACGGATAGGTTTTTGGGCAGCACAAAGCGATAGACCGAGTCTATACCAGCTTCGCCTAGAAAATGTAGCTTGTAGTCGTAGGAGGTGGAAAGTATCGGAAGTTTTTCGGAAAACAGGATATGATAGTCATATTCGTCCAATAGTTCCGAGGTGTCTCTTTTGTAGTGCATCCATCTATCGGATATTTCCATTCCGTTGTAGTAAAGTAAGTCGTAGGGAGTGTTCTTATCAATACGGTAGCGGTGCATTTTATAGGAGATATAGCTATCGCCAATTTTTCCATATGTTTTATATGGCAGGATCTGATCGTCACGTAGCAGTGCTCCGTTATAGTTGTACACCAGTGTTTTGGTCTTGTAATCTAGATCGGAAATATAAATCTCCTGTTTTACTCTGTCTAGAAAAAGCTTTTTTGTGTTCAGCCAATCTTTCGGGATATCAACCCGCCTGATTAGTTTTCCTGTTGTGTCGAATATGAGCAAATGATTGTCGTAGTCAAAAAAATGGTACACCAGGATCCTGTCTTTATCGACCAAAACAGCGGAGTTTATGCTAAACTCGCTTTTTTTGGAAGATTCCAAGGGAATGTACTCGATTTCTTCCACTACCTCCTGCATGGTTTTGTGCTGAGCATGTGCGGGGGATATGCGGAACTCCCGGGTAAGCACGCTGTCTGTATGGTTGTTTTCCTTATTTTGCGCCATACCCAACAAGCTAAAACTGGTACAGCAGAGCAGGGGTAGTAATAGGCTGGGGTTTATGATTTTGCAACGCATCCTGTTCATCGGGTTAAAACTTGGGTTTTAGCTTGATTCGTACCAGTACATAGTTATCCGTGTAGCGCTCGTTTTTAAGAATCTTCTCTAGTGAGGCCGGGAATTTGTCCGTAATGTTGTTGGCCTTATTGTTCCGGTAGGCCTCGATCAGTGTGGCCGGCGCTACCAAGGTGTAAATATTTGTGCCGTCCGAGGCGACAATATTTATGTTGTGAAAAAAGTAGTCCTTCTCAAAGAAAGGTAAAAAATCGTTGGTCTGGTCCGGCTGTAGAAATTCCAGATTGACCAGTGTGCCGCTAACCGTATTGTAGATGACATCTGTAACCCTGTGTCCATAGAAGTCAAGGTGATCTAGCTTAAATGCCAGGTTGTTGGGGGTGTGGTAATGATTCTGGAAGGAGACGATCTTTGCCGGATCATTTTTGAAAAATTCAGATTTCTTTCCCCAAAACACTTCGTTTTCCAGAAAGTCTGCGGGTACGGATAGATTTTGGGGCAGCACAAAGCGATAGACCGAGTCTATACCAGCTTCGCTCAGAAAGTGCAGCTTATAGTCGTAGATGGTGGAAAGAATGGGTAGCTTACCTGAAAACCGCAGCTGCATATCGCTTTGACCAGACAATTGCTCTGAAGTATCTCTTTTGTAGTACATCCATTTATTTGCCACTTCCATTCCTTTGTAGTAGAGGAGGTCATAGGGGTTATCTTTATCGATTCGGTAACGGTGCATTCTGTAGGAAATATAGCTATCGCCAATTTTTCCATATATTCCGTATGGAAGGGTCTGAGCGTCACGTAGCAGGGTGCCATCATAGTTGTATACTAGAGCTTTAGATGTGTTGTGTGCGTCGGAAATATAGATTTCTTGTTTATCCCTGTCTAGGAACAGTTGTTTGCCGTTTAGGCGGTCTTTCGGAATATCTATCCGTTTGATTAGTTTTCCTTTTGTATCGAATATGAGCAAATAATTCTTGTAGTCAAAAAAGTGATACACGATAATCCTATCCCGATCTACCACGATATTGGAGCCAAAGGCGAACTCACTGTTTTTGGAGGATGCCAAGGGTATGTACTCAATCTCTTCCATTACCTCCTGCATTGTTTTGTGCTGGGCATGTGCCGGCGATATGCGGAACTCCCAGGTAAGCACACTGTCCGTATGGTTGTTTTCCTTATTTTGCGCCATACCCAGCAAGCTAAAATTGGTACAGCAGAGCAAGGGTAGTAGTAGGCTGGAGATTATGATTTTGCAACGCATCCTGTTCATCGGGTTAAAACTTGGGTTTTAGCTTGATTCGTACCAGTACATAGTTATCAGTATAGCGCTCGTTTTTAAGAATCTTCTCTAGTGAGGCCGGGAATTTGTCCGTAATGTTGTTGGCCTTATTGTTCCGGTAGGCCTCGATCAGTGTGGCCGGCGCTACCAAGGTGTAAATGTTCGTGCCGTCGGAGGCCACAATATTCGTGTTGTTAAAAAAGTAGTCCTTCTCAAAGAATGGTAGAAAATCGTTGGTCTGATCCGGCTGTAGAAATTCCAGGTTAACCAGTGTGCCGGTTATTGTATTGTAGATGACATCCGTAACGCCGTGACCATAGAAGTCATGATGGTCCAGCTTAAATACCAAGTTATTAGGTGTGTGGTAATGATTCTGGAAGGAAGCAATCTTGGCCGGGTTGTCTTTGAAAAATTCATACTTTTTTCCTATATATAGTTTGTTGTCGAGAAAGTCATCGGGAACGGATAGGTTTTTGGGCAGCACAAAACGATAAACCGAATCCACGCCAGCCTCGCCCAAAAAATGCAGCTTATAGTTGTAGATGGTGGAAAGTATGGGCAGCTTGCCAGAAAAACGCACCTGCATGTCATTTTCGCCGCGTAATAGCTCTGAAGTATCCCTTTTGTAGTGCATCCATTTACCGCTTACTTCCTTTCCTTTGTAATAGAGTAGGTCGTAAGGGGTATCTTTATCGTAGCGGTATCGGTGCACTTGGTAGGAAATGTAGCTGTCGCCGAGCTTTCCACAAGTGCCGGCGGGCAGGGTATGGTCATCAAGGAGCAGTTCGCCATCATAGTTGTACACCCGTGCGCTGGGTTTGTGGTCTGCTATGGAGATATAGATCTCCCGTTTCTCTCTGTTTAAAAAGATATGACGGTTGTTCTTAAGTTCTTTCGGCATGTCTACGCGCTTGGTTAGCTTGCCATTGCTATCGAATAGCAACAAATATCTACCGTTGGTAAAAAAATGGTACACCATGATCCGGTCATTATCCACCACTACGTGCGAGTTTATACTGAACTCACTTTTTTTGGAAGATTCCAAAGGAATGTACTCGATTTCTTCCACTACCTCTTGCATGGTTTTGTGCTGAGCATGTGCGGGGGATATGCGGAACTCCCGGGTAAGCACGCTGTCTTCGGACTGGGCAGCCGCACTCAAGGATGATGCTAACCAAAAGAGCATCGACAAGAAGATTGCTGCGCATTGCTGTTTTTTCATGTAGGGACATTTACGGTAAACGGTCCTCGAATATTGTAGGCCGGTTAGAGGAGTGTTTTCTTTTCAGTATAGATCGCCATCGCAATTTCTCTTGCTGTTTTTGAATTTCTAATTCTTCGTGTGATCATAAGGTTATTTTTAAGTTTATAGATGTGTGTATTATTGTCTGTCTTTATTTCTACTCAGTAATCCCGCTAAAATATTTCTGCATAATGTCTATCCTGCTAAGGTGTTGTTTTGCGTTTCCTATATTTATTATCGCATCTTTTCAATAAGATATTGGTATTCAGTCAGCTATTTTCTGTTATAAAGATAGATACCATTTTTTCTAAATAAAAATAAAAATGAAAATAATTATCTATTTTAATTATAAAATTAATGCTAAAACGTTTTTTATAAATTTAATTTTCAAAAAAAATGTTTTTAGGTTAATATTTGTCATTTTGACCTTTTATTTTTAAAGGATGATATTTTAAGGAAATTTTGGGCAACTACAGGGCATGGTATATTTAGGCTATGGTGTATACCCTTCTTTCGGCGTCCGAGTAATTCCACAATGTTTTCCTGTCGGGTTTCCGGCAGATAGGGTATGGTTCGGCAGCCGACATCCAAAGGGCGGCAGTCAGTTGCTTCGCACGAAGATTTATGGCATCAGGAGCGGGCATTTGTGTGCTTGACGGCTGGCAAAAAGGCTTCTTTGACATGAGATATTACTTTTTAGTAGTAACTTTATTCCCGACATCTAACTTTTAACGCCAAATGATTATTACTTCTATAGCTATCTATCGACTGAGCATCCCTATGGAACCCTTTGCTATCGCCACAGGGGTTATGGACTATGCGCAAAACACGTTTATCCGTATTCATACAGACGCCGGTTTCTACGGTGTCGGAGAATGTTCTGCTTTCCCGATGATTGTTGGAGAGACACAGGACACCTGTTTGGTGCTTGCGCGCGAATTTGCACGACTCTGGAAAGGCAAAGATCCTTTGGCTATAAACGAACGGATGGCGGAGCTGGATCTCTTTGTCGCGGGAAATACCACCATAAAATCGGCCTTCGACATGGCTTTGCATGATCTTGCCGCAAAAGATGCTGGCTTGCCTTTGTATAAATTTTTAGGGGGGCAACGCAAGGAGATCATAACGGATATCACTATCGGTCTGGGGGAGCCCGAAGTAATGGCGCAGAAGGCCGAGCAATTCAAGTCTGCGGGAGCGGCTGTACTCAAAGTCAAATTGGGTAAGAAGCCAAAAGACGATGTAGAAAGGGTACGTGCGATACGTCGTGCCGTAGGTTTCGATATCCCCTTGCGGGTGGATGCCAACCAAGGGTGGTCTTTTGAGGAGGCTATAGAGGCCCTGCATGGCATGGAATCCTTTAAGATTCAATTTTGCGAACAGCCCATGCGAAGCTACAATGACCATATGCTATCAGCATTGCGTACCCAAACAATCATACCCATTATGGCGGATGAGTCTGTCTACAGCCCGCGCGACGCCGATCGCCTCTGCCGCAACGATGCTTGCGATTATATCAATATCAAATTTTCTAAATCTGCTGGTATTGTGGGGGCGCTGCAGATTCAACAAGTGGCGGCAGAATATGAGGTGCCCTGCATGATTGGCGGTATGCTGGAATCCCGATTGGCTTTGGCGGCAAAGATCCATTTCGCCTATGCGACGAACAATGTGAAATTCTATGATTTGGACACCTGCATGTTAGGCCATTTGGAAGACCCCGTGGTGGGTGGAGCCCAATTTACCGGTTATCACGTTGCTGTGACCGATGATATCGGTATAGGCGCGGATATAGAGCCAGGATTCTTGTCTCGCTGTGAAAGCTGGTCGGTTTAGCGATAGACACTTTTTATTTATGGATATATTACCCGCGGGGAAACTGGCAAGTATGGAATGTTATTTTGTCATATTGATCAGTAATTTTGTGTTTTCTTGGGCTGGCGTTAAGCGTTCTGCATAGGCTCAAGTAAAATAAAAACAACTTCAGGCAAGTCCTTCAGTTTATGTACCTTTGTGGAAGAATAGAAAATAAAAAATTATGGGTACACAAAAAGGTCCTATTTCTCAATTTTTAGAGAAAAATTATTTGCATTTCAATGCTGCAGCATTGGTTGACGCTGCGAAAGGTTACGAGGCTCACCTCTTGGAGGGAGGAAAGATGTTGATCTCGTTGGGCGGGGCAATGAGTACGGCAGAACTGGGTATTTCTTTGGCGGAGATGATACGCCAAGACAAAGTGCAGTTTATATCCTGTACCGGTGCTAACTTGGAAGAAGATGTCATGAATTTGGTCGCTCATTCTCACTACAAGCGCGTGCCCAACTATAGAGATCTTACACCGGAGCAAGAGCGGGAATTGCTTGACGAACACTATAACCGGGTAACCGACACCTGTATACCAGAAGAAGAGGCTTTCCGCCGTTTGCAGAAGCATTTGGAGGATGTTTGGCACGCAGCTGAGCAGAAAGGGGAGCGTTATTTTCCACACGAGTTTTTGTACCAAGTTGTAAATTCCGGTATACTGGAACAATATTATGAAATTGATCCAAAGGATTCCTGGATCGTGGCGGCTGCGGAAAAGAATTTGCCTATTGTTTGTCCAGGATGGGAAGATTCTACGACTGGAAATATTTTCGCTGCTAATGTAATCAAAGGCAAGCTACAGGCCAGCACGGTAAAATCAGGTATCGAATATATGATCTATCTTAGCGAGTGGTATCGGGAGAACTCGGGAGGTAAAGGTGTTGGGTTCTTCCAGATTGCTGGCGGTATTTCGGGCGATTTCCCAATTTGTGTCGTACCTATGATGTACCAGGATTTGGAATGGGAAGATGTTCCGTTTTGGGCCTATTTCTGTCAGATCTCGGATTCGACAACCTCTTACGGTTCGTATTCGGGGGCTGTGCCTAATGAAAAAATTACTTGGGGTAAATTAGATATTGACACACCTAAATTTGTTGTGGAGTCGGATGCGACGATTGTTGCACCGTTAATTTTCTCGTACGTTTTAGGTCATTAAATCTTTCGTAAACAATACTAATACAGAAGGAGCAGGGCTGCGGTCGATAGACCCCAAATGCTCCTTTTTTTAAGTTGATCAGGATGAGTAATTTGGTAACATGCAATCCTGCTGCATTGCAGGCTTTGATGTCCGAAGCGATCTTCACGCACGGCGCGGCGGCACAGCAATTTCTGCCAGCGGATGGAGGCGGGTCCCTAGGCTCGCCAATCACCGAATCGGTTGGCGAGGAATTTATTTACCAAGGCGATAAGTCCACGGGAATATTGTTCATTCTCCGTTATCCGGCCTATCCTTATTTTTCGCCGCAGGCAGAGGAAGCCTTTGTGAAAACTATCGGAGCCTTGAACCTGACGCTTTCCAACGTAGCGGTCGTCAACTTAGCCAATGCGCATAATCCCAACGATTTTAAGCGCATTATGACTTTCTTCGAGCCCAAGAAAATTACCTTGCTCGGCGTCGAGCCTGCTTCGCTGAAGTTACCTGACATTGGCCATAATTCCTATATGAAAGGGCGCGTGGCGACCGTGTTCAACACCTTTAGCTTCGAGGAGATGTTTGCGGACGTCGAGAAGAAGAAACTCTTTTGGGGTGAGTTCAAAACGTTTATTGGTAGTTAGTACGAAGTACTTAGATTGTAGATCTTTTGTATCTACTACTTTTCTAATGTTTGGCTTTCTACTTTTGCCTTTTTAATTTTTACTTTTAAATTTTCAAGATGCTCGAAATTGTATTTGCCACGAATAACGCCCATAAACTAGTCGAAGTACAGGCTATTGTTGACGAAAAATTTATCATTAAATCCTTGGCGGATATCGATTGCCATGATGATATTCCCGAGACGGGAGTGACCTTCGAAGAGAATGCACAACAGAAGACCGATTATTTGGTGAACAAATATGGGCTTTATTGTTTTGGCGATGATTCCGGGTTGGAAATCGACGCGCTTAACAACGAACCTGGCGTATATTCTGCCCGCTATTCGGGAAGCCGTGACATGGAACAGAATATTGATTTGGTTTTGGAACGCTTAGGAACGGAAGAAAATCGGTCCGCTCGTTTCAGGACAGTCATTTCGCTGTACCTGAATGAACAGCAACATTTTTTCGATGGTACCATCGAAGGAACGATTGTGCCGCAACGTCGGGGTGTCGAAGGGTTTGGTTACGACCCGATTTTTATTCCCAGCGGTCACGGTAAAACCTTTGCAGAAATGACCGCGGAAGAAAAAAATGCGATCAGCCATCGTGCCATCGCGGTCAGGAAACTTACTGATTTTTTATTGAATAAATAAATAGGTAGGTTTTTGTTTTGAACTATGCAGACAAGCGTGTAAACGATGCATTTCGGCTAACGCTTGGGAGCTGCCGCTTTTTCAGGCACAATAGCAGCCGGCTTTGCAGCTGCCGCGCCGGGTTTGACATCCGTACTCGGTTTGGCCTCGTTTGGCCCTGTGGGCTCAGACAGTGCATTGTTCCCGTCTTGTTCGCCCTGCTCTTGGTCAGGTGCTTTGCTACTTTCTTCTCCATCATTCGCAGCGCCACCTTTCGGCAGTTCGCGTTTCCGATCCATCATGTCCTGTTTGGATTTCGGCCGGTCTTCCGGTCGCCAAATGAAACCGGGTAATGTCTCATTTTCTGCGGTGACCAACCGGAAGGGGTACACTTTCTGATCGACCTTACGAATAGTGGTGTAATCGATGATCTTTTTACCTTCCATCTTGATTTTGATCCTTGCTCCGCGATCGTGGAACATCTCTGTGATCTTATTGGTCTTGTCGTTCGCCGAAAACACCAAATTTTCGGCATTGCCGTCGACGTAAAGCCTATCCATAGCATTATTCGCAAAAAAGGCCGTGATCTTACGCCCTTTCAACTGATTATATTTGATGGAATCGAGCACCGCATTGACCATAAAAGCATTGTTCACCAGCAATGCATTATCCATTTTCTGTTGTTTTATTTGCATGAAAATGGTATCTGAAGAAATTTGCGATCCGTCAGACCAAATCATGGGTCTGCCCATGAATCGAAACATCGAATCTGCCATGCCATAATACACGGAATCTGCTACCGCCTGAAGGTCTGATTTGAACATACGAACATTGTAATAGGCCTTCACAATACGTGTTCTAGCGGTGTCAAGGTAAGCCGTATTGCTGGTGTCCTTAAAGACCGTATCCGTTTCTTGCGCGACCTGTAGCGCCTTATTTATTAAGCTATCTGCTTCGGCTTCACGCGGAACGACGGCTCGTTGACGAATAATGGAGTCTTGTTGCAAAGTTTTCGCAATTTCTGTCGTTCCATTTTTCTGCAAGATCACTGCTTTGCTTGCTTCCTTAATTGTTGGCTTTTTGATTTCGGCCGGCTTTTGCACGCGTGCTGTAACATCTTTCTCTAGCACCTTTTTCCCAACGCTGTCTAGGCCAATGCTGTCCACACCTAGCGAGTCTGGCAAGCCCAGCACTTTTCCTTCGGTTTCTTCCCCTATGTCGGTTTCGTCATCGCCGTAATCCACATCTTCTTCCACGTCGAGTTCACCACCACTCCGATCCAATTTAAAGTCTAATGCCTTGTAATCTTTCAGTAAGATCATCTTGGAAAAAAGTGTGTCGGCTGTCATGTATACCGAATCCACCTTGGGCACCTGCTTTTCGGGTGGCTCGACAAAGGTGGAATCGTCCTGCAGCGTAAGGTTCTCCTGTTCCGTGTCAACTTCTTCTGTGGCAGCCGCTTTTTTATCAATCTTACGCCTATTCTTTTTCTTGGAATCCCCCTCATTTATCACGGCGGTGCTATCTGCTGGCGCTGTCTTTGTTGTGTCGTTGTTCACGACCATCGTGATCAAGGGCTTTTCCGTCATGGTGATGGATTCGTCTGATTGATTGTAGAGGCCGTAGCCTCCATGCGCGTAGAATTTGTCCGATGTATCAACGAAGACTACGTTTCGGAAAGCTTTCCCGTAGCCGGAGTTTCTGTCATAGTGTAAGCTGTCGCCTTTGAGAAATCTACTTCCTTCGGTGTAGAGATTGTTTTTAGAAAAGTTGGCGACCCCAGTTGCCGTATTGTAATTACCTTTCTCGGTATACAAGTTTTCATTTTTGTTTCCCTTGATGTTCGTGGGACCAAAAAAATAGGTCATGCGCTGTGCCGAGTTATAGCGCATCGTGTCCGTATATATTTTCACATTGGGTGTTCGTACAACCACCTTGTTTCGAAAATAGGCATCTTGCGTAGTCTCAAAGTAATAGGCATTTTTAGAAGTGATGGTATCTCCTTTCGAGATAATTCGTCCACCACCCGTATACGTACCGATTTTGCTACGCATTTTATATACCAAGAAATTAGTAGTCAACACCGAGTTTGCATCCACCATCCGCACATTGTTCGTTAAGGTCGCAACTTGTGGGGTGGCATCATAGTGTAGCTTATCCGCATAGATTACCGTTCCCGACGGCTGGGTAATCACGACGTTTCCAAAGGCCTCGAAGAACTGTTGCTTCAGCTCGTCTTCGTACATAATGCTGCTGTCGGCAGACAAGGTGCTTCCCTTATGTTCAAAGACACCATTGTAGTAGGTAGAATACCCAGTTTTTGCGTTAAAGACAGCATTTCGTGAACTTACTAAATTTAAGCGATCTTCCCCCGGTTGATTCATGCCGGGGGTTACCTGTTGTGCGTAGATAGCCAGTACACAACATAGGTTGAAGATGAAAATTAAGTAATGTCTCACGACGGCAAAAATAGCTAATAAAAAAGCAAAAAAATGTTAAAGGACAATTTTTCCTGTTAAATACTTTAGGATAGAATAATGTCTTAACTTTGGACAATGGATCTGCTTCTCCGATTTCAGAAATACCTCCGGGATAGCCTGTCAGTTGCGAAAAACGACCGGATTATCCTAGCCGTTAGCGGTGGGCGAGACTCCATGCTTATGGCTTATATGTTTGTACGGTTGGGCTACGATTGTCGGCTAGCGCACTGCAATTTCGGTTTACGTGGAGCTGATTCCGATGAAGATCAGAAACTGGTGGAACGCTTTGCGACGCGATATGCTGTACCCTTTTTCGCTAAGCGGTTCGATACAGAGCGGTACGCCGCAAATAGCAAGACATCCACTCAAATGGCCGCTCGCGAGCTACGTTATGCTTGGTTCGAAGAGCTACGACAGCAGGAGGGAGCGCAATGGATCGCCATTGCTCAGCATCAAAATGATCATGTTGAAACGGCATTGCTCAATCTTACACGTGGAACCGGATTGCGTGGCATGCGCGGAATCATGCCAAAACAAGGATTTCTCATCCGGCCGCTACTGTTTTTGAATAGGGACGAAGTAAGCGAGCACGTCACTGAATGGGCTGTTCATTTTCGCGATGATCAATCAAATTTTTCCACGAAATATGCGCGGAACAAGATGCGGCTGGAGGTAATTCCAAAGCTCCAGGAAATCAGTCCCGACTTCGAAGAGATTATGCTTACGAATATTGCGAATTTTCAAGAAAGCTACGCTTTGCTGCAATCTTTCGTCGAACCAATTCGCGCAGCGATTTTCCTAACAACGGAAGATGGTATTGTGCGGATAGAAAAAGAAAAGTTAGCACGCTATAAAGATAATTTGCCCTTACTGTACGAGCTTTTCAAACCCTTTGGTTTTGCAAAGGAGATCCTGAGCGATCTGCAGCGCGCTTGGGCTAGCGAATCGGGCAAACTTTTCCGATCGGGAAAACACGAATTGCTCATTGATCGGACACATCTGCTGTTGCAGCCACTATGTTATACCGAAGGCAACAATTCCCTTCTACATATTGAAGAGGGGGCGAAAGAGTTTGATTTTGAGGCTTATTCCTTCCAGATGTGGACGCAATTTGATGGTGCAATAGACAAGCATCACGCTAGGGCTAGCATAGATTATTCAAAGCTATATTTTCCCTTAACCTTGCGTTTTTGGATGCATGGAGATAAATTTCATCCTCTCGGGATGCGTGGGCAGCAGAAAATAAGCGACTTTTTTATTCAGAAAAAAATTCCCCTCTCCGAGAAGGTGCGTATCCCTATTTTGGTCAACGGAAATGGAGACATTATTTGGGTGGTGGGATACCGGTTGGATAATCGATATCGGATAACCGAAAGTACAAAAAAAGTGCTTACTTTAGTTTATAAATAATGGCTATGGCTGAACAATATCTATTTCAAGAAAAGCAGTATCTTGGGCGTGATGCTACATGGCTAAGCGTGCGCATGATTCTAGTGCTATTTTGTTTTATTGCTTATTACCTGAATTTGCAACATTTGGCATCGCGACAACTTTTCTTCATCGTTGGGGTAAGTATCATTATCGTATCGATTATCATGATCTATATGGTGCATTACAAAACGGTAGTTGGGTCAAAGTTTTTAATGATCAGTGGTTTATGGTCGTCACGTTTGGTCAAGATCGATCTATATAACATCGTGAAGGTGGAACGTAAGCCCTATAGTTTGTTCATTTTTAATAACCCGGTTTATAATTTACATAAAAATGGTAAAATACGTTTTTATTCCGGTGGAAAAGATGCGGTTTGGCTGACGGATAAGGAAGGTTTAATTTACATTATTGGATCCCACAAGGCGGAAGAATTTGCACGGGCAATAGAGGAGGCCAGACAAGCATTGAAGGATGGGAAGGGGAAGTCGTCGTGAGCTGTTCCATAACGCCTCATCAATGGTTGAGCCCTATAGCGTTAAAATCTGTTAACAGGCTTCATGCTGACATTTTGTTGACGGAAGCATGTTCATATTTTTAGTAGATTTGATGAAAAAGTTTGTCACATGGAATTTTTATTGAAATTTATTCTTATATTTTTTCTGGTTTTTTACGGTGTAAAATTTCTTTTCCGCCTCTTGATGCCAATTGCATTGCGCAAGCTTTCTGAGCGCTTAATGGGGAAGGCCGCCGAGCAGGCGCAGCAAGGAGCAGGACAGGGAAATTATCAGTACCAGCAGCGTAATCCGTTTGATCAGTTTAAACAAGCTCAGGGACACGCTCGCCGTGGGCAAGAGGGCAAGATTACGGTGGATTATGTTCCTTCGGAAGACGCAAAACAACGGAGGGGCCCACAAACAGCTGGTGAGTTTGTGGATTTTGAAGAAATAAAAAAATAGGAGCATGTGGGGTATGAAGGTGCACCCCTTCTTTTATTAATTTTTATTTTTGATTTTTCCTTAATACATGTGGCTAAAGCAACTCTCTGTCTTAAATTTCAAGAATTACACAGAAACTTCCTTAGAATTTTTGGCGCAAGTTAATGCGTTTGCGGGTCCTAACGGTGCGGGTAAAACAAACCTTTTGGATGCCATACACTACCTAGCGCTTTGTAAATCATATTTCAACCCTATTGATTCACAGCATATCAAGAAGGGAGAAGATTGGTTTATGGTGCAGGGAGAGTTTGATAAGGAGTACGTTTCCGATACCATATCCTGTAGTCTCAAAAGAAACCAAAAGAAACAGTTCAGAAAGAACAAGAAAGATTACCCCCGTTTGGCCGACCATATTGGCCAATTTCCGTTAGTGATGATCTCGCCCAGCGATACAAGTATCGTGACTGAAGGCAGTGAGGAGCGTCGGAAATTTATGGATAATGTCATCTCGCAAACAGATAACCAATATTTGGATATACTGATCCAATACAACAAAATTCTGTTGCAACGCAACATCATGCTGAAACAAATTCGGGAAAAAGGAATCTTTGATACTGGACTTTTGGAGGTACTGAATCTGCAGCTCGTCGATGCCGGAGACCGTATTTTTGAGCGACGGAAGCAATTTATGGAGCGTTTTCTGCCAGAGTTTGAACGTTATTATGCGTTTCTAAGCACGGATGCTGAGCAGGTAGCATTGGTGTACGAGTCTCCGTTGATGGGACAAAACTTCGAGAACCTGTTGAAGCGATCCATAGATAAGGATCGCCTGCTAGAACGCACTACGCAAGGCATACATAAAGACGATCTGCTATTCACGATCCACGAAGGCATGCTCTTGAAAAAATTTGGTTCGCAAGGTCAGCAGAAATCATTTCTGATCGCCCTTAAGCTCGCACAGTACAGTTACTTGCGTACATGCAAACATTTTAAGCCATTATTGCTGCTGGATGATATTTTCGATAAATTGGACGAACACCGGACACGTAAGCTGATGCAATTGGTTTCTGAAGATGAATTTGGACAGATATTTTTGACAGATACGGATGGGGAAAGAATAAAGCAAATTTTCGACGAAATAGGAAAGCCAATTCGTATTTTTGACGTACAAGGAGGCATAGTCGATGTATAAGAAGAAATTTGATGAAATTCCGACAAAAGATGATGTTGGCATAAAAGAAGCTGTTGAAAAATGGATCGAAGTATATCGTCTACGTGCGAAGTTTGATGAGTCGTCGATCGTCACCGCATGGCCCAAAATCATCGGAAGTGCGATTGCGAATCGCACGCAAAAAATCTATATACACAACAAGAAACTTTTCGTGCGTGTCGAATCGGCGGTGATTAAAAACGAATTAGCAATGATGCGTAGACAGATCATTGGGCGCGTGAACGAGTATGTAGGTCATGTGGTGGTGGAAGAATTCATTATCTTGTGATGATGCCCTTAACCCGTGCTTTTTGCGCGATGTTTGATATCAGCGAAGCGCAAGCACAAAAGTTTTCCAAAAAATTTTCCCCTGAGTTCCTGCCAAAAAATTCCTACTACCTTCATACTGGTGAGCGCTGCAACAAGTTTAGTTTTATCGCATCGGGTCTCGTACGTGTTTTCGCGGAAACTGCTAGCAAAGAAGTCACGCAGTGGATTGGCGATGCAGGACACTTTCTAACTGATCTCCCTTCCTTTATGTTTAGAGAGCCGGCGCGCTGGAATATTCAGGCGCTATCGGATACCACACTGTGGACATTGTCCTATACAGAATATGCCGCGTTTGAAAGGGAATTTCCGGATTGGAACTTGTTCGAAAAGAGGTTTGTGGCCAAATGTTTCGCGATGATGGAAAGCCGCATCTTCGATTTTATTGCGCTGTCTGCCGAGGAACGCTATGCGCGTTATTTTGCCTCTTTTCCGAATCATTTTAATGAAGTACCGCTACAATATATCGCTTCAGTCCTCGGCATGACGCCCGAAACGCTGAGCCGTATACGGGCCAAGAAAACTTCTTGATATTTGTCAACTGAAATCGTTTTTGACGGTGCTATTTTTGTGGCATGGGAAAGATACATATAGAACAGCAGATTGAAATCCAGGCGACAATAGATCAGGTTTGGTCGGTTTTTACAGATTTTCAGGCGTATGAAGCGTGGAGCCCTACCATTCATTTTTTATCCGATCCACCAAAAGAGGGTAGGTCTGTAAAAGTACGATTGCTGCAACCGGATGGTAAGCAGATTACGATGCAACCGCAAGTGCTTCGCCTTTCGCCAGCCAAGGAGCTGCGTTGGAGAGGACGACTATTTTTGCCGGGTGTTTTTGATGGGGAACATTATTTTATACTCAAGTCCCTACCAGATGGTTCTACGCAATTTATTCAAGGGGAGCACTTCAGTGGGGTATTGGTTCCTCTTTTGAAAAAAATGATTCTAGGGCCGACTGTAGCGGGCTTTATAGCTTTCAATAAGTCGTTGAAAGAAAGGGTCGAGGCAAAAAGATAATGACTTAGAGGTATTCTTCTAAGTCTCCTTTTCCTTCACGCACCACTTCAAATTCACCGGTGGTAAGGTCGACCACTGTCGAAGCTACATTTCCGCCATATCCACCATCGATGACCATATCCACCAATTCCTGATACTTTTCGTAGATCAATTCCGGATCCGTAGCGTATTCGATAATTTCATCTTCATCATGTATAGACGACGTGACAATGGGATGCCCCAGTTCGCGAACAATTTCTCTTACAATGTTGTTGTCTGGAACACGTATACCTACCGTTTTCTTTTTGGAGCTGAGTAGCTTAGGAACTTGCCCACTCGCGTTAAAAATGAAGGTGAAAGGACCCGGGAGGGCTTTCTTTAACACGCGGAAAACTGCTGTATCAAACGGCTTGGTATAATTGGAAATGTCGGTCAAATCGTAGCAGATGAAGGACAAATTAGATTTGTCTGGACGTAGCCCACGAATTTGGCATACGCGCTCGATCGCCTTTTGGTTCGTAATATCACAGCCTATACCATAGACCGTATCGGTAGGATAAATAATGACTCCACCTTTTCGCAATACATCTATTGCTTGCTGTATAGCCTTAGGATTGGGATTGTCCTCGTATATTTTTATCAACATAATCGTAAATTTTGACGGCATTGTCGAATGCTCAATACCTCTTTCTCCTGCGACAGGGTATATTCGAGCCCGACCTTCCTAACTATCTTTAAAAGAGAACCGCCAAACATAAAAAATGTTCGGCGGTTGTATATCTACGCTTATTAGAATGCAGCGCTTTTTGGCGTTCGCGGAAATGGAATCACGTCACGAATGTTGGTCATTCCGGTTACAAAAAGCACTAAACGCTCAAAGCCTACACCAAATCCGGCATGCGGTGCCGAACCAAATCGGCGGGTATCCAAGAACCAATCCATCTCCTCTTCCGGAATCCCGACCTCTGCCATTCTCGTCAGCAACTTCTCCAGGTTTTCCTCTCGCTGTGATCCGCCGACCATTTCGCCGATCCCCGGGAAAAGAATGTCCATCGCACGAACGGTTTGACGACCTTGCGCATCAGGCTCATTCTGCTTCATGTAAAACGATTTGATCTCGCGCGGATAATCGGTTAGGATGACCGGCTTTTTGAAGTGTTTCTCCACCAAGAAACGCTCGTGCTCGGATTGCAAGTCTGCGCCCCACGCTTCGATGAGATACTTAAATTGTTTTTTTTGATTCGGCTTACTGCGTTTTAAGATCTCTATGGCATCTGTATAGCTCACTCGCTCAAAACGGTTTTCAATCACAAAATGCAGCTTTTCGACGAGGTCCAATTCGGAACGTTCTGCCTGCGGTTTGGATTTCTCTTCATCCAATAGGCGATTGCGTAAGAACTCAATTTCATCTGGACAAGTCTTCAACGCATAATTGATGACATATTTCAACAGTTCTTCGGCCAGATCCATATTGTCTTCCAAGTCGTAAAAAGCCATTTCCGGCTCAATCATCCAAAATTCAGCCAAATGGCGGGTTGTGTTGGAATTTTCGGCACGAAAAGTAGGGCCAAATGTATAAATATTGCCGAATGCCATAGCGGCCAGTTCCCCCTCCAGTTGTCCAGAGACGGTTAGATTAGTAGATTTCCCAAAGAAATCTTCCTTAAAATCGATGTCGCCAGACTCCGTGCGAGGAAGATTATTCAGATCCAATGTGGTTACGCGGAACATTTCGCCCGCCCCTTCTGCATCCGAACCGGTGATGATTGGCGTGTGCATATAAACGAAATCGCGATCATTGAAGAATTTGTTCACCGCGAAGGCAAGTGCATTGCGTACCTTGAAAATGGCATTGAATGTGCCTGTACGGAAGCGTAAATGCGCTATTTCGCGCAGAAATTCCAAACTGTGTTTCTTGGGCTGCAATGGGTATTTTTCTGGATCTGAATCGCCTAGAATGGTTATTTCTGCGACCTTAATCTCTACGCGCTGACCTTTGCCCAGTGAGGCTACAAGCTCGCCTTTGACACGAATTGCAGCCCCCGTTGTGATTCGCTTCAATACAGCTTCGTCAGTATGCTCGAAATCAACTACAGCTTGTATATTGTGTAGAGTCGAGCCATCATTTATCGCAATAAACTGATTGTTGCGGAATGTCCTTACCCAACCTTTGACAATAACTTCTTTGCCAGTTTCTTCTGACAATAATAGTTGCTTTATACGTGTGTGTTCCATGAGTAAACTAAAATGAGCGTGTTTTGCTATTACATGTAAGCTTACAAAAATAGTTTATTATTTCCGAAATACGTGGGGAAGGTTGATAAAGTTGAGGGATGAAAAATGTGCGAAAACAAGGAAGGCCTTTGAGCGTTATGCAAAGGCCTTCCGATATCTCTAGGAAAAGAGGGATTATCCCTTCAATACCTTGGTTACTAATTCTGCGGCTTCTTTTAATAAAATTGCCGAGTAGACTTTTAATCCAGAATCATCGATCAATTTCTTCGCTTCAGCAGCATTTGTGCCTTGCAAACGAACGATGATTGGCACAGGAATGTCGCCGATTTCGTTGTATGCATCAATCACCCCTTGTGCTACACGATCACAACGAACGATACCGCCGAAAATATTGATCAAGATAGCCTTCACGTTAGGGTCTTTCAAGATGATATTAAAGCCTGCTTTAACGGTTTCTGCGTTGGCAGTACCACCGACATCCAAGAAATTAGCAGGTTCACCACCAGCGATCTTGATGATGTCCATCGTCGCCATCGCTAAACCGGCACCATTCACCATACAACCTACGTTACCGTCTAATTTAACATAGTTCAAATTTGATGCACCAGCTTCAACTTCCGTAGGATCTTCTTCCAAAACATCTCGAAGGGCAGCGTAATCTGCATGGCGATACAACGCATTCTCATCAAAGTTAACTTTCGCATCTACGGCCAAAATTTTATCGTCCGATGTCTTTAATACCGGGTTGATTTCAAAAAGAGAAGCGTCGATGCTATCGTAGGCTTTATAAAGCGCCGTGATGAATTTGACCATCTCCTTGTGTGAGGGGCCCGAAAGACCGAGGTTGAAAGCGATTTTGCGCGCTTGGAAACCTTGGAGGCCAGCTTTAGGATCGATCTCTTCTTTGAAGATCAAATGAGGTGTTTTTTCTGCAACTTCTTCGATGTCCATACCACCTTCTGTAGAATACATAATGATGTTACGACCTTTAGCACGATCGAGCAATACGGAAACATAGAACTCCTTCGTGTCATTTTCACCAGGGTAATAAACATCCTGGGCAACCAAGATCTTATGAACTTTCTTTCCTTCAGGTCCGGTTTGTGGAGTAACCAGTTGCATGCCGATAATATCCGTTGCGCGCTGTAGCACTTCGTCATGGTTTTTAGCCAATTTAACACCACCGCCTTTGCCACGGCCACCAGCGTGAATTTGTGCTTTAACTACTACCCAGTCGGAATTAAAATCTTGTTTTAATTTTTGCGCAGCCTGCACAGCTTGCTCTGGAGTTTCCGCAAGAATTCCTTCTTGAACCCTTACACCAAAACCTTTAAGTATTTCTTTTGCTTGATATTCGTGAATATTCATCTTAAAAAATTTGTGGTAAAAATATGGTTTTTAAATGGAAGGGTCAAGTAAATATTTGGTAAAAAGCGATATATTGATGCCTACATTCGGGGCATACTTCCCAACCGGAAATGATTCCCTTATTTTGTCTCATTTTCCTTACCTTCGCAATATGATATTGAAGGCAAGTCAAATACACAAATCTTACGGACAGCTTCCAATCCTCCGCGGTGTTGATCTTTCCGTGGAGAAGGGGGAGATTGTCTCGATCGTGGGGGCTTCCGGTGCAGGAAAGAGCACATTGCTCCACATCATCGGCACGTTGGACAAGCCTGATCGCGGCCGGTTAGTGATCAATAATGTGGACATCGGAGAGCTCAGCCAAAAGAAGATCAGCCTGTTCAGAAATGAGCATATTGGTTTTGTGTTCCAGTTTCACCATCTCTTGCCCGAGTTTACCGCGCTGGAGAATGTTTGCATCCCAGCGTTTATTCGCGGGCAAGGTCGTAAACAAGCCGAAATGCGCGGGATGGAGCTGTTGGATAGATTAGGGGTGAAACATCGTGCAGAACATAAACCGTCCGAAATGTCGGGCGGTGAACAGCAGCGTGTATCGGTCGCACGAGCGCTGATGAATAGCCCTGCCCTGCTTTTGGCGGATGAGCCATCTGGCAATTTGGATTCTGAAAACGCAGCGTCTTTGCATCAGTTATTCTTTGAGCTACGGGAATCCTTGAAGCAGACATTTATTATTGTTACGCACAATGAAGAACTTGCGAGTATTTCGGACCGCACGGTACATATGCGTGACGGACAAATACTTTAACCCCATGCAAAAATTACTGATTACATATGGTACCCGTCCCTTTGCACAGCGCCTAGGGCGGATGCTGTCTACTCGTTTTTCATGCCACTACGCCAGTAGCGAACCCTTTCCCGAACTATTGCTAAAGGGGGACTATCGAAAAATTCCGACTGGTGCGAATCCTACTTTTGCGCACGAATTGCTGAAACTTTCTTTGGACGAAGGGTATAGCTATGTGCTTCCTTTAGGTAAGATGGAATTGCAGGTACTGCATGAAACGCGGATGCTATTTGAAGAATATGGAGTCGCTGTTCTCCTTCCCGATCAGTTAACGACACGTCTTTTAGTGGAGAATCCGCCTAGTGCTGTCGAAGTCAGGATCATCCACCAAGGTTTTGATCTGTTGGGCGAGGGAAGGATCGCTGATCCGTCCTTCTCGGGCGTTGCCATGCTTTCTGATGAGGAAGACGAACCACTATTATGTTTGGCATGATGCAGCAGGAACAATACAAGGTAGCGATGGAAGCAGCAGTGTATATGGTAGAGGTTGACGATTTGTTGTTTCCAAAGCGGGACTACTTATTGCAGGTGTATTACCTGTTTGCAAATTTCGTGGAGTTTACTGAAGGTCGTACCCTTGCTAAACCGCTGGTCGATTTTATGAAGCTGTGCTACGAGGAGCAGGGAGAAGAGGCGGTACTGCCCAAAACGTTGAAACATTTCGGGCTGCCGGACAGTTATCTGGAGAATTTTGAACGCCTGCGGGCGAATGCTCATCTTCCGCTAAAGCTCTTTCTGCCCGATAAAACGAAACACTTCTTGAAAGCGCTTTTTGCATCCAAAAAGCAAGTGGGCATCCTAACGGATGGGAATCCCGTCGAGCAACTAAACAAATTGAAGCACATCGACTGGGAAGAGCTGAGTCCGTTTTTGTCGCTTTTGAAAATTTTTTTTCTGAAGGAGCTGGCGTTCAGAAATCTGGAACCCCTAGATTTTTTGCAAGAGACCTATGCGGTTGATAAAGCCGATATATGCATCGTAAAACAACTATAGGGTGCAGCAAACGTCCCAAGTGTCTGATTTTTATTTTGGGATTATAGGGTAAAAAATTGTAAGTTTAAGTCCAACCAGCTTAAGCAAGTGAATAAGCTATATAATTGTTGTATTCAATAAACCATAAGGTATGAAGAAGAAGCCTGCTACGATAAAGGAAATTGCGCGGAAGTTGAAGATTTCGGCATCTACTGTTTCGCGTGCATTAAATGACCATCCCAGTATTGGTTTGATCACGACAATGCGTGTTAAAAAAATGGCGGAGGAATTGCATTACGAACCGAATCAAACAGCCATTTTTTTTAAGCAACGCCGTACCTTCACGATTGGCGTTATTCTACCGAGTCTTTCAGAACCATTTTTTTCTTCCGCTATCAGTGAGATCGAGAATGTTGCTGCCGAGCAGCATTATACCGTTTTGATGGGCCAATCTCGCGATGATGCGAATCGGGAGTTGCAGATTATCCAAACGTTTAAAAAACATCGCGTAGATGGCATTCTGATGTCATTGGGCAAAAACACGGAAGACCTTGGCTTTATTGCGATGTTGAAAGAGTCTGAAATTCCCATTGTGTTCTTCGATTGTGTCCCACGAATTAAGGGAGTAAACAAGGTGTTCAGCGATCTATCCTCGGGCATGCGCGAAGCAATACAGTCTTTCGCATCCATCGGGCATAAAAACATTGCGCTGATAAACGGGCCAGAAAACCTGTTGGCTTCGCAGGAGCGTATTGAAGCCTATAAGGATGCTTTGCGACGCGAGAAGTTGTCATTCGATAGGAAATACGTGGTGCACACAGATCTGACAGAACAGGGTAATATCGAGGCGATCGAGAAATTACTTTTGCTTCCCGATCGGCCATCGGCCATCGTCTCCTTTAATGACTTTGTGACACTGGATGTAATGAAGTACGTGCGACAAAAAGGATTGGTGCAAAAAAAGGATATATTTTTTATTAGTTATGCTAATTATCCACTGTGGAAATACATGGAAAATCCACCTATGGGAAGTATTGAACAATATCCAGATAAGCAAGCCCGACGTGCTGCGGAGATACTGTTTCAGCAAATCGGTGCCAAAGATGATAGAGAGGCCCTAGCAGAAGTTTTTCCATCGAAACTCGTCTTGAAATAGGGTTTGCCAACCCCATTCGGAAACTTTCTTATTTATGGATTAAGTTAAAAACAGAAGAGGCGCCTTTTGGCGCCTCTCCTGTTTTTTATAAGTGGATGACTTCTCCGTAGGCATCAGCAGCTGCCTCCATGATTGCTTCGCTCATGGTCGGGTGCGGATGAATAGTCTTAATCATTTCATGGCCGGTCGTTTCCAGTTTCCTGGCAACTACGATTTCAGCGATCATTTCTGTCACATTGGCACCGATCATATGCGCCCCCAACAGTTCGCCATATTTCGCATCGAATACCAATTTCACAAAACCATCTTTCGCACCTGCTGCGGAAGCTTTACCCGAAGCAGAAAATGGAAATTTACCTACTTTGACTTCGTAACCAGCGTCTTTTGCCGCTTTCTCGGTATAACCGACAGAAGCAATCTCTGGTGAACAATACGTACATCCTGGGATGTTGTTATAGTCGATCGCTTCTACGTGTAGTCCTTTAATCTTCTCTACACAAGTAATCCCTTCTGCAGAAGCTACGTGTGCCAACGCTTGACCCTTCACAATATCGCCGATTGCATAAATACCATCGACATTTGTTTTGTAGTAATCGTCTACCAAAACACGTCCTTTGTCTGTTTTGACGCCAGCTTCTTCCAAGCCCAAATTTTCAATGTTTGGTGTGATGCCGACTGCGGACAAAACAACTTCTGCTTCGATTGTTTCTGTTCCCTTAGCCGTTTTAATAGATACTTTGCTTAAGTCGCCCGATGTATCTACAGCCTGCACTTCAGATTTCGTCAGGATATTGATACCGGCTTTTTTCAGCGATTTTTCCAACTGTTTCGAAACTTCTTCGTCTTCTACAGGGACGATACGATCCATAAATTCCACAATCGTTACCTGTGTGCCAATTGCATTATAGAAGTAGGCAAATTCAACACCTATTGCACCCGATCCTACGACAACGAGTGATTTAGGTTGCTTTGCCAGATTCATCGCTTGGCGGTAACCGATGATTTTTTTGCCATCCTGCGGTAAGTTGGGCAATTCGCGTGACCGAGCGCCAGTTGCCAAAATGGTGTGTTTTGCAGCATACTCTTTAACAGCGCCATCAGCACCCTTCACTTCAATCTTACCACCCTTTTTTACTTTCGCCGCGCCCATGATCACATCGATCTTGTTCTTTTTCATCAAGAACTGTATCCCTTTGCTCATGCCATCTGCAACACCGCGACTTCTTTTTACGATCGCTGAAAAGTCAGCTTCTCCACCCTGAACTTTAATGCCATACTCTTCCGCATGGTTTAAATATTCAAATACCTGAGCACTTTTCAACAAGGCTTTGGTCGGGATGCATCCCCAGTTTAAGCAGATTCCACCTAACGCTTCACGTTCAATAATTGCTGTCTTGAAGCCTAATTGGGATGCTCGGATAGCAGCTACATATCCTCCAGGACCACTACCGATTACTACGATGTCGTAATTCATATGTATGTTATTTTTAACGTCATAAACAATATATGCTGCAGCTTCTCGGTGCAAACGTTATATTGTCTATTAATATTTTGTAGTTAAGACTTTGTTCTTCTTCCGAACCCTCAAAAATACATAATTTTTCGGGTATCGAGCAACGGTTTTTCAGGTTTCTTGCACAGCAAAGGGGCGCTACGGCTGGCACGTGTCAGGAGAGCGTCAATACTGAAGTAATTTTTAGGTACTGTGGCATTTTGCTGTAAGTTTGCGAAAACATTTTTTGGATCAACTATGCTACGAATCTTTCAACAGATCGCCTTATGGGAAGCCATTTCTACGGTTATCCTTTTTTTTGTCGCTATGCCCTTGAAGTACATCGCTAACATTCCTGAAGCAGTAAAAGTCGCTGGGTCGATCCATGGCTTTTTGGTGGTGCTTTTTGTCGTGTTACTGATTATGTGTTGGTCGGAATATAAATGGTCACTAAAACGTGTTGCCACTTATTTTCTGCTGTCTCTTATTCCTATTGTATCATTTTGGGTAGAGCGTGACCTGAAAAAACAAATCATTTCGGGGAAGTCGTAGCTATTCAGTCATCAATCACGATAGGCATAAGTAATTTCCGTCTTGTTATGAGCGGTGGGATTTCCTTCTGGATCTAGGTTGACAAACACTAGCCTGTCAATAGAAAGAATAATCTTCCTGGTGATTTTGTTGCGCACGACACATCGCATGGTTAATGAGGTGCGGCCGAAATTCACCGCTTCAATACCCATTTCGATGATATCTCCCTTTTTCGCCGAACTGACAAAATTGATCTCCGAGATGTACTTCGTTACCACGTGTGGGTTTCCAAGTTGTACGATGGCGTAAATGACAGCTTCTTCGTCAATCCAACGCAACAATGTTCCGCCAAAAAGAGAACCGTTCGGATTCAAATCCTCCGGTTTAATCCATTTCCTTGTATAAAAATTCATTTGATATGGTGCATAAAAAAGGCAAGATATTGCTGTCTTGCCTTTTTATTTCGTTTAAGCGTGAATAGCTCGGTTTGCGGTTGCAGCAAGCGCTGCTTCTTTTAACGCTTCGGTATATGTCGGGTGCGCATGGCAAATTCTCGCAATATCTTCTGCTGATGCCCTGTATTCCATGGCAACAACAGCTTCGGCAATCATGTCTGCAGCACGAGGGCCGATCATGTGGACGCCGAGTACCTCATCGGTTTCGCTGTCAGCTAATACTTTTACGAAACCATCGGTATCACCAGAAGCTTTGGCACGACCGGAAGCCTTAAATGAAAAAGATCCCGATTTGTATTTCACCCCCGCCTCTTTCAATTGTTCTTCCGTCTTACCGACAGACGCGACTTCTGGCCAAGTATAGACGACGCCTGGGATCAAGTTATAGTCGATGTGGGGCTTTTGCCCAACGATGCGCTCTGCCACATAGATACCTTCGTCTTCCGCTTTGTGTGCCAACATAGCACCTTTAACCACGTCGCCGATGGCATAAATGCCTCCAACGGATGTTTCCAAATGCTCGTTAACCGGTATTTTGTTGCCGCGTTCCTCGGTTTTGATACCGATATTTTCTAATCCTAGACCTTCTGTATAAGCTGTTCTGCCAACCGAGACGATGCAGTAGTCTCCGGATAGTTCGACCGGTTGTCCTTTTGGATCTTCAGCGGTCACCGTTACATTTTTTCCTTTCGCTGTAGCACCAGTTACTTTATGCCCAAGGAAAAACTCCATGCCGAGGTTTTTCTTCAACACACGTTGCAATTCTTTTCCAAGTCCACCATCCATCGTGCCGATAATCGATTTTGCAAACTCTACCACAGAAACCTTAGCGCCCAAACGCGCGTATACAGAACCTAATTCCAGGCCGATCACGCCTCCGCCAATGACGATAAGATGTTTTGGAACTTCTTGCAAGTTCAATGCTTCGGTGGAAGTAATGATGCGTTTTTTATCCACGGGAAGGAAAGGAAGAGAGGTGGGTTTGGAACCCGTAGCGATTATGATGTTTTTTGCCTTCAGTTCTTCTGTACTTCCGTCGCTCTTTGTTATCTTAATGGTGTTCTTGTCCACGAATGAACCTACTCCTTCGTAAGCATCTATTTTGTTTTTCTTGAATAAAAACGTGATACCTGCGGTATTTTGTGCGATCACATCATTTTTGCGATCGATCATTTTTTTTACATCAATTTTTAAATTGCTCAGTCCGATACCGTGTGTTTCGAAGTTGTGCGCGGCATTGTGGTAGTGTTCGGACGTATCCAATAATGCTTTTGATGGAATACAGCCCACATTGAGACAGGTACCTCCAAAGGTGCTGTATTTTTCTATTACAGCAGTTTTTAGTCCAAGTTGTGCACAGCGAATAGCGCCAACATATCCACCGGGGCCACTTCCTATAACGATTACGTCGTATTGCATAAAAAATAGTATATAGTTACAGCCTCAAAGTTAGCTAATTAAATAAACTTAATTGTATTTAAGTTGTAAAAAACCAAGCTTATATAGCCAAAAAAGCACTTATCGACCGACAAGTGCTTTTCACGTTCCCGTTTTGCAACGAGCTTATTCCGCAACTATTTTACCTTGCATAACGCCGTAGTGCCCAGGGAAACTACAGATAAATGTGTATACCCCTTTTTCCAATGTAAAAGAGATCTTGTCCTCTTCACCAGGGCCAAGCAATTTGGTGTGCGCGGCAATAGAAGATAGTGACGTCTTAGGGATGTAGTCGGCATCTGCTGCTCCTGTTGCTTCGCCCGCGAAGGTAGCAACATCTACGCCTGGTTTCAAGACAATCAGATTATGCCCCATAGACTCTTTGGGCAAAGTACCGACGTTTTTCAAAGTCAATGTCACCGTTTCACCAGCTTTCACGCGGAGCAATTCCTTGTCAAATTTCATCTGATCGTTGGATTCTACTACGATCGTGTTTGATACCTCCACGTTTTCGATGCCTGGCACTGTTTCGGTAGCTGGCGTCTCTGTAGCAGAAGTTTCTTCCGTATCCGTTGACGTGTTTTTATTTTCAGAACCTCCACATGCCGCTAGTGATAGCGCAATCGCAACCGCAGGAAAAATAAATAGTCTTTTCATTTTAATGAATTAATATATGTGCTTTCAACAAAGCTAGCAATTATTTTTTTAATCCGTGTTCTACCGATTTTTTGTTGATCAACTTGCTTATCTTCTGATGTAAGTCCAAGGGATCGAAAGGCTTTCCGATAACACTATCTGCTCCGGCCTCATAGGCCGCAGCCTGTTCATGCTCCAATACCGAAGCTGATATGGTGATGATCGGGATAAACGCTTTCTGCGGATTCGTATTTTTTTTGATTTCTTTAATCGCTTCGAACCCAGACATAATGGGCATATGCGTATCCATCATGATCAGATCGTAGTCGCTTTGGTTTACTTTCTCTACGGCAAGTCGGCCATTTTTGACATTGTCGACCTTGCATCCCCAGGATTCTAACATATGGGCGAGCATGAAACTGTTCAGGTCGTTATCTTCTGCGATCAATATATGTAGGTTTTCAAATTTGTCTAAGGTAGACAATACCTTTTTATCCATCTTTTCTTCACGAGGGAAATCTTCGGCATGCTCGAAGGTCGCCTGAAATGAAAATGCTGAGCCCTTACCATAAACGCTTTTCGCTTCAACCGTTCCGTGCAGTAGATCGGCAAGGCGCTTCACGATCGCTAGGCCTAAGCCTGTACCGCCAAACTTTTTGGTGATCCCGTCGTCCGCCTGCTCAAAGGCTAAGAATATTTTGTCGATAGCATCAGGCTTGACGCCGATACCGGTATCGGTTACGGTCAGCCGGACCGTCGATTGCAGGTCGGTCTGTTCCAATACTTCGGCTTTTAGTGTGATTTTTCCGCTTTCCGTGAACTTTAAACTGTTGGAAATAAAGTTGTTGATAATTTGTTGGATACGTAGGGGGTCGCTTTTAACATAATTCGGAAGCTTGGAATCGATATCCATCTCGAAATCAAGTTGTTTATCCAAAGCTTTTACTTTAAAGATGTTCCGAATGTCTTCCAGCTTCTGCCGGATAGAAAAACTTTCATTTTCGACTTTCATCATTCCAGAATCTATCTTCGATATATCGAGGATGTCATTGATGATCAAAAGCAGTGAATTGGAGGCAATATCCAATCGATGTATCCAGTCGCGCTGCTCCTTATTGAGTTGCGAATTGCGCAACATATGGATTATGCCAATAATCCCATTGATCGGTGTTCGGATCTCGTGGCTCATATTCGCCAAAAAGCCCTCTTTTGATTTCCGGGCTTCCTCAGCTTCTTCCTTGGCCAATATTAATTGCCTTTTCGATTCTTCGAGAGCAATGTTTTTTTGCTTTATTTCCTCTTGGATATGGATTTGATTGACAAATGATACAACTTTTGCCACTGTGATTTCTGGATTAAGCGGCTTGTACAGATAATCTATGGCTCCGCTTTCCAATCCTTTAAGTAGGTAACGATCCTCTTTGGATATTGCTGTCACCATAATGGCCATAATATGGTTGGTTTTAGGATTGGATTTTAATAAGGAGACAAATTCGAAACCATTAATATCGGGCATTTGTACATCTACCAGTGCAATCGCGATATCATTTTTCCAACAGATTTTCAATGCCTCATTGGGATCGGTGGAGCGAATGATATTGATGTGCTGAACATCGGCCAGCAGGGCAGATAAACTTATGATGTTTTCCTCTTTGTCATCTAAAATCAGAAGATTAACATTTTTCATGGGCATCTATTTTAAATTCCTGAAGTAGGAAATAATCTGTTGATCGCTAATGATATCTATGCCGTCATTTACCCGAATAGCGTTTTCGGGCATGGTGGAGATCTGTGCATCTTCCGGGCATTGTACCATGGCTTTGCCGCCCATTTCTCGGATGGCGGTCATTCCATCTGTACCATCCCTGTTCGCTCCGGACAACAGCAAAGCCGTACATCGGGAGCCGTAAACCTCTGCTGCCGATTCAAAGAGCACGTCGATCGAGGGCCGGGAGAACTGGATGGGATCGGATATATCCAGCGAAAATGTACGGTCGGGCTCGATTAATAGATGATAACCTGGCATGGCAAAATAAATCATGTTTGGGGAGATGGCTGTTTTGTCGCCGGCTTGGATAATGGGACGGTGCAGGCGAGTCGATAGGGTGTCTTCAAGGCGGGTTTTGAATTTTGGATTACGGTGGATCACGACAACAAGTGCAGAAGAAAAAAAAGGAGGTAGGGACTCGATAATATCGACAATAAGATGGTAAGACCCTGCGCTCCCCCCAACCAATACAATATCCGCTGCTTTACTCATCACCTAATCTTTTGATAAATATTGAATTCTTTGTTGATCACTTTGAAATTGGACATGATATCCCTGTTCAGTAATGTTTCCTTTGAGCCTAAGCATAAAAAGCCAAATTCGCACAAGGAATCGTAGAAAAGCCGAAAAACTCTGTTCTGCAGATCCATGTCGAAGTAAATGAGTACATTCCGGCAAGATATGAATTGAAATTCATTAAAAATGTAGTCTGTCGCTAAATTATGCTGGGAAAAAAGAATATTTTTCCGAATCTCATTGTTGATGATGGCAGCATCATACATCGCTGTATAATAGTTTGATAGGCTATCTTGTGCGCTTGATGCATTATAGTTTTCGCTGTATAACTTGAATTTTTTTAAGGGATATATGGCTTTCCTAGCTGTTTCCAATACGTTGCCATTAATATCTGTTCCGTAAATAAAACTTCTGTCGTATAGCCCGACCTCTTTAAGCAAAATCGCCAAAGAGTAGACCTCTTCTCCCGTGGAGCAGCCTGCACTCCAAAATTTTAGGCTGGGATAGGTCTCCAAATACGGAACGACCTCGCTGCGTAATGTTGCATAATAGTGCGGATCCCGAAACATTTCCGTCACGTTTACCGTCAGCTCATTGACCAGATAACCCCGGAAACTTTCTATGTTGGTGATGGCGTTTTTCAAATCGAACAAATCCATCCGTTCGAGGTCCAGCACACGTTGTACCCTACGTTTTAAAGAGGATTTGCTATATCCGGAGAGATCATAGCCGGATACTTTTCTTAAAAGGTCTACCACCTCTTGTAGTTCGATGAAACTAATATGCGATACACTTAGCTTAGCCATACACGCATCAAGGAAAGTAATTTGTCAATATCGATCGGTTTGCTGATATAGTCGCTAGCCCCGATCTGTAGCGACTTCTCGCGGTCGCCTTTCATCGCTTTCGCCGTGACGGCAATAATAGGAAGATTAGCGTTGCCTTTTTCCTTCCTGATCTGCGCTATTGCTTCGTATCCATCCATCTCCGGCATCATAATGTCCATCAGGACAATATCTATTTTTCCTGCATTTTTTTGCATGATCTCTACCGCTTCCAAGCCGTTGTTGGCAATTTCTATCTCCATGTTGTACTCCTGCAATGTCGTTGTCAAGGCAAATACATTGCGCATGTCATCATCGGCAATAAGTACCTTCTTATTTTGTAAGCTATCGCTTTGTGCGGACAGCTGATCAAGTTTGGCAATGTTCTTCACCGGCGAATAGTCATCGGAACTAATCTTGTTCAGAAACAGCTTCACTTCGTCGATTAAGCGGTTGTTGCTTTTTCCAGATTTGAGAACCATGGCTTTCGTGTGTTGACGAATATGGTCAATTTGTTTTTTGGACAGATCGTACGCGGTATTGATAATAATCGGTGTCTCAGCATAGGCCGGCATGGATTTTATTTGATCCAGCACATCCAGTCCATCTGCATCAGGCAACTTAATATCCAAGATGATGCAGTCTATATTTGTTTCCTGCTCCAACTTGGTTAAACCCATGGTTGCTGAAAAAGCTTGTATCACATTGATATGCTGCTCCGCGAAAGCCGACTTAATGATTTCGCTTTGAAATTCCTGATCCTCAATCAGCAAGACCTTTTTGATCCCTTGATTGATGTTCAGGTTGATGTTTTCGAAAACTTTTTTCAATGACTCTTCGGATACTGGTTTCGAAAGGAAGCCAATCGCCCCATTTTCAAGAAATTCGCGTTGGTTGAAGCTCGCGGCAGACATCATATGTATGGGAATGTGTTTGGTGTCGGGGATTTCTTTCAACGTCTTGAGTACTTCCCAACCGTCAGAAAGTGGAAGCATGACATCCAAGATGATAGCATGCGGTTTGAATTGCTTCGCCTTTTGTACGGCGTCAACTCCATCATGCGATAGCATGACTTGATACCCATAACTGTGCGCAAAATCACGCAGGATGTCCGCGAAATTGATATCGTCTTCCACAATCAGTAGATTCTTTGTCCACGCCATCTCGCCAGGCGCAGCAGCCTCTTCTTCGGAGGGTTCTGCATACTTGCTTTTCTCTGTTGATAAGGCTTTGGAGTGTGTGCCAACCACTTTATCTATACCGGTTGTTGCGTCCGAAATATGTTCTGCACTCGTCGTATATGGAATAATAAGGGTGAACGTGCTTCCCTGATCGAGCTCGCTGCTTAGGGTAATTCGGCCGCCAAGCAGCGAAGCAATTTCTCGACTGATGGAAAGCCCCAAGCCGGTACCGCCATATTTCCGGCTTGTGGATCCGTCTTCTTGACGAAAAGCCTCAAAGATAAGTTGCTGTTTTTCTTCCGATATGCCCTTGCCATTGTCGGAAACAATAAACTTGAGATGGTCGTTGTTCGCCTGTACGTCAAGTTGTACCAATCCCTTTTTGGCTGTAAATTTGAAGGCGTTGGAGAGGAAGTTTTTTATGACCTGCTCCAGTCGGTATTCATCGCTAATAAATTCTGCGGGTATATGGTCGCCGACCGACACGCGGAAGGCGATATCCTTTTCTTCCGCAATGTTGCTGAAGAGATTTTCCATGTTCTGCAGGAAGTCGGCGGTTACGATACGCTCGTGGTTTAACTCTACTTTTCCAGATTCAATTTTTGCGAGATCCAACAACTCGTTGATCAATTGCAGGAGGTCGCTTCCCGCACTGTGGATCACCGAAGCATATTTCACTTGATCGCTGTTCAGATTTTTGTTTTTGTTGTCCTGTAGCAACTTGGCCAGAATCAGGATACTGTTTAAGGGTGTCCGCAACTCATGGCTCATATTGGCCATAAATTCAGATTTATATTTGCTGGCAAGTTCCACCTCTTGGATTTTTTCCTCCACAATGTGGTGGGCTTCGTTAAGATCCTGGTTGCGAACGGCAAGTTGTTTGGCTTTTTCTTCAAGTTCTAGATTGGTCTGCTGGAGCTCTTCTTGCTGTACGCGCAGTTCCTCTTCAGACGCTTCCAACAAATTGGTCTTGTAGATAAGCTCTTCATTCGTAATGCGCAATTCCTCTTGCTGTGCTTCTAGCTCTTCCGTCTGTTGCTGCGTTTGCTCCAGCAGATGCTCTACAATTGTGTGGCTCTGCCCGAATTTGATCGACATGGCCAACATCCGCGACACGCGTTCAAGGTAGGAAAGTGTCTTCGCGAGCTCTTCGTCCGCAAATGTGCCACCTATCTCCAATATACCTAATGTCTGCTGTTCAAACACCAGAGGCGCCAAAACAATGGTGCTAATCTGGTTGCCTTGAATGGCCGAAGAAGAGGTCATGATCTCATCAACCGCAGTCTTGATAACTTTTATTTCCTGATAATGGGTGACGTTCCCGAGCAAGCCTTCGCCATGCACAAAAGATTTCAGCACATCCCGGCTTTTATCTATGCCTATTTTTTCCTTCAACAAATACTCACAAGAATCCATGCGCCGAATGTATAAGGCGCCTGCATGGAAGCCTATTGACGAAGCAATGGCTTTAAAGGCAACTTCTGCAATCTGGTTTTCACTATCTATGCCTGTTATTTTTTCATTCAATAGGCTCGACTCTGCCAACACCCAGTTAAAATCCTCGATGTTCCGTTTTGCGGCTTGGATTTCTTTGTTTAATTTCTGAGCTTCCTTCGATCGTCTGCTAAGTTCACGGACGATTTTAATCACGCGATTTATGATGAACAGAATAAATATAAGGGGGAGTCCAATCAGGAAATAAGCTGTTTTCTTGAGCGAAAGCATGGATCCGTGAAATTCATTGGACATGGCTTGCCGTTCTTGTAAAATGAGCGTGCGCATGGTGAGTACAATTTCATTGATGGTAGATTGATCGTGCAGCTGCAGCTCCTTATTTTCTTCGTTGCTATATTGTTTTTGTTCCTGAATGGTCTGTATGTCGAAGACAGCACGAAAGGTGTTCTCGAGAGACTTTACTTCCGCCTCGAATTTGTTGTCATTTTGAAAACCGTTCTTCAGGTGCGACAAGGCACGTTCGACACGTTGTTGCAGTGTTGCGATCTCCCGCAGATCTTGTTCGTTTAGCTTTGAAAGATAATGTGTCTTCGCTTCGATGGCATCAAAAATCAGCTGGTCAACCTCATTGACGACATTGGTTTTTTGCTGGAGACGATCCGTTGTGATTTTTACCTCGTCAACTCGACTGCCCATTGCTGTAAAAAAATACACCGCGGTGCCAATAATGATAAGGTAAGCGAGGATTATTCCGATAAATAATTCCCATTTTAGGATAGCTTCTTTTTTGAATTTCATTTTTATACGGCCTTTTGATCCCCGATATTTCAAACAAAAATAGCTATTAATTGCAATGCTTTTCAGGGGAATATAAAAAATTCGACTGGGTGTTTGGGTTCGGGAGTTCGTTAGGATCCATTCTTGCGATGCTCAGCCTGTGGGGAAGGGCGATATATAAAGGGTTTGCTTGGTATGATTTGAGGATAAATGATGGAATATTTTAAATAAAATAATACCTTTAAGGTATCACTTGAAAATTAGAAATCTATGGATCCTGGAATTAGCTTGATTTTAATTATTGTAGGAGGCGTTGTCGCCCTATTTCTTTTACTGTATTTGTTGCCGGTAAACCTTTGGTTTACGGCCCAGCTTTCGAATGTAAAAATCAGCCTGTTAAATCTCGTGCTGATGCGTTTACGTAAGGTTCCGCCGTCGCTCGTCACCAATGCGATGATCACGTCGACGAAAGCTGGCCTACGCATCACTTCCAACGAAATAGAAACACATTATTTAGCTGGGGGCAATGTAAATAAAGTGATTAAAGCATTGATATCGGCAGATAAAGCAAATATCCCATTAGATTTCAAGTTGGCCACGGCAATTGATCTCGCTGGGCGTGATGTGTTTGATGCTGTTCAGCTTTCTGTAAATCCGCAAGTTATTAATACACCGCCAGTAGCGGCTGTCGCCAAAGATGGAATACAACTGGTCGCAAAGGCGCGGGTTACCGTTCGTGCCAACATCAACCAATTGGTGGGCGGAGCCGGCGAAGAGACAATATTAGCGCGGGTCGGCGAGGGGATTGTGACCACCATTGGTTCCTCTACCAACCATAAGGAAGTGCTGGAAAACCCGGATCGTATATCGAAGACTGTTCTTTCCAAGGGTTTGGATTCGGGAACGGCATTTGAGATCCTCTCGATCGATATCGCAGATATTGATATCGGCGAGAATGTGGGTGCGAAATTACAGACTGATCAAGCAGAGGCCGACCTAAAAGTTGCTAACGCACGCGCAGAGGAACGCCGTGCCATGGCTGTTGCCAATGAGCAAGAAATGCGCGCAAAAGCACAAGAAGCAAAAGCGAAGGTGATCGAAGCTGAGGCGCAAGTTCCAATGGCGATGGCAGAAGCTTTTCGGAACGGAAATTTAGGTATAATGGATTATTACAAAATGCAAAACATTCAAGCAGACACCGATATGCGTACTTCCATTGCTAAACCAAATTCGGGAGATAAGGGAAAAAATTAAGTTCCGATCATTCTTAGAGATTGAAGCCAAGGGTTTGTTACTTACACTTGGCTTTTTTTGGTTGTTGTGTACACAAAACCCTGACGATGGGCGTCAGGGTTTGCTACTAACCAATTATAAACCTAAATTATGAAAAGACAATGTTACCTATGCGCTGCTACGCATGAATTACAGAACAAATGTACGATGAATAACAACAAACAGCAATGATATCTATTTTTTAGTTGTGAAAACAACTAAATTCTGACATACATTTGATCAAGCGACTTTTTTGGATAAATAATTGGCTGTTGTTGTGCGGAGCTATTTCCATATCGATGATGTGTATAACATATAAATCGTTATTTTTGAAACCATGATTTTGAAGGATTTTGCAAAGATAAAGGCGGTTTTTTTGGACGTAGACGGCGTCCTGACAGACGGCTCGGTACTCGTTACGGAAGACGGCGAACAATTGCGGCGCTTTTCAATCAAGGATGGGTATGCCATCCAGCTGGCCGTAAAAGTCGGCCTAGCGATCGTCGTTATTAGTGGTGGGCAGTCGCAGGGTGTGTTCAAGCGACTTCAAGGTTTGGGGGTCCTCGACATCCATTTGGGCATATCCAATAAATTGGAATTGATGAAGGAGATCATTGCTCGCCGCGATTGGACAAAGGAGGAAGTAGCTTTTATGGGCGACGATGTGCCCGATTTAGCCTGCATGAAGCATGTAGGCTTGGCATTATGTCCGCAGGATGCGGTAGAAGAGGTCAAAGCAGTTGCCGGTTATGTGTCGCCAAAAAATGGGGGTGCGGGTTGCGTGCGGGACGTGCTGGAAAAGGTGCTGCGCTTGCAAGGCTTATGGAATATGGAAACGGGAATAAAGAGTATGTAATATGCTGATTGACAAATTAAAAGAAATTCGTGTTGTTTTAGGTTCGCAATCGCCCCGCAGAAAAGATCTGCTGGCGGCGCTCGGAGTAGATTTTCAGGTGTTGGTAAAGGATACGGCGGAAGATTTTAATCCGTTAGATACAGCCACTGAAATTGTGAAGAGCATTGCAAAGAAAAAGCTTGACGCATTCGATGCGCTGGAGTTTCAAGACAGCTTGGTCATTACTGCTGACACCGTTGTCGTGCATCAAGGACGGATCTTGGGAAAGCCTACCGATAAGCAGGAGGCCATCCGTACGCTACACGCCCTGCAAGGAAATCAGCATGATGTACTGACGGCGGTAGCCATATCTTACAGCGGCAAGTCATACACGTTTGTGGAGAAGACGGGCGTATCGTTTTATCCCATGACAGCTTCCGAGATTTCGTATTATGTCGAACAGTTTCTGCCTTTGGATAAAGCCGGATCTTATGGTATACAAGAATGGATCGGTTTGATGGCTATCCAAGGACTCCAAGGATCCTATGAGAATGTTGTGGGGCTTCCAACAGCAAGGTTGTATCAAGAGCTTAAGTTAATCGTCGAGGCAGAATAGCGTCTGAAAATAGCCACTATTGTATAATGGAAAAGTCTTGCATCCGAATAGGAGCAAGACTTTTTTCGACTCTTCGATATCTTCATATTTACCGTCGCATGCGCATAACAACGTCTATTTGATGTTGTAGCGCACGCCTGCATAAAATAAACGTCCCGCAACAGGCCCCCAGAGTAGGTTGGTGTCGAAATGTGGGCCGAAAGGTTCATCGAAAGCTAAAATGGGGTTTTTCTGAAAGAAATTAGTGAGGTTCTCTCCGCCTAGATATACGGTAAGATTTTTGTCTTTACCCAAGCTCTTGCTCACCTGTGCGTTCATGGTGGCGTAGGTTTTTGAAAATGCTTGCAGCCGGTAAGCTGGCGGATTTTCTAGCGTGGATGGAAGGCGTTTTCTGCCGACCACATTGAAGGTATAATCGAAACTCCAACCGCTATGTAAATTGTAAGCCATGTTCACGAACCCTCGGTGTTTGGCCGTCAAGGGCTTTTGTAGTCTCCCAGACTGGTAGTCTGTTTGCACATCGAGTAGACGGTAGGCAAATTTGGTTTCAAAATGTGGCAAAGGCATAAAGCGGAAGTCAGCCTGCACACTGTTCGAGAACGATTTCCCTTCCAAGTTGTAGAAAGATACCGCACTGGGATTTTCCCAATCAACCACCACCTGATTGCTGAAGTTGTTATGGAATAGCTCGACGGATGCACCGGCCTCTCGTCCGAAAAGTTGGAAATCTTGATCCAACGTTAGCCCGGTATTCCAAGAAACTTCCGGTTTCAGTCCATATGCTGTTCCTGGATTGCTCTGTAATTGCGCGTAGTCGATTGCTCGGCTAGAAGCAAACAGACCGATGTTTTCGGCGAAAATATTGGCAGTACGTTGTCCTCTTCCCGAGCTTAGCCGGATCGACGTATTGGCTGCTGGTGCGTAACGAAACACTGCACGAGGCGTGGTAAACCATCCATATATGCTGTTGTAATCTTGGCGCAGGCCCAATACAGCGTCGAATTTTTCGCTTGGTGCAAAGGTGTACTCTAAAAACGCTCCACTAACTGCTTCTGTCCGCCGAAAGAGATTTGTGAGAATGTCTTCATTGTATTTATCGTAAGAAAGGGATAAACCACCTCTATACTTATGCTTTACGCTACCAATTACATCTTGATAAAGTAGATTGGCATACCCACTGCTTTGGTCGCTGTTGTAAGTGGTTAATCCAAAGTAACTATCCTGGCTATAGTGCGAACCTGAAAGCTGTAAACCAATACTGCGTAATTTGTGGTTAGGAAAAACATACCCTATTTTGGCAAAACCTTCTAACCTGTTGATGTCAAAGCCGAGTCCATACCTGTTTGTCGTCAGTTTGTCTCGGTTCTCATCGAAGTCTATTTCACCACCGGTGCGGTCGTCGCGAAGGTATTTTATACCAAACTGCGCAATAAGCCCCTTTCCATTTTCGTAATGCCATCGATTTACTCCCGAAAACACATTCCCGACAGGCATATCGCGAAATCCGTTGTTACTGAAGTTCATGGACTTATTGTACATGAAATTGTCGTGCAAGAGCAATCCTACGGACCATTTGTCATTGATCTTTTGTGCCAAATTGAGGTTAACGTCTGTACGGCCCATATTATTCGCATAGGCATTGAAATACATGCGGTCGGTGTTATTTGGTTTTTTAAGTTCCACATTGATCTGCCCAGCCATGCTTTCAAATCCGTTGGCTACGGATCCCATTCCTTTGCTAATCTGTATGGATTCGATCCAAGGACCTGCCATGCTGTTGAGTCCTAAGGGTGAGGCAAATCCACGTGGGCCGGGCAAGTTTTCTACGGTAAGCTGTGTGTATACACCGCTTAAGCCCAATAGCTGGATTTGTTTTGCTCCTGTTACGGCATCACTACTAACGACATCTGCCGAGGCATTCGTTTCAAAACTTTCGCTGAGATCACAACAGGCAGCCTTGAACAATTCTTTTGCCGTGATCATTTCAACGCGGTTAGGAGATAATTTCGAAATGTAGTTCGAGCGTTGTTTTCGAGATACCACAACCTCGCCTAAAACATTGTCCTTCGCATGGATAACAAGTACTTCATGCAGATTCTTTACGTGAATAGTGTCGGATTTCATACCGACGAAGCTGACGATGAGCTTGGTATAACCTTGCTCGTGCGCCAAATCAAAAACACCATTCTCGTTTGTCTGGACTATTTTTTTTGGATTTTCCAGCCAATTGATATTGACTCCCGCTATCGGACTTAGCTCGCCCTTTCCATTTTCTTGCACCACTACGCCCCGGACGATATGGTCGTGATCGTGATGGTCGTCAGTGTGTGATTCTCCCTCTCCGGCGGCGCTACCATCCAACCTTTCGTATAGACAACATTCGTGGAGTTTCGCATAAACGTCGTCTTTTGCCCGAACCTCGTCGGTGTCGTGCCCAGCCTCTGCGATGGCCTGTTTGATGGATAGAGAAGATGTTTTTTTGGGGTCAAAAGTTACGGAGGCCTTATTCGTTGGCATGTCCCAAATGGCTTCGGAGACGCCCTTGATCTTCGCGGCTTTCTCGATTCGCTGCTTACAAAGGCCGCAATTACCAGCTACTTCGAACGTGACAGTGCTATCGCCCTGCGCAAAGGAAAGTATAGCTAAATGGATAAAAAATAGGATGGATATTCCTTTAGAAATATTATTCATGCTTTAAAATTTGATAAAAAAACGTGTAAAATGTTTGCTCATGGAATGTCTTAGACGACATGAGCTTTGTTTATTACCGCGCTAATATCAAATTCTGAAGTTGCAATGTACCAGATAGGGCGGGCTAGACGATGCCAGCTGCTGGGATGATTGAAGTTCTGGAGTTGAGGTTATTGCTGTGGTTTCGGCTGGAACAAGCAGTATCCAATGTAAGGTCGTAATTGCCGGAGACAGGGTTAGGAAAGACGGTGCGTTTGACGAATTTTCAATTTCCTGATTACCTTTCTTTAGGTCAATCCTTACATCTTTACAACAATCACTTTGGTCGCCACAACGGTGTTCTTTTCTCGTTTGGTTTTCGCTATGCTTGTCCGACTTATCGCAGAGCAGACAGCTGCCTTCAGTGCTGAGCTGTTCCGACTGTACGATCGCGATCGATCCATTTTTGCACAAGTGCATATATACGGAACTCCCTGTACATGTTAATGTATAGAGAAAAAGCAGCATATAAGACAAAAAGATCTTCATCGTTTTACAAAGATAGTAAATTAAAAAATGAACAGGCAACTTTAGCGATAATCTATCGGAACGCTTGTCGAGAAGAAACGCCCGTTCGTGCTATTCTTTGCACCAACGGGCGCCGTATTAGGATTTAATAGCCGCTATAAATCCGCGTATCTTCGATAGGTAATCGTCCTCGGCCAGCAGTTTAACAAAGGCTGTTCCAATGATAGCGCCCTTTGCATAATTCGTAGCTTGACCAAAGGTTTTTGCGTTAGATATGCCAAACCCGATCACCAGTGGGTTGCTAAGTTCCATGTCCTTCAGCCTTTTAAAATATGCGGAAGAGGACTCGCCAACCTCTAGGTTTTTGCCTGTTGTGGCGTTGGATGATAACAGGTAAATAAAGCTTTTTGACAGCTTATCTATTTTTCGTATTCTTTCAGTCGACGTTTGCGGCGTAACCAAAAAGATATTGCTTACACCATGTTTGTAGAATGTTTCCTGGTAGAGTTCTTCGTATTCGTACATCGGTAAGTCGGGGATGATTACACCATCAATGCCAACCGCTGCGCAAGATCGACAAAAGTTTTCCACGCCAAACTGTAATACAGGGTTGAAATAGCCCATCAAAAATACCGGGATCGACACCCGCGATCGTAAGGCTTTTAGCTGTTCAAAAAGTAAGGTAAGGGTCATGCCGTTACGTAAGGCCGTTTCCGAACTATGCTGTATGACAGGGCCATCGGCTACGGGATCTGAATAGGGAAAGCCAATTTCCAAAAAGTCTGCGCCGGATTTTTCGAGTTCCTCGGCGATGGTAACGGTGCTATCTAAATCGGGATAGCCCGCGGTAAAGTAAATAGAAAGCAGTTTGCGCTGCCCGTCTTGGAATATGTTTTTGTGTGCCAGCATCGTATTAAAATCCAAAATATTTCATGTAATTGTCAAGATCTTTATCCCCTCTTCCCGATAGGCATATCACCACATTCTCATCGCCTTTAAAAGACATCTTTTCCAAATAGGCTAATGCGTGCGAGCTTTCGATAGCGGGAATAATACCTTCTAATTTCGTTAAGAGCAGTCCGGCTTGCATGGCTTCATCGTCCGTAATGCTCACGTATTGCCCTCTTCCGCTTCTGAAAAGCCATGCGTGCTGCGGTCCAATGCCGGGATAATCTAACCCCGCGGAGATCGAGTAGGGCTCGATGACCTGTCCATCTTCAGTTTGCATAAGTATTGATCGGCTTCCGTGCAACACACCATCTTTTCCAAGCGCTGTCGTAGCTGCGCTTTCGCCGCTGTGTACACCATGTCCTGCTGCTTCTATGGCTATGAGCTTAACATCTTCCTCATCGAGGAAATGGTAAAACATACCCGCAGCATTAGAACCGCCTCCCACGCACGCCAATACGTAGTCAGGATTGCTCCGTCCTGTTTTTTCAATAAGTTGTCTCTTGGTCTCCTGGGAGATGATCGATTGGAAGCGTGCAACAAGATCAGGATAGGGGTGCGGGCCTACCACCGAACCGATGATGTAGTGGGTGTCAACGGGATTGTTTATCCAGTCGCGAAGGGCTTCGTTGGTTGCATCTTTCAAGGTTTTGCTGCCTGATTGTGCGGCCACAACGCTTGCTCCCATCATTTTCATCCGGGCTACGTTGGGTGCTTGGCGCTGTATATCCACTTCGCCCATGTAAACCACGCACTCCAACCCTTTCAATGCGCATACCGTGGCTGTCGCTACGCCGTGTTGGCCAGCACCGGTTTCTGCAATTATCCTTTTCTTACCTAAACGTTCGGCCAATAAAATCTGCCCGATGGTGTTATTTATCTTGTGTGCACCCGTGTGGTTCAGATCTTCTCTTTTTAGGAAAATATTGACGCCATATTTTTCTGAAAATCTTTTTGCATGATATAGCGGAGATGGACGCCCGACATAGTCTTTAAGCAAGTCGTGGAATTCCTTTTGGAAACTTTCTTCCTGCATTATTGCCAAGTATTTTTGTTGTAGCTCTTCCACGTTGGGGTAGAGCATCTCGGGCACATAGGCTCCGCCAAATGGGCCATAATACCCTTTTTCGTTAACGTGATATTTGCTCATCTTTAATGATTTTCAAAGCGTTTGTTATTTTGTGAATATCTTTCAATGCTGGGGCTATTTCAAAGCGTGAATTTAAGTCTAATCCGATCATACGCGGATCGGCAAGCGAGATTGCTTCTTGAATATTAGCTAACGATAAGCCTCCACTCAAAAAGTATGGCTTTTCAAAAGGGTAACTTGAAAGCTTACTCCAATCGAAGCTTTGCCCTGTCCCGCCGTGGCTACTACTTTTTGTGTCGAACAGAAAATAGTCCACGACATCAACATAGTCTACCAAGTGTTGCCAATCGAAATTGGCGTCAACGCCAAAGGCTTTGATCACAAACACATGCTGTTGTCGTATGGCCGCGCAGAACGACGGCCGCTCGTCGCCATGCAATTGCACACCATCCAGCCCTTCCTTGATTTTCTTTGTTACATATTCTTCTTCCGCATTTACGAATACACCAACTTTTTGGATATTCGCAGGAAGTTGTGGAAGCAAAGGTAGGTTTGCCGTGAAACGTGGCGATTTGGCGTAAAAAATAAAGCCTAAATAGTCTACAGGCAATGTGGATAGCTGTTGCACGTTGTCGATATCACGCATTCCGCAAACTTTAACTTGAAGGGCTGCCATAGCTATTGCTGCGTTAGTTTATTAAAACTCGCCAAAGCTTTTTTGCCGAGCAGCGCTGTCTCAGCCTCATAAAAGCAATCTCCAAATGTTTTCTCGGGGTGTATGGTTTTGATCGCAAACGCGGCATTGCTCAGCACAACGTTGTTCTGTGTCTCATTTCCGCGACCATGGATGATCTCGTTGAATATTTTTGCAGCCTCTTCGACATTGTTGCCTCCAGCAAGCTCGTTCCCGGAAATTTTTGCGAAACCGAGATCTTCGACTTGGTAATATTTTTCACCTTGGTTATCGATGATCTTGAAATCTCCAGTCATCGATATCTCATCGTATCCATCCAACGCATGCACAATGCTGTATTGTTTTTCTGTATGCTGATACAGGTAATTGTACAATCGCGCAAGCTCCAGACTAAAGACGCCCACGGCTTGGTATTTTGGATTCGCAGGATTGGTCAGTGGCCCTAGCATATTGAAAAATGTTTTAACACCTAAAGCCTTCCGGATCGGGGCAACGGTCTTCATGGCCGGATGGAACAATGGGGCATGTAGAAAGCAGATACCCGCTTCGTCTAGTTGCTGTTGCAGTTTCTGATGATCGTTGGTGAAACGATAACCTAGGTATTCCATAACATTGGAAGACCCGCACCCCGACGACACCCCGACGTTTCCGTGCTTGGCAACATGATATCCTGCACCGGCAACGACGAAAGACGCTAATGTGGAGATATTAAATGTGTTTTTTCCGTCTCCACCCGTGCCGCAGAGGTCAATCAAATCGTAACCGGAAAACTCCAGTTGTATACAAAGATCATACATGGCATTACGAAATCCACCTAATTCTTCGACACGAATGCTGCGCATGCCGTAGGCCGTCATAAAGGCAGCTATTTGGTGGCTGTCGTACTTGCCCGTCGCGATATTGGTCAGTATGGTGTAAGCCTCTTCCTTGGTAAATGTTTTGTATTCGAAAAGGTGCGTAAGGATATCTTTCATAGATATAGATAATATGCCGTATAATAAAAAAGGCTCGCCCATCTAGGCAAGCCACTATTTTTTGATGTAAAAAATTCAAGCAATAGGTTTTTGCCACAACTTTAATAGTTGTGCCACCACCATGCTTTATTTACTGTCGTTGAAATCATGTTAATTCGTTAAAAACAAATATCTATTATTTATTAGTGAACTGCAAATTTTTGTTGAAAAATTAATAGGTAACAAAATGAGCGGTCTTATTGCCCTTAGAAACGAGCGTGAACGACGCTATCTTGTTGTCCTCCAGATATAGGGCAAGCATTTGTCTATTTTTATACCGAAGGAAATACATGTTTTCTGTAGGTTTACCTTCTGGATCAATGTCGCGTATATCCTGTTTCGGTAAAGAGCGAAAAGGGATGTAAGCGATTTCGGCAATATTTTTTGTTTGGAGATTCAGCCTTATTTCGTTGATGCTTGCTTCAAGGTAGTCGTATTCTTCATTTGAGGACATCTCCTCGATGCGAACGTGCTTGCTTAATATCAGGTCTGGACGGATACTTTCGTCTGCGACATCCAGTAAGAAGGCTTTGATAATGGCTATGTCATGCTTTTGTTTTTCATGGTCGACTTGGGCAATACCCGATATCCAAGAAAGACTAAGGAGGAAGATAAAAAGGATAATTTTCTTTTGCATGCGATCACGTTATAATCCTAAGACGCTTATAGCGGCAAAAGGATTAATAAAAACATAAAAAACGCCCCAAGGGCGCTTTTTATGTTCAATTAGTACTCATCTTCATTGAAAAAGAAATCATCCTTTGTCGGATAATCGGGCCAAATCTCTTCGATGTTTTCGTATGGCTCGCCGTCGTCCTCTAACGCTTGAAGGTTTTCAATAACCTCTACCGGAGCTCCCGAACGAATAGCATAGTCAATTAACTCATCTTTAGTTGCTGGCCATGGCGCATCTTCCAAGTGCGATGCTAATTCTAGTGTCCAATACATATCTAATAATTTAAGTCGCTATTTTCCGCAAAAATAACATTATTATTAAGAAAAACAAGTCAAATGAGTGTTATCAATTAATTTACGTCTTAACTATCTTGTTTTCAGGTTTTTAATATTTAAATTTTCTCAAAATCTGTTCCTTTTTCTTTTAACGCGTCCAGTCTTGGGAGGACAGACTTGATATCCGGGTTGGTATAATCATCTTCAATAAGACCATCGCGCATCCGGACGATACGATGGGCATGCTGTGCAATGTCTTCTTCATGTGTTACCAAGATGATCGTGTTTCCCTTAGCGTGTATATTCTCCAAAAGACCCATAATCTCAATGGAGGTTTTCGTGTCCAAGTTTCCTGTCGGCTCATCAGCCAGGATAATGGATGGGTTGTTTATCAACGCCCGTGCTACGGCTACCCGCTGGCGCTGTCCGCCAGAAAGCTCATTGGGTTTATGGTCTACACGGTTTCCAAGACCCACATCTACCAACGCTTTTAGCGCTTGATCTTCGCGTTTTTTCTTGCTAAGGCCTGCATAAATCAAGGGAAGGGCAACGTTATCCAACGCCGTACTTTTCGGGAGCAGGTTAAATGTTTGGAATACAAATCCGATTTCTTTATTCCTCACCTCGGCAAGTTCGTTTTCACTCATGTCCGATACGTTGATGCCATTAAGGATATAGGTTCCTTTACTGGGCGTATCCAAACAGCCCAAAATATTCATTAGGGTCGACTTGCCGGAGCCAGAGGGGCCCATCAAGGCAACGAATTCTCCTTTATTGATGTTGAGTGACACGGATTTTAGCGCGTGGATTTCCTCTGAGCCGATGATATATGCTCGCCCGATGTCTTCTATTTGGATTAAAAAGTTATTTTCCATGCATGTTAGCTGTAGCGTGCCATGAAGTTACGATTTATTGTATAGATCCCAAGCGTCTTTCATTTTTCCGTACACCGTGGTTTCCAGTTGTTCTGCGTTTTCCTTTCCGTAATCTTGGGTATCGATCGGCGCCAGTACCGTCACCTGTATCACGCCTGGCTTTGTTCCGAACTTTCGCCCATCATCCCAAAAAACTTCCCAAGCATTTTGGATAATTACAGGTAATATCGGTATGTTGTGCTCTGTGGCAAGCCTGAATGCTCCCGATTTGAAGGGGTGGAGCGTGGGGGGGAAATTGTCATCTATCTTACCCTCCGGGAAAATAACCAATGATTTTTCCTCGGCCAAAAGTTCTAACGCTCTTTTATAGGCTTTAAAAGCCGAGACCTTACTGTCCCGTTTTACCGGGATATCAACAGTTTCGAAAAATATGCGGGTAACGGGATTGTCTAGCAGCTCTACTTTTCCCATAAAAGAAAATGGTTCACGGCAAAGAAACGTCAGAACGGTGATGTCAAGAAAAGATGTGTGGTTTGGGCAGATTACATAGTGTTTTCTCCAGTCTATCTCCCTTTCATAGGTCACTTTTATACGTATCCCCACGGCGTAAATTCCTGCCAAACTTATCCACCGCCGAAAAGATACTATTTTGTTATAGTTCTTTGTTGGTTTTTTGGCATAAAATAGGAGAAAGGGGTATGCCAAAGAAAAGAAAAAGAGAATGAACACAAAATACGCAGAGCGATGTAATTTTCTCAAGATCTTCAGCATGGTCAACTCTATATATTTATGTTAAGACACGACGGGTTAATTTACATTGCAGACACTCGGCCCGTAAAGGTTACACGTCGTCTGCGGCAAACAGAACCGTGACAGACGACGTGCACGCCTTACTTGCTAAGCTCGGCAAAATGTTTGAAAAATGAAGGAATGGTTTCAATACCCTTTAAGTAGTTTTCGATGCCGTACTTTTCATTTGGTGAATGCAGGTTATCACTATCCAAGCCAAAGCCCAGCAGCACCGTTTTCACACCAAGTTCCTTTTCGAACAATGCTACAATAGGAATGGACCCGCCGCCGCGCGTGGGAATAGGTTTTTTGCCAAAGGCCTCTTCTAGTGCTTTCTCTGCTGCTTTATATGCAATGCTGTCCGTCGGTGTGACCACCGGTTCACCGCCATGATGCGGTTTCACGGTTACCTGGACATAGCTAGGAGCTATTTTTTCAAAATGCTCCTTAAAAAGTGATGTGATTCGCTGCGAATCTTGGTTCGGTACCAACCGCATTGATATCTTCGCATGCGCTTTAGAAGGCAATACTGTTTTTGCGCCTTCACCGATATACCCCCCCCACATGCCGTTAACTTCCAATGTTGGACGGATACCGGTGCGTTCAATACTCGTATATCCCGCTTCTCCCCAAATTTCGGCTATGCCCAAGTCTTCTTTGTATGCTTCCACATCAAATGGTGCTTCATTTAAAGCCGCCCGTTCTTCGGCAGTCAAATCTACCACATCATCGTAAAAGCCAGGAATAGCAATATGGTTGTTTTCGTCGTGTAGGGAGGCAATCATCTTGGCTAAAATAGTCGCAGGGTTGGCTACCGCGCCGCCATATACGCCCGAATGCAGATCCCTGTTTGGACCGGTCACTTCTACTTCAACGTAGGATAGACCTCTCAATCCGGTCTCCAATGACGGTTGATCCATGCTAATCATTGACGTGTCCGAGATCACGATAACATCGTTTTGTAGTCTATCGGTGTTTGAACTGACGAAAGTACCCAAGTTAGCGGATCCCACTTCTTCCTCTCCTTCGATCATGAATTTGATGTTGCACGCCAATGCGTCATTTCTCATCATATACTCAAAAGCCTTGACATGCATGTAAAATTGTCCCTTATCGTCAGCGGATCCACGCGCATATATTTTACCATCACGTACTGTCGGCTCAAAAGGTGGTGTGTCCCAAAGCTCTAATGGGTCTGCAGGTTGTACATCATAATGCCCGTATACTAAGACAGTAGGCAAGCTGCTGTCGATGACTTTTTCACCATAAACAATCGGGTTGCCTGCAGTAGGGCATACTTCGACTTGGTCGGCGCCAGCCTCCCTTAACTTTTCCGCAACAAATTCGGCAGTTTTTACCACATCGTCTTTGTATTTCGGATCGGCACTGATCGAGGGAAAACGTAATAAAGCGAATAATTCTTCTAAGAATCTCTCTTGGTTGGATTGAACATATTCTTTTATTGTCTGCATATTTTTTGTTTTTTACAAAGCTACCAATTATAATGTTATTCCGTAGCTGGATATCTTTACTTAAGACATCTGGCAAGTTGTTAAATAAATGTTAAACATTTCAAATGCCTTTGAACGGTAGCTTAATTATGATATTTTCGTAGATATCTTGGATATTCAACCTATTTCATGAAAAAACTAACCGCATTTTGCACCTGTATGATCCTAATGTTTTTTATGGGTGCGTATGCGCAAACTAAAATTACGGGGGAGGTTGTCGATGAAACCGACCCAAAGATTAAACTCTCCAATGCCTCGGTCATGCTCTTGCGTGCTCAGGACTCTATTTTGATTCAGCATACACGTGCAGATCGACTGGGCAACTTTTCTGTGGTGCGACCGGATACCATTCCCTATCTATTGGTCATCACCTATCCGAAATATGGTGACTTTTACAAGGAAATCCTTCCGGAAAATGACCTGAGCCTTGGAACGATCCAACTGAGCAGCGTAAGCCAATTGCTGGAGGAAGTCATCGTCACAGGAAAGATTCCCGTAGTGATCAAAGGTGATACCACGGAGTACGATGCATCAAGTTTTGCTGTTGAAAAGAATGGCAAGGTAGAGGATTTGTTGAAAGTGCTGCCAGGCATATCGGTGGATGCCAGCGGTAAAATAACGGCGCAAGGCAAGACCGTGGAGAAAGTGCTGGTGGATGGAGAAGAGTTTTTCGGGAACGATCCTACGCTGGTGACGCGCAATGTGCGATCGGACATGGTGGACAAAGTACAGCTCTATGAAAAAAAGTCGGAAGAGGCGGAGCGCACCGGCGTCGACGATGGGCAACGTACACAGACAATAAATTTAAAGCTCAAGGAAGATGCGAAGAAGGGCATGTTTGGAAAAACGGAAGCTGGGAGTGGCGCCGATACCGATCGGGGATTTTATACCGGAACGTTAGCATTTAACAAATTTAATGGCAGCCAGAAAATCGGCGTGTTCGGCCTAACATCCAACGACGGTACAGTGTCGTTAAATTGGGAAGATCGCGACCGCTATGGTTTTTCGGATTTGAGTACAGACGTTTCCGACGATGGTTCGGTGTCCTTCTCTTGGCGAGGAGATGACATGGACTACTGGAACGGACGCGGACGTCCTCGGGCCCTTAGTACCGGAGCTTCTTTTTCCGATGCGTGGAAAGAATCCAGCCATAAGCTGAATGCAAGTTACAAATTTGGGATAATCGAAAATGAAGAAGAGAGTTCGCGCATTTCCCAGGAAAATTTGCCTAATTCCGTCCTGAATTCCAATGAGGAGACCTACAGTAAGGCGAAGAACCAAAAACACCGCTTCAACGGACGTTACGATCTAAAGATCGATTCCCTCACTACGTTGACCATGAGCGTTGGTGCTTCCAAAGGGGATACAGAAAGCAAACGCACGCAAGCGACCTCTACCTACGACGGAAGCGGTGATCAGATAAACGATAATAATGCCATGCAAGAAATGCAGTCTAACAATCAGTCTGTGGATTATAGTGCTTATTTAACGCGAAAGCTCAAGCGGGAAGGAAGGTCGTTATCCTTGCGTATCAATGGAAACCATAATAAAACAACGGGAGATGGCTGGCTGCAATCTACAGCCAACTTTTTTACCCTAGATAGTGTTTCCGAGATTGACCAACGTAAAGCCATGGAATCGCGCGGAGATAATTTCCGTACATCGCTTTCTTACACCGAGCCGCTGACAAAACGGTTAAACTCCAGTCTACAATATGAATTCAGCCGTGGCGTGTCTTCGTCCGTCAATGCGTCCTTTAATCGGTCTGCCGCAAGCGGTCTTTACGACGAGCTGGATCGCGCGTTCAGCAACGATTTCGACTTCAATACCACGCGCCATGCAACAAATCTTTCCTTTAATTATCGATCAGACCGATTTGATGCCAACCTGACCAACAATATCCGAAATGATGAATTGTATCAGGTGAACAACGATGAAGGTATGGATTTAAGCAGGAGCTTTCTGACCTATAACCCTGCATTATTTTTTCGGTACAAAATATCCAAGGCTAACAGCATTTCATTCCGGTTCAACCGCAATAATAATCTGCCTTCGTTAACACAGATACAGCCGCTACGGCAAAATACGGATCAGTTGAATATCGTGGTCGGCAATGAAAACCTGCGACCTTCGCAAAGTAATTCCTACGCTATAAGCTTTAATACATATGACATGTTAAAGAATCAATATGGCTACATCTCCTTGAATTGGTCACAACGGTTTAACAACATCCAACAAAATATAATGATCGAAAACGGACGTCGGACACTCTCTTTTGCCAACTTGGATCGAGTAGCCAACACGGTCAGTTTTTGGAGTAGTATAGGCCGCGATCTACTAAAAAAGCAAAAGGTGCGCGGCAACCTATTTTTTGATGGAACCTATAACAATTACTTTAACTACATCAATAGTGTGCTGAGCGAGAATGATAATATCGACCTCTCTCTGTCCTTGAGTTTTAGTCGAAGCGTAAAGAAAGGATTGGACTTCTCGATAGGCTTTACCCCAGGCTACAGCATGCTTCGTAACTCCCTACAGCCAGACTTGAACAGCAATGGCTTTGTGTACAGAAGTAACGCTAACCTGGAATATTTTCTGCCTTGGAAACTAAAAGTATACTCCAATATGGACTACCTGTATCAAGCTCCTACAAGCATATTTGCCGAGAAGTTAGATCGCTTCCTTTGGCAGCCCGGTGTGAGCAAGAAATTTTTAAAAAGTGAGTCATTGAACATTAACTTTTTTGTCAACGACGTCTTAAACCAAAATATCGGTTTTACCAGACAGCAGCGTGCAAGTACACTGGTTCAAGATCGCTACAACACGATTGCCCGATATTTTATGTTAAAGATAAGCTGGGATTTTACATCCATGAAAGGAGGAAACGAATAATGAAAAGATTGATATGGATAACGGCAAGCGTTTTGTTTTTCTCGGGCACAGCATTCGGGCAGCATGCTTATTTTCCGGAAGCAGGCATCATTCATTTTGAAAAGCGCGTTCATCTAAAAAACTTTATGAAACGCCGCATGGCGCTGTCGAAAGATGACAACTTTGACCGTTCTTACATGGAACAATTGATGAGCAAAGCACCCGAATCTTACGTATACAAAAGCAAATTGTCTTTCAACGCGAATGAATCACGTTATGATGCGGTGCAGGAGGAGCTTACGGGCATTATGCGAAACTTGGAATGGTATGGCTTTGATCATAACGGGAGCTATTATCAGGATATTGGAAAGGGGTTATTCAAAAACAAACTGGATTATAATGGGGGAAACATCCTGCTGGAGGACTCTTTGTTGAACATCAAATGGAAGATAACCAATGAGTACCGCGATATTGCAGGCTACACGTGCCGACGGGCAAATGGTGTGTTGTTGGATTCCGTATTTGTGGTCGCTTTTTACACCGATGTTATCCCGCTTTCGTCGGGGCCAGCATGTATGCATGGCTTGCCAGGCATGATACTGGGGCTTGTCGTACCTGAACAGCACTATAATATCTACGCCACCAAGGTGGAAATCGGACAGCCGCAGATTACCAGCGACTTTGCCAAAAAGCGCGATAAGCCGATGACGAGGGCTGCTTTCCAGGCCTTTATGCGTGATCGGTTGCGTGTGGGAGACTGGTATACGGAGCCGGAGTTTAACTTTCTGATGATCAATATGCTGTTGTAGGTCGTTCAGACGTATGCACTACTCAACAAAAAAATCCCCTTCAATCGAAGGGGATTTTTTATATTTCCGAGCAAAAAATTATTTTTTCTCGTCGTTTTTCTTTGATGTTACTTCGTTACGGATTTCTTGAGCTAAGGTTTTGATCTCTTGTAATCCTTTGCGTACACGTGTTCCAGCAGCCGAGTTACCATTGTTGAAGAACTTGTCTGCATCAGCTTCTATCGAAGCTACTAAGCTTTTTAATTTGTTGTAGTTTTCCATTTTCAATTATATAATTTTAGTTTCTATTAATTCTTGTTCTAAGTTAGAATAAATATACAAAAACAAAGAATGAATACCCAATTTTTGTATCCAAATATCCAAATTAATTTGGATTAAACGCCCTATTCGACTATTTTAAGTTCATTTATGATATTTTCTGCACCGGCAAACTTGTCGATTATAAAAAGTACGTAGCGGATGTCGACAGATATCGTTCTTTGCAAAACTGGATCGAAAATAACATCGCCTGCCATCGCTTCAATGTTTCCGTCGAAAGCTAAACCGATAAGCTCGCCGTTTCCGTTTAGCACGGGAGATCCCGAGTTTCCGCCTGTGATATCTTGGTCACTAAGGAAGTTGACTGGCATATAACCTTTTTTGTCGGCATAGCGGCCATAGTCCTTGGCTTCGTAAAGCTCGATTAAGCGTTTCGGTAAATCGAATTCTTCATCGTTTGGTTTGTATTTCGCAATCGTTCCTTTCAACGTTGTATAGTTGTTGATATCCGCATCGTTCCGTGGATCTGCAGGAAGCGCTCGGATTGTGCCATATGTAAGTCGTAACGTCGAATTTGCGTCGGGATAATATTTTCCTTTTGGATTTGCGGCCAATACGCCAGCAATATACTTGCGGTAGGCAGCTTGAAATTTATCTGTCATCGCATCCATTTCGGGCGATTTTTCCCGATATTTATCCATCAGCGACTTTGATATTGCATAGAGTGGATCTGCGTCGACCGTTGTGGTGGATGGGTCATTCAAGAAACCTTGTAGGTGATCCATAGACGAAAATATGCTTTGTTCGAACGCTGCCTTGACATCCTGTTGGAATGAACCGCCATTTTTCTGCGCCAATGCTTGGATATAGGGCGCTATCTCACCCGCTTTCTTCGTATAGAGATTCAGTTCATCTGCAAGCACATCGATCTCTAAGGGGATATAGATGTTTTCAAAGGTCTCTTGTATATTTTTTTCCAAAGCAGGTCGCATCTCGCCACGTTTCGCTTCGTTTGCTGCTGCATATTGTTTCAACGCGGCGCCCAAGCTGTAGGGTAATGCGGCAAACGTCGACGATCGGAGCATACCGATGAGGTAGTTGTCATGTTTTGCTTTTTCGTTCGTGGCTTTGTAAAAGGCATCTATGGTGGGTAGGACATCAGCATAGGTCGATTTATTCGCCTTTTTATTCGCCCATTTTTGGAATTTAGCTTCTTGAATACGCTTGGTCGCTGCGGTGTTGTGCTTGCTCAGGGCGTCAATCATACCTTGTCGGTTTTTCCAATAGTTGGCTACTCCAGAATAAGTTGATGCGTAGTTTAATTTTACAGCTTGATCTTTATCCATATGCTTTTTCATTGCATCCATGCCTACTTTGGACGCTTCTACCCAAGCTGGATATGCATAATGTACATTTTGATCGATGCCCGCTGCAGGCATCCAACGGTTGGTGCGGCCAGGGTAGCCCAAGATCATGGAGAAATCACCCTCTTGTACACCTTTCAAACTAACCGGAAGAAAGTGCTTCGGCTTTAGCGGTACATTTTCTTTGTCGTATGCAGCAGGGTTACCATCTTTATCGCCATACACGCGGAAAATAGAGAAGTCGCCGGTATGTCTAGGCCACTCCCAGTTATCAGTGTCGCCACCAAATTTCCCGATGCTGCTGGGTGGTGTGCCCACCAAACGTACATCTGTGTAATCTTGATAAACGAAATAATAATATTCGTTGCCGTTGTAGAATGACTTTACAGAAACTACGTATTTGCCACCCTCACTGTTTTCTTTTTCAATCTTTGCAATTTCTTGGTTAATGATCCGCTCGCGTTCTTTCTCGCTCATATTATCGTTCACCAAACCAAGGATGCGTTTTGACACATCATCCATGCGCACAAAAAAGCGTACGTAAAGGGATTTTGGCTTCAGCTCTTCATCAAAAGACTTTGCCCAAAAGCCATTGGTCAGATGGTCGTTCTCCGGCGTAGATAGTTCGGCAATGGCTCCATACCCGCAATGGTGGTTGGTAAATACCAATCCTTGTCCGGAAACGATTTCCGCAGTACAGCCTCCATTGAATTGTACAATAGCATCCTTTAATGAGGAATTATTGATGCTGTAAATTTCTTCCGCCGTTAGTTTGAGGCCTTTTTTCTGCATGTCTGCCTCATTGAGGCGTTTTAGGTGCATCAAAAACCACATACCCTCATCGGCGAAGGTGCTCATACTGAACGCAGTTAGCAGTATGAAAATCCAAATCTTTTTCATGTTATCAACCAATTAATACAGCACAAAGTTGATCTAATTCCTTTTCAAATCAAAATTTAACGGAAATTTAGTACGGTCGGGTATAGGAATGTCATATGTTAAGCTTTAGTAAAGCGATGTAGATTGAATTTTTTATCTTTGCGGGATGGCGTCATTTGAAGATTTTAAACTCAATAAGCAGCTCCTTCATGCAATCGCAGAAGCGGGGTATGAAATACCAACCCAGATTCAGCAAAAGGCGATCACGCCGATTTTAGCGGGACAGGACGTAATGGGCATCGCGCAGACCGGAACAGGAAAGACTGCAGCCTTTGTACTGCCGTTGTTGATGAAGCTTAAATATGCCCAAGGAAAGGATCCTCGCGCGCTCATCCTGTCGCCCACGCGAGAGCTGGCCATGCAGATCGAAGAAAATATTCGCACCTTTTCAACCTATTTAGACCTGCGTACCGTGGTGCTTTACGGTGGGTTAGGACCCAAAGCGCAAAAGGAGCAATTGGCATTAGGCTGTGATATTATCGTGGCTACTCCGGGACGCTTTCTAGACCTATATTTGGAAGGCGAAATAAATACCAAATCGTTGAAGTTTTTGGTCATGGATGAAGCCGACAAAATGATGGATATGGGCTTTATCGGCAAGATTCACCGTATTTTGGAAATCGTTCCCCGTAAGCGGCAAAACCTGTTGTTTTCGGCGACAATGAGTGAATTGGTGCGAAAAATATCGGGTGATTTTTTGGCTTTTCCGACACTTATCGAGATCACTGAACAGGCCACCCCGGCGCAAACGGTCACACAGACACTTTATGAAGTGCCCAATCTCCGAACAAAACTCAACCTCTTGCAGTATCTCCTGTTGGACCACGAGTCTTTTCACCGCATTATTGTTTTTTGCAAGACTAAGGCCGTGGCAGATAACGTTTTTCACTATTTGGAACGTAAATATGGCGATGAACAGGTGCGTGTTATACATGCTAACAAAGGTCAAAACACGCGGATCAATTCCATCAATGCGTTTAAAGAAGGGAATATTCGGATTCTGGTTGCAACCGATGTAGCCGCACGCGGTTTGGATGTTTCGAATGTGAGCCACGTGTTTAATTTCGATGTGCCGATTGTCATCGAAGATTACGTCCATCGCATCGGTCGGACGGGACGCGCCTTTAATAGGGGCGATGCTATTACTTTTTGCAATCCCGCGGAAGCCTATTATATCGCTAAAATTGAAAAGCTGATTCGTCAGGAAATTCCCAAGAAGGATATTCCCACGAATGTATTTGTCGAAGACACTGGATTTGAAGAGCGCCAAGCCATAGCACGCGAAATTGATATGCAAAAGAAAAAAGAAAATCCCGATTTCAAAGGTGCTTTTCATGAGAAAAAACATGCGATCAAATTTGCATCTCGACCAAAATCAGTTAAGAAAAAGACGACAGCGAACCCTAAAAAAAGACGATCTAAATGAAGCTGACACCTTTAAATATTGTTGTTGCCTGTTTCTTGACGTGGATCGTTTCCGAATGGGGAAATGCGCAACTTCGGTTGGAATGGTGGCAAGTTGTCTTATTTCTGGTTGTTATATCGTTGGCAGACGTGGTGTTTCGCTTGTTTGTTAAAGATTTGAAGAAATTGTGGATTAATGAGATTGGCTTCATCCTGGTCTCGGGAATCCTAGTGATAGTATTAAAAATTTTATGGAGATAATATGAAAAATGCAGAAATAAAGCTTAATGTGACGCTGGACGAGAATAACGTGCCCGATAGCATCGATTGGTCTTCGACAGATGGTGAAACAGCAGATCAGATGCCTGCTAAGGCCATGTTTTTGGCACTTTGGGATGCGCAATATAAAAACTCCTTGCGTATCGACCTATGGACCAAGGATATGCCCTATGATGAAATGAAGCGGTTCTTTTATGAGACCTTGCAGACCTTGGGCGATTCGTTCTTGCGTGCCTCAGGAGGCGATCCAATGGCAGAAAAAATCATTGCTGATTTGCGCGACTATTGTGCGCACTTTGGTGATAAAATGGAAGTGTTAGAGCAAGAATCATAATCCTATTTTCAAATCTAACTGGGAGCTAGTATGAATTATTTTCTAGTCAAATCGGAACCGTTTAAATATAGCTGGGAACAGTTCAATAAAGATGGGCAGACTTTTTGGGACGGCGTGCGTAACTTTCAAGCACGAAACAATCTTAAAGCTATGAAAAAAGGTGATCTCGTTCTTTTCTATCATAGCAATGAAGGAAAAAATGTAGTTGGAATCGCCGAGGTCGTTAAGGAATTTTACCAAGATCCGACGACAGATGACGAACGTTGGGTTGTGGTGGATTTGGCGCCCGTTGAAACATTTAAAACACCGGTAACCTTGGAGACCATCAAGGCCGACGAGTTTTTGCAGGATATCGCTTTGGTGAGGCAAGGACGTCTTTCGGTCATGCCGCTCAAAGCGGAAGAGTTTGATCGTATTGTCGCGCTCGGTAACGCTTAAATAGATAAAACAGGGAAACATCTTGTTTCCTTGTTTTACCAAAAAAACAGCTTATCCCTTCAAGGCTGCATTGACGATATTTTTAAGCTCAAGGGCATCCTCCGGTTTTACTTTACCGCCCAAGATCAATCGCAAGGCTCTCCGTTGCGAAGCTTTTTCAAAAAGCTTTTGTTCCAATGTTGTTTCCGGTATCAATTCAGGAACCTTGCTGGGACGGTTGTCTTTATCTATTGCCACAAAGGTATAATAGGCCTCATTTGATTTTTCTTTAGTCCCCTCGGGTAGGTTTTGAGCAAAAATTTCCATGCGTACTTCCATCGAGGTAGAAAAAGCACGCGTAACCTGCGCCTGTATGGTGACCACTTCACCCAATTTGATGGATCGTTTAAAAGATACATTGTCTACGGATACCGTCACAACCGGACTGTTGGAGTGCTTTTGTGCGGCCATCGCCGAACAAATATCCATCCAATAAAGCAAACGTCCGCCCATCAGGTTTCCGAAGGTATTGGTGTCGTTGGGAAGAACAAGTTCGTTCATCTCCGTATAGGACTCTCGTGCAAATTTCGTCGTCATAGTTGCTGTATTATGCTAATTGTTTTTCTATTGCCCGAAATGATAACGCCAACGGGGTAGGGCGGAATCCAAGTTCATCCGTAGCCTTCCGAATGATAAAACCTGTTTTTCGAGGCCGATTTTCCCCCTGACCTATCTCGTCTGCAGCGATCGGCTTTATATAACGCTTATCTAGCTCCCAATACGCTGCCACCTCAAGCGCAATCTCTAAGATGCTCATCAGCGTATCGCCCGATATATGGTATGTGCCTTTTGCTTTTTTTGATGCAGCGATGATGCAGGCATCTGCCAAATCATCCACCCAAGTTGGCATCCGCCACTGGTCTTTCACCACCGTTATCGTTTGCGCGCTACTTAGTTTTTCCCTTACCCAACTGACGAAGTTAGACCGACTGGGATCCTGTATATGGCCATACACCAGTATCGTCCGGAGAATAGCAGCTTGACATCCACTTGCCCATATAGCCTGTTCAGCAGCCAATTTGCTTTGTCCATAATTATTGCAAGGATTTGGCGTATCTTCCTCCCGATAAGGGCCGGCTTTCCCATCGAATACAAAATCGGTGGATAGGAACGTCAGGTGTATGTTGTTTTCCAGACAACATGAAGCAAGACGTTTGACCAAGGTCACATTCGTCGCTTCACATAACTCCCTGTTTTTTTCGCAAGCTTCGACGCTGGTCATAGCAGCGGTATGTATGATATGTGTGGGGGTATACATAGCCAACAAGCTGGATAGCAAACCTTCTTCGTTCAAATCGCCTTGTACAAAGGTGTAACCTTCCTTATTAGGGTTTCGATTGGGGCCTTTCGATGTTGCGACTACGGTGTATCCCCCTTCAAAGGTCAATTTATCAACCAATTTTTGCCCTAAAAAACCATTGGATCCCGTTACAAGTATACAGGTATTCCCGGTGTTCGTTAATTTGTCCATATGAAATCCATCTTATCTTGATGCATTGACTGATCGATGATTTTGCGTTCCAGCTCTACGATCGATCGGAGTGACGGATAGTCAATTTTATCGGGATCGTCTCCTGGCATATGATAATCCTCATGCCCGCCAGTGTGAAAGAACAAGACAGGGATGTTTTTTCGGTAAAAAGATGTTTGATCAGAACCCCCGTTCCCATCCCTGCTGGTGTAAAATTTAATATCACTAGTAATACCCGCAAATATGTCCGGGAATTTGGAACTCGTGCCGTAACCGATAATAGCTACGCCGTTGTCCGGATTATAGCGCCCGATCATATCCATATTGAGCATCCAATGCAGTTCCGTCAGGGGAATCGTGGGGTTGTTCGTGAAATAAGTCGAACCCACGAGCCCGAGTTCTTCAGCACCAAAAGCGATAAAAAGCAAGTTGTAGTTTTCCTGCGTATCGTTTTGCGCATAATGTCTAGCGAGCTCGAGCAATCCAGCCACGCCAGAGGCGTTGTCGTCGGCACCATTGTGGATTTTTCCGACGCCAAGAGAGTCTTTAGAGCTACCTTGGCGTCCTTCTCCCAAGTGGTCGTAATGTGCACCAATCACGATCGTATAGGGCGCACCGTTGTCCAAAAAGCCGATGATGTTTTCTGCTATTCGGATGCTATCCTTTACGATAACTCGACGGACCTTCGCTTGGAACGGTTGTCGGTAGCCTTGCTTTCCTTTAGGTGCTAAACCGTAGCGTTTAAATTCCTTTTCAATATATCTGGCGGCTTTTTTCACATGCTTGGATCCCGTTCCTCGACCTTTCATTTTATCATCTGCGAGGAAATAGACGTGTTTTCTCAAGCGATCCACATCAATCTGCGCAAAAGCAGTTTTCGTAAAGCATAAAATGGCTAAAAAGAAGGCAATACGCTTAAAATGGCGGGTATTTTCTTTCATGTCCAAACTTAGATAAATTCGTGATGATATACAACTTCCAGCGCAGGGTAGGATGGCGTTGGTTTGATCGGCAATTTTTGCAAAAAAAATGGATAAGAGCCGGCGACATCCCGGTACTTATCCATTTGTGCGGGTAGCGGGTTTCAATCCTCTAGTATTTCACTGTTTGCATATTCCCGCTCTACATGTTCCTCTTTGAAATAGCGACGCTGAAAGATCAGGATCAGGAATACCCCGACAGAAATTGCGGCGTCAGCGATATTGAAAACGGGTCTAAAGAATAGGAAATGTTCGCCTCCCCATATGGGAAACCAGGAAGGGAAATTGCCTTCAATAAGTGGGAAATAAAGCATGTCGACTACTTTTCCGTGAAACAAGGATGAGTAACCCCCACCTGCGGGGAAAAGCGTAGCCTTTTCGTAAAATGTACTTTCACTAAAAATAAGACCGTAAAAAGTGGAGTCGATGATATTCCCCAGTGCACCCGCAAATATCAAAGCAACATTCAGGATGAAGCCTCTATGGTATTTATTTTTCACCATATAATAAAGGCCATAACCTATACCTGCGACAGCGATTATTCTAAAAAGAGTCAAGAAAAGCTTTCCAAATTCGCCGCCAAACTCCATACCCCAAGCCATGCCATTATTTTCGATGAAATGGATCAAGAATTTGTTCCCGATTACTTTAAAGTCTTGACCGATGGTCATATGCAGTTTAACCCAAAATTTGGACAACTGATCCACTAAAAGAATTATTACAATAAGCAGCAGTGGTCTTGTGTAGCCTTTCATATATAGAAAAAATGAGTAAACCCCGTATGCGGAGGTTTTCTCATTTTATAAAATCTTAAAAATTAATACTGTTTGTTTTTTGCTTCAATACTGAGGGTTGTATGAGGAACGGCTTTCAGACGCTCTTTCTGAATCAGTTTTCCTGTTTCCCGGCAGATACCATACGTCTTGTTCTCGATACGAACCAATGCTGCTTCCAAGTTGTCAATAAATTTCTTTTGACGGGCCGCAAGTTGATTCACTTGTTCCTTCTCCAACGTGGCCGAGCCATCTTCGAGTGTTTTGTATGTGCCCGCTGTATCATCGGTACCATTGGCATTACTGTTACTCAGTGTGGACGTGAGTGCGGATAATTCCTCTTTTGCTATACGGAGTTTCTCAAGAATGATATCTTTAAATTCTTGAAGTTCGGCATCGCTGTAACGTGTTTTTTCGTAAGTCGTTCCCATAATTAAATTTTAACAATAAATACCTTTAATTCTATACCATCAATATCGATAGTATCTCCGGACTCCACCGATTCTTTAAAGTCTAAAGAGTCTGCTAGAATTTCGGTGCAAATATACGACAAATTATCGTTGACAGCTTCTTGTATTTCAGTATTTTGTGTTACGTTTACGTGAATTCTATCCGTAACCTCCAGCCCCTTATCTTTACGCAGGTTTTGTATTCTATTTACAAGTTCCCTGGAAAGACCTTCTTTCTTAAGCTCGGCTGTAATATTGACGTCTAATGCTACGGTTAATTTCCCTAAGTTCGCTACCTGCCATCCGGCAACATCTTCTGCGATAATCTCTACATCCTCCGGTTTGATACTATATGCTGTGCCAGCTAGATCCAAAACGCCAAATTGCTCTAAGGTGCTGATTTGCGTATCATTCAGTGCTTGGATTGCTGCCGCAACAATTTTCATATCCTTACCAACTTTCGAGCCAAGAACTTTAAAATTTGGTTTTATTTTCTTTTTTACAATACCGGTGGTGTCTGAAATGAAGGAAATGTCTTTGATGTTAGTTTCGGAAAGGATAAGCTCTTTGACTTTCTCGACCTTTTCTTGAAAGGTTGCATCCAGTACCGGAAGTAAAATCTTGTTCAGCGGCTGTCGCACGTTGATCCCCGTCTTTTTTCGTAATGACAAGGTGAGCGAAGAGATTTGCTGCGCCAAGGCCATGCGCTCTTCCAGGTCTTCGTCTACCAGCTCTTCGTGAAAGGTTGGGAAATTTGCTAAATGCACGGATTCATGATCTTCGCGTCCCGTCCCTGCATGCAGGTCTAGGTACAATCTATCGGAGAAGAATGGCGATATCGGAGACATCAGTTTGGCAATACTATCCAAACACGTGTATAGCGTTTGGTAAGCAGAAATCTTATCCTCGCTATACTCGCCTTTCCAAAAACGACGACGGCATAAGCGCACATACCAATTGCTGAGGTGCTCGTCAACAAAGTTTTGGATGGCGCGTGCCGCTTTTGTTGGCTCATAGTCGGCATAGCAGGCGTCGACCTCTTTGATCAGGCTGTTCAACAACGATATAATCCAACGATCAATTTCTGGCCGGTTTTTCAACGGGATATCCGCTTCGCTGTAGCTGAAGTTGTCTATATTTGCATACAAGGCAAAGAACGCATACGTGTTGTATAATGTGCCGAAGAATTTACGGCGAACTTCATCTAGTCCTTCTGCGTTGAATTTAAGATTATCCCAAGGCGCCGCATTACTGATCATATACCAGCGTGTTGCATCGGCGCTGTAGGTATCGATCGCGGCAAACGGATCAACTCCATTTCCAAGACGTTTGGACATCTTGTTGCCATTTTTGTCTAAAACCAAGCCGTTGGACACCACGTTTTTAAAGGCTACAGAACCGCGGATCATGGTCGATATGGCATGTAGCGTGAAAAACCAACCGCGCGTCTGGTCGACGCCTTCCGCGATGAAGTCTGCCGGAAAGGCTTGGTCGTATCCCTCTTTAAAAGGGTATGCATCGCCCCGTTCGAGTTTCTCGTGATCCAGTCCCCACTGTGCATATGGCATCGCCCCAGAGTCAAACCAAACATCGATTAAATCTAGTTCACGGAACATCTTTTGGCCATTTTCGGAAACCAAGACGATATTGTCGACGTATGGACGGTGCAAATCCAGCGCTTCTGTGTCAAACTTGTCTAGATATTCCTGATTGATGGCTTTTTCCTCTGCTGTTAAAATTGTAGAATCAACAGCAGAACGTAATTGCGCCTTTAGTTCAGGTAAAGATCCGATGCAGATTTCTTCATTTTCATCAACCGAACGCCAAATTGGCAAGGGTGTTCCCCAATAGCGCGAGCGCGAAAGGTTCCAGTCCACCAAATTCTCCAACCAATTGCCGAAGCGGCCGGATCCGGTCGCTTCCGGTTTCCAGTTTATGGTTTTATTTAAATCAACCAATTGCTCCTTAACGGCGGTTGTTCGGATAAACCAGCTGTCCAACGGGTAATATAACACGGGCTTGTCGGTACGCCAACAGTGTGGATAGGTGTGTTCATATTTTTTAACGTCGAACGCTTTGTTTTCCTCCTTCAGTTTGATCGCAATAAGGACGTCGGTCGGTCGGAAATCCTTATCCGCACGTTCCTCGGCTGAATAATATTCTTCTTTGACGAAGCGACCGGCAAAGTCCGTAATTTCTTTCACGAATTTACCTGTCCGATCTACGGTAGGCACATCTTTGCCGTTTTCATCCCGAACTAAAATAGCGGGGATGCCATTTTCTTTACTGACACGAAAGTCATCGGCGCCATAGGTTGGGGCGGCATGAACGATACCCGTTCCATCTTCGGTGGTGACGAAGTCGCCGGGGATAACCCGAAAGGCGTCTCGTTGCAGTTCTTCGCTGGTCACGTAGGGCAACAGTTGGTGGTAGCGTAAGCCCACCAAAGCCTCCCCTTTGAATTCGCCGGCCAACTCCCAAGGGACAATTTTTGCGCCTACTTGAAAATCCTGAAACGGCGCAGCTTCGCCTTCGGCCTTGAAATGTTTGCCGATCAAGCTTTTTGCTAACACAACGGATACCGGTAAGCCGGTGTATTGATTGAAAGTTTTGATCTTTACATAATCAATATTCTTCCCGACCACTAGGGCTGTATTACTGGGTAGCGTCCAAGGGGTGGTTGTCCACGCGATGAACGCAACGTCTTCGTCTTCCGAATCGACCAGGGCGCTGGTCATCGGATGTACCTGCGTTTTATCCAATCGGAACTCTGCCACGATCGTGGTATCCTTCACATCTTTATACGTGCCGGGTTGGTTTAGCTCATGAGAGCTTAACCCTGTTCCTGCTGCAGGGGAGTAGGGCTGAATGGTGTAGCCCTTGTAAAGAAGCCCCTTTTTATAAAGCTCTTTTAATAAATACCATAAGGTCTCGATATATTCGTTCTGGTAGGTGATGTATGGGTTTTCAAGGTCAACCCAGTATCCCATTTTTTGCGTTAGGTCATTCCACACATCGGTATACTTCATGACCTCTTTTCGGCACGCATCATTGTAAGCTTCTACAGAGATCTTTTTGCCAATGTCTTCCTTGGTTATTCCCAGCGTTTTTTCAACAGCGAGCTCGATAGGCAGCCCATGTGTATCCCAACCGCCTTTCCGTTTGACTTGGTAGCCTTTCAGTGTTTTATAACGGCAAAAAATATCTTTGATTGAACGTGCCATGACATGGTGAATACCCGGCATGCCATTGGCCGACGGCGGGCCTTCATAAAATGTGTATGGTTTACTTGCAGGGCGATTTGCGATACTTTTCTCAAAGATGTTATTCGATTCCCAACGCGTCAATATTTCTTTCCCTATTTCAGGCAGGTTTAACTGCTTATATTCCTTATACATCCGAACGTACTATTATTTTCTTAAAGGTCGCTAATTTAGCGATTTTTAATTTAAGAATAAATAGCGAAAATGTGCCGAAGGAATCTTGCTATATGGTGGAGATGACTCGGGGATTGGTAGACATTTTGGGGAGGAGGGGTAACGGGATGAGGTAGAACAGCACGGTTTTCCAACCCGCGCTGTTCCGTTTTCCACTTTTAGGCAGAAAAAGAGCTTCCGCAGCCACAGGTGCTGCTTGCATTCGGATTGTTGAACGTAAATCCACGTGCATCCAACCCGTTTTTGAAATCGATTTCCATTCCCGCCAGGTACATGCCATGTGCTTTGTTCATAAAAACACGGATTCCTGCAATGGTGTATTCGCTATCGCCGTCTTTCTTTTGATCAAAGCCCAATAGGTAACTCATCCCCGAACATCCGCCACCTTCCACACCCACACGTAGGCCAAAATCGCTGCCGATTTCCTGTTGATCAATGAGTTTTTTTAATTCATTTACAGCGCCTTGGGTCAAGCTTACCGGAGCTGTTGCAGTTGCTGTTTCCATATCTATATCCTTCAAATTTGGTACTCTTGTTAACGAACAAATTTACATTTTTTTGAAGACATTTTTCGGTAATGACTATTTTTGACACGAATAAAACATTAATGATCTGTACGATGAGCAAGGAGTTTGTATCTTTTTTTATGCAAGTATGCGCATTTGCCTTGGGTGGTTTCGCAGCTTTTCTTTTAGGTTTCAAGCTTGTTTGGCCGCGAGTCGAAGCGTTTTTGTTAAGGCTGAAGATTATGCATCGTGATGTTGCATTGGAAAAAGATGCACGACAGATGCAATTCGCGGCCTATGAGCGTCTTTTGGTGTTGGCTCACCGGATGGAACCTATGCTCGTGCTGGCTCGGCAGCACCAAGAAGATTTGATTTTGCCATTGTTCGTATCGCGTGCTATTCAGGATATCGAATCCGAGTATCAACATAATTTCGCGCAACAGCTTTATGTTTCGGATGAAGCGTGGAACGCCGTTACGAAACTAAAGGTCAATACGATACTTCTTTTGCGAAACGTTTTGGATAAGCAGGATGGTGAAGTTTCTGTCGATCAGTATGTTGCGGATGTTTTAGGGCATGTGCGTAGTCAAGAGCAAAACCCCTACCAGGCCACACAAAAGATCTTAAAAAGGGAGATCAACGGGTAAGTAACGAAGATATACGCTTGTGGTTGAAGTCTTTTGTTGGATTTATACTATCTTTGCATCGAATTTAGAAGTTTAATAGAATTTACTCCTTAAGAATAAAATAATGGAAAGAGATCAGGTGATTTTTAACCTAATAGCTGATGAGCTAAAGCGCCAAGAAGAGGGTGTCGAGCTAATCGCTTCTGAGAACTTTGTTAGCAAACAAGTGATGGAGGCCGCTGGTTCCGTTTTAACAAACAAATATGCAGAAGGCCTGCCAGGTAAGCGTTACTATGGGGGGTGCGAAGTTGTTGATGAAATTGAAACGATAGCTATTGATCGCGCGAAGGAGCTTTTTGGTGCGTCATGGGTCAATGTGCAGCCACATTCTGGTGCGCAAGCAAACGCCGCTGTTTTCTTAGCTATTTTGAAGCCGGGCGACAAGATCTTAGGATTTGATTTGTCGCATGGCGGTCACTTGACTCATGGTTCGCCGGCAAATTTTTCCGGTAAATTATACGAGCCATTGTTCTATGGTGTGAAGGAAGATACAGGTCTAGTCGATTATGAGAAGCTGGAAGAGATTGCCTTACAGGAGAAGCCGAAGGTTATTATCTGTGGTGCTTCCGCTTATTCGCGGGATTGGGATTATGCGCGCATCCGCAAGGTGGCTGATGAAATCGGAGCACTTGTGGTTGCTGATATCTCTCATCCTTCAGGTTTAATCGCTAGGGGGTTGTTGAGTGACCCGCTTCCGCACTGTCACATCGTTACGACGACTACGCACAAAACACTGCGCGGACCACGTGGTGGAATGATTATGGTGGGGCAAGATTTTGAGAATCCGTGGGGCATCAAAACGCCTAAGGGGGAAATCCGTACCATCACACAGCTATTGGATCTCGCAGTTTTTCCTGGCACACAAGGCGGGCCATTAGAACACACCATCGCGGCAAAAGCTGTAGCCTTCGGCGAAGCGTTGTCCGATGAGTATTTGACATACATCAAGCAGGTAAAAAAGAATGCCGCAGTGTTGGCGCAGTTCTTCGTCGACAAAGATTATAGCATTATCTCCGGCGGAACAGATAACCATATGATGTTGGTAGATCTGCGTAATAAGGATATTTCCGGTAAGGAAGCAGAGGCGGTACTCGGGAAAGCGGGTATTACAACAAATAAAAATATGGTGCCTTTTGATACACGTTCCCCATTTGTTACGTCGGGTGTTCGTTTCGGTACAGCAGCTATTACCACACGCGGTGTGCAAGAGAAAGAGGTTGTGCAGATTGGCGAGTTTATTGATGAAGCGTTGACGAACCGCTCGGATGACGCTGCTTTAGCAAAAATTCACGACAAGGTGCGGGAATTGATGTCCGGATTTCCGCTATATACCTAACCCCTGTGTGAAAGATACAGTAGCCCGCCAATCTAGCCAAGGTTGGTAGGTTTCCATGCCCCCAGAAGCCTCGCGCTGTTGGGGGCATAATTTTAAGAGATAGCATACACGATATCCGAAAATTTTGAAAATAATTTTAGATTTTTGTAGAACATTTTTGTGCTAGATTGTTCTACACGGGAGGATCAATAGATTTTTCCGAAAACAGCTTCACAGCAGAGTGTGAAGAAATGTTAAATATCTGGATGTGAATTTGAATGTTCGTATATTTTCATTTGATTTGGATCGAAATCTTAACAACGTAATCAAAAAAGGAGCGCCTATAAAACACTTTACTCTTACAAGTAATTCAAACTAAATCCGGGAGATTTATTATGAAAGCATTAAAAGAACAAAGTGATCTTGAATTGATTCAAGCTTATATAGCAGGGGAAGAAGCTGGAATTGAAATTCTGCTGAATAGATATAAGAGCAAAATATATACGTCAATCTATCTTCAGGTGAAAGACGAATACCTCGCTGAGGATATATTCCAAGAGACATTTATTAAAGTGATCAACACACTAAAGTCTGGTCGCTACAACGATGAGGGTAAATTTTTGCCTTGGGTGGTGCGGATTGCACAAAATATGGTGATCGATCATTTCCGGAAGGCCAAGCGTAGTCCAACAGTTGTTAGCAGTGACGGCTATGATATTTTTGGAGTTTTGGATTTTGCGGACGAAAGTGCGGAATCCAAATTGATGCTTAATCAACGGAATGTCGACTTGCGGAAAATCATTCAGCGCCTTCCTGACGATCAAAAAGAGGTGCTTATTATGCGTCATTTTTGCGATATGAGTTTCAAAGAAATTGCAGACATCACGGAAGTAAGCATCAATACGGCGTTGGGGCGGATGCGCTACGCACTTAGTAACCTGCGTAAAATGATCGAGGAACATAATATGATGTTAAACCTTGGGTGAAAGCTAGCCCCGCTTCATGGCGTACAGTCATGTCGATACTAGCGTTTACTTCGTTTCGTTGGCATTTACCGCAAAAATGGCAGGCCACACCCGCATCTGTCGTACCGGTCGATGACAAAATGGGTCAAATTAATAGTATTTAACGAACCGTTGCTCTTGTGGAATGTGATTTGATAGGTAGTCATAAATAGGAAGTTTACAAAGATCATAAGATATGTATTGGATTATATTTATTGGAATAGCATTGATCAGTTGGATCGTGCAGTCACGGTTTAAAAACAAATTTAAGAAGTATTCGGAATTCCCGTTGAGCTCCGGTTTGTCGGGAGCGGAAATTGCACAGAAAATGTTGCACGAGAACGGTATTTATGACGTGCAGATTCTCGTGGCCAATGATGGGCAGCTATCAGATCATTATAATCCGGGCAACAAGACCGTGAACTTAAGTCCAGAAGTTTACCATGGTCGTAGCGTCGCCGCTGCGGCTGTCGCCGCGCACGAATGTGGACATGCCGTACAACATGCGACGGCTTATTCTTGGTTGCAATTTCGTTCCGCGATGGTTCCCGTTGTTAGTGTCGCTTCGCGCCTGACATCGTGGGTGTTGATGGCCGGAGTTTTACTGCTTGTCTTTACGAAAAATCCGCTGATCCTCGCTATCGGGGTGGGCGCACTTTTTTTGACCACGGTGTTTTCTTTCATAACGTTACCTGTAGAATTTGATGCTTCAAACCGAGCGCTGGCCTGGTTGGAAAAAGCCAACGTGACGCATGCGCGTGACGAGCATGATGGTGCAAAAGATGCATTGAAATGGGCAGCAATGACGTATGTTGTGGCAGCCTTATCGGCACTTGTTACACTGCTATATTACGCATATATTCTCTTCGGGCGAAGAGACTAATATCCACCATTACCGCTTGCGATGCGACTTCTTCAGGAGGTCGCATTTTTTTCTGCTGACAAATGGGTGTAGCATCAGCAGTATTTTGTAACTTTGGCACTTAGCATACTAAGAAAATAAATACATGTTTCAGAATTTACAGGATAAACTGGATCGGGCCTTTAAGGTATTAAAGGGACAAGGAAGTATCACTGAAATAAACGTCGCAGAGACGATGAAAGAGATTCGCAAGGCTTTACTGGATGCCGACGTGAATTATAAAACAGCAAAGACGTTTACCGACGACGTCAAACAGAAGGCTTTGGGAGAGAATGTATTGACAAGCATATCTCCTGGACAACTGTTGACCAAAATAATGAACGATGAGCTTACCTCGTTAATGGGTGGTTCGGTAACAGAATTGGATACCGCAAAAAATCCGACGGTCATTTTAATTGCCGGGCTGAATGGTGCGGGTAAAACGACTTTTTCCGGTAAATTGGCCAATTTTTTACGCGAGAAAAAGGGCAAAAAGCCGCTACTGGTCGCCGGAGACGTGTACCGTCCCGCTGCGGTGGATCAATTGCAGGTATTGGGAGGGCAGGTGAATGTTCCTGTCTATGTAAATCGAGAATCGAACGATCCCATTGCGATTGCTCGCGAAGGCGTGGAAGAAGCGAAGCGCAACGGAAATAACGTGGTGATCATCGATACGGCTGGTCGGCTAGCCATTGACGAAGCCTTGATGCAAGAGATCTCGGCAGTTAAAGAAGCAACAAGCCCACATGAAATTCTCTTTGTGGTGGATGCCATGACCGGACAGGATGCCGTTAATACGGCGAAAGCGTTCAATGACCGCCTAGACTTTACCGGTGTGGTGTTAACGAAGTTAGATGGCGATACGCGCGGAGGTGCCGCTTTATCAATCAAATCTGTCGTTAATAAGCCGATCAAATTTATCGGTACCGGCGAAAAAATGGAAGCATTGGATGTTTTCTATCCAGATCGTATGGCTTCCAGGATTTTGGGCATGGGCGACGTTGTTTCGTTGGTAGAACGCGCCCAACAGCAGTTTGACGAAAAGCAAGCTGCCGAGCTACAGAAAAAAATCCGGAAGAATAAATTTGATTTTAACGATTTTAAAAGCCAAATACAACAGATCAAAAAGATGGGTAACATGAAAGATCTGATGGGCATGATTCCTGGCGTGGGAAAAGCGATTAAAGATGTTGAAATAGATGACAATGCCTTTAAACCCATTGAGGCTATTATCGATTCCATGACGCCATTTGAGCGTGAAAACCCTGATGCTATTGATACTAAAAGACGCATGCGCATAGCTAAAGGATCTGGAACTGATATCAATGAAGTGAATAAGTTGATGAAGCAATTCGCGGATATGCGAAAGGTGATGAAGCAGATGTCGAATCCCGGTATGGCCGCAAAGATGATGCGTAATATGCCGAAGATGCCTGGCCAACCTTTTTAACAACGATAATAAGGTGTCAAGAAAAAGAGAAAAGTCGAAGCTTTTCTCTTTTTTTATGGCATCGCCAACTAACCGGCGGCTAGTTGGTCGATGTTGAAGCAAGGGGGTAGGAAGGCATCAAGGTTTTATTTTTGCAAATGTTTGGCTATTTTTACGGTTAATATTTATTATTTTTGCTTTATGGATGATCCCGCGCAGCTTTCGGAATATGGAAAGATATTATTGATTGCCCTCGTAGGCATGCTGCTTGTGTGTATGACCATTCTGCTGGCGAAAGTGCTTTCTCCTAAAAAACCTAATCCTGAAAAACTAAGTACTTATGAATGTGGCGAAGAAGCGATCGGAAGCTCTTGGGTACAGATAAATCCGCGTTTCTACGTGATTGCCTTGGTTTTTCTCTTATTTGATGTGGAGCTTATTTTCATTTTTCCATGGGCCACCGTATTCGGTCATAGCGAGCTAATAGGAGCAGACGCACGATGGGGATGGTTCACATTGGCCGAGATGGCTGTTTTTCTTGGGATCTTAGTGATTGGTTTGATCTACGTTTGGAAGAGGGGAGATATTTCCTGGATTCGCCCAACTCATCAAAAGCCGATTGTATCCACCGGCATTCCCCCGGCAGCCTACGATGTGGTTAATTCGAAAAGCTATGCAATTCGCGATTACAAGGCCGCTCATGATCCGCAAGCGGATTTAACCGAAGAAAGCACGGCAGCGATAAAGCCTAAGCCATCTTTCGGATTTCGGCCTAAATTTAAGACCTCAAAAGATTAACATATGAGTACAGCAGTACAAGCACAAAGTGGGGGCGTAATTGTCGCAAAGATGGACGATCTTCTTAATTGGGCAAGATTGTCATCGATGTGGCCGGTCAGCTTTGGTATTGCTTGTTGTGCAATCGAGATGATGGGGGCAATGGCCTCCACCTATGATCTGGATCGGCTGGGCGTTTTTCCAAGGCCTTCCCCACGACAGTCTGATGTGATGATCATTGCAGGAACAGTAACGTTTAAAATGGCGGATCGCATCAAGAAGCTTTACGAACAGATGCCGGAGCCTAAATATGTCATCTCTATGGGGTCTTGTTCAAATTGTGGCGGACCCTACTGGCAGCATGGCTATCATGTCGTGAAGGGCGTGGACAAGATCATTCCGGTGGATGTTTATGTGCAAGGCTGTCCGCCGCGTCCCGAAGCGCTAATCGGTGCTTTTTTAGAGCTTCAGAAAAAGATAGAAAAAGAAAGCGTGCTACAGGATCAATATTTTTCTGAGCAGGTTTAATATAGTTTTAAAGTATTATGGCAAAAGATTTTTATGGTGAGTTGCAATTAGGAATTCTTGGCGGTGGACAACTGGGGCGAATGCTTATTCAAGAGGCAATTAATTACAACGTCAATGTGCACGTGTTGGATCCCGACAAAAATGCGCCATGCCGTAAGTTGTGCAACCGTTTTGAGTGCGGTTCGTTAAGTGATTTCGAAACAGTCTACAATTTCGGAAAGGATTTGGATATGATCACGATCGAAATCGAAAAGGTAAATGTGGACGCCTTGGAAAAGTTGGAGGAAGAAGGTGTCGTCGTCTATCCCCAGTCGCGCGTTATCCGGCTGATACAGGATAAAGGGATGCAGAAGCAATTTTTCAAACAAAACGATATACCCACTGCAGCTTTCCAGTTAATTTCTACGCGGGACAATCTGTATGAGTCTGTCATTGCGTTGCCTTATATCCAAAAGCTTCGACGCGACGGCTATGACGGCAAAGGGGTGAAGCGGATCAATAGTGTGCAAGACATTGAAGATGCATTTACGCAGCCATCCCTCGTAGAAGAATTGGTCGATTTTGAAAAAGAGATCGCGGTAATCGTTGCGCGGAATGATCGTGGCGATGTGGCTACCTTTCCGCTTGTGGAGATGGAATTTAATCCAGAAGCCAATTTAGTAGAGTTTCTGATATCCCCCTCCGTGCTACCTTTTGAAGTACAGACGCAGGCAGACGACATTGCACGGAAAATCGCTGCTGATCTGCAGATCGTTGGCTTATTGGCCGTCGAAATGTTTTTGACCAAAGATGGACAGATATTGGTTAACGAGCTTGCACCCCGGCCGCACAATAGTGGGCATCAAACGATTGAAGGGAACTTGACATCGCAGTTTGCACAGCACCTTCGTGCGATATTTAATTTACCTTTAGGCTCCACGGCAGCGCGTTCCACCGCCGTCATGATCAACCTTTTGGGGGAGGGGAAATATGAGGGACTAGCAAAGTACGACGGCGTGGAAGAGGTTTTGGGTAGAGAAGGTGTTTTCGTGCATTTGTATGGAAAGAAATATACAAAGCCATTCCGTAAAATGGGACACGTATGTATCATTAACGACGACCGGGAAGCCGCGATCAAGAATGCGCGATGGGTACAAGAGACGTTGAAAGTAAAAGCTTAAGAGAAATATAGATGAGTTTAGAAAAGAAAGCCATTGTGGGTATCATTATGGGAAGTAAATCAGATCTCCCTGTCATGCAAGATGCCATCGCTATATTAAAGAAATTGGAAGTACCGTTTGAGGTTTCCATCGTGTCTGCCCACCGTACACCGGAGCGCATGTTTCATTATGCCAAATCGGCCGGCGATCGTGGTCTGAAGGTTATTATTGCTGGCGCCGGCGGTGCCGCACACTTGCCGGGCATGGTGGCATCTATTACGCATCTTCCGGTAATTGGTGTGCCTGTAAAATCATCCAATTCTATCGACGGTTGGGATTCCGTCTTGTCGATCTTGCAAATGCCTAATGGTATTCCCGTGGCGACGGTTGCGTTGAATGCAGCAAAAAATGCAGGCATTCTCGCCGCACAGATCTTAGGTACATCATCTGAAGATCTCGCCGCCCGTATTTTGGCGTACAAAGACGAGTTACGGCAAGCTGTGGAAATGAATGCACAGGACGTAGAGACTACGACATTTTAAGCACACAAAAGATAAAGGAATCGTTAGATTCCTTTATCTTTTGTGTTTTCGTTATTTGGTTAAGAATTTTTGCACGTAGTCGTAGCTTTTCTTAATGCTTTCAAACTTGTTCGGCATATAAATGTCATCCTGTTCGACAAAAGCATACTTTAAGCCCGCCTTATCGGCATAGTTAGCGATGTTGATGAAATCTATGGCTCCTGTACCTACCTCCGTGTACTTGATTTCTTTCATGATATCCATAAATCCTGCCTTGTCGTAGGCTTCACCTACAACAGGGGTCGTGAAACGTTTGTCCATATCCTTGATGTGCCACATCGTAAAGCGCCCGGGATACTTCTCAAAGTAAGACTGTGCCGTGTAGCCCGCTTTTTCTATCCAAAAGAGGTCAAGTTCGAAATCCACCAGTTCCGGTTGTGTAAATGCCAAAAGGATATCCAGGCCCTTCGTACCATTTCCAAAGCCGCGAAATTCCCAAAAATGATTATGATATCCGACTTTGATTCCGGCTTTTTTAGCCATTTCGCCAGCTTTGTTTAGCTGATCGGCAGCGAACTGGTAATCTTCCACTTTGAGGTTGTTAATATCGTCCATTGGTGTGACCGGAGCGACGATGTGCGATTGCCCGAGATCATGTGCAATTTCGATATAGCGCTCGATGTTTTCTTTTTGGCTTTGCGAACGGCTCAGGTATTTCGACATGTCATAGTGCCCACTATGGCTTTTCAGACCGTTATCGTCCAGCACTTTTTTTAACTCGGGTACTTTCAGGTTCCAAAATGAAGCCGCGGAAGCATCCACACCAAATGTTTCGACGTGTTTGTATCCAATCTTCCCCACGGTTTCTAAGGTCTTAACCGGATCTTCCGCTATTAAATCGCGAATGGAAAACAATTGTATCCCGATGTTGTGAAAGGGGCCACTCCCCAATGCTTCTGCTCCGCAGGAATATAGATAGCGGCTTAGGAAGGCTGCCGATACACCTAGGCCTGCCTGTTTCAGGAATTTTCTTCTACTATGTTGCATAGTCTGTTTGTTTAAATTGGTGATTGCAAGGGGAAGTTAATCAAAAAATGAAAATAAAAAAAGGATTCTCCCACAGAGAATCCCTTTTTGAAATGGTATTGAATAAGGCCGTTAAACGGTCATTACGTCTTTTTCTTTCAGCTCAGCCAATTGGTCCACCTTAACAATAAAGCTGTCTGTCAATTTTTGAACTTCAGCCTCTCCCGATTTTATTTCATCCTCGGAAGCACCATCGTTCTTCAGTTTTTTTATCGATTCGTTGGCGTCTTTTCTTATATTACGAATAGCGATACGTCCTTTCTCCGCCTCTTCCTTTACCTTCTTAACCAAATCCCGGCGGCGTTCTTCAGTTAACACAGGGATGGCAAGGCGTATAATCGTACCGTCATTTTGGGGATTCAACCCAAGGTTTGAATCCATGATAGCCTTTTCGATGGCGCCTAAAATATTCTTTTCCCAAGGCTGGATAACGATTGTACGTGCATCCGTTGTATTGATATTACTTACCTGTGAAAGCGGTGTCATGCTACCGTAATAGTCTACGGAAATACCGTCCAACATCGAAGGAGATGCTTTCCCTGCTCTGATTTTCGTTAACTCAGATTCTGCATGAGCAACAGCTTTTCCCATGCTCTCTTTACAGTCGTCTAGTTCTAAGGAAATTAGTTCGTTCATATTTTTGTTATTTCTTTACAATAGCTTAACTAACAATAGTTCCGATATGCGCACCGTCGGCTAATTTTTTCAAATTACCGGGCTTATTCATGTCGAATACAATAATAGGGAGGTTGTTTTCTTGGCACAGTGTAAAAGCCGTCATATCCATAACGTTTAAACCTTGCGCATACACTTCTTGGAAGGAAATGGTGTCGTATCTTTTTGCGGAAGGATCTTTCTCCGGATCTGCTGTATAGATGCCATCTACGCGTGTTCCTTTCAGAACAGCATCCGCATTGATTTCGATGGCGCGTAAAGATGCGGCGGTATCGGTCGTGAAATAAGGATTTCCCGTTCCAGCACCGAAAATCACGATTCTGCCTTTTTCCAAGTGGCGTACCGCTCTACGACGGATAAAGGGCTCACAGATTTGCTCCATTTTTATAGCCGTTAAAAGTCGCGTTTTAAGTCCCACCTTTTCTAACGCATCTTGGAGAGCCATACTGTTGATCACCGTGGCCAACATGCCCATGTAATCCGCTTGCACGCGATCCATGCCAGCCTTCTCTGCACTTAAACCCCGATAGATATTGCCTCCGCCAATGACGATTGCAATTTCTAGCCCTTGACTATGGATTTCTTTGATGTCGTTTGCATATTGCATCACGCGGTTGATGTCGATGCCGTAACTTTGTTCGCCCATTAAGGCTTCACCACTAAGTTTAAGTAAGATACGTTTATATTTCATGTTTGTTTTTTTGGAGCATTCCCAAAAGCCAAAGATAAAACTTTTTTTTCACGGTGTGGCGATTATCTTAGCCTTTTTTCGTGGCCGAAACGACTTCTTCGTAATAACTTTCGTATAGCGGGAGGATTTTTGCGATATCAAATTCCTGCGCCCGTGCAAAAGCAGCATTTTTAAATGCTTGTAGCCGCTCGCAATCTCCTAATATATGGATCGCGTGCTTCGCCATATCGTCCACATCACCGATATCACTCAGAAAACCACTTACACCTTGTACATTTAATTCGGGAAGACCGCCGGTATTCGAAGAAACGACCGGCACGTGGCAGGCCATGGCCTCTAAAGCAGCCAAGCCAAAGCTTTCCGACGAAGAGGGCATGAGAAAGAGATCCGAAACGGATAAAATCTCTTCAATAGCATCTTGCTTACCCAAAAAGCGAACATCCTGACTGACACCAAGCTCACGCGCGAGCTCTTCGGTGTTATGGCGCTCGGGTCCATCGCCGACCATCAACAGCTTGCTCGGTAACACATCATTCACCCGTTTGAAAATACGCACTACATCCTGTGTGTTTTTGACCTTCCGAAAATTAGAGGTGTGTGTGATAACACGCTCGTTGCCAGGAGCGATAGCGCGTTTAAAATGTTCCTTGCTCTTGTTGTGGAAACGCGAAAAATCAATGAAGTTGGGAATCACCCGGATGTCACGGTCTATGTCAAAATAGGCCAAGGTCTGTTCCTTGAGGCTTTCCGAAACTGTTGTAACGCCGTCCGATTGGTTGATTGAGAAGGTAACTACAGGACTAAAGCTTTTGTCCTTTCCCACTAAGGTAATATCGGTACCGTGCAAGGTCGTCACCACCGGGATGCTGATTCCATAGGAGGCTAAGATTTGCTTGGCCAGATAGGCGACAGAAGCGTGCGGAATCGCGTAATGAACGTGCAGAAGATCGAGCTGTTCAAATTTCACGACATCGACAAGCTTGCTTGCCAAAGCAGACTCGTAGGGTGAAAAGTCGAACAATGGATATTGTGCCATAGCGACTTCATGGTAGTAGAGGTTTTCAGAAAAAAAATCTAAACGGGCAGGCTGCGAGTAGGTAATAAAATGTATTTCGTGCCCATTCGAGGCCAAAGCTTTTCCAAGCTCGGTAGCGACAACACCGCTCCCTCCAAATGTGGGGTAGCACACGATCCCAATTTTCATATGAATAGTTTGTTTTTTGTCATGGAGCTGATCCAATGATTTTCGTAGGTGAAAAATCCGTCATGCAGAAGCAAATAAAACAACAAAATGTGTATATTGACTGATGCATATGCCGTTAATTAACTGCGTAAATATAAGGATGGTTTTATAATTGTTTTGCAATAATTTTTTTGTATACCTCATCGCCACGCTCATGTCTATCGATCATACATTACTGTTAAAGGAAGTTGTGTTCAGCACATCGCGCTCGGGCGGAGCCGGCGGGCAACATGTGAACAAAGTGGAATCTAAAGTCTCCTTGTACTGGAACCTCCTGGCGTCCCCCTCCGTCACCGCTCGTCAACGTACACAGTTGAGCTCCAAGTTAGCCAATAGGCTCAACAAAGAAGGTGTCTTGCAGCTGGATGCTTCCGATACCCGAAGCCAGCTGAAAAACAAGGAACTGGTCATACAGCGTTTCCTAACCTTAGTGGAAAGTGCTCTTAAAGTCGATAAAAAACGTATCGCAACGAAAATTCCCAAATCCAAGGTGCTAGATCGGCTGGATAGAAAGAAAAAGAATGCACAAAAAAAATCCATGCGTGGCAAGATTGATTTTGATTAATTTCAGTGCATTGTCATTCAGCTTAATACGTTCTAAATTTTAAAAACTAAAAAATTAGTTGCAAAACTAAAAAATTAGTTTTAGATTTGTTGTATAATCGATTATAGACAATATTGTCTGCGTTAATACAAAGAATCATGGACGAATTAAAAGAACTTACGAAAGCCGAAGAGCAGATTATGCAAGAGCTGTGGGAGATGGGTGGTGGATTTGTAAAAGATGTGATAGCCAACTTGCCTGATCCGAAGCCTGCATACAATACCGTATCAACTATTATTCGCATCCTCGAAACCAAGGGTTTTGTGGCGCATGAATCTTTTGGCAAAAGCCACCGCTATTTGCCGAAGATCAGTAAAGAAGAATACAAGAAATTAATTACCGGAAAACTACTGCATAACTACTTTGACAATTCCGCTAAAAGCATGTTATCTTTCTTCTTGGAAGAGAAGAAGATGGATGTGAAGGAACTGGACGAAATTATGCAAATCATTGATAAAAACAGGTAAAGTTTAACCCCCTTTATAAACATCATTATTATGGTCTATCTTATTCTCGTGAACGTTAGTTTGCTGTTATGCTACGCCTTGTACAGTATCTTTTTGAAAAAGCTCACCTTCTTTCAGCTGAATAGAATCTATCTCCTTGGGGCGGTTATCGTATCGCTATTGGTCCCGATCGGGCTATTTGTCGATATGCCTCGCGGCTTGATTGCGGAAGAAACGCTTCCAAATATTGATCTGAATTTATTCCTCGGAGAGGAGATCTTGCTGGCTCCACAGGCAGATCGAGCAGTATCCATGCAGGATATCCTGCAGGTCGTTTATTGGATAGGAGTGGGCTTGGCGCTGCTGTGGTTATGTTTTCGATGTTCGCGGGTGCTGACGCTGTTACGATCGGGGAACAATACGTTTAGCTTTGCTTTTTTCAGAAGTGTCGTATTGGCGGATCAAGTGTCGGATAACCGAGTTATTGCAGCGCATGAACAAATACATGTTGAACAGGGACATAGCTATGATCTCGTTTTTGTCGAGTTGGTTCGGGTGTTCAACTGGTTCAATCCGGTCTTGCTACGCTACCTTAAAGAGCTCAAATTTCAGCATGAATGCATCGCGGATGAGGAGAGCTCGGTGGATCGAGTCGCCTACGCAGAACTTCTCGTGGCGCAAGCGATGCAGGTGGAACAAAACCATTTTTTTCATGGGTTTTCCCAAAAATCATTTTTAAAAAATCGAATTGTTATGTTATTTAAAGATAAAACACAGAATAGATATAAATTTCTATACCTCTCCGTAGCCCCCGTGCTGGGCTTGACCCTGTTGTCCACGTTGCTGTTCAACAGCAGCAACGCAAAAAGTATGGTGCACGATATAGAAAATAAGGTAGCGCAGACGACGATGGTCACGTCCTCACAGGACACGACGAAAACCCAAAGGGAAGCGACCGATGAAAAGCAAAAGATCTTTACAGCAACGGAGGTGAACCCAGAGCCTATTGGAGGGATGGCCAACTTCCGGAAATGGATCGGTGAAAACTATAGCTATCCACAGGAAGCGATCGATGCCGAGGTGAAAGGACAAATCATTATCTCCTTTATCGTGGAAGCAGATGGAGCGCTTACCAATTTTAAATTGATCAAAGACTTAGGATATGGAACGGGCGAAGCGGCCTTAGATCTTTTACGTAAGGCGGAGAAATGGATGCCCGGTGTCCAAAATGGCAGAAAGGTTCGAGTAGCTTACACCTTGCCGATTACATTAGATTTAGAAGGAGAAAAGAAGGGATAAGGTTACGTCCTAGGAGGGCCTGGCGACATGGTACATGCCACCTGGTTTATGTTCAAATCGCTTGGCCCCCTTTGTTGACTTTGATTTAGGTGATATCGCTAGAAATTTTTATGAGGGTTCTGTTTGTACTATTGGCTGTCTCGGTGATGGCATCCTGCAGGAATTATCCATTTGCAAAAAACGGTCATTTTATCGATGGTGTGGATGAATATTTTAATTTAACATGGCAGTCCAACGTTTGGCTTTATATGGACTACCTTCCTTACAATGGCGATTATGGAGTTCGTCTGGATAGCCTCTATCCCAAAGATCGACACATATTCCAGTTGTTGGGTTTAAAAGGTAGGGCTGTGCAGGTGCTTTTTACGGCCAAGCCCAAGAATAGGTTGAACTATCATCTTGCCGTATTGCGACATCGAAGGAAGGGCTTCGATTATAGCCATTACGAAAAATTTCAGGGCAAGGATGCATACTACTATTATCGGGATTTTGAGCATGATTTTCTAGTCGTTCGACATGTGGTCATTCCGAGTAAGGATAACCGATTAACCAGTATGGTCTACTATGTCGATAAGGACAAGCATATGGGCGATGGGTTTAAGATGCTGAACTATTTGGCGGAGATCAATGCCCAAGAGTTGCAGCTGGATGAGGGCTTCCGTAATTTTTGGCAAATCACCGATTGTCATGAAGATAAGGTTGATCTGACCTTTAAAATTAGGCAGGAGCTGACAAAGAAGGAAAAAATTGTGTATCTGCAAATGTATACGCTGTACGAGAACAGTCGGGGCATTTCGTACGCGAAGATCTTGACCAGAAAAGACCCCGATTCGCTTTCGCTCGCGCTCTGTCCTAATATTTACGCCCTGGAATACCGGAACGGACGCGATCAATTGCTACATACCGATACGCTGTACTTGGCAGAGTAATGGCGGGGGATGAGACGTACGTTTAGTTTCTATTTTGGTATCCTGTCCCGATTGTTGAGGGTGTTATCGCCAACATCCCACTAATTGTTACTTCAGGAGGTCAAGCTCACGTTGTAAGCGCTCGATTTTCGTCAACAGGTGCCGCGCTACCTCGATGCCTTGTATGTTAAGCTCCAGCTCATAATGCCAGTTGGCAAATTGCTCCAATAAATACAACTGCTCTTCATCGATGAATTCCATTTCTTCCTCGGTTATCAGTTCAATCAAACCGCTAGCGGAAAGCTCGCGCACAAATTGAATTTCTATTTGATGAGAGCTGCATACATCGTATATCTTTATCCAAGTACGTTCCATAGTTTTATTTTCGTTTGTTGGCCAGTTGTTGGAAGAGGGCTATTTCTTCCGTCGACAAATCTGTTGGCAGCTTTACTTGCAGGCTGATAAATAGATCGCCAAACTCTTTTTCTTTTTTGTATACCGGAAATCCTCTTCCTTTGAGCCTTATCCTGCTGCCGTTCTGTGTTTCTGGTTTCACCTTCACTTTGATCTTGCCTGCGAAGGTCTCGACCAGTAGCTCGCCACCGAGCAGCATGGTGTAAAGGTCTACCTCCTGCGTCTTATGGAGATCGTTGCCTTGACGCTGAACCTGCGGATCTGTTTTGATATCGAATTGGATAAATAGATCGCCAGCGGGTCCTCCGTTTATACCTTCGGCACCCTGGCCTTTGAGTCTGATTTTTTGACCATTTTCTACGCCAGCCGGAATGGTGATCCGTATGTTCTTACCATTCACCGTGAAGGTCTGCTGATGGGTGCTGTAGGCTTGCTGTAAGGTCAGTTCCAACACCGAGTTGTAGTCGTTCCCTCTAAATTTAGCTTGCCGCCCACCACCAGAACGACTTCCAAACATCTGTTCGAAGAAATCGGAAAACTCGCCAGCGTCGTAATTACCATTGTATCCATCGAAGTCAAAACCCTCAAAAGGATTACCCGTTGTTTGTCCGCTTTGTTGACTGCGTTGTTGACGTGAGGCTTGTTCATAGGCTTCGCCATGTTTCCAGTTTTCTCCATATTGATCGTATTTCTTACGCTTCTCGGAGTCGGTTAGCACCTCATTGGCCTCATTGATTTCCTGAAATTTTTGCTTGGCAGCTTCATCATTGGGGTTCATGTCCGGGTGATACTTTCGTGCCAGCTTCCGGTAGGCCTTTTTAATGTCATCTGCTGATGCGCCTTTGTCCAACCCCAATACCTTGTAATAATCTACAAATGCCATAAATATATGTTGTATAGGCATAAAACAATCGATCAGGCATATTGTTCGCACGAAAGTGCCGGCACCGATGGGCAAAAAAAATCCCACCTCGCAGAGATGGGATTTTTTGCGGTGGAAAGCCCACCTATATTACGGCGCAACAGCCAAAGCTGTCAAGCTTGATTATTCTTTGTTGCTGTCCACGGCGAGGCGTTTATCACGATTTGCAATGTCCCAAGCCGCATGGAAGACCAATTTCTCGCGCTTGACCATCATCGGGAAGTCGATCTTATCGACCGTGTCTTCTGGCGTGTGGTAGTGCGGATGCAGTCCCGAGAAATAAAAGGTCACCGGGATGTTGTGCTTGGCAAAGTTGTATTGATCCGAACGGTAGTAAATCCGCAGAGGATCTTTCGGATCGTCATACATATAATCCAGCTCCATTTTCGTGTATTGCTCGTTGGCCTTTTTGTTGATGGCATACAACTCCGAACTCAACTTATCCGATCCGATAATATGGAGATAATCGTGGTTTCCGTTTAGGTGCTTATCATCGATGCGACCAATCATATCCATATTCAAACAGGTGACGGTGTTGGCCAATGGAAACACCGGGTTTTCGGAATAGAACTGTGAGCCCAAAAGCCCTTTCTCTTCTGCCGCGAAGGCAATGAAAAGAATGCTTCTACGAGGTCCTTTGCCATCTTTTTTTGCCTGCGCGAAAACGCGAGCCAATTCTAAGACACCTGTTGTTCCCGAGCCATTATCGTCCGCGCCCGGAAAGATCGTGCCATCGGCAGTAATGCCATCATGGTCATGGTGACCAGAAATAACGACGATTTCATCTTTCAAATCGGTACCTTCTAGAAGTCCCAAAACATTCGGATCGGCGAAGTGTTCCTGCGTTATCCCCATTTTTGCATTTACCGTTATCGGGATAGCGAAGCTGCTGGGTTTCTTCTTTTGTTGATCAACTGTTGTTTGCTTCTTTGCCAAGATGCTGTTGGCGATATCAAGCGTGATGTTAACGACTGGAGGGCTTTGCGTTCCCTCGTTGGCAGCTTTGGCATTGTCGAGCATAAATCTGCCTGCCGTCAATCGATCGCTGAATCGCGAAATCATCTGTGCCACGGTGCTGCTGGTGGCTAAGATCATTTTCGGCTGCGCCTTGGCCAGCTCTTGCAAACGTTTGAAGCGGCTGCTGGCCCACTCTGAGGGTTTGTCCGTTCCGGTGATGAGGGAGTTGCCTTTCTCGTCTAGTGGTTCACCTTCATTGATTAGCAAGACGATCTTTCCCCGAATATCCAGCCCGGTTAGATCATTGTGTTTGGCATCTTGAATGCCGTATCCAATAAATACGATTTCAGCGGCATCAAAGACATTCTCTTTGTTATCACCCTGCACGAAAAGATCCTTACCGTTGGTATAGGCTTTTCCATCGATGGCAAATTGCTGCACCTTATAGGAAGAGCGAACAAGTTTTAAAGGTTGGAAGTAGCTGCCTTGAACCGGAGCCGTTAAACCAAAAGATTTGAACTGTTCTGCAATATATTGAACCGTTTTCTCGCCTCCTTTTTGTCCAGTACCACGGCCTTCAAAGGCTGGCGATGCTAGCAAGGTAAGGTGTGTCTTTGCCGATTCTTGCGTAAGTAGATTAGCATATTTGACCTGTACGGGGTCTTGCGCAATAGCACAGCTGTATAGGGCAGGTACTAATGCGATGGCCTTGATCAAGTTTTTAAACATCTTATCTTAAGTTTAGCTACAAGCGATTTTATTTACACGGGTGGCATGTCGTCCGCCTTCGAAATCAGTCGTCACAAACGTATTCACGATTTTTTTCGCAAGGGCAATGTCGATGAAACGTGCGGGGATACAGATCACATTAGCATTGTTGTGTTGACGCGCTAAGGCGGCAATCTCGTTTTGCCAAGCGATAGCTGCACGTATGCCTTGATGCTTATTTGCCGTGATGGCTACGCCATTTGCGCTTCCGCAGATCAGTACACCAAGCTCATTATTTCCGTCTTCCACACTCGATGCTACAGGGTGTGCGAAATCTGGATAGTCCACAGAGTCGCCTGTCGCTGGCCCAAAGTCTTCAACCTCAAAGCCTTCCGCTTTTAGAAATTCTACCAAGGCTGTTTTGTATTCAAATCCAGCGTGATCACTTCCTATTGCAATTTTCTTTGACATGTTATGGTTATTTTTTATAAAATTCTTTTTCCGCTTGTAGCTTTTTCTTTTTGACATTCGCCGATACCATAATACTCAACTCATAGAGTAGGAACATCGGCGCACTTACGGTCAACAAGGTGATCACGTCTGCCGTAGGCGTGATGATGGCCGCTATAATTAAGATGATAACGGTGGCATAGCGGCGACTTGCGCGCATGAATTCCGGTGTCATCAAGCCTATTTTCGAAAGAATGAAGATCAGGATGGGCAACAGAAAAACGACACCACAGCCCAAGGTCAATGTGGCAATGGTTGACAGGTAAGAGTCTATCGTGATCTGGTTGGTGATTTCTTCGCTCAAGGAAACATTCGCCAAGAAGTTGACCGAAAGCGGTACCACGATGTAATAGCCAAATAGTGCTCCTAATATGAATAGGATGGATGCGTAAATGACGAAGCCTTGTGCCGATTTACGTTCAATATCCGTTAATGCCGGTTTGATGAAAAGCCAAACCTCAAACAAGAGGTAGGGGAAGCCCAAAGCCAATGCCATCAACAAGCAGGAGTTGATCTGCAGCATGAACTGCCCAGCTAATTCGGTATTGATGATGTTGAACGGTATTTTCTCCACACAGAAGCCGTCGAGGCTCAGCAGATCACCTACTTTGCACATCATGCGATAGGTCCAAAAATCGAGATTCTTGGGACCCATAATGACATCATTAAAAACAAAATCGTAAAACGTGAATGAAAGGATGGCGAAGACCGCTATCGCGATTACTGAACGTATAATGTGCCATCTCAGTACCTCCAGGTGGTCAAAGAAAGACATTTCCGCTTCTAGACTTTTTCCTTTATCTTTTATTGCTTTGATTAGATCGTTAGATTTCGACATCGTAAAATTTTAAATCCGGATAGAAACAAAAATACCATTCTTATTGATAAGAATGGTATTTTAAAACGATGTAAAGGAAATTTTATCAAATTTCTTCTTCAGGATATTCCGTCAAGTCGAAAGTCTCCATGAATTTAGTCGTAAAGTTGCCTGCCCGGAAGTTAGGGTCGCGCATTAAGCGTAGGTGCAAAGGAATCGTAGTTTTGATACCTTCAATCACAAATTCGCTGAGGGCACGCTCCATCGTATTGATGGCTTCTTCCCTTGTCTGCGCTACCGTGATCAGCTTCGCAATCATAGAGTCATAGTTCGGCGGAATGGTATAGCCGGCATATACATGCGTATCTACGCGAACACCATGTCCGCCCGGTGAATGAAAGTTCGTGATCTTCCCTGGTGACGGACGGAAGTTATTGAACGGATCCTCGGCATTGATACGGCACTCGATGGCGTGCATCGTCGGTTCGTAACTTTTTCCGGAGATCGGAATACCTGCGGCAACTTTTATCTGTTCTTTGATCAAATCGAAGTTGATTACTTCTTCCGTCACTGGGTGCTCTACCTGAATACGGGTGTTCATCTCCATAAAGTAGAAGTTGCGATGTTTGTCCACCAAGAATTCGATGGTTCCTGCTCCTTCATAATTAACGGCTTGTGCACCCTTGATTGCAGCTTCGCCCATTTTGGCGCGCAACTCGGGCGTGATGAAAGGGGATGGTGCCTCTTCTACCAGTTTTTGGTGACGACGTTGGATGGAACAATCGCGTTCGGAAAGGTGGCAAACCTTGCCGTATTGGTCACCAATTACTTGGATCTCGATGTGGCGTGGCTCTTCCACGAATTTCTCCAAATAGATACCATCGTTGCCGAAAGCGGCAGCTGCTTCCTGACGCGCCGAATCCCAGTTGGGTTCAAACTCTTCATCTTTCCAAATGATGCGCATGCCACGGCCACCGCCGCCAGCCGTTGCCTTGATAATAACCGGATAGCCGATCTCTCCTGCAAGCTTGATGCCCGTTTTGACATCGGGGATAAGGCCTGCCGACCCGGGAACAGTAGGGACGCCCGCCTGTTTCATGGTGTCTTTGGCTGAGGCTTTATCGCCCATCTTCTCAATCTGCTCTGCCGTAGCACCAATAAACTTGATGCCATACTCGGCACAAATAGCTGAAAACTTGGCGTTTTCAGACAAGAATCCGTATCCGGGGTGTATAGCATCTGCGTTCGTTAACTCGGCCGCCGAAATAATATTGGGGATGTTTAAATACGAATCTTTACTGGCAGGAGGGCCAATACAAACGGCTTCATCGGCAAAACGTACATGTAGGCTGTCCCGATCGGCGGTAGAATACACCGCGACACTCTTAATACCCATTTCGCGGCAAGTACGAATGATACGAAGGGCTATTTCGCCTCTATTGGCTATTAATATTTTTTTAAACATAGATAAATAATGTTGTTACTGTATGCGACTATTCGCGATGAATTGGTTTTCTGGAAGAAAACACAATTTTTAGCTAGGATCAACCAAGAACAAAGGTTGGTCGAACTCTACAGGCTGTGCATCATTTACTAAAATTTTCACGATTTTACCAGATACTTCTGATTCGATCTCATTGAAAAGTTTCATGGCCTCTACGATACATAATACTTTACCGGGCGCCACCTCATCGCCTACATTGACAAAAAGTGGCTTCTCAGGTCCTGCTGCACGGTAGAAGGTACCGATCATCGGTGATTTGATGGTGATAAGATTGGATGACTCTGAAGCAGGAGCAATTGGAGCCGCAGGCGTCGTTGCTGCAGATGTTGCTGTCACTGCTGGAGCGGCTACTGGTGCTTGTACTGCTACTGGGCTAGGAACCGTCGCCGTTACATAGGTAGGCTCCTGATTCGTCTTTATGGTAATTTTAAAGTCCTTTTCTTCGATAGCGACTTCATTCACGCCTGATTTTGAAACGAATTTGATCAGATCTTGAATTTGTTTGATATCCATACTCATAGTTCTAGTAGGTTTTATGTATAAATTTCTTTCGATGAATTTTTAAAGTTAAGCAAATATTATGATTTTGTGTAGGCCCATTTAAGGTATATAGAACCCCAGGTGAAGCCTCCGCCGAAAGCGGCCAAAATCAGATTATCTCCTTTTTTAAGTTTGTCTTCCCATTCCCATAGACAAAGCGGAATGGTTCCGCTCGTGGTGTTTCCATATTTTTGGATATTTACCATCACTTTTTCTTCCGGTAAGCCCGCGCGTTCGGCGGTCGCGTCTATGATCCGTCTATTCGCCTGATGAGGAACCAAATAGCTGATATCTTCCGATTTTAGGTTGTTACGTTCCATTACCTCAACGGCTACATCGGCCATATTGGTTACTGCAAATTTAAATACTGTACGCCCTTCCTGATAAGCGTAGTGCAATCCTGCATCCACCGTTTGGTGCGTAGCGGGATTCAGTGAGCCGCCCCCCTTGATATTTAGGAAAGGGCCTCCAGCTCCATCTGTTTTCAAGACGGCGTCAATCAAGCCGTTGCCTTCATCGTTGGGCTCTAGCAACACACAACCGCAGCCATCACCAAATAGGATGCAGGTGTTGCGATCTTCGTAGTTGACAACTGAAGACATCTTATCGGCACCCACCACCAATACTTTTTTGTGTTTACCAGATTCGATGAATTGGGCGGCAGTTGTTAAGCCAAATAAAAATCCAGAGCAGGCCGCCTGTAAGTCGTAGCCCCAGGCTTTCTTTGCGCCAATTTTTTCTGCAAGGACATTGGCCGTTGCCGGAAACAGCATGTCGGGCGTGCTGGTGCAGAAAATAATAAGCTCAATATCATTGGCCGTGATGCCCCTTTTCTTCAACAAACCTTCCACAGCAGGAACCGCAAGATCGGAAGTGGCCTTTCCTTCTCCTTTAAGAATCCTTCTCTCCTTTATTCCTGTGCGCGATACAATCCATTCATCATTGGTGTCAACCATTGTTTCCAATTCCTGATTGCTCAAGACGTAGTCGGGCACATAGCCGTTTACTGCTGTGATTGCAGCATGTATTTTAGACATATAAATTAATTGAAAGCAGACTTGATCTTGTCGATAAATTTCGATTCGATCATGTCTTTTGAAAGTAAAACCATGTTTTTGATAGCTTCAGGGGTCGATATCCCATGCCCGATAATCACGGGGGCATTCACACCCAAGATGGGGCTACCGCCATATCGTTCGTAGTTAAATCTATCAAAAAAATCATCCTTCATCCCCTTTTTAAGGGTAACCACATAAAAAGACTCGGCCAATTTCAAGACCACGTTGCCCGTAAAGCCGTCACATACGTATACATCGGCGAGGTCTGTGAAAAGATCCCGACCTTCGGCGTTCCCAATGAAATTGATTTTTGCGTTTTCTTTTAGTAGGGGGTAGGTCGATATTGTTAAGTTGTTTCCTTTTTCTTCTTCTTCGCCAATGTTGAGCAATCCGACTTTTGGATTTGTCAAGCCATACACATACTCGGCGTATAAACTTCCTAAAAGGGCAAACTGGTTCAGCATCTCGGGCTTGCAGTCTGCATTTGCACCCACATCCAATAGGATGCCGTAACCACTTTTTATTTTAGGAACATTGGTTGCAATAGCCGGGCGCAGGACACCGGGAATAGTTTTTACACTGAACATCGCGCCAACCAACATCGCGCCGGTATTGCCGGCTGACGAGAAAGAATCAATCGCTCCGCTTTTTAACAGTTCAAAACCCTTCGCAATACTGGAATTCGGTTTTTGGCTGATGGCCTTTGTTGGATGCTCATGCATACCAATGTTGTCTGGGGCGTGTATGTAATCAAAGGCCGCAGGATCTGCACCGGCTTGTTTCAATCGCTCGATGGTATCGTTTTGATCGCCGATAAGAACAAGACGTTGATCATCTTGCAATAATTTCTGCGCCTCCACAGCGCCAGTTATTGTAGAGTTGGGGGCATAATCGCCTCCTAAAACGTCTAAACCAATCTTCATCCGTTATTATTTTTAAACCAATAATACGCAAAAACATCCCAAATTAAAGTATAAAAATCGAATTTTATACCTATTTGGGATGTTTAGTTTCTCTGAATGATGTCGCTAGACAGTAGCAGTGTTTTCAATAATTAACTTACCGTTGTAGTATACATTGCCATCTACTGTATAAGCACGGTGTGGAGTGTGAACTGCTCCTGTTTCTTTACAAACCGTCAAAGTAGGTCTTTCTGCTTTATAATGTGTTCTTCTTTTATCTCTTCTGGATTTCGAAGTTTTACGCTTTGGATGTGCCATCTCGTATTTCTGTTTTAGTTATTTTTAATATTCTTTAATATATCCCAACGGGGGTCTATTTTTTCTTCGTTATTATCTTCCTGCTCCTCCGTGCTATCCACATTTATTTTCGCCAGCATCTCAGGGTCACAGCTCAAATTTACGCCCTGCTCTGTACACTTGCTGTAGTACGGTACGCGAACGTTGATGTATTCATAAAGTAGCTCTGCGATATCCAATTCGTAATCGGTTTTGGACAGTACCAAGACCTCCTCAGTATTGCTTTCCCAATCTTCATCCGTAAACTTGACGAGCGCCCGCTCTTCAAAATCCAATGGGGCATCAAAATCCGCCAAACATACATCACAGCTCAGCTGAATGATGCCATAAATATGGAAATTGACAACCAGCATATTCTCCTGCTTTTGCAAATCCACTTTTGCGTCCAATTTCCCTTTTTTTACAAGGCTATGCGCATAACAATCAAAGAACTTATCATCAATCTCAAAATCGAATTCATGTTTTCCTGCGGAAAGGCCTGAAAATGGAATTCTATACTGTTTTAGATATTTTGAAACCTGCATTTGAGCCTGCAAAATTAATTATTAATTTGTTAAAATGGAAACTTTTTTTACAAAATTATTGCTCCTCGTCTCCATAGTAGTATTTGCCTAATTCGATTTTAGGTCGGCCATTTGCCATCCGCCATTTATTGGTATCGCGCAGGGAGTAGGCACAGCCGCAGTATTCCTGCATGTAGAACTTCTCTTTTTTGCTGATTTCCAACATGCGCGCAGATCCGCCTTTCTTGCGCCAGTTGAACGTCCAGTATTCCATGTCGGGATGCCGGGAGGCGGCACGAAGGCCACAGTCATTGATCTGCTCCATGGTTTTCCAGCGGGAGATGCCCAAGGAGCTGGATATGACGTCGAAGCCATGGGCCGCAGCATATTCGGCCGTTTTTTCGAAACGCATGTCAAAGCACATGGTGCAGCGGATGCCCCGCTCGGGTTCCTGCTCCATGCCCTTGGCCAAGTCAAACCAGTGGTCTACATCGTAGTCGGCATCGATAAACGGGATATTGTGTTTTTCGGCAAAGCGTATATTCTCTTCCTTGCGCAAGTCGTATTCTTTACGCGGATGTATGTTGGGGTTGTAGAAATAGATCGTAAAATTAATATCCGAGGCGATAAGCGCCTCCATGACCTCGCCCGCGCAAGGCGCACAGCAAGAGTGCAACAGTAGTTTCTTGCCTTCCTTAGGAAGGGTCAGTTTCTCTCTTTTGAATTCCTTGTCGCTCATATTTCCTTGTAATTACTCTGCAATTTTACGGAAAACCTAAAGATTTTACAAAACTTAACAGCTGTTAATGGCAGGAAGCGACTTATCTAGCCGTTTATTTTTATATTTTTGTAACATTATAATCGTGTAATTTATGTGGAAAAGCGCTCTATTAATTAAGGCCTGCTGTGCGATAGCACTGCTTATCGGATTTTATGCCTGCGAACGGAACGATGCAGAGCCTAATCTGGAGATGCGAAAATTTACCCGCTTATATGTTTCTTTTGAACAGTATAATACCTCCAGCCTGGGTGTTCCAGATACGAATATGCGTACCATCTATCCGGCAGATTCTTCGGAATTCAACTTTACATTGAAACATGTTTCTCAAGCAAAAGGAGGTGGCCCTATTTATTTCCATCCCCGGCTGGAAGCCCTTTTTCAAGCAAGTGCAAACTTGAATGGCATCAATGATACCGCGGTGTACAGTATGAGCGTGGGAGCGACGAATGGCGTGCTTCAGAATCTGACAGCGATGGAGAACAGGACCTATAGTGCCGTGCGTGGACTAGCCTTTCATGAGCCAACCAATAGCCTGTTTATCGTGAATGGAAGCGGGATAAATGCGGGTATTTATGTCGTGAATAGCCCGAAAAGCAGGAGGGGTTATGTTCCGCCATTGAAGCGCCTACGCACACCTGGGCTACAAATGTGGGGAGCTGCCTATGCTAACAACAGGCTTTTTACTTCGCGCTTGGGAAGTGGTCCCGGTATCAACGTTTTCAATAATATAGCGGCAGTTTCCGTTCCAGAATCAGATTCTACCATCAATAATTTTGCGCCAGCCCGTGTCCTTCAAATCGCTGATGCCCGTAATTTACGCGGCATATCTTATGACACCGTAAAAAACGTGCTTGCCGTGGCTGAATTTGGGGGAGACGGTAGCGTTGTTGGCTCAGGCCGTATCTTGATTTTCGATAATTTCTCTTCGCTGATTGATCAAGAGGGTTCGACCATTACGCCCACCCGCATCATTACAGGGGCTGCTACGAAGTTGCAAGCGCCGGTGGATGTGGTGATCGACCCCCGCGAATCGGGTGTCTACCTGTATGTGGCCGATCGCTCGGCGCGAGCAGTTTTTCGCTTCCGCATCGATGACCAAGGCAATACAGCGCCCAACCAAGAGGTCAGCACCGGATCGCGAACCCCGGTAGGCCTAGCGTTGGATGCGCGGGACTATCCTAGTCTCGGTCAATAAGATCCAGCAGCAGCTGCACTTCTTGGCGTTTTTCCACATTGTCGATATGATCATACGCGGCGACAAGGTTGCGAAGCACGCGCTTGATAACGGCCAAGTTGTTGCAGGGCTTGATGTAATCATCGCTTGCGGGCAGGTTCAGCTGTTGGAGAAACGATCGGATATCGTCTTCCCGCATAATCTGACCTCGGTTGAATACGTTGATATAGAATAGCACTTCTTCCGGATTTTCCTCGTTCATATAGGCCAAAACAAAATGCTTGGGTAGGTTGACACCATAAATTGGTATATCCAGACGCTGGGCAACAAGGCTGTAGATACAGGCTAACGATATCGGGTTGCCTTTTTTCGTTTCCAAAACTTTATTGATGAAAGAGTTGTGTGGAGCGTGATAGTCCGAGGTGTTGCCCGATAAGCCGTATTCACGAAACAGAATATTGTTCAACAGCTTTACCTTCTCTACGGGGCTCATCTCATACATCAAATGATACCAAGCACTACGCTTCAATTCCGCCAGCTTGGTATAAACCTCTTCCTCGGCCAGGTTCGGGTATTGGTATCGATTGACGATCAGCAAGCCCTCCAATAAATCTGCTTGATTGCTTAATTTCCACAGTTGCAGGTCGTTTTGCACTTCGTTGAACTGTATCTTATGGATAATCTGTTCCACGCGGCTTTGCAGTAGCATATCAAACGACTCTTCCCACGATTCCTCTAAAAGCGGGATAACCTCGGGACCGCAGGTGATCAGCTTGTCTTCGAGTGCTTGGTATATTTCCGTGTCAGGATCGTCCAACAGGGAAATGAGCGCTTTTAATTCCTGTTCCTTCATCAAGACCAATTTACTAATTTTTCGGAGGAATGGAAAGTGTGTCCACAGATTTACGTGGGATGTTGGCTGAGCGACAGGTTCTAAGCGGAGGTTAGCTTGAGGAAAGCCGCAGGGCGCAACGTCAGTTATCCGTGGTTGCGCCCTACGGCTTATTGTATTTTCCGCTTCTTTATGGCTTGCGCTTAGTCGAGTTTTAGCTGTCCATCCAGCATATTGATGATGCGTTTGCCATACTCGGCATTTTTCTCCGAGTGGGTTACCTGAATGATGGTCACGCCGTCGTCATTGAGCTGTTTGAACAGCTGCATCACCTCTTCCCCCTGCTTGGAATTGAGGTTTCCGGTGGGCTCGTCGGCAAGTAGTAGTTTAGGCGAACCGGCTAATGCACGGGCAATGCCCACGATTTGTTGCTGACCGCCCGATAACTGCGCCGGGAAAAGGTCTTTCTTCCCAACAATACCGAAGCGGTCAAGCATATCGGCAACGATCGCTTTGCGCTCTTTGCCCGACAGATCTTTGTAGATCAGGGGCGTTTCGATATTCTCATATACCGTCAACTCGTCGATCAAGTGGTAGGATTGAAAAACATAGCCCATGTGTGATTGAAAGAGCGCCGTGCGCTTCTTCGGCTTCATGGCCAACACATCTTCGTCCATAAAGTAATATTGGCCTTCATTGGGTTCATCAAGAAGGCCTATGACATTCAGTAGGGTTGATTTGCCCGATCCCGACGGTCCCATAATGGAAACAAAATCGCCCTCTTCAATATGGAGGTTAATGTCCTTCAAAATAAAAGAGCGTGTTCCGCCGACATTATACCATTTAAAAATGTTTTCTAGTTTTATCATCGTTTGAGATTCAAATTGAGTATGCAGTTTGATGCGTGTAGTGTTGGCAAAGTGACTGATCAAAGTTACAAAAGCTAATGAAATTAAACCATCTGTTGTTCGGTTATATCGGCCTGTTGGTGATCAGGATTTATGGAATCAAGATGCCGCAATTTTCCGCATCAGCTTCCCGTAGTAATGCTCTGATTTTATTCCTTTGGCCGCCTCAAACAGGATTTTTTTTAAGTTTTCGTTGTCGGGCATTTTTTCGGCAATGTTCAGTAGCAGCTCGGACTGGTAATAGTCGGAGCCGACTTTGTTGGCATAGCCGATGAGGCGTGTCCAATCCGCTTCCGTCAGCGATCTTTTAATCATATTTTTGATGATCTCGGTTTTGTAATAATCGCTTTTCATAGCAAAGACAAGATCCAAGGTTTCGTTAAAGGCTGCACCGCCAAACGATTCCTGTTTTAATAGGTCTTTGTACACTTCGGATTGGTAATAGTCTGATTTCATCGCTTTGATGATTCCGACGACGGATGCTGTTTGCTCGCTGTTGAGTTCATTTTTCATCAACTTCTGTAAGGTTGCATGTTGGTAGTAATCCGACTTCATGTTGGCAACGAGGTTGAGGTAGGCCTTGGAGGTGGCGTCTTCCAATAGATAGTTTTTCATCACGTCAGACAAGAGCTCGGCAACGTAGTAGTCGCTGGATAGGTAGCTGCCGCTGCTTTCTAGGATGCTCTTCATTTCAGACTTACTAATACCGAGTGTCAACAGTGTGGAGAGGTATTTTTGACGGGCATAATCGCCATGCAGTTTGGGAAGTTCGTTGAGCACGCCTACCGTTCCTTTTTTCGCATAGATACGTTTTGTGCGCGCTTCGGCATTCATACCGCGGCTGATCATCAACTCCAATGCGTTTTTAAGGAGTTTTTCATCATTGGCGTCCAGCGTATTCTTTTCCTTTCTATTGATGCGATAAATCAGTGTGCCATCCGATGCAGCGCTAATCTCCAATTTATTGGACTTTTGCTCAAAGCTGATGGATCCATTTTTGGAGAGCGATTCGATATGTTGGTCATCGTCGCCGATGTTTACATCACCCTTCACGGTGAGCTTCGTTTTGCCGTTGTCATCACTGGTCTCCCAAGTAAAGACCTTTTTACTTATGGTTTGCGCCAAGGAGCATGTGCTCAGGGCCAAAAATAGCAATCCTGCTAGGGTTATATTTTTCATATTGGTTGGTTATTATGGATAATATTATATGTTTTAAGGTGTGTCATCGTGTTTACTGATGAAAATATGTTATTCGTCGCGCAGGCTGTTGATCGGGTTGGTGCGTGCCGCACGGAAGGCACGTCCGCTGATGGTGATCAGGCTTACGCACACCGCCAAGACGCCCGCGATCAGGATCGTCCACCATGCTACCGATATCCGAAAGGCAAAATTATGCAGCCAGTTCTGCATGATCCAGTAGCCTAGGGGCGCTGCCAATAGAAAGGCGATGATGACCAGCTTCACAAAATCAGCCGTCAGCAGTATAACGATCTTGCCCGTCGATGCGCCCAATACCTTGCGGATGCCAATTTCTTTGATGCGTTGCTGCGCTTGGAAAGCGGCGAGCGCAAAAAGACCTAAGCAGGCAATGCCGATGGTGATGAACGAGAAGAGCAACATGGTGCGGCTGGTTTGCCTTTCCAGTTGGTAGAGGTTGGCAAAGTCGTCATCCAGAAAATGGTAGTTGAAAGGAGCCTGTGGTTTTACCTCTCTCCATACCGATTGAATATCGCCAATGGACCGCTGCATATTGCTCCCCGAAGCAACCTTTACATAGATGTTTCCAAAGTAGTTATATTCCGGGAAAAGAACCACAGGCTTGATGTCTTCACGTAGCGATGCAAAATTAAAATCCTGGACTACGGTCTTGATGCGCCCTAGGCGGCCATTTAAATTGATCTGTTTGCCAACGGCTTGCTGTGGCGTCCATTGCAATGATTTGACTAGCTGTTCGTTGACAATAAAGCTGTAGCTGCGTGCATTGCTCGTATCACGCGCACGTGCGATATCGCCGTCGTTCAGGTTTTCTCCGGCCAGCACAGGAATTTCAAAAACCGGAACGAAATCTTTTTCGATCGGGATGGCGGTGACGCTCATTTGAAAGTCAGCCTTTTTCCCTTCCACATAGCCGATGTTGTATCCACCCTGGATATTTACTGGAGAATCATAAGATGCGGTGAATCCCTTAACGGATGGTTGGGCAAGCAGTTTGTTTTTTAAGGTTGTCCTTTCGCTATCGGTGAGCAGTTCGCCATCAAGCACAACAATCTGCGAACGGTCCAATCCGGTATTTTTGGTTTGTATATAGTGCAGTTGCTGCATGGTTACCAAGGTGGCGATAATAAAGAGCGTAGAGATGGTGAATTGGATGACGACAAGTACATTTCCCAATGCAAAACCGCTTTTATTTGCTTTTGTGGTTCCTTTTAAACTTTGTATAGGCTTGAATGCGGAAATGACCAAGGCCGGCCAGCTTCCGGCGAGCAAGGCTAGGGTCAGTGCGAAAATAGGGATACCAAGGAACAGCATATTGCTGGAGCTGATATCGAGTGCGATGGACGTTCCTAAATATTGCGCAAAAAATGGCAGTAACACATGGGCTAGGCACAGTGAAATGGCAAATGCGATAAGCACCAAAAGACCACATTCGATCAGGAAATGAAAGAATAAGTTGGTGCGGGTGGCTCCCAATACCTTCTTTACACCAATTTCTTTGGCGCGCTCTGTGGATCGGGCCAGGGATAGATTGGCGAAGTTGACGCCCGTTATCAGGATGATGCCTATGGCTAGACCTGCAAATATATAGACGTATAGCAGATTTCCGCTACCGATCTGGGAATGTAGGTGGATATCTGTAATAGGTTCTATTTTCAGTTTTAAGGCGGCTCCGCTTTCAAAAACGTCGGCAAAGATTGTTTTTATGTAAGCGTTGCTCTTGCTTTCTAGGGCAGGAATTGCGTTTTTATCCTTCAGCAAAACCAAGGTGATGTCGTTGGCACTGTGCCATACAGGTTCTTGGTAGCGCGTCAGATGTTTATTCGACAGTATGGCAGCAAAAGGAAGTTGCGTGTAGGACGGTGGGTTGGGGACTACACCGCTTACTTTCCAAGGCTGCCCATCGATTTGCAAGATTTGCCCTAGGGCTTCTTGGTTGGGGAAGTATTTGTCGGCGTAGGCTTGGGTCAGCACGATTTGGTAGGGCTCGGCAAGGGCAGTCTTGCTATCGCCCTGCACGAACATATAGTCGGCCACTCGGAAAAAGGCTTCGTCGGCAAAACGGAACTGTGTTTCCTTGATCTCTTGGTTTCCTTTTTTTACTAAACCTTCGCTATTGTAGGGATAGATGCGAACAGCAGTTTCCACCTCCGCAAACTCCTTTTCAAGCGTCGGCGCAACGGCCGTGGGGGTGGTGGAAGCTTGGATAAATTCGTTGTCATCGGCAGACTTGTAGGCATAGGATACGTAGGCTATTCGCTCTGCATTGGGCAAGAATTTATCATAACTTAGCTCATGTAGGATATACGCACCCAGTAACAGAAAAGAGGTAATGCCTATGGTCAACCCGCTGAGATTCAGTAGCGAGAATCCTCTATTTTTTCGAATATTGCGCCATGCTATGGAAATACTGCTCATAAACCCCTTTGTTTAGTACTTGTTAGTTTACTGAATTGCTGTCAACTGCTGCGCCACTATTTTAACAGCTTTGTTTTCAGTGTTTTGTGTTTGATTCGGCTGCCGTTAACTGTCCGATATCGAACAGTAGGCGTTCGTCTGCGGACAACCTCCAACAAAAACGAGGGCGTCGATTTCTTTTTCCAGAGGGAATACTACTTTTCCGTATGCATCTGTTTGACTTCTATATGAATATGTAATATTTCCTATAGGAGATGTGTTGATGCGGTTGTGAAGCTTACTGTCTACCCATGGAAAGAAGACAAAAGATATGGATGAACAGGCAAAACTTATGGGAAATGCGTCAACTGCATAGTGAAAAGAGATAAAACATATTGGAAAGGTGCTTTTTCATGTTGTAAAGCCGCTTTTTCAATTGTGATCTTTTGGAAAAGGGTATCAAATTGCGCCAAAAATTTCGACCGAAGCCGAAAAAATTGGCACGATTTGACCCCCTTTCTTCTGTTACGTGTGTTTAGCTTTGTAGAAGCGATGCGTGGTGCATCCTGTATTAAATAAGTATAGTGATGATAAAACCTGTTTTAAAATTTAAGAAAATGCGGGAAGCGAATTTCCTGCGTTATGCAAACAATGTAGTTGCGCGTATGGAGGAGCATGCAGCTCTTTTTCCGGATTGTGAGCCACCGCTCTCGGTGTTGAAAGACACCTTGTGCCAGCTGTCAAACGCTATGGCCGAAGCCCAATTTCGTGATATGCGCTGTGTGGCTATCAAAAATCATTTGTTGCGTATGCACAAGGAACAGCTGTACCGGTTGTCCTTATATATAGCACAAGTAGCCCAAGGTGATCCTTGGATTATTCTATCGGCGGGCTTTGCGACCAATAAGCCTTATGCGCCAATTGGTGCCGCGCCCAAGCCACACAACTTGCGCGTGCAGGTTCAGATGCAACGGCCGGGATGCGTGCGCTGTCGGGTGGAAGTGTGGAAGAAAGCAACAGGATGTCGTTTTGAATACCGCAAGGTGGGCGATGCATTGTGGAACATCCTGTTCACCACGAAGTCTTCCTGTGAAATCAACGGATTGCAGTCTTTGGAGCAACATGAGTTTCGTGTAGCCTACACGAGCAGTAACCCCACGATAACTTACAGCTCGGTTGTACGCTCTTATGTGGTCTAGCCTGTTGGATTCATGTTGAGAAGAGTAATTTTTGATGTATTTTTATCTTTATTGCATCGATATGTAAGATTTGTAATTATGGAAAAGATGAATGTGCTGAAGTATGCCCCCAAGCTTCCGGCGGCGATCGCCTATTTTGTGTTGCTCGTGCTGATTATGCTTTTATTTTTTGGTCGTAAGACGATGTCGCTACGCCCCGCTGTTATTGTCGAACAATGGCCTGATTTTTATCTTCATGTATCCAATTTTTCTATCAGCTACCTGATGTTGGGCGGGGTGGGTTTTATGTGGATTTTGATAGGTATCCCCGTCAGGTTTTTGGTTGTTTGCGGGATGTTGTTGATCGGCTGTAATTTTGTTTATGAACTTTGGGTACCTATACTAAATACGCCGGATGTGGTTGATGCCTATTATGGTGTTGCGGGAACGATCTTAGCACTTTGCTTTTTGCTCTGTGTAAAACGTTTCGGACTCGTCCCTTTAAAAAAAGAGTCCGAAACGTAAATAGAAGCAGGTATTACTCGTCGCGTAGGCTTTTTATCGGATTACTGTGGCTGGCTCGCAACACCAACCCAGCAATAAACAAAAGTAAGATGGCGGATACACCTATGATCGGTAAGATAAATAGTTGTGGTTGCAGATCGATCTTTACCGCATAGTTCATCAGCCACTGGTGCATGAAGAAATAGGTAAGCGGAATGCTGACACATAAGGCTGCCGCAAAAATGACGAAAAATTCCTTGCTGAACAGCAGCACCATATTGCGGAGGTTAGCCCCTAAAACCTTTCTGATGCCGATTTCTTTCAGCCGTAGGTTGATGGAGATCGATGTAAGACCGATGATGCCGAGTACGACGATGAGCATCGAAATAGCCGTCGCGCTCTGTGAGGCCCGTTTCAATTGTATTTCGGTGCTGTACATGGCTTGGATGGTTTCATCCATGAACTTATATTTAAACGGTGCATCAGGCATCAGTTCCTTCCATCGGTTTTCCAATGCATGTACGGCAGGGGCGATCGCGCCAGCTTTTAGTCGGATAGAAAGAAAACGGTACTGCATGTTGGCCTGCACGGGAAACCACACGACGGCTGGTGATGCACTGTGCATGGAGTTTGCGTAGAAATCTTCCGTGACACCGGAAATGGTTCCCGTGAAGCCTCCGTCATAGAGCGTTATCGGTTGGCCAATAGCGTCATGAACCTGTTCATAGCCCAACGCTTGTGCAGCCTTTCTATTGATCACCACCTTGGACGCGATGCTAGCGTCTTCCTTGGACGCGAAAAATTGTCCCGCCAAAACTGGGATCTCGTAGGTGGAAGCAAAATGCTGGTCGGACGTGATGACCAGCGCGTCTATGCCTTGATCGGCACCTACTTTACTAACGGTCTGTATACCGTTACCAAAGGAATTAGGAATGCCATAGGAGAGGCTGATATCTTTTACCTGCGCTAGCTGCCTAAGCTCTTGCTGTACCTGCTGGATATTATGCAAGCCCTTTTCGGACCAATCGCGTGGCACCTGCGCGGTAAGCAAATAATCTTTGTTGTAGCCCAGCTGTCCGTTGATGAACGTGTCGACTTGTCTAGCGATGATGACCGATGATATAAGCACCAGCACCGCTACGGCAAACTGCAGCAAGAGGAGTGATCGTCGAATGAGATGCTTTCCGCGATGCTCGCTCAATTGGTTCTTGACTGCGCTCACGATGGAGTTGCTGGATAGTTTGAGGGCGGGATAGATTCCAGCAGTGAGGCCTAAGGCTAAAATTCCGGTGAAAAATAGTGCAAAAAAGCGGAAAGGGAGAACGGAGAGGGACGGAAGTTCTTTCATCATGACCGATGAAAACCAAGGCGCCAGCAGCGGGTACAGTACCAGCGCCAACAAGCCGGCAATAAAAACCATCAAGCAGTATTCTGCAAGAAGTTGTAGGATAAGCTGTTTGCGGCTGCTGCCCAATATCTTGCGCAGGCCTACTTCCTTCAGCCTGGTGAGGCTTTGGCTGATGCTGAGGTTCACAAAGTTGATAATGGCCATGATGATAAGGAAGGCCGCCGTCAAACTTAATACCAAGAGCAACTGTCTGATCGCTCCTTGGTTGTCGTCCAAGTAATAGGAAGAGAGGGGCTTAAGCTGCGGTTGTAGATTCTCGGCAATCTGTTTATCCGCATGCTGTTCCAGTAATTGTTTAATAGGTTGCTGAAGTTGGTCGGGTGTCACGCCTTCCTGAAGCTCGATAAAGCCCGCTATCCATAGGTTTTGCCAGTTGTTCACATTGCGTCCAAAGTATTTTTCGCTACTTATGGGTAGGAAGATCGCGGTCTGCATACTGGGCATCAGGCGCATGACGGAATTTTCGGAGGCCTGACGGATGACGGCCGTGACTTCGAAATCGCGCTGCTCTCCCGCAAAGTTGCGTATACGTAGTCGCTCACCCACAGCTTCTTTCTTTCCAAAATATTTCATAGCCGCTTGTTCGTCAATGACGACCGAAAAGGGATTGGATAGGGCTGTTAAGGCATTGCCCTGCAGCAAGGAAAAGCCGTACATCGTGAGGAGTGTAGAGTCACCTAGCGATACATTCTCTTCAAATACCTCGCTACCGTTCGAGACAATGCACGTTAAGCCATCCAGTCGATAGTAGTTGGCCACCAGTGCGGGGTACTCCTCTTGGAGTGCCCGCGGCAAAGCACCGATCGTCGTAAGATCGAGCCCTATGCCTGGTTGTTTATAGCTGCTTTGTAAAGCGAATTGTCTATCCTTGTTTCGTAATCCAGCATTTACCTGATAAGCCTGCCAAATGTAGGCGCTTATCAATAGCACAAAAGCCATGCTGCACAGCAAACCAACAATGTTGATCATGCTGTGTATTTTGTGCTTGCGCAAATTGCGCCAAGCGATTTTCGTTGTTAGGTATATGCTGGACATGATGAAATTAAAAAGTCAAAAATAAAAACTAAAAACGTGTAGCTCCGAATCTAAGCAGGCAGTAGTTCACTACTCATCTCGCAAGCTATCGACTGGATTTGCGCGTGCCGCGCGCAATGTCTGATAGCTGATGGTCAATACCGTGATGACCAGGCATAAGGCCATGGCAGAGAAAAACATCCACCAGCTTAGTTTTATGCGAAAGGCAAAACCCGTTAGCCAATGGTTTAGTAGGTACACGCTGATTGGTATGGCAATAACAACTGCCGCGGCAATCCATTTAAAAAAATCTATTGATAATATGCTCAGAATGCCCATGACACTAGAGCCGAGAATTTTGCGAATACCGACCTCCTTGGTTCTTTTCGCGATATGCATAGACATCAATCCCAAAAGACCAAGTGCCGTTACGGCGATGGCCATAAGGGCGGCGATCCAGATTAGTTTTTCCAGCAGCGCTTCTTTCTGGTATAGCGCGGCGATCTGATCGTCGTAGAAGGCGAACTGAAAAAGTTCCGACGGATACCATACGGTCCAATTTTTTTCAAGGTCCTTCAGCATGGCGGACGCATTATGCCCGCTATATTTTATAGCCAACTTTTTGATTCGGCCCTCGTGAACGCCGATGACGGTTGGCGAAATAGGTTCATACAAGGCGTTGGTATTGAAATCTTCGACAACACCGACAATGCGGCCTTTACTCTCGTCATGGAGCCCGCCTGCATACAGGCTTTTTCCCAACGCTTCATCAGGCGTTGCCAACCCTAAGTTTAGCGCCATCTGTTTGTTGATCAGAAATTCTGCTTCCGGAGCATTTTGGCGAAAATTACGACCCGCGAGCAGACGTATCCCAAAAGTACGGATGTATGCGGTGTCGCCTATGGCATACCGGGCCGGCCAGGTTTCCCAAACATCGCGATCGTCAAATTGGAAAGTCCCTCCCCATGCTTTTTCATTTGCTGGCGGATTGTCACAAAATGTGAAGGATGCGATATCGGATCGGCTCCTTAAAAAGGATTCTATTTTACCTTTTTGGCTTAGCATATCCTGTTTTATGGGTAAGGTAAGGATGGCGTCACGGTTAAATCCTAGGTCGGTACGCTTTAAGTGATTTACTTGGGCAACGATGACGATCGTGGATACGACCAAAATAAACGCAGTCATGTGTTGTACTAGCAATAATAATTTTGTGCCCAATCCCACATTTTTCGAATACTGTTTTGGCACGGTGCCGTTCCGTAATGTGCTAGTTAAAAAGAATGCCGGATACATGCTGGTAGCAACAAGGATTGCCAGCCAGATTGACAGTGCGGTCGTCGCGAGATGTGTCACGGATAGATTGTATATCGGGTCGTTCTTCAACAAAAACTGGTTTGACCAAGTTAGGAACAGATAGAACAGCGATATACCTAGGAGCAAGGCGAAAAAACTAACCAGTAGCGAGTCTAGCAGGTATTGCAAGAATAATTGCCATTTGGTGCTTCCAAGCACCTTTCTAATCCCCATTTCGGTGTTTCTATAGATCTGTTGCGCAGAAACGATATTGCAGTAGTTGACAACGGCCATCATAAGTATGACACCGGCAGCAATACCTAATAAGAGCAATAATGATTGTTGGGTGCCTTTTCCATAATCTGTATCAAAATGGAAATCCGTTATGGGGAGAAGCTTGTAACTAAAATACTGCAGCACATCGCTGTGCCAGTGCTTAGCCACCAGATCGTGGAAACATTTCTCGACCGCATGTTGATCGCCACTTGTTTTCAAGGTTAACAGGATGTTGTTTGTCGTTTGGGTATAGCCCCACTGGTTAAAAAAGCCATCTGTTTTCGGAATATTTCTAATTTGCGACAACGCGGACAAAGCGATGTACATTTCTGACCTAAAGTCAGAGTTTTTACGACTATCATCAATCACCCCAACGACAGTCAAATCGATCTCTCCTTCCACGGTCATGGTTTTGCCCAATGCATCTTGATCGCCGAAATATTTTTTTGCCAATGATTTGGTCAGCGCAACCGCATTAGGCTGATCTAAATCCTCGGGGTTTCCAGCAATCCAAGGGAAATCCAAAATTTCGAAGTACGACGATGAGGCGTAGGCCGCCTTTCCATCGGATTTAAAACGGTCATTGCCGATATCGATCGTGAGATCTTGTTTTTCGATAAATATTGCGGCTCGCTCGACTTGCGGCAACTCCGATTTGATGGCCTCGAACATGGCAAAGGATCCGCCTTTGCTGAACTCCGTTTTGTCCAATTTCAAATCTTGTACTAACAGGAAGGTACGAGCCGCTTTGCGGTGAAACCGATCAAAACTGCGTTGATACGTATTAAACGTGTAGATGAAAAAGAAGCAGGCTAAAGCCAAACCCAAACTAACGATATGCAGTAGGGTGTAAAACTTATATTTTAGCAATTGGCGCCAAGCCGATTTGAAGAATAACTTTAGCATATGGGAAGTTAAAAAAAAATCAAAACATAATCGTGAACGTGCAGCTACTCACTACTCATCTCGCAAGCTATCCACCGGATTGCTGGTTGCTGCACGTAGCGTTTGCCAGGTAATTGTTGCAAGTGCTATTCCGGTAATCAGTATGCCGGCAGCGGCAAACATCCACCATTGTATATCTATTCGGTAGGCATAGCCTTGCAACCACGAGCGCATCATCCACCAAGCCAATGGCGATGCGATAAAAAACGCAATCAGCATGAGTCCCATAAATTCTTTGGATAATAACAGCATAATCTGCATCACGGAGGAGCCCAGCACCTTTCTGATGCCGATTTCTTTCACTCTTTTATTGATCATCAAGAGTGCGAGTGCAAACAAACCAAGACAGGAGATGGAAATGGCCACAATGGCGCCGCTGATGACAATCTGCACGAAACGTTGCTCATCGCGGTACATGTTCTGTGTGTTTTCGTCTAGGTAGGATGCAGCGATATTCGCTTTTGGGTTTATCTTTTTCCAGATGTCTTCCAGCTTGCTCATGCTGTCGCCCAAGTTGTCTGTTTTGACGCGTACGAAGATGTAAGAGACGGAGAAGATATTTGGATTGATCGATAAGGTTAGCGGCTCGACCTTTCGGCGTAAATCCTGAAAGTTAAAATCATCAATGACACCAATCACTTGGGGGTTGCCATCTATCTCCAACGTTTTCCCAAGAACCTTGTCTGCCCCGCCGAGTTGCATCGCCATCTGTCTGTTGATCACGACACTGGCGGTGTCATTCAGGTAGCGGCGGTCAAAGTCCCGCCCGTCCAGCAGTTTAATGCCTAAGGTTTTCAAGTAATCAAAATCTACCCGCATAAAATTCGTATAGATCTGTTTCCCTTCAAAATCAAAACCGAAACGGCTGGTGGACATGCTACCATCGCGTCCGCGCCCAAGGTTCATGTCCGATGCACTGACAGCCTGTACCCAAGGGTGTGCTGCAAGAGCTACACGCATTTGCTGCAGGGCATTTTCGGGATCTATCCCTTCACCAATAGGGATGCTGATGACTTCCGTTTTATCAAAACCCAGCGGCCGCTCAGCCATATAGCGTAACTGAAAACTGATGACGATGGTTGCCAAGATCAAGACGATGGCAATCGAAAACTGCAGCACCGTTAAGCTATTGCGTAAGCGGCTGCTTTTGACGGAGACCTTTCCTTTTAGGGTCTGTATAATATTTGCTTTTGCGATGCGCCAAGCGGGATATCCCCCAGACACTAGTGTTAGGAGCAAGAACGTCAGCAAAAAGAAGAGGAGATTGAGCGGCGAGAGCAATTGCGCAATGGACAAGCTGTAATTCATGATCGCATTGTACTGCGCCAACAACACCCAAGCTAGTCCTATTCCAATACAGGTCGCCAATATACATAACAGCAATGATTCTGTCCACAATTGCGCCATCAGTTGGAAGGTTGTTCCGCCTAACGTTTTTCGGGTGCCTATTTCTCGATTTCGGGCGAACGAATTGGCTAACGAAAGATTGACAAAATTGGAGCAAGCGATAAAAAGAATCAAGCCAGCAATAATAAGTAAGATCCATGGATATAGCGGTGCGGAGCCATGACCGACGCCTAGATCATTACGGTGATATTTTGTTAAAGGTAGCAGGTGGAGGGCAACGTAAGCCCCATTTTTGTCTACCCCCCAACCATCGCGCTTGCGCATATTAATTTCATCTTTATAATACAGATCCACAAAAGGTTTAGCTTTTTTGGTAAATGCCTCGTCGTTTATTGAACCCGATTTCAGTTTTACAAATACGCTGTGATCTTCGTGCCCCCAATCGTTGAGATTGGCTTGGTAATTTGGTTTATGTTCAAAACGCAACAGTGTATTGAAAGTCAAGCTCGAGTTGTTGGGTATTTTAGCGAGTACGGCACTAATGGTCTTTGATCCCCATTTTCCGTTCTGGTATACCTCCACCTGTTTGCCGATGACGGAAGGGCTGCCGAAGAGGTTGTTGGCCGTGGTTTCGTCGATCACCAGGTTGTCCAACTCGTTTAGGGCCGATGTGTTTCCAGCCACAAAGGGAAAGCTAAAGATGGAAAGGAAGTCGGGGTCAACGTATTTGTTGCTTGCTTCCAGTTGCTTGTCTCCGTTTCGCAAGATAATACCGCTGTTCATGTATCGGCTAACATAGGCCATCTCTGGAAAGCCGGTTTTTAAAACGGGAGCCAAGGGTGTAGCTACCGTGGAGCTGCGCTTTGTTCCTTCCTCTGGCTGCATTTCGGTGTATAGCAAGCCTACTCGCTCGCGGTGCTCGTGGAAATTATCGAAAGACAACTCGAACATCGCTGTCAAATAGAGCAAGGTTGAGGAAGCGATAGCTACAGCTAAGCCGAAGATGTGTATGGCGTTTAGTGCTTTGGCCTTACTTAAAGACCGCCAAGCGATTTTTATGTGGTTCGTGATCATGTTAAAAATTAAAAAGTCAAAATTAAAAAGTCAAAAATATGCTTTGCTACGGAAGCACTCACTACCTGTACGCACTACTCATCCCTTAAGCTATCTACCGGGTTAGCCATGGAAGCGCGTATCGCTTGACCGCTGATGGTAAAGAGGGCAATAAATAAGGAGCTGGCGCCAGCGATGGCAAAAATCCACCATGGAATGGTAATATGATAGGCAAAATCACTGAGCCATTGGTTCATGGCCCACCAGGCCAAGGGAACGGCAATAAATAGAGCGATGATGACCAAGCGCAGAAAGTCTATAGAGAGCAGTTTGACGATACTAAAGGTGGATGCGCCCAGCACTTTACGCACACCTATTTCTTTGGTGCGTTGCTGCGCGGTGTAGGTTGCCAAGCCCAACAAGCCTAGACAGGCGATGAAAAGAGCCAAACCCGAGAAGGCGGAGAACAGTCGTCTGAAGCGATAGTCTGCGTCATACTGACGGTTGAAGCTATCATCAAGAAATCTGTATAGAAAAGGGCGATGCGGCGCTACGGAGGACCATATGTCGGCCAGTTTAGCGATTGTTTCCGGATTGCCGGCCTGCTGTATCTTCAAGGTGATGAACTTGCTACTCAGCGGTTCGAGGCGTAGGGTCAACGGTTCTATTTTTTGATGGAGCGAAAGGTAGTTGAAGTCTTTCACAACGCCAATGACCTGCCCTTCACGTCCCCATTGCGCGAAGCGCTTTCCAATGATCTTTTCTGGATCGGGGTAGCCCCACAGTTTGGCCGCGGCCTCATTGATGACCAGTGAGTTTATGGTGTCGGCGGGAAATTCCCTAGCATAGGGTCGGCCGGCAGCCATCTGTATATCGAAGTTGGGAATAAAGTCGACATCCACCTCGAATATAGCTTGGTTTAAGGATTTCATTTCACCGTCGGGCAGCTCGATCTGTGTGCCAGCATTGGGGAAATAAGAGCCCGGAATGCTTCGAGAGGCGGAAACGGAGAGGACGTCCTTTTGCTGGACAAAGGTTTGTTTGATGGCATCTAGGTTTTGCAGCACCTGATCGTCGTAGTTGAAGTCAATGACCAGCATTTGCGTTCTCTGGAACCCCAGATCCGTTTGTTGCAGGTGGCGCAGTTGTGAAAACACAATCAAGGTACCTGCAATCAATGCGATGGACAAACCGAATTGGAAAACGACCAACCCTTTTCTCAACCAAGTACCGCCCGCCGCTAAGCCGGATGAACCTTTAAATACTTTTACCGGCTTGAAGTTGGCTAATACAAATGCGGGATAGCTGGCTGCAACCAAAGAAGTGATCAAGACGATACATATAAAGAGGCTGAAGGTTTGCATTTGGAATAAACTGGATAGCGCAAAGCGTTTGCCTGCAAACATCTCCATAAAAGGCAATGAGCAGATGACGAGTGCGAAGGCCAATAGTGCTGCGAAGACCACGAGCAGGAGCGACTCACTCATAAACTGCACGATCAGATTTTTTCGGCTAGCGCCCACAACTTTACGCACACCGACTTCCTTGGCTCGTTCCAACGAACGGGAGGTAGCGAGGTTCATGAAATTAACGCAGGCGATGCAGAGGATGAAAGCGCCGATGATTGCGAAAATATAGATGTTTTGCATGTTTCCCACAGGGCCAGGTTGGCGGTCTGCTTTGGAATTTAGATAGGCGCCAAGCATGGGTTCGAAGTGAATGTTGTATTTACCTTCTTGAGAAGCCTGATGACGCGCAATAAAATCGGGTACCTGTTTCTCCAGTTTATGGATGTCGTAGCCCTCGGGCAGGAGCAGGTAGGTATAGAAATCTACGTATTCCCATTGATCGAATACTTCAGCCCACGATTGCCGAAAGGAACTCATGGAGAGCAGGGCATCGAAGGTAAAATGGGAGTTGGAAGGGAGGTCTTCTATCACGGCGGTGACAGTATATATGCCTGGCGCAGCGCGGCCGCCGGTGACGCCTCCTTCCAAGGTTTGACCAATAGGGTTGCTGTCGGCAAAGTATTTCTTGGCCATAGTCTCGGTCAATACGATCGAGTAAGGTGCCGCCAATGCGGTGTGGGGATTGCCTGCAATACATGTCCAGCTGAACATATCAAATGCGGTGGAGTCCATGCAGAAGACACGCTCTTCCTGAAATGCCTTTTCGCCCTGCTTCAGTAGGATGGATATCTGACCGGAAAACTGTACGATCGTTTGCACCTCTGGGAAATCGGCTTTCAGGGCTGCACCAACGGGTGCATTTCCCCATATCTGCTGTGTTTCCATCCCATTTTTTTCTTTCCAATCGTGCACTACACGATAGATGCGGTCCTTCTTGGTATGGTAATGGTCAAAGGAAAGCTCGTCTTGGATATACAGAACAACCAATAGGCAACATGCCAGCCCAATAGCTAAGCCGAGGATGTTGATCGACGAATATCCCTTGTTTTTCAAGAGGTTTCGCCAAGCGATTTTAAAATAGTTCCTTATCATAGTACGTTGTATTTAGATAATAGTATGTAGACCGTAGATGATACATTTGCTTTTAAAGCCCTAGTCCCATGCTTATTAACCCTGTCAGTTTTTCCCTTTTTAATTTTTACTACTCATCCCTTAAGCTATCTACGGGATTGGCCTTGGCCGCTTTCAACGCTTGAAAGCCGATCGTGATGAGGGCGATTCCCGTAGCGAATGAACCCGCAATTAGAAATGACCACCACGGAATAGCGATCTTATCGTTAAAATTCTGCAACCAATCGGAGAATATCCACCAGGCAATAGGGCTCGCAATGACCAATGATAGGAGGATCAAGAGCAAAAAGTGCGCGGATAGTAACTGTACAATCTTATAAATACTCGCGCCAAGTACCTTCCGAACACCGATTTCTTTTCGACGTTGTTCGGCCGTAAATGCTGCCAGTCCAAATAAGCCGATGCAGGCTACCAAAATGGTCAGGAGGGAGGCCGTCGTGATGATGTTGTTGGTCCTGCTCTCTGAGGAGTAATAGTTTTTGATATGGTCGTCCATAAACTGATAGTCAAAAGCAGCCTGCGGCAGCTGCGTCTCAAAGATCTGTCTTACTTGGAGCACGTAGTCCTCTTTTTTATTGGTTTGGTAGCGGAGCAACAAGTAACGGTAGCTTTCGCTGGGGTGATTCATGCGGGAGTAAACGTAACCACCGATGTCGCCTTTTAGGCTGTTGAAATTGAAGTTGCGCACCACGCCGCTGATGATGGAGCGATTGCTCATTTCCGTGTCGATATTTTTCCCGACGGCATCGTTTGGATCAGTATATCCTAAGTAGGCTGAAACAACTTCGTTGATCAGGACGTAACAGGTTGTGTCGTTGGGGGACAGTTGCGAAGGTAAATCGGTTCCGGCAATCAGGTGCAAGCCCAAAGTTGCTACTACGGGTCCGTTGCTGCTGCTGGTAGCTGTGGGAAGTCCCTCTTGGAGTGCCCCAGGCCGATGTATATTTTTTCCGCTTTCTCCGTAACCGGGGAATGATTGTAGCGTGGCGCTACTGACGGTGCCCGCTAGCCCTTCCACAGCCTGTTTGATGCTGTTGTATTTGTCCATGGACGGTATCGAGCGTATGGGTACAATCATGATATTTGTAGGTTGGTAGCCTAAATCTTTACTGGCTACATGTTTCATCTGCAGGGAGATGATGATCACCCCTATGATTAAGATGATCGAGCAAGTAAACTGGAAGAGTACCAGTCCTTGGCGGAAAATGGGCATGCCTCCTTTAGACGATGTAATCTTCTTCATCAACGATAATGAGGGGATGTTTGCCATCAAGGTTGCCGGGTAGGTGCCTCCCAACAGCGTAGTGATGAGCCAAAGAGCGAGGCACAGCCCTACACTTTCTTTACTTAAAAGCTGCGCAGCAGACATATTGGCATCTACCAGTGTATTGAATATAGGCGCGACGACTAATGCTAAAACGAGGCCGGCGCAGATGGAAAAAAAGGTGATGAATGCGGTCTCTAAGTAAAAGCGTGCCTTGATCTGTTTTGGTCGTGCTCCCAGCACTTTGTTTATGCCTACTTCTTTAGCATGGCGCTGCGAACGTGCAGTAGCCAGATTCATGTAGTTTATGCAGGCGATAACGATGATCAGCGCGGCAAGCAGAACAACCATTCTCACACTGGCGATGTTTCCTTGCCTGCTGAGTACGGTCTCTTCTAGGTCTGCCGAGTAAAGGTGTACCTGTGCAAGAGGTTGTAAAAAGAACTTGTTGTAGTATTGCTTGTCTGTCGGGATATATTTGTCGATCAAAGCGGTGGCTTTCGCTTCGACATCGGCCGGTGCAACCTTTTCATCCAGCAAGCAATAGGTTTGATAACTGGCATTTGACCAATGCACATTTTTGCCCATCCACGAGTCCATGATATTCAACATGATGGTGGCATCGAAGGAGCTGTTTGTCGGTAAATCGGCGTAGACGCCGGAGATATAGACGGTATCGCGTTGGTTGATGACCATCGTTTGGTTGAGGGCTGGACTATCGCCAAAGATCTTTCGCTTTTGGGTCTCGGAAATAACGACGCTCCCCGGCCTGGAGAAGCTGCTGCTGCGAGTGCCTTCCAAAAACTCTACGTCGAACAGATCAAAGAAAGCCGCGTCCGTAAGCACGATATTTTTTTCGATAAAGGTGTCGTCGTTTGCCTGAAATGAAGCAAAGCCGGTAAAGTCAAGCTTCACCAAGCGCGCAAAAGATTTTACCTCGGGGATGTCGGACAACATAAATGGCCCGACAGCGTTGGGGAGGTTGGTCCACTTTTCAAAGTTGTACTTTGCGTTTGCTTGCAAGTAAACCCTGTAGATATTCGACCCGTTGTTAAAGTGTCTGTTGTAGCTCCATTCTTGTTGCGCGTAGGAAAATAATAAGATGGCTGCTGCCAAGCTTATCGCTAAACCAACGACATTCAATAGGCTGAAGAAGCGGTTTTTTAAGATGCTACGCCAAGCGATTTTTATATAGTTCTTTATCATTTTTCTAGTATTTAGATGATAGTACTTAGACCGTAGACGATGCATTTGCTTGTGACTAATTCGCACCATGCTTGTCACCCCCTGTCGGTTTTTTTAATTTTTAGTTTTTCATTTTTACTTTTCCCTACTCATTCCGCAGGCTATCTACGGGATTTGCACGGGCAGCTTTAATGGACTGGTAGCTTACTGTGATAGCGGAAATAAACAATGCCCCAAGACCTGCTAGCATGAAAATGTCCCAGCCTATGGCCGTTCGATAAGCAAATGACTTGAGGTAGTTGCTCATTGCCCAAAAGGCGATGGGAAATGCCACTAAGCAAGCAAACAGTACTAGGGATAAAAATTCATTGGAAAGCAACTTGCTGATTGAGAAAATAGAAGCCCCCAAAACCTTACGGATACCAATCTCCTTGGTGCGATTTTCCGCCATAAAGGCCGCAAGACCTAAAAGGCCAAGGCAGGAGATAAAAATGGTGAGTCCAGAAAATAAGGATGCTAGCTTTCCTATCTTTTGAGATTCCGCAAATTTGTCGGCATACTCATCGTCAATAAATTTGTACTCAAATGGATAGTCGGGGTTAAATGTTTTAAATACCTGTTCCGTTCTTTCCAATGCCTCTTTGGTGGTCAAGTTGAGGTTAAATTTGATGTGTATGGTTTGCATGCCAAATCCATTTGCCCCTTCAAATACTAGCGGCAGCACTGGATCAAATGGTGACTCTTGAATAAAATCCTTGATGACGCCAATGATGTGGAACTTAGATCCTCCATCCATGATATAGTTTCCTACCGGATCCTTCAATCCCATGACTTGTATAGCCGATTCATTTAATATTGCAGCATTAGAATCTGTCGGAAATTTGTTGAGGTCGAAGTCACGTCCCTCAACTAAGGTAAAGCCAGCGGTTTGCACCAGCTTGTCATCTGCCGTTTGTCTGTTAAACTGTATTATGCTCTTCGGATCTTTTCCCTCCCAAGAGAAACCGTTCCATCCGCTCCAACGCTCGGTGAGGGGTGACATGGTACGTGTTATCGATGCGGCGATCTGCTGCTCCATCAAAGCCTGTTTGATTAGTTGAATGTTTTTAGAGATATCGCCTTTTTCGGGAATGTATACGAGGTTGTCCTTTTGGTATCCGCTTTCGCGATCTTGTCCGTGCTGGATTTGTTGTTGGATAACTAGGGTGCTAATGATCAAGATGATGGCTATCACAAACTGAAAGACAACCAATATCTTTCGGGCACTTATCTTGCCCTGTACTTGTTGAAACCTTCCTTTCAGCACTTTTATAGGGCGAAAGGAGGACAGGAAGAAAGCGGGATAACTCCCTGCCAACAATCCTGTAAATAGGATAAACGCACCGAATAACGACCAAAATTTCCAAGAGGTAAAATCGATGAATAGTTCTCTGCCAACCAATTGGCTGAAGGCTGGTAAAGCAAGTAGCGACAACACTATGGCGAAGATCCCAGCGAGGGTTGTCAATAAAAGAGATTCCGTAAGAAATTGCGCGATCAATGTCCGCTTTTGGGCACCGATGACCTTGCGTACACCGACTTCTTTTGCGCGCTTTTCGGATTGTGCGGTGCTTAGGTTCATAAAGTTTATGCAGGCAATCAACAGGATAAATCCGGCGATGATGGTAAAGACCCGCACCATCTCTACGCGGCCGCCTACAGCTTTGCCATTTTCGAATTTGCTGTACAGATACTTCTCGGACAAAGGCTGAAGAAAGGTTTCAGATCGTAAATCTGCAGAATGCCGTTGTAGGATTTTTTGCATCTTTCGCTGCACGGCGGGAAGATCCGCTTGTGGTTTCAGTTCGACAAAGGCGAGCACGGAGCTATTGCCCCAACTTTCATCGGCGTACCCTAGTTTTTCCATACAGGTCCAAGGAAGCAGATACTCCCAAGTGGCAAAGCGGCTATTGCTCGGAATAGGCTTAATGACTCCACTGACCGTAAGAATTTCGTTGCGATCTAAAGCAAGATTTTTCCCGATGACATCTGTGGTTCCATAGAGTTTTCTTGCAAGATCTTCTGATAGAACAATGCTGGACGGATCGGTTAACGCTGTTTTCGGATCTCCAGACAGAAGAGGCAGTCCAAACATTTCTAAAAAAGTGGAGTCGACGAAGGCCGCATCACCGGTCGTCAATTTTTTGCTATCTACCGTGAACAAGAAGCCGTTGATTCTTGAAACACGGGTGCTGTTCGTTACTTCAGGAAACTCCTCTTTGATAACCGGAGCTAATGGTTTTGGCGTCGAGAAAAAGACTGATATTTCATTGTCTAGTGGCTCTCGCGTACCCACAGCATATAAGCGATCTGTATTCGGGTAAAACCGATCGAAGTTTACCTCACTGCTAATCCAAAGGAAAATAAGCATAGCTGCTGCCATACCAATGGCAAGCCCCAGTATATTGATCGCTGTAAAGCCTTTGTTCTTACGAAGGCTTCTCCAAGCGATTTTAAAATAGTTCCTTATCATTTTTCTAGTATTTAGATGATAGTACTTAGACCGTAGACGAGGCATTTGCTTGTGACTAATTCGCACCATGCTTGTCACCCCCTGTCGGTTTTTTAAATTTTTACTTTTGCTTTTTTACTTTTCCCTACTCATCCCGCAGGCTGTCCACGGGATTTGCACGCGCAGCTTTAATGGACTGGTAGCTGATGGTAACCATGCTGATTAAGACAGCAGCTAACCCTGCGGAAAGAAAATAGTGCCACTGTATTTCAATGCGGTAGCTGTAATCTTGCAGCCATTTTTCCATTGCCCACCAGGCTACTGGAGAGGCAATGAGAATCGCGATAAGGACCAGTTTGATGAAATCGATGGATAGCAGCGACGTCACTTGGAGGATACTTGCCCCCAATACCTTTCTCACAGCGATCTCTTTGATGCGCGTTTCGGCCATGTACGTGATCAGTGCCAATAGCCCAAGACAAGAGATAAAGATGGTTAATCCCGCAAAGAGCAGGGAGATGGTCCCGATGGACTGCGCTTCCTTAAATTTGTCTTCAAATGATTGATCAATAAAGCTGTATTCGAAAGGGTATTCCGTATTAAATTTATTAAAGATCGTTTCGATAACTTTTAGATTATCGGATGTGCTGTTTGTGGTGTTCAGTCTGTAATGGATATTGGAAAACCAAGACTGTGGTCCAAATACAACCATGGGATAAGGGGAGTAGAAGGGTGACTCGACGATAAAATCTTTGATCACCCCAACCACTGTCCAGTTTTGTCCATCTCCTTGAATAGTCTGTCCGACGGGGTTTTCTAAACGCATCTTTTGGACGGCAGTTTCTGTTAGCAGCATGGCATTACTATCGGTCGCATACTTATATATATTAATATCCCGACCGTCAACAAGGGTAAACCCTAGTGTTTTTACCGCGTCGGCATCTGTACTAAAGCGATTGAAAGATATCCTTTTATCGCTTTCTGCGCTTCCGGCCCAACTAAATCCCCATCCGTTACTGTAGCGACTAGTTACGGGGGACATGTTCTTAGATACCGAGGTTACGGCATTGCTGGCCAGTAGTTCTTGGCGAAGGCTTTCGTAGTTTTTGTACAAATCTCCGGAGAATTTCGTTGTTACCAGACCGTTTACATTGTAGCCGCGGTCTCTGTCTTTGGTATGCTGAATTTGCTGGAAGACGATGATGGTTGATATGGTGAGGATAATAGCAAAGCTAAACTGCATGACAACTAGCAGCGACCTCAGGTTAAGACCTTTGCTGTAAGCCATCATTTTTCCCTTCAAGGTATGCATAGGCTTGAACGAAGAGAGGAAGAATGCGGGGTAGCTACCTGCCAAGATTCCTGTCACGATGCTGAAGATGGCTAGGAAGAGCCAGTTACATCCGGCTAGGAGAGAAATGGTCAGGTTTTTTTCGACCAAATTGTTAAAGGACGGAAGAGCGATAACCACCATAATCACCGCAAATACTGCTGCGCATAAGCTGATTAATACACTTTCCGTGATGAACTGTAGAATCAAGCTTTTGCGTGTCGCTCCAATAACTTTTCTAACCCCAACCTCTTTTGCTCTTCGCTCGGATCTTGCGGTGCTCAAGTTCATAAAATTTATGCAGGCGACAAGTAGGATGAATACACCGATCCAGCTAAAAAGATGTACGAGTCGAATGCGGCCTGTTGTGTAGTTACCCTGCTCGCTCGCGTCATATAGGTAAGTGTCTCGGTAAGGGAATGCAAATAATTCATTCGTTGATTTGATCTCGTTGTCGCCAACATTGATATGATTTTGGCTAAAGAGGCGAATGTTGTTGTTAAAATTGCTTAGTGTCGTTCCTTCTTTTAGCAATACATAGGTGTATGTGGAATTGTTGGACCAGTTTTCATCGACGTAGCCCATTTTTTTAGCGAGATCCCAAGATACGAGGTAGTCGAATTGCAGACTGCTAACGCTGGAGGGATCTTTTAGCACAGCTTTTACCACAACAGGGTGAGTCGACTCTATCTCCAATGATTTTCCGATGGGATCTTCATCGCCAAAAAGTGCCTGCGCATATTTTTCTGTAAGAACTACGGAATTGGCATCTGCCAGTGGGTTGACCCTATCGCCTCGAAGTAGTTCGTAGCTGAACATATTAAAAAAGCCGGGATCCACGAAAGCGACTTTTGAAACGAGTTTCTTCTCCTTGTTTGTTGTAAGAAACTCGTGTCCTTGGTCGATACGTGTAAAACTTTCAATTTCTGGAAAGTCATTCTTTAACGTTGGCCCCATGATTTTTGGGGTATTCAACCAGGCTTGAAGTTCGCCCTGATAGGTGTCGCGGTTGCTCATGACATACAGTCGATCACTTTTTGCATGAAAGTGATCCATGGAAAGCATATTTTGTAGCCAAAGTGCAATGAGCAGTGCACCCGCCATCCCGATAGCTAATCCTAAAATGTTGATGATAGAGAATGATTTACTCTTTCGTAAATTGCGCCAAGCTATCCTTATATAGTTCTTTATCATTTTTCAAGTATTTAGATGATAGTACTTAGACCGTAGACGAGGCATTTGCTTGTGACTAATTCGCGCCATGCTTGTCATCCCCTGTCGGTTTTTTTTAATTTTACTTTCGCTTTTTTACTTTTCCCTACTCATCCCGCAGGCTATCCACCGGATTTGCACGTGCAGCAAGAACCGTTTTCGATAGGAGTACAGCTGTTGCAACAAGGAGTAAGCCGATAGCCGATACGGCAAATATCCACCAGTTGATTGTCGTTCGGTAGGCAAAGTCCTGCAACCAATTGTTGACTAAATACCAAGCGATCGGAAATGCGATCAGACAGGCTATAGCCACTAAGGAGATCAGGTTTTTGAGCAGCAGGGCGACAATTTGTGCTGCGGTAGCACCCAATACTTTACGGATACCAATTTCTTTGGATCGCTGGTTGGCCGTGAATATGGCTAACCCAAATAGACCTAAACCGGCAATGACGATAGATAAGCTCACGGCCCATCGCAGTAGTTTGGACAGCTGCTGTTCTTTCATGTAGAAGCCTGCAATAGTTTCGTCGAGAAACTTGTATTCGAAGGCATCCTCTGGGAACAGTGCGCTGTATTCCTTGGATATCTTATCGATGGCTGTTTTCCAGTTTTCGGGATGTTGCTGATCTAGGGCGATATGCATAACATATCCTCTCTTATCCCCCCAATAAATGAGTGGCCGTACTTCGTGATGGGCAGAGGCCACATCAAAATCTTTCATAACGCCTACGACAGTTAATTCACCATTATTTAGGGATAGTCCCAAGGCGTCTTGCGGCGACTTCAGGTGAAGCAGCGGGAGTGCTTTTTCGTTGATCATGGCCTCGGTAATGGAGTCACGAAGTTCGATATTGCGCCCTGCCACGAGCGGAATATTGTATACCTCGAGATAATGCTCGTCGCCCGTTCTAGAGTCTAAGGTCACCAGTTTGTTGTCCTCTTCGTTGCCGGTGTTTATGGTGGTGTTCATCCATCCGGAGAAGGCCGGCGATTGGTTACCAAAACTTAAGGCCTTTATTTCGGGCATGGCTGTGAGCTTGCTCTTTAACAGTTTTCCTTTTTCTGTATTGCTGAACGAACCGGGTATATAGAAATTGATAATAGCTTCCTTCCGAAAGCCCATGTCCTTATGGGTAGCAAAGTGTATCTGCTTGCTGACCACCAAGACGGCTATCAGAAAAACTTGTGCTAAAACAAATTGAAATACGGTTAAGGTTTTGCGGATACCGGCGCTTCTCGACAGATTACTGTTTTTGGATAGCTGATTTTTAAGTGCTAACACCGGTGCATAGCCCGTCAGTATCCAAGCTGGGTAAAATCCGGCGATTAAGGTTACGAAGACAAGTTGGACGAATAGAAACAGCGCCATACTGGCTATTGGCAAGTTTTGCCAGGTAATTCCTTTGGGGATAAATCCGGCAAAGGTTTGTAGCAGGATAGGCAGTAAAATAATAGATAGCAGGTTCGCAACGAACGCTACGATGCATGTTTCGGTGAGAAACTGTAGCACCAGCTTCCGCTTAGAGCTGCCTAAGGTTTTGCGAATACCGATCTCTTTTGCCCGTTCGATGGATTGGGCCGTAGAAAGGTTGACAAAGTTGATGATGCCTAAGGACAGTAGAAACAGCGCTAGTATAAGCAGGTTGCGCAAGGTATCCGGCTTGGTGGCACTGTAATTAAAATCCGTGTTGAAGTGTACATCTGCAAGGGGCTGCAGCTTGAACTTGTCTTCCCAACCATCGATGTCTATCTTTTTATGCTTGGCCAATAGTGCAAGGATCTCTTTCTCCATGTGTTCGATGGAGGTACCCGCTTTGATCTTTAGCAGGCATTGGTAGGCATCCGAGTAATTACTCCATGCGTCCCAATTAAATTGTTCTTTGAGGCTTGCATACAGGGGTATCGTTGCGACGCCGACAAAGCTCGTAAACTTGAAATCGGAATTGTAGGACATCTCCTTGACAATCCCAGCGATCTCCAGCGTGATAGAATCGCCCAAGACAAACGTTTTGCCAATGGCTTCTGTAGGCGAAACATTCGGGAAATAGCGTTGCAGATCTTTGTCGGTCAATACGGCCATGCTCTGCTGATCGAGTGCGGCTGGCGATCCGGCCAGCCATGTGTGTGGATAGAATGCAAAATATTGGCTATTGGTGAAGACGAAGCCTTGCTGTTTGGTTAACACCTGCTGCTGTTTGCTGCCGGGCGTGGAGGCCTTTATTTTCGCGTTTTGGATCTTGTAAAGCGGAAGCACGGACTCGATGGCTGTCAGTTCGGTTTCTAGCATACGTACCAAGGGAACCAAAGTGCCGGAATTCTTAAAGTCGCCATCACTCACCAAACGGTACACGCGGTCTCGATCCGTGACTTCCTTGTCAAAGCTTAAGTCGTGTTGGATCAGCAGAAAGATAACCAAAGTGGCGCTAATGCCAATCGCTAAGCTGAGTATATTGATACCTGTAATCACCTTGTTCTTCAAGGTGTATCGGACTGCTGTTTTAAAATAATTCCTTACCATAGTACTTCGTATTTAGATAATAGTAGTTAGATCGTAGACGACACATTTGCTTTTAAAACCTCCGCAACCTGCTTATCACCCTTGTCGGTTTTTTTACTTTTTAATTTTGACTTTTCATCACTCATCCCGTAAGCTCTTGACAGGATTCATCCTTGCTGTTCTTAGCGCATGGTAGCAGATGGTGCCCATAGCTATAAACAGGCTGATGCCGCCGGTCAACGCAAATACCCACCATTCTACTTCGATGCGGTAATTAAAATCTTGTAACCAGCTTTGCATGGCCCACCAAGCGATAGGTGTGGCAATAAGTAAAGCCAATATTATCAGTTTTAGGAATCCAAAGGATAGCAGCTGGATAATGCGCGATACACTTGCCCCTAACACTTTGCGCACCCCGATTTCCTTGGTGCGCTGTGCCGTGGTATAGGCTGCCAGACCGAACAGTCCCAAACAGGCGATAAATATCGTAATGATGGCGAAGGCCGTGAAGATGCCTTGGGTACGCTGTACATCGTTGTATAGCGAGGCAAAACCTTCATCCAAGAAACTGTACTGTATCTGTTGCTGTGGCAAAAATTTAGTCCAAATGTTGCTGATATCTCGTAGGGTTTGCGTGGCATCGGCTGCTTTGATTTTAACGGATATGAGCGAATTGCTGCCGCCAATAACCATACAAAGGGGATCTAAGCCCTCTTCGCGTAGAGAGCCGAAGATGAAATCTTCAACCACACCGATGATGGTGTAGCTGTTGCCGTTAGTAATGCGTGCACCGATAGGATCTTTGATACCCAGCTCTCTGACCATCCGTTGGTTTACGATCGCAGCTGTCGAGTCGGACGCGATATCCATATTGAAGTTTCGCCCAGCCATCAAATGCAGCCCAAATGTGCTGATGTAGTCTTTATCGACTATCCAAAACTGTCCTCCTTTGCTAGTTTCCACTTGTTGCGTGTCTTCGAGATTAAACGTATTGCCATTACGCTTGGATCCGTCGATATTCACGGGTAGGTAATCGCTAATGGCAACACTTTGTATGCTGGGGATATTGCTGAGTTCATCTTTAAAAACCTCCGCCTGATTGCCTAAGGTTTTTGTTCCATGTAAAACCAAGACTTGGTCTTTGTTGAAGCCAATGTCTTTGTTCAGGATGAAATTAAGCTGTTGGTTGATAATGAGCGTGCCGATAATCAAGATAATGGAGGTGGCAAATTGAAAGATGACCAATCCATTACGGAAGTTGGAGCTACCGCTTGTTGGCGATACGTTGCCTTTGAGCACCGCGATAGGTTTGAAGCTGGAGAGTACGAAGGCGGGATACATGCCCGAAAGCAAGCCTAGGCCTGCTGCCGCAAGTAAGGCCGCAGGCAGAAAGTACCAGCTGTCCCACGGAATGTGCAAGGTCTTATCAGCTAGGTTGTTGAATAGGGGCAACAGCAGAAAGCTGATGGCGATACCTAGAAACACCGAGATGAGGCTATAAAGCAAAGATTCGGTGATAAACTGTTTGATCAAGGCCTTCTTGCTGGATCCGATGGTTTTCCGCACACCGACTTCTTTGGCGCGACTGCTCGCATTGGCAGTAGATAGGTTGATGAAATTAATTACGGCAATAAGTAGGATAAAGCTGGCGATGCCCGCAAAGATCCATACCACCTTGATGTCGCCGCGTTGCTGGGTCTCGATCTTGTAATCGTTTATGTCGGTCGAGTAGAGGTGTATCTTCTCGAGCGGCTGCAGTACGAGCCGTGCGGAATTTAATACTGGATTTACCTGCATACCGGCCTGCAGGATAGCCGGAATGTAATGGTCGTTGATGTATGATTTTGTGAGCTGCTTGGCAAGCAGCTCGGTATCTGTTCCTTTCTTGACCTTGATGTATGTGGCATAATTGCTGGCTACCCAATTTTGCTGTTCGCCGGGGTAGAAGTCGATGCCCGATAGGGTCATAAAGAAGTTGAAACCATAGAGGTGGGAGTTGCTCGGCACATCTTCGATAACGGCATTGATTTTATAGGGTTTTTCTTTATCGTTATTTAGGTAGATGATTTTGCCGATAGGGTCTCCTTTGAAATACTTCTCGGCTTTGCTTTTGGTGATCACGATGCTGTTGGGTTCGTCAAGTGCGCGAGGTAAGGAACCAAACACGGTGGCTAGCGGCAGCATATCCAACAGCGCCTGATCCACGTAGGTGAAGCCATTATCGGCGAAGTTTTCCGGATTTTCATTCGTAGATAACTGATTGCTCCCCGCGCCAAACAAGGGGTTGGAAAGCATCCGTCCCGTCGATTCCACAGCAGGAAATTCTGCTTGGAAGGTCGGTCCGGTAGGTGCCGGCATGGAGATACCCTTGCGGATGATATTGTCTTGCTTGGCTACGCCGACCAAGCGGAATACTTGATCCGCCTCCGGGTAAAATTTATCGTAGCTTAGCTCATGCTGCACGAACAACGCAATAAGCAGGGAAACAGCAATTCCAAAAGCAAAGCCTCCGATTTTAATGGTAGAGAAAAGCCGCTGGCTGCGTAGGTTTCTCCAAGCTATTTTGATGTCGTTCTGTAACATGTTAGAATTTAAAAAGTCAAAAGATGTACCTCCGATGCAACGCAGGTAGTAACTTTTACTATTCATCCCGCAAGCTGTCGATTGGGTTAGCTCTCGCTGCTTTTAATGCTTGATAGCTTACTGATAGGAAAGCGATCAACATGGTTAGTATGCCCGTTAGCAATAGCATCCACCATTGAATCTCTATGCGGTAGGCAAAATCTTCTAACCATTTACGCATACCCCACCACGCTAAGGGACAGGCAATCAAAATCGCAATACCAACCAATTGAATGTAGTCTTTTGCCAAAAGTGCGATGACGTTTACCACGCTGCTACCCAAAACTTTTCGTATCCCAATTTCCTTGGTGCGCTGGTAAGCGGTAAGGGTTACGAGTCCGATAAGGCCTAAACAACTTAAGACGATTGTTACCGCTGTAGCCAAGTTGATGATGCGCGCCTGTTTGATATCAGACTCGTACAACGATTTCATTTCATCATCATAAAAGCGAAAGGTAAAGGGGGCATTCGGATAGAAATGCTTCCACTCTTTTTCCAAAAGGGCAATGGCATGCGGCCAATCTTTTGGAGAGTTCGCTAGACGGATGTTGAATGCTTGCAATACCTGTTTGTTTCGTGAGATACGAATTGCAAGCGCCTCTTTTGCATTATGCAAGTCTTTTTGGTGGAAATCATTAATTATTCCAGTTATCGTAAAAAGCTTACCGTCGAAATCGGACACCTGTTGTCCTACAGCGGCGTCATTGCTTTTGAATCCTAGTCGCGCGCGGGCGCTTTCGTTCAAGAACACGACATTGGCCGTATCACTGGCTAAAGGAGATCGTCCGGCCAAGGTTTTGATCCCGTAAACGTTTAAATAGTCCGGATCGACGTATTTAAATGCTAAGTTAAGCTGCACTTGCCCCGTGTCCGATTTCGCAATTAAGCTATTCCCCCAATGGTTATTGTTTAAAGGGAGGTGCCCCAAGGCGATAGCAGCGATTTCAGGTCGGTTTTCCAACTCGTGTTTATATAAAAACGGATTAACTTCCGCATTTTGATAGGATTTGTACGGAAGCTTAATGGTGATCACTGCATTTTTTTCAAATCCCAGATCGGTGTTCATCATATAGTTTATCTGCGAGGCCACGATAAAAGCGCCGATAACAAATACCTGTGCGATAACAAACTGGAATACGATTAATAGTTTACGTACAGAAAGATTTCCTAGCGACAGTTTGCCCAAACCGTTTATTTTGATAACATCAGCAATATTAACCTTGTTGATCAGATAGGCTGGGTATAAGCCCGCGAATAGCGTCAGTGCGATTAATAGCGTGATCAAAAATATGGCAACAGCTAAGTTGTCGTTGAAGTCATTGATGCCCGGTGGCATAAAATCGTGGAAGAAGTATTGGAAAAACAATACCAAAGGAAAAGCGAGCAACAAGGCGCAAAGACAGATAAACAAGGTTTGCCGTAAAAACTCCAATGTTAGTCGCCCGTTGCGTTCGCCCAAGGTTTTTCGGATACCAATTTCCTTTGCGCGGTGCGGTACTTGGGCGGTGCTTAAGTTGATGTAGTTGATAGCAGCCAATAATGCTAAAAATATACCGACGCCTATGAGGCTGTAGGTCAGGGATTTTTTAGCGCTGTAAGCTCCAGCGGCATATTCTTGGTTAAAGTGTTTTGCTGCCAGTGGCGACAGCACATACCAACTTTTAAATTTGTATTTTTTGTATTCTTCAGCATTGACTTCGTCAGATTTCGCATTGAGGGCACGTAGAAAGCCCGCCTTTTGGGAAGGTTGCAGCTTTAAGTAAAGTAAATGCGCCGAGTTGGAGCTCATCCAATTGCCGCCGGTAATTTCATCTGCCGGTATAGGCATAAATTCCTTTGCGGCAAAACTGCTCGGTTTTTCCAGGTCGGCGACTATACCGGTAATGGTAAACAAAGTGCTGTCGTAGGCAATGGTTTGCCCAATGATGTCATCTACTTCTTTTTTTGGAAAGTATTCCGCAGCCCGCGAATGGGTTAATACAACCGTCTTTGGCTGCGCGATGGCTTTATCCTTACTGCCGGCAAGCCAAGTGTAAGGAACCATATCAAAATAGGCGGGTACGGTACTAACAATGTCTCGCTGCTCGTCAACGCGAAAAGGATCGTTATTTTTGCGATCAACCGCTACGGTCTCATAGTAACGTTCATATACTGGTACGACTTCCTCCAAATCGTCGAACGTTTCCATGATGTAAGGCGCTACAGGCAGTGGTACGCCAGCAAAACCACTTTCTTTGTTTTCGAACAATGATCTTTTACCAACTTGATAAATGTGCTCACCCTCTGGGTGCGACTTGTCGAAACTAAACTCGTAGTTTACAATACGGAAAATGATCCAACAGGCGCTGATGCCAATGGCCAATCCCAATATATTAAGACCGGTAAATAGGCGTCGTTGCCATAGTTGTCGTAAGGTGAGTTTAAAGCTCGTCATAGCTGCAGTATCTAAATGGGGTTAGTCTTTTATCTATTGTTGTATGCTGAGTGGTCGTGCTGTGAGCGTTATACGTTTTCCGTTTCCATAATAACTTGTCCATCCAACATACGGATCACGCGGTCGGAAAACTTGGCATCATGTTCACTGTGCGTCACCATGACGATGGTCGTTCCTGCCTCGTTAAGTTCTGTGAGTAGCTGCATCACCTCGTTACCATTGCTGGAGTCGAGGTTACCCGTTGGCTCATCGGCCAAAATCAGCTTGGGGTTGTTTACCACGGCACGCGCTACGGCCACACGCTGCTGCTGACCGCCGGACAGCTGTTGCGGGAAGTGGTTGCGGCGGTGCATGATCTGTACCTTTTCTAACACTTCCTCTACACGGCGCTTGCGCTCGGCAGCGGGAACATTGGTATATACCAGGGGAAGTTCCACGTTTTCGAAAACGGTCAGCTCGTCAATCAAGTTGAAGCTTTGGAAGACAAAGCCGATGTTGTGCTTACGTAGATCGGATCGTTTGCCCTCTTTAAATTTGGCGACCTCAATGTTGTTAAAAAGGTAACTTCCTTCATCCAAATCGTCTAACAGGCCAACGATATTAAGCAAGGTTGATTTTCCACAACCTGAAGGGCCCATTACAGCGACAAACTCGCCTTCTTTGACATGAATATTCACATTGTTCAAGGCTACCGTCTCCACCTCTTCGGTGCGATAATATTTTTGGAGGTTTGTTATTTTGATCATGTTATTTAGTTAATTTCTTATGTTCAATGTTCTGTTTGTCAATTGATGTTTGTGCTAGTTGTCACGTAATGTTTTGGTCGGGTTTGCATTGGCCGCACGCAGCGCTTGCGTGCTGATGGTAAATAACGCAATAAGTAGGGCTAGGGCGGCAATGATAGGGAAAACAACCCAGGGCATATCCATACGGTAATTGTAACCTTTCAACCAATCGTTCATGAAGTACCAGGCGATAGGGAAAGCAATGAGACAGGATAGGCTGACCAAGATAAGAAACTCGTAATTCAGCATCTTGACCAGTCGCGCAATGGAAGCACCCAATACTTTACGGATGCTGACTTCTCTCGCTCTTTGTTCGGCAGAGTAAGCCGAAAGACCGAGGAGGCCGAGGCAAGAAATAATGATCGCGAGAATGGCAAATAAACTGGCCAGCTTTTGAAGCATCATCTCGGTGCCGAAGTAATTATTGAATGTCTCGTCCAAGAACTGGTAGCTGAATGGAAAGTCGGGATTATACTTCTTCACAATTCCTTCTATCTGTTTTATGACATCTTGTAGGTTGGCGCCCTGCGCTGTTCTTATATTTAACACCCCACCGGTATAACCATATGCATATCCAATAGGCATAGGTGCTAGCATCAGGGGTTCTGCGGTACCGTAGATGTCGTTGTAAACATAGTTGTCTACAACACCTGCAACGGTGAATGTTAAACCGTTCATCTTGATTATTTTTCCAGCAACCAATCCGTCCGGCTGAATTAATTTAGCGAAGCTTTCGTTGATCAAAACAGCGGAGCTATCACCTAATAGGTTTGGCCTAAAGTTTCGGCCATCCTTCACCTTGATATGCAGCGCGTCTGTAAAATCTGGATCAACAAAAGTGAATCCGATGAGGATGGATGATTTAGGGTCTTTACCATCCCATTCAAATCCAGAAGTATTGGATCCGACATCGAGCACGTTGTTGATGCTTAATCCGACGGATTCGATACTGCCCGTTGCTTTCAACTCTTGCTTGATGACATCCATATGCGCTGGCATACTACCCTGTATGTTCGTCGTGATCACCTGGCTGCGGTCAAATCCTAAATCCCGGTTTTTGGCGTGGCGTACTTGAAGATAGATGATCGATGTGCAGATCATCAAAATGATGGCTGCGGTAAACTGCGTAATGACCAACACCTTGCGTATGATGTTACTTGATCCGGCGGCCCGTTTGCCACCTTTTAAAGTGGTTAGGGGAGCAAATGAGGATAGAAAAAAAGCAGGATAGCTGCCTGATACTAGGCCACATACGACAACGATGGACACAATAAAACCAAGATGCTTCCAATTGTCAAGCTCAATAGCCAATTCTTTATAAACAAAAGTATTGAATGAAGGAAGCCCTAATTGAACCAAACCTATGGCGAGCAGCCCAGCAATAAATGCAAAAACAAGGGATTCGCCAAGGAATTGTAGTATCAATGATTTTCTCCGCGCACCGACGATTTTGCGCATGGCTACCTCTTTGGATCTTTTCTCGGATCTAGCGGTGGACAGATTCATAAAGTTAATGCAGGCAATTAATAGTACCAACCACGCGATGGAGCTGAATAATCGGATGCTTTTAATTTTACCCTCTTGTTCAACCCCTTGTTTAAAGGTATTGTACATTTTCCAGCGTTCCATGGGATACAGAAAGTTTTTATCAATGCGATCGTCGGATCCCTGTTTAATGTTGACATAAAATTCCAGTTTGTCGTTCACTGCGCCCAAGTCTGCTGTAGGGGCTAGTTGCACTAGCGTCATTACGCTATTGTTGCCCCAATGGGAATATCCAAACTCGGGTTTAGCGATCTCCAACTTCTTAAGGTCTATTATCCATTCGTAGCGGAAACTAGAGTTTTTAGGGAAATCCTTGGTTACGGCAGATATGGTAAACACCTCATTATTATCAAATTTTACTGTTTTTCCAAGGACTTCCGTGTTTCCAAAAAGCTTTACCGCAGCAGACTCGCTTAAAACGATGTTACTAGGGTCTTTTAAAGCCGATTTTAAATCACCTTTTAAAAATTCAGGCGCTAAAATGGAAAGAATCTCTGGATCGGCATAATAGCCAAATTGATAAAGTTGCTTTTCGCCTACCGTAAAGAGGTTGCTGCTGCCCCAGTTTAATCTTCCGGCGTGTAATACCTCAGGAAACTCCCGTTGAAATTCTTTGGCGAATGGGCCGGGGGTAGCTTCGAACACATTGATGTTCCCATCATAGGTCTGTTGAGATTTTGTGATATAGATATCTTTTTTATTAACAAAATTATCATTCCAAGATACTTCGTCTTCGACCCAAAGGAAGATTAGCGCCGTGACAGCAATGCCCAAAGCCAATCCTAAGATATTCAAGAAGCTATACCCTTTGGTTTTCCAAAGGTTTCTGATCGCCGATCGTAGAAAGTTTGCTAGCATAGTCGTATAATAATTAGCGAATGTTCAATTCTTGTATTTTATCGTATGTTTCGTAGCTGGATACGATTACTTTGTCGCCAGGTTCCAATCCGCTCACCACCTCATAATATTCTGGATTTTGTCTGCCTAGTTGTATATCGACACGATAGGCTGTTTTGCCCCCTTTATCCAATTTAAAGATCCAGTTGCCCCCTGTTTGTTGATAGAAGCCTCCTTTAGCGAGTAGCAAAGCTTTTGTTTCGTCACTTAGCGCCAGGCGTATTTGCAAGGTTTGCCCACGGCGGATACCTTTTGGAATCTCGCCTACGAATTCCATGTCCACTTGAAAGCGTCCGTTGGTGACCTGGGTGTACACTTTTTTGATCTTTAGCTGGTAGTTTTTGCCGCTGATGGAGAATTGGCCAACCTGCTCGGTAAAGATGCGGTTGATATAGTGTTCATCAATTTCCGCTCGCACCTTAAAGCCTGTCAGCACGTCTATTTGGCCCAGACGCTCACCGGCATTCTTATTTTGCCCGATTTCGGAGTCAAAGGATGTCAGCTGTCCATCTACCGGCGCGCGAACGATCAGGTCGCCAACTTTTTGCTGCATCAGCTGTAGCGCACTCTGGGTACGTTGGTAGGTTTCGCGGTCTTGGTTGGCCTTTTGGCTAGTGGAAATGGAATCTTGCCGAAGAATCTGCTGGGTCAATGTCACCCGCTCCTTTTGGTAGTTGTATTCATTCAGGGACTTTTGATATTCTTGGCTACCGATTGCTTTCTCCTTGTATAATTTGCTATTTAATCTGTAGATGCGTTCGGCTTCGCGATAAGCGAGTTCAACATCGGCCATCTGGTTGCGGTTATTGATCGAAACCTGTTCGGCATTCGTGCGTGCTATTTGTGCTTGGGTAAGTAGATTCAATACCTGCGTTTCTTGGTTTACCAGGCTAAGCTCTTGGTCGGTATTCGACAGGCGCATAATGGCATCTCCTTTTTTGAGGATGGCACCATCTTCCACAAACTTTTCTTCCACGCGTCCGCCGACGGAGGCATCCAAGTAGATGCTACTGATGGGCAATACCGTTCCGTTGATGGGAATAAACTCCTGAAATGTTCCCTCCTTAATTTCCACGATGCTGATGCGATCGGCCTCGACGTTTAGCTTGCTATTTCCACTGGAGAAATAATAGCTGGCGCCAATAAGGCTAACGAGTGCAACGATGCCTACGAGCGTTAAAATACGTCTCGTGTTCCATTTCTTCTGTTCTATCGGTCTGTCCATTAAAATTTTAAGGTCAAATATGTAAAAATTGGCGGTTCCCTATCTACCGTTGCTAATAGCCTATACAAACTCATGCCATTTTTTTAATTATCTAAATATCAGATGTTTACTTTGTTTTTCAATATGCGGGTGTTCGTAATCGGACAGTTGCTGTTCGCTGTTGGACAGCCTTGGCGGGAACTTTATACCGTTAATGAATCATTTTTGAAGGAAAACGTCCGATTGTCCACGCTCGTACAGCGACTGTCCATATTCGGACAGTTTATCGCATGTGGTTATTGTATTTTGTTCTTTTATAAGTATTTATGTGTTTGGCACGTGCTGTGTGTATGGCAGGGAAACAGTATTGAATGAAAAATTTTCTCAGAGCCAGCTTGTTGATCCTTGTTTGCTGCGGCAATTTGACTGCGATCATGGGGCAGACGTCTCAGCGCCTTTCCTTGGCGGATTGTATCGCGCTCGCTATCAAAAATAATCCAATGCTACAGCGGTCCGAATTGGAATTGTCTCGCAATGAGGTGAACTATAAACAATCGAAGTATAATCGACTTCCCGCTATAGCGGGCAATGTTGGACATAGTTATAACGAAGGACGAAGTATCAACACCACAACGAATCAGTTCGTAGACAACAACTATTATTCCGGTAGCCAATCCCTATCACTCAGCGCGCCTATTTTTCGCGGCTTCGAGATCTTGCATGATATCCGTCGTAAAGCTAGCGCGCGCCAGGCTGGCAAATTTGAATTTGAGAGCGCCATCAATGAGTTGAAACTCGACGTTATCGAAGCCTATATTCTCGTGTTGACATCGCGCGACATGTTGCAGCAAGCCGAAGGCCAGCTCGCTGTGACGCAAGAAAACCTGCGCAGGGCAACCGTTATGCAGGGCGAAGGAGCCATCAACCCCGGAGATTACCACGACCTCAAGGGACAGGCCTATGCCGAGCAAAATACCTTGGAAAACACCAAAAGGGATCTTTACAATAATGAGGCTCGATTAGCGGCGCTGCTCTACCTACCCGTAGCAGAATTACCTTCTTTACATCCTTTGGCTATGCCCTCGTCGGTTGCTTCGTCTTCGGAGACGGAACTTTATGAAGAGGCGTTGCAGGTATTGCCAAACTTTAAAGCACTTGATTGGCGTATCCGAGAAGCGGAACAAGCAATTAAGGTGGCCAAGTCCGCCTATTATCCGACGCTATCGCTGGATGCTGGAATCAGATCTATCTATTCAAGCGTGGATGTTTTGGGCTACAACTACTGGCAACAATTGGTGAATTACCCCTCAAAAGCGATATCGTTGAGCCTGAGCGTACCTATTTTCAGCAGGATGGCGGTACGCAGCCAGGTAAAGCTAGCTAAGCTTAATTTAGAAGAAGCGAAATGGAACAGGAAGATACAAGAAAATGATATCCGAGAAGAGACGGCCAAGACCGTATTCAGTATGCTAACCTTGAAAAAAAATGTGCAGAACCTGCAGGAGCAGGAGTTGAGCTATCAAGAAGCATTCCGTATTGCGCAAGTACATTTTGATGCGGGAAACAGCAACTCTGTATTATTCCTGACCGCGAAGAATAAATTGGATAATACGCGGAATGAGTTGCTGATCAGGCAATATCAGTGGCTATTGCAGAAATATTTCAATGATTATTACGCGGGATTATTGGAATTGTAAGTATCTTAGTGTTTTATGAAAAAAGCCACCATATTAATCGTTGATGATGACCAAGACCTGTTGACGGCCGTACGTATTCTGCTGCGACCTAAGGTCAAGCAGGTTATCGTCGAGAAAAATCCAGAGCACTTAATGAATATTTTGAGCCGCGAGGCGGTGGATGTGGTGCTGCTGGACATGAATTTTAAAAGTGCCATCAACACGGGTAACGAAGGTCTCTTTTGGCTTGGAAAGATCAAAACGGCTTATCCACAGATCAAAGTGGTCATGATCACGGCCTACGGTGCGGTCGATCTGGCTGTCCGTTCTCTGAAACAAGGCGCGTCGGATTTTATTGTAAAGCCTTGGCAGAACGATCTATTGTTGCAAACTTTAACTACTGTTTTTGAAGAGATTAAAGCTTCGGGCGACAGCAAGCCGATTACAGGCAAAAAAAAGGATGAGATCGACCTCGTCGGTAGATCGGCTATCATGGAAGATCTGCAGTATAAGATGGACAAAGTTGCACCGACGGAGGCAAACATTCTTATTTTGGGGGAGAATGGGACAGGAAAGGATTTGATTGCGCAGGCCTTGCATCGTCGTTCTTTACGGAATAAGGGGCCTTATATCAAAGTGGATGTGGGAGCGCTCACGGATACGTTGTTCGAGAGCGAGCTGTTCGGATACAAAAAAGGGGCCTTTACGGATGCGCGCGAAGACCGTCAGGGACGTTTTGAAGCCGCGCAGGGCGGAACCTTGTTTCTCGACGAGATTGGTAACATCAGCTTGCAGCAACAAGCTAAGCTGTTGAGCGTATTGCAAAATCGACAGGTTATTCCACTTGGTTCTTATCAGGCAATACCCGTTGATATCCGTTTGCTCAGCGCGACCAATGTGCCGCTAAAAGCCTTAGCGGATGAGAGCCGCTTCCGGAAAGACTTGATATATCGTATAAACACGGTGGAGATACAGGTGCCCCCATTACGTAGCCGAGGGGAAGATATTGTGCTGCTGGCTAATTATTTTTTGGATTTTTACAACCAAAAGTACCATAAAAATATAGAGGGATTGGAGCGGGAAGCGTTGCTAAAGCTCAGGAATTACCATTTTCCGGGAAATGTTCGCGAGTTGCAGTATAGCTTGGAGCGTGCCGTTATCATGGCCGAGCGTCAGAGTATCCGGGATATCGATATCCTTTTTTCGCCCATTGAACAGGAACCTGCAGCCGAGGCTCTAATGGCCTCAACAAATGTATCTACACAAAGTTTAGAGGAGATGGAACGGAAAGCAATTCAATCGGCTATTGAACGTTATAGTGGCAATATCAGCAAAGCTGCTCGAGAACTAGGCCTGACCAGGGCCGCATTGTACCGACGCATGGAAAAATATGACATCTAATCGCATGGGACGCTCGGGAATCTTCTTTTTCTTAAAGATTGTTTTTTTATTGCTGGCGGCAATCTGTATTGCCTACTTGCTGTTCTTGAAGTTGTACATATACAGCAGCCTGTTGTTTGTAGTATGGCTTTTTATCGGTTACGGCTGGTTCCGTGCGGAACGTAGATTGCTTGGGCACGTGCTCGACTTTGCGGAGGCTGTACGCTATCGCGACTTCACCAGGCGCTTTGCGGTTAAACAACCCGAAACCATGGAAGGACGGCTGTTTTCTGCTTTTAACCAGATCAATCAAGTATATAAACAAATTAGTATCGATAAGGAAATCCAACACCAATACCTCAATAAAGTAATCAATATGTTGGATTCGGCCATTATTTTTTACCAGTCCGATTCGGGGAAAGTGATTTGGATTAATGACGCGTTTAAACAACTGTTTCAAACGCCACATTTGGGTAATATCCGAGGGTTGACAAAACGGCACCAAGAGCTCTACGAAAAGACCATTCATATGAAACTTGGGACACAGCAAATGGAAACCGCTAGTTCTGCTGTAGGAAAGATTAAATTGTTGATGCATGGTTCGGAGTTTGAAACGCAGGAAGGTACCTTCCGTATTGTCGTTTACCAAAATATCAACGAAGCAATAGATGCTACCGAAACAAAGGCCTGGCAGAAATTGCTGCGGGTGCTTACGCATGAAATCATGAATTCCATCGCACCGATCAGCTCATTGGCGGAAACCTTGCACGAAAGACTGGAAAAAGGTTATGGGGAAGATGATATAGATGACCTCAAGGTCGGAATATATACGATCAAACGGCGAAGCGAAGGCTTGCTGCAGTTCGCTAAAAGCTATCGTCTTATCAACCGTGTCGATGAACCCAACCTGCAAGAGGTGCAGCTGAAAGTACTTTTCGAAAGTATTTACCAGTTGTTGGAACCTACGCTACTGCAAAAATCTATTGAGTTTGATATCATCCTAAAAGATACGAGATTGATACTCAGAGCGGATATTAATTTGGTGGAGCAAGCATTGATCAATCTGCTGCTCAATGCTATTGAGGCGGTAAAGGATGTTGCTACACCCTATATCAGTATTGCCGGCCTGCATCGAGATGGTTATACCGTTATCAAGATACAAGACAATGGTTGCGGGATGCCCGGAGATATTCAGGAACAGATTTTTACCCCTTTTTTCACGACCAAGAAATCTGGGAGTGGGGTTGGGCTAACATTGAGCAAACAGATTATGCTGCTGCATAAAGGAAGCTTGTTCGTAGAAAGCGAAGAGGGGAGGGGCAGTACTTTTATTCTACAGTTTCAGGCATAATAGTTCATAAAAGGCATATTTTTGCGCCATGGGATATTATTGGGCACTTATCAAGCATTTTATAACCGCTAATAGTCGGCACGGAACGCATTCGCCATTTGTTTACCGATTAGCCGAACAGGTTGTCTACGCGAAAAAAACAAGCGGCGTTGCTGCTGTTGCTATGCCTAGGCACTTTCCGTGGGGATATCGTTTGCTTTTGCAACAAATATTGCCATTTTGCGGGGTGTCTGGTCTCGGTACTTTACATGAAGGAGAGGATAGCGCAGCCATTTGGGTAGACCTGGATGACGTATCTGCGGAGAGGATCCTTCACCTCGTGGAGCGCGGCAAAATTCTCATCGTTCACGAGCCCCATAAAAGGGAAGCGATATGGGATACCCTAACAGCAAATGAGCTGGTTGTGGTGAGCATCGATCTGTTTCACTTTGGCATGCTGATGCATCGGGATGGCCAACGTAAGGATCATTTTATTTTGCGGTATCCCTATTGGAAAAAGAACGGATCAAAACGCCTCGCTAATACTTAAATAGAACCCCTTTTGTTGCTTTTCTCCTGGTCTTTTCTCGCCGAATGCATAATCGAATCGTATCGTGCTGTTGTGTTCTAGGCTGAAGAAATAGCGGATCCCGGCTCCATAGCTCGGCACCAAGCGAAGATGCCGTTCGGGCGAGAAGGTCCCCCCCGTTCCGCCAAAGCCCACAATCCCGAAACGGGGCATAAAGCGGTAGCGCAATTCAGCTTGGGCCGTGGCATAGTTCAGATCTTTATATCGACCAAGATAGTAACCGCGCATGGTCATGTCGCCACCAAGATCCCGATAGGCATAAAATGGGACGTTTTTGCCAAATGTCCCACGATAGAGGAGTTGCCCAGCCATCGTCAAGGTCGGGGCCAGTTTTTTGAAGATGCGCAGATCGGCTTCCAATTCGCTTCCGGTGAAATTGTCTCCCTGAAAGAAGTTGGGCGAATAGTCATATTTTAATCTTGTGTAAAGACCGTTGGTGGTATAAGTGGTATTGTTTCGCGTGTCATACAGCGAAGATATGCCCAGCGCCAAGTATTGTCCGCCAAGTTTACCCAAAACATTGTCGCGATCAAATATGCCGCCAGTCTCTCGATCGTCGAAACGGAAATGCTCATATTTGATGTTCAAACCGGCGTACCAGTTTGGGACAATCTTTTTTTCCCCATCGAGCTTGGCCCGGATAAGCTTCTGACCAATGAGGTCCTCATCCGCGAGCCACGTGTCGGAGCCTAGGCCATAGAAGTTGAATGGCCAATCGCGGTAGCGAAGTTCGGAAAGTATATGGTAGTCGTTGTTTTTTGTCCAAATATCTGACGTGAGTTTTGCGTTTTTCTGTTTCTCGGTAGTTAGCGTACCAATCAACGTGATATTGGATGTGCGGCTGTTCAGATCAGATTTGTCTAAATAAAAATTATAGGTTCCGGCAATACCATATTCGAAGCCAGACTCCTGCGCATAACCTACAGCAGGAAGAACAATCAGGCTAGCTCCTCTGGTGGAATCGTTTTCTGATGAAAGGAACCGCTGGATCAATTTTTTAACGACGTTGTTGTCTTGTGCATGTGCCGGTAAAGCGAAAAAATTCGAAAGGAATAGTGTGCTGAATAATATATTTTTGAAGTTCAATGTCAAATTCATGGGTAACGATGGCGAAGCCGCTTAAAAAATGCGGTGCAAGATGTAAATTATTTCCTTGCATATCAAGTATATGGTCTAATGAGCGTTCTTTTTTTGCGAAATATTTTTGAAGTATGCTTGGAGTAACTATCTTTGCATCATCAAAAACGAACGGTGTTTGGCGGTTCGAGGATGATAAAAAAAGAGTTCTTTAACACGATAAAAAAAAGTTTTTAAAAAACTTGCAAATATCAAAAGTAAATGAGATTTTTGCACTCGCTATCTAAATAGATAGAAGTTCTTAAAAGAGAGTTTTTTAAAATAATATGCCTCTTTAGCTCAGCTGGTAGAGCAACTGACTTGTAATCAGTAGGTCATTGGTTCGATCCCGATAAGAGGCTCCAAAATGCAATTTCGATTGCAGGTATGGAGGGGTTCCAGAGCGGTCAAATGGGACGGACTGTAAATCCGTTGCTTCGGCTTCGAAGGTTCGAATCCTTCTCCCTCCACACTTTTTAACTGTTCGAAGCCTGTTAGCAGGTTTCGAACAAAAAAGCGGAAGTAGCTCAATTGGTAGAGCGATAGCCTTCCAAGCTATAGGTTGCGGGTTCGAGACCCGTCTTCCGCTCATTTTTTTAATGTTTGATTAAGTCTCTGTCTTTTTTTGATGAACGTATCTAAATAAGGTGGAGGCATTTATCTGTAATTAAGCTTTTAGGAAAGCCGAAGTAGCTCAGGGGTAGAGCACTTCCTTGGTAAGGAAGAGGTCGTGGGTTCAAATCCCATCTTTGGCTCACATAACCAAAAGTTTTTACTTTTGTAAAAAGGATTAAATAAGAAATATTTTATAATTACTAATTCGCATAAACATGGCAAAAGAGAAATTTGACCGTAGTAAACCGCACTTAAACATTGGTACTATCGGTCACGTTGACCACGGTAAAACAACTACTACAGCCGCTATCACTAAAGTATTAGCTGATAAAGGTTTGTCAGAAGCTCGTTCATTTGATTCAATTGACTCTGCTCCTGAAGAAAAAGAGCGTGGTATCACAATTAATACTGCACACGTTGAGTATTCAACAGCTAACCGTCACTACGCACACGTTGACTGTCCAGGTCACGCGGATTATGTGAAGAACATGGTTACTGGTGCTGCTCAGATGGATGGTGCTATCATCGTTGTAGCGGCTACTGACGGTCCTATGCCTCAAACGCGTGAGCACATCTTGTTGGCTCGCCAAGTAGGTGTACCTGCTCTAGTTGTATTCATGAACAAAACCGACTTAGTAGACGACGAAGAGTTGTTAGACTTAGTAGAGATGGAAGTTCGTGAGTTGTTGTCATTCTACGAATTCCCTGGTGATGATATTCCAGTAATCAAAGGATCTGCATTGGGAGCGTTGAACGGCGAGCCTGAGTGGGTTGAGAAAATCATGGAATTGATGGATGCTGTAGATAACTACATTCCAATTCCTCCACGTTTGACAGAATTGCCTTTCTTGATGCCTATCGAGGATGTGTTCTCTATCACAGGTCGTGGTACAGTTGCTACCGGTCGTATCGAAAGAGGTGTGATCAACTCAGGAGATCCAGTTGAGATCTTAGGTATGGGTGCTGAGAATTTGAAATCTACTGTAACAGGTGTGGAGATGTTCCGCAAGATCTTAGATTACGGTGAAGCTGGTGATAACGTAGGTTTGTTGTTACGTGGTATTGAGAAAACTGATATCCGTCGTGGTATGGTTATCTGTAAACCAGGTACTGTAACGCCTCACACTGATTTCAAAGCTGAGGTTTACGTATTGTCTAAAGCAGAAGGTGGTCGTCATACACCATTCTTCAACAAATACCGTCCGCAGTTCTACTTCCGTACGACTGACGTTACCGGTGAAATTTCTCTACCAGAAGGTACAGAGATGGTTATGCCAGGTGATAACATCACAATTACGGTGAAATTGATCAACGCAATCGCGATGGAAAAAGGTCTACGTTTCGCTATCCGTGAGGGTGGTAGAACAGTAGGTGCTGGTCAGGTAACTGAAATCTTAGCGTAATCTTTAAGATACGTCTATTATAAGAAAACAAGCTAATTGGCTGATGCTGATTAGCTTGTTTTTTCTCTTGATGGGACGATTTAAAAACAAAAAAAACAAAAATAATATTTGCGGCAATAGTGCTTAAACGCTATATTTGCAGCAGTAAACGAATTCTACACGGGCATAGTTTAAAGGTAGAACGAAGGTCTCCAAAACCTTTGGTCTGGGTTCGAGTCCTGGTGCCCGTGCTAAAATAATTTAGGTAAACTAAAAAATGGCGAAAGTACTTGATTTTTTTAAAGAGTCCTATATCGAAGTTACCGAAAAGGTAACTTGGCCTACTTGGGCTCAATTGCAAAATTCTGCAGTGGTAGTACTTGTAGCATCAATCCTTATTGCACTTCTTATTTTTGTGATGGATAAGGCGTCAAGCAATTTATTAGAGTTGTTGTACGGAATTACCTCCTAAATAGCAGTTAAATTTTATGGCAGATCAATCGTTAAAATGGTATGTAGTTCGTGCCGTTAGTGGAAAAGAGAAGAAGGTAAAGCAGTATGTGGAGGCCGAAGTTAGTCGCTTGGGAATCCAGCATTTGGTGCCACAGGTTTTGATACCGATGGAGAAATATTACCAAATGCGCGATGGAAAAAAGGTCGCGAAAGAACGTAACTATTATCCAGGATATGTATTGATCGAAGCGGCTTTGGATGGTGAGATCGAGCACGCTATAAAAAATTTGAACAGTGTCATTGGGTTTTTAGGCGATAAGGCAGGCAATGCTATTCCCTTGCGTCCGGCAGAAGTGAACCGTATCCTGGGTAAGGTGGACGAAATGGCCGAGCAGGGTGAGAGCATGAATGTGCCTTATTATGTTGGCGAAACAGTAAAAGTAAACGATGGGCCTTTCAACGGTTTTACCGGTGAAATCGAGGAGGTTCATGAAGATAAAAAGAAACTAACTGTCATGGTGAAGGTCTTCGGTCGTAAAACACCACTCGAGCTGAATTACATGCAGGTTGAAAAAGAATAAGCAAAAGCCCTTTTCCGAAGGGCTTTTTTATGCAGCAACCCGAACAATCGGTTTCCGTGAAAAGAAATAATTTTTTATTTCTTTTTTTTGTTATAATGGTGGTTATGTATTATCTTTGCACCTCGTTTGGTTGTATTGCATACGTGATTATAGCCTTCGAACACTAAATGTTACGTTTAAGCTTCCAACTTACTAACAAACATTTAACAATTAAATTCAAAACAAAATGGCAAAAGAAGTCAGTGCGTTAGTAAAATTACAAGTAAAGGGCGGTGCTGCCAATCCATCACCTCCAGTAGGACCTGCATTGGGTGCTAAAGGGGTAAATATCATGGATTTCTGTAAGCAATTCAATGCCCGTACGCAAGACAAACCAGGTCAAGTATTACCTGTTGTCATTACAGTTTACAGTGACAAATCATTTGATTTTATCATCAAAACACCTCCTGTGGCGGTGCAGTTGAAAGATGCTGCTAAGTTGAAGAGTGGTTCTGGTGAGCCTAACCGTAAGAAGGTTGCTGCCATCACGTGGGAGCAAGTTGAGACCATCGCGAAGGATAAAATGCCTGATTTGAACGCATTTACTGTAGAGTCGGCTATGAAAATGGTCGCTGGGACAGCACGTAGTATGGGTATTACCGTTTCCGGTAACGCTCCTTGGAACAATTAATTAACGAAATCAGTTTAAGAAAGTGGCTAGATTAACAAAAAATCAAAAAGCGGCACTATCCAAAATTGAAGCTGGTAAAGCGTATTCTTTACAAGAAGCTGCGGCTTTGGTGAAAGAGATTACTGCTACTAAATTTGATGCTTCTGTGGATATCGACGTTCGTTTAGGCGTGGATCCTCGTAAAGCAAACCAAATGGTACGTGGTATTGCGACATTACCTCACGGAACTGGTAAGACTGTACGTGTTTTAGTATTGTGTACTCCTGATAAGGAGGAAGAAGCTAAGGCTGCAGGTGCAGATTTCGTGGGTCTTGACGACTATATCAGCAAAATCGAAGGTGGTTGGACTGACGTTGATATCATTATTACTATGCCTAGTGTGATGGCTAAAGTGGGTAAATTAGGACGTATTTTAGGTCCTAGAAACTTGATGCCTAACCCTAAAACAGGTACAGTGACTACCGAAGTCGGTAAAGCTGTAACGGAAGTTAAGGCTGGTAAAATTGACTTCAAAGTTGATAAAACAGGAATCATCCATACTTCAGTTGGTAAAGTGTCCTTCGACGCAGATAAGATTTATGATAACGCATTGGAAGTGTTACAAACACTTTCCCGTTTGAAACCATCTGCAGCTAAGGGAACCTACTTTAAGAGTATTCATATCTCTTCAACAATGAGTCCCGGTATTCATGTTGAAACTAAATCAGTAGCAGGAATTTAATCATGAGAAAAGAAGAAAAACAAGAAATTGTTCAAGCTTTGGCCGAACAGATTAAATCTTACGGTAATTTCTATATTACGGATACTGCTGATTTAACGGTTGACAAAGTGAATAACATTCGTCGTAAATGTTTCGATCAAGGTATCATCATTCAGGTAGCGAAAAACTCCTTGATTGAGAAAGCTCTTGTAGAAGCAGGTATCGATTCGGAAGAGCTTCGCAGCGTGTTGAAGGGTGCATCTACTTTGATGTTCTCTGAATCAGGAAATGCTCCTGCAAAGTTGATCAAAGAATTGCGTAAAACAGGTGATAAACCAGTTTTAAAAGCAGCTTACATTCAAGAGACATCTTTTGTAGGTGACGATCAACTGAGTGCATTGGTAAGCCTTAAATCTAAGGAAGAACTTATTGCAGACGTTATTGCAGCACTTCAATCACCAGCGAAAAATGTTATTTCTGCTCTTCAGTCGGGAGGAAATACAATTTCAGGATTAGTAAAAGCTTTAGAAGAAAGAGGCTAACGAACCCCCTCTATAATAAAAGTTCGTGTATTCATTAAACATTATTTAAGTACATTCAAAAATTCAAAATAAAATGGCAGATTTAAAACAACTTGCTGAACAGTTGGTAAACTTAACAGTGAAAGAAGTTAAGGAATTAGCTGATATCTTAAAAGACGAGTACGGTATCGAGCCTGCTGCTGCTGCTGTTGCAGTTGCTGCTGCTCCTGCTGAAGGTGGCGCTGCTGCTGCTGAAGAGAAAACTTCATTTGACGTTATCTTGAAAGAAGCTGGTGGTCAGAAATTAGCAGTAGTTAAATTAGTAAAAGACCTAGCTGGTTTAGGATTGAAAGAAGCTAAAGATCTAGTGGATGGCGCTCCTAAAGAATTGAAAGCTGGTGTTTCTAAAGACGAAGCTGAAGCGTTGAAAAAACAATTAGAAGAAGCTGGAGCTGTTGTTGAGATCAAGTAATCTCACATATTAAAGCACCTTAAAGGTTTAGACTCTGTCAATATTTTGCCAGAGTCTATTCCTATTTATATTACTACATGTGTCAAATGGGTGCTGACATTTGACCCTAACACAATTACAGCATAGTTGGCTCAGTTTTTTTAAACTAAAATTCTTATTCCCTTGGCAAACAATAATATTCAAAACGAAAGAGTAAATTTTGCTACAAGTAAGAAGGTAATTGATTACCCGGATTTCTTGGACGTGCAATTGCAATCTTTCAAGGAGTTTTTTCAATTAGAAACTACTTCTGACAATCGCCATCAGGAAGGGCTGTTCAAGGTTTTCGCGGAAAACTTCCCTATTTCTGATTCAAGAAACATCTTTGTGCTTGAGTTTTTGGATTATTTTATCGATCCCCCTCGCTACGACATTCAAGAATGTATTGAGCGCGGTTTAACGTATAGCGTGCCTCTCAAGGCAAAATTGAAGTTATCTTGTAATGATGAAGAGCACGAAGATTTCGAAACCATTGTACAGGATGTTTACTTGGGTACAATTCCTTACATGACTCCCAAAGGTACCTTCGTGGTCAATGGAGCAGAGCGGGTTATTGTATCTCAGTTGCACCGTTCCCCTGGTGTGTTCTTCGGTCAGAGTAGACACACAAATGGTACTAAACTTTATTCTGCAAGGGTCATTCCTTTTAAAGGATCTTGGATCGAATTTGCGACGGACGTAAACAACGTCATGTATGCTTATATCGACCGTAAAAAGAAATTCCCGGTTACGACGTTATTACGTGCGATTGGATATGATTCGGATAAAGATATCTTGGAATTGTTCGATCTAGCTGACGAAGTAAAAGTTAGTAAGTCGGGTCTTAAAAAATATGTCGGCCGTCGTTTGGCAGCTAGGGTATTGAAGAAGTGGATCGAAGACTTCGTGGATGAGGATACAGGTGAGGTGGTTTCTATCGATCGTAACGAAATAATATTAGAACGTGAGACAGTTTTAGAGGAAGACCACATTGACTTGATTATCGACGCAGGCGTTAAATCTATTATCCTTGCGAAAGAAGATGCGTCAAACAATGCGGACTACTCCATTATATATAATACATTACAAAAGGATACGTCAAACTCTGAAAAGGAGGCGGTTGAGCATATCTACCGTCAATTGCGTAACGCTGAACCACCTGATGAGGAGACCGCACGTGGTATCATTGATCGCTTGTTCTTTTCGGACAAACGGTACGACCTAGGTGATGTTGGTCGTTACCGCATCAACCGCAAGTTGAAACTAGGTACGGCAGACGATATTAAAGTATTAACGCGGGAAGACATTATCGCCATTGTGAAGTACTTGATCAACTTGATCAACTCAAAAGCTGAAGTGGATGATATTGACCACTTATCGAACCGTCGTGTGCGTACAGTGGGTGAGCAGTTATATGCACAATTTGGTGTGGGGCTTTCACGTATGGCGCGTACCATCCGTGAGCGTATGAACATTCGTGATAACGAGGTGTTCACGCCGACTGACTTGATCAATGCGCGTACCCTATCATCCGTGATCAACTCGTTCTTCGGAACAAACCAGTTGTCACAGTTTATGGACCAAACCAATCCGTTGGCAGAGATCACGCACAAGCGTCGTTTGTCAGCCTTAGGACCTGGTGGTCTTTCCCGTGAGCGTGCTGGTTTCGAGGTTCGTGACGTTCACTATACGCACTATGGTCGTCTTTGTACCATCGAAACTCCAGAGGGACCAAACATTGGTTTGATTTCTTCTTTGGCCGTTCATGCTAAGATCAATAATTTAGGTTTTATCGAAACACCTTACCGTAAGGTGGCCGATGGTAAAGTGGTTGTTGACGAGCCTGTTGTTTATCTATCGGCAGAAGATGAAGACGATAAAACTATTGCACAGGCGAACGCGCAGTATGACGATAAAGGTAACTTCCTAGATCCTAAAGTAAAAGCGAGATACGAGGGTGACTTCCCGATTATCGAGCCAGAGCGTTTGGACTACATGGACGTTGCGCCTAACCAAATTACTTCGATTGCCGCATCATTGATTCCTTTCTTGGAGCATGATGATGCCAACCGTGCCTTGATGGGATCCAACATGCAGCGCCAAGCGGTGCCTTTGTTGCGCCCTAGTGCACCGATCGTTGGTACAGGCTTGGAGGCTCGCGTAGCATCTGACTCGCGTACCTTGATTAACGCCGAAGGCAATGGTGTAGTGGAATACGTCGATGCAAACGAAATTAAAATCCGTTACGAGCGTACCGAAGATGACCGTTTGGTCTCTTTCGATGACGACGTAAAAACATATAGATTAACGAAATTCAAGAAAACCAACCAGAATACTTGTATCAACTTGAAGCCTATTGTTATCAAAGGACAAAAGGTAAGTAAAGGTGAGGTATTGTGTGAGGGTTATGCAACCGAAAATGGTGAGCTAGCGCTTGGCCGTAACTTGAAAGTGGCATTCATGCCTTGGCAAGGTTACAACTTTGAGGATGCGATCGTGATTTCAGAGCGTGTGGTATCGCAAGATTTGTTCACTTCTCTTCATATTGAAGAGTTTGAATTGGAAGTGCGTGATACGAAACGTGGTGAAGAAGAGTTAACAGCAGATATCCCTAACGTTTCGGAAGAAGCGACAAAAGACCTTGACGAGAACGGTATCATCCGTATCGGTGCTGAGGTTAACGGTGGTGATATCTTGATCGGTAAGATCACCCCTAAAGGGGAGTCTGATCCTTCACCGGAAGAGAAACTTCTTCGTGCAATCTTTGGTGATAAAGCCGGCGATGTGAAAGATGCTTCTTTGAAGGCTTCTCCATCATTGAAAGGTGTAGTTATCGATACCAAATTGTTCTCTCGTGCGAAGAAAATGTCCAAAGAGGTCGAAAGAAAAGCATTGGACAAATTGGAGGTGGCGCATGACAAGGCTGCAAAGACGCTGAAAGAGCGTTTGGTGGAGAAGCTGTTTACGATTGTAAATGGCAAAACAAGTCAGGGGGTCTACAATGTGTACAAGGAGTTATTGGTGCCAAAAGGCGCTAAATTTACCCAAAAGATCTTGACAGATTTAGATTATACGCATATCAATCCAACGGGCTGGACGACAGACGACGATAAAAACGAGTTGATCAAATTATCGTTGCACTTCTACAACATCAAGATCAATGAGGAGCTGGGAGCATTCAAACGGGAGAAATTTGCGATCTCCGTGGGTGACGAACTTCCTTCTGGTATTGTGCAGATGGCTAAAGTTTACGTAGCTAAGAAGCGTAAGTTGAAAGTCGGGGATAAGATGGCGGGACGTCATGGTAACAAAGGTATTGTTGCACGTATCGTTCGTGATGAGGATATGCCTTTCTTGGCCGATGGAACGCCAGTTGATATCGTGTTGAACCCACTAGGGGTACCATCACGGATGAACCTTGGACAGATCTACGAAACCGTATTAGGCTGGGCCGGACAGAAATTGGGTATGAAGTTCGCTACGCCAATCTTCGACGGTGCTGAAATGGGTGAGGTAGAAGAGTGGATATCGAAAGCGGAATTGCCAGCTTCTGGTAGAACATACTTGTACAACGGTTTGACGGGAGATCGTTTTGACCAACCAACAACCGTGGGTGTGATCTACATGCTTAAACTCGGACACATGGTAGATGATAAAATGCACGCGCGTTCTATCGGACCATACTCCTTGATTACGCAACAGCCATTAGGTGGTAAGGCACAGTTCGGTGGGCAGCGTTTTGGTGAGATGGAGGTTTGGGCATTAGAGGCATTCGGTGCGTCTAACATTCTTCAAGAGATCTTAACGGTGAAATCCGATGATGTAGTTGGTCGTGCGAAAACCTACGAGGCAATCGTTAAAGGTAACAACCTACCAACTCCATCTGTACCAGAATCGTTCAACGTATTGGTACACGAACTACGCGGTTTAGGTTTAGATATCACATTAGATTAATATCAGGATGCCTGAGATGTTTTCGGACTTCTCAGGCTTCTCTATACAGCTTTAACTTTTTATAAAGTATGTCTTACAAAAAAGATAATAAAATCAAAAGTAACTTCACATCGATTACGATTAGCTTAGCTTCTCCAGAAACTATTTTGGAGCGTTCAAGTGGTGAAGTTACCAAACCAGAGACGATTAACTATCGTACCTACAAACCAGAACGTGATGGTTTATTCTGTGAGCGTATTTTTGGTCCTGTAAAGGACTACGAATGTCACTGTGGTAAGTACAAGCGTATCCGTTATAAAGGTATCGTTTGTGACCGTTGTGGTGTGGAAGTTACGGAGAAGAAAGTACGTCGTGAGCGTATGGGACACATCAGCTTGGTGGTTCCTGTAGCACACATCTGGTATTTCCGTTCCCTTCCCAATAAAATTGGTTATTTACTAGGTCTTCCAACCAAGAAATTGGATATGATCATCTACTACGAGCGTTATGTGGTTATCCAACCGGGTATCAAAGAAGAAGATGGCATTTCATTTATGGATTTCTTGACGGAAGAAGAATACCTCGATATTTTAGATACGTTACCGAAAGAAAACCAGTACCTAGATGATACAGATCCACAGAAATTTGTAGCTAAAATGGGTGCTGAGGCGATGGAGGAGTTGTTGAAACGTATCGATCTAGATCAGTTGTCATACGACCTACGTCACCAAGCGGCAAACGAAACTTCACAACAGCGTAAAAACGAGGCTTTAAAACGCCTTCACGTGGTGGAAGCTTTCCGTGGTGCTAACGGTCGTATCGAGAACCGTCCGGAATGGATGATCGTAAAGATCGTTCCTATTATCCCACCAGAGTTGCGCCCATTGGTGCCTTTGGATGGCGGTCGTTTCGCAACATCCGATTTGAACGATTTGTACCGTCGTGTTATTATCCGTAACAACCGTTTGAAACGTTTGATCGAGATCAAAGCGCCAGAAGTTATCCTGCGTAACGAAAAACGGATGTTGCAAGAGGCGGTAGACTCGTTGTTCGACAACTCGCGTAAGGTAAACGCGGTGAAGACCGAAGGTAACCGTGCGTTGAAATCTTTATCGGATATCTTAAAAGGTAAGCAAGGTCGTTTCCGTCAAAACTTGTTAGGTAAGCGTGTGGATTACTCGGCCCGTTCGGTAATCGTCGTTGGCCCTAACCTGAAATTGCACGAGTGCGGTCTTCCTAAAGATATGGCTGCAGAGCTTTACAAACCATTCATCATTCGTAAGATGATTGAAAGAGGTATTGTCAAGACTGTAAAATCCGCTAAAAAGATCGTTGACCGTAAAGATCCGGTTGTTTGGGATATTTTGGAGAATGTGCTGAAAGGTCATCCGGTTTTATTAAACCGTGCACCTACGCTTCACCGTTTGGGGATCCAGGCTTTCCAACCTACTTTGGTAGAGGGTAAAGCGATTCAGTTACACCCATTGGTATGTACAGCGTTCAATGCCGATTTCGACGGTGACCAGATGGCGGTTCACTTACCGTTGGGTAATGCGGCAATCTTGGAAGCGCAAATCTTGATGTTGGCGTCACATAACATTCTTAACCCTGCGAATGGTTCTCCAGTAACTGTACCGTCGCAAGATATGGTACTGGGTCTTTATTACATCACGAAAGGCCGTAAATCTGTAGCAGAACATACCGTAAGGGGGCAAGACATGATTTTCTATTCTCCAGAAGAGGTGATTATCGCTTTGAACGAAAAGAAAATCGATTTGCATGCTTATATCAAAGTTAAGACGAAGGCCAAAAACAAAGAAGGTCAGATTGTTGATACCATTTTAGAAACTACGGTAGGACGGGTTATCTTTAACCAGATCGTACCAGAGGAGATGGGCTTTATCAACGAATTATTGACTAAAAAGTCGTTGCGTAACGTTATTGGTGAGATTGTGAAAAATACGGGTATGGCTCGTGCTGCACAATTCTTGGATGATATGAAAGAGCTTGGATTCCAAACAGCCTTCAAAGGTGGTTTGTCGTTCAACTTGCAAGATTTGAATATTCCTGCTGCTAAGGTTGATTTGATTACACAAGCGACCAATGAGGTGGAGGAAGTGATGAACAACTATAACATGGGTTTCATCACCAACAACGAACGTTACAATCAGATCATCGATATTTGGACGCGTATCAATAACAAATTGACGGCGCACGTGATGGATATTCTTTCCAACGACAATCAAGGGTTTAACTCCGTATATATGATGTTGGATTCTGGGGCTCGTGGATCGAAAGAGCAGATTCGTCAGTTGTGTGGTATGCGGGGATTGATGGCAAAACCACAGAAGTCTGGTACTTCCGGTGGAGAGATCATCGAAAACCCGATCTTATCCAACTTTAAAGAAGGTCTTTCCGTATTGGAGTACTTTATCTCTACTCACGGTGCGCGTAAAGGTCTTGCGGATACCGCGCTAAAAACTGCGGATGCTGGTTATTTGACACGTCGTTTGCACGACGTTGCACAAGATATGATCGTTGTAGAAGAAGATTGTGCTACTTTAAGAGGTATTTATAAAACTGCATTGCGCGAAAATGACGATATCGTTGAGCCATTGTACGACAGAATTCTTGGTCGTACGCCATTGAACGATGTGTTCCATCCGGAGACCGGTAAACTGATCATTGCGGCTAACATCGATATTTCTGAAGAAGTTGCTCAGGAAATCGAAGACGCTGGTATTGAAGGGGTCGAAATTCGTTCGGTATTGACCTGCGAGTCTAAGCGTGGTGTTTGTGCTTGTTGTTACGGACGTAACTTGGCATCTGGCAAACGCGTTCAATTGGGCGAAGCTGTTGGGGTTATCGCGGCGCAGTCTGTTGGTGAGCCGGGTACACAGTTGACACTTCGTACGTTCCACGTAGGGGGTACGGCGTCTAACATCGCTGCAGACTCTAGTATTGTGGCGAAATATGACGGTAAAGTTGAATTTGAAAATGTCCGTACCGTTGCTAAAGAAGGCGAAGACGGTCCATATCAGGTCGTAATCGGCCGTTCTGGAGAGATCCGTATCGTGAACGACGAAAAGAAAGTGCTTTACACACAGGTGATCCCTTATGGTGCTAACTTGTATGTAAACGAAGGTGATCATGTTGAAAAAGGGAAAAACTTGGTCGACTGGGATCCATATAACGCGGTCATTATTTCTGAATTCCCTGGTAAAATCGAGTTCGAGGCAATTATCGAAGGGGTGACTTTCCGTGATGAGTCTGACGAGCAAACGGGGCACAAGGAAAAAGTTATCATCGAAACACGTGATAAAACGAAGAACCCGACAATCAAGATCTCTGATTTGACTGGCGATACGTTGCGTTCGTATAACATTCCTGTTGGTGCGCACGTTTCTGTTCAAGACGGGCAAAAAATCAAAGAGGGTACTATCTTAGCGAAGATTCCTCGTGCAACAGGTAAAACACGTGATATCACCGGTGGTCTTCCACGTGTAACGGAATTGTTCGAAGCACGTAACCCTTCTAACCCTGCTGTAGTAACCGAGATTGACGGTATCGTTACATTGGGGGGTGTGAAGCGTGGTAACCGTGAGATTTCTATCGAGTCTAGAGATGGACAGATCAAGAAATATTTGGTGCCACTTTCGAAACACATCCTCGTACAGGATAATGACTTTGTAAAAGCAGGTATGCCGTTATCTGATGGTTCTATTTCACCGGGTGATATCTTGTCGATCAAAGGCCCTGCAGCGGTACAAGAGTATATTGTAAACGGTATCCAAGAGGTTTATCGTCTGCAAGGGGTAAAGATCAACGATAAGCACTTCGAAACCATCGTTCACCAAATGATGCAGAAGGTGAATATCGAAGATCCGGGTGATACGAGATTCTTGGAGAAAGAAGCCGTAAACAAATGGGATTTTATGCAGGAGAACGACTCTTTATTCGATAAGAAAGTGGTGGTAGATGCAGGCGATTCCAATACGCTACGTCCGGGTCAGATCGTTACGATGCGTAAGCTTCGCGAAGAGAACTCGACTTTGAGACGACAAGATTTGAAGACGGTTGAAGTTCGCGATGCAATCTCAGCTACATCAAGTCCGTTGCTGCAAGGTATCACACGCGCATCTTTGGGCACGAAGTCCTTTATCTCGGCAGCGTCCTTCCAAGAAACGACGAAGGTACTTAACGAGGCTGCAATTGCTGGTAAGCGTGATGACTTATTGGGATTGAAAGAAAACGTGATCGTAGGTCACTTGATTCCTTCAGGTACCGGTTTGCGTCAGTATAGCAATATCATTGTTGGTTCTCGCGAAGAGTATGATCAGCTTTTAGCTTCTAAAGAAGAAGACTAGTCGTTGTGACTAAACATAAAAAAAAGGTAGCGATTTTCGCTACCTTTTTTGTTTTTGAAGCTTTGGCTAAAACCAACTGATCTGCCCGTCGCCAAAATCACCTTTTATAAAGAGCTTGTGAAAGCCAGCTGCCGTGGCGGTATCCACAACTTCCTGTGGGGTCATATTGTTTATTAAGGCGTGTATCAGACCAGCCATGAAAGCGTCTCCACTTCCAATTCGATCGATAACCTGTTGCGTTTCCAATGTCTTGGAGTGTACGTTCGCGCTTCGGTTATGGTAAGTGCCGTAGAATAGGTTGTGCTGTGGATTGTCCATAAAGCGAAAAGTATAAGCGAGATGCTTGCATCGTGGATACCGCTCAAATACCTCGTTCGCTGACATTTCCGCGGCTTCCAAATTGAGGTCTTTTGCACTGTACCTATCGAGCATTCCATCTATCGGCATACCTAGCATCTTATTTGCTGCCCAGATATTGCCCATGATGACATCGCAGTAAGCCACTAGCGAGGGCATTACCGCAATCGGTTCTTGCCCATATTGCCATAATTTATTTCGGTAATTCAAATCGACAGAAATCATTATTCCACGTTCCGATGCATTTTTTAATAGCGACTCCATAAGTTGAGCGATATTTTTGTTCAATGCAGGACTAAGGGCCGTCCAATGAAACCAGTTGATGTCTTCGAATAGTGCATCTATATCCAATTGATCTATTGTTAGTTGGCTGAAGCTGGAGTACTTTCGGTCGTATATGACTTCCCCTTTTGAAAGGCCATTGGCCGACATCAATAGGTAAGATCCAATACGGTCTCCCTGTATAACAGACTTGGCAGTATCGATGCCTAAACCCTGAAGAACGCTAAATATTTCGCTGGAAAGCGCATTTTCTGGAAAGGCACTGCTGTAGCAGACAGCATTACCCATTTGTGCCAAAGAGGCCGCCACGTTGGCTTCCGAACCACCGGGAAAAATCTCTAAGCGATTGTTTTTTTTGTCGAAGAAGCTCGTGCCCAAAAGCTGTTGTCGAATTAGGATTTCACCAAAGGATAATATACGGTTCATAGGTCGTTTGATTTATGGCGGTTAAAATAGCGTTATTTTTCTACTTTTTTTTCTGGTATTACGAAATCGTTATCGTGAATTATACGGCCATTCCTATCTATAGAGAGTAAAAAATTAGTTATTATTGGAACTTATAAACTCAAAACAAGACGATGAATATATTAGACAGATTTTCCTTAAAAGGGAAGGTGGTGGTGGTTACTGGCGGAACGGGGATTTTAGGAAAAGCTTTTGTGAAAGCACTCGCCGAAGCGGGAGCAAAAATATGTGTAATTGGAAGAAATGAAGAGCGCGCTAACGAACGCGTCAGATTGGTGCAAACGTTGGGTGGAGACGCTTTTGCCGTTGTTGCGGATGTGATGGACGAGGACTCCATGCGGTCTGCTAAAGATCTGATCATACGTAAATGGGGAACGATCGACGGCTTGGTCAATGCTGCCGGAGGTAATATTCCCGGAGCCACAATAGCTCCGGATGAAGATATTTTCGACAACAAGATCGGTCACACAATTAAAGCTATTGAATTGAATCTGTATGGCACAATTATTCCGACCATGGTATTTGGGGAGGTAATGGCTGAAAAAGGCGTCGGCTCGATCATCAATATCTCTTCGCTGGCGGCCAGCAGACCGATCACCCGCGTGTTGGGCTATACGGTTGCCAAACATGGTGTAGACGGATTCACAAAATGGATGGCTTCGGAGCTTGCTTTGCGCTACTCCAATAAAATTAGGGTGAACGCTATTGCTCCAGGTGTCTTCCTCACCGAGCAAAACAGAACGTTATTGACAAATGTCGACGGCAGTTATACGGATCGCGCAAATAAATTTGTTCAAGGAACGCCGTTCTCCCGCTTGGGAGATCCTTCCGAACTGGAAGGTACCTTGGTGTACCTATTGAGCGACGCGGCCGCGTTTGTAACCGGTGAAACAATATTTGTAGATGGTGGTTTCAACAGCTGGTCGGGCGTATAAAAAATGGAAAAAATGCACAATAAATTTTTAGAACAAGCTTGGCGCTGGTATGGCCCTGGCGATCCCGTTTCATTGCAAGATGTCAAACAGGCAGGCGCAACGGCAGTTGTATCAGCCCTGCACCATATTCCACATGGCGATGTATGGCCTAAAGCGGATATCTTAGCACGTAAGCGGATCATCGAAGAAGCAGGATTGGTATGGAGTGTCGTTGAAAGTGTGACGGTACACGAAGCGATAAAGACTAGGTCGGATCAAGTGGAGCACTACCTAGAGAATTATCGGCAAACGCTGCAAAACCTTGCCGAATGTGGGATCAAAACCGTGTGCTATAATTTTATGCCGGTATTGGATTGGACACGTACGCAGCTGGACTTATTGATGACGGATGGCTCCAAAGCACTCTACTTTGATTGGATAGATCTTGCTATTTTTGATATATACATTTTGCAGAGGCCAGAAGCCATCTTATCCTACACGCCAGAGATAGGTCGTGCAGCGCAAGAGCGATATGCGACTTACGATCAGGATGCCAAGAAGCATTTACAGGACAACGTATTGATGGGTATTCCTGGTGAAAAGGATCCCTCTTTGGAAGAGCTTAGAAATAGTATTGCTATTTACGGTAAGATCGGTTTCGATGGACTACGGGAAAATCTTGCGTATTTTCTAGAAGCAATAGCCGATGTCTGTGAATCGAATGGTATAAAAATGACTATTCATCCAGATGATCCGCCGTTTCCTATTCTCGGGCTGCCGCGTATAGCCAGTAGCCTATCCGATTTTGAAGATATTATCAGCCGTGTGGACAGTCCATTCAACGGCGTTTGCTTCTGCACTGGATCTTTGGGCGCCGGACCCGAAAATGACTTAGTTAAGATATTCAAGAAGGTACAGCATCGGGTGAACTTTGTACACCTACGTAACGTAAAAAGGGATGCTTTGGGAAGCTTTTATGAAGCCGATCATTTAGATGGAGATGTCGATATGTATGCGGTGATGAAAGAACTGGTGGCAGAAAACCAAAATCGAGAGATCGCGATACCTTTTCGGCCTGACCATGGACATCAGATGCTGGATGATCTCGAAAAGGTGACAAATCCGGGCTACTCTGCGATTGGCCGTTTGCGCGGCTTGGCTGAATTGCGAGGTTTGGAATTAGGCGTTATCCGCAGTCGATAATAATGATTACCCGATCGTCGATCGACGAAGCTGAATACTTGTTGGTAGATTAATCTCTTCCCACTCTATTTGGCTTCGATCGCTTTTATGAATGGTTTCCACGAGCTTACGGACGGAAATGGCTCCAATATCTTTGGCTGGTTGACGGATTGTAGTTAATGAGGGGTTTAGTGACAGTGCTAAATCTGTATTGGCAAACCCAACGACGGCGATGCGCTCGGGCACTTTAATTTCCAGCTTAGCCAAAACACCTAGCAAATGGGTGGTGATGGTGTCAGAACTACCAATGATGGCTTCTGGCGGGTCGGGCAGCGCAAGTAGGCGTACAATATGGTTTTCCATTTGCAAATGTAGCTCTTCAACACTGTTTATCGCACAGAAAACCACATAGTCCTGCTGTAAAGGAACGTGGAATGCTTGATGTGCTTGTCGATATCCCGCTAGCCTTTTCGCGGTGATGCCTTGGTTGCTTCCGCAAAATATTGCAACTTTTTTTCTTCTTATTTCGAAGAGATGTTTGCAGGCGCCAAAGGTACCTTCTGCGTTCAGCACACCGACTTTATGCGTCTCCAAGGGATAATCAGTCCGGTCGAAGATCAACATCGGCGTTCTGTTCAGTATCTGTTTGGCAAGATCGACATTGGAACGTTCGTGGATAGGACAAAACAAGAGACCATCAATGGGCTTATTCACCATGGATTGCAAAGCGATACGCTCCAACTCTTCATTTTCCATACTGCTCATGATGACAACTTTATACTGTAGCGCACTAGCCGTGAGCTGTATGCCCTCTAAGATTTGTGACTCGAAGGGACTGGTCATCTTTGGGAGAATAACGCCTATAGTCTGTGTCTTTCCGGTTTTTAACGATTGTGCCAGAACATTGGGTTGATAGTCGAGTTTGTTTGCAAATTCCTTAACACGTTGCTTCGTGCTTTCGCTAATTTCATAACTGTCATTCAACGCCTTAGAAACCGTGGAAACCGACATGTTGAGTGCGGCTGCTAAACTCTTGAGTGTCGTTTTGGCCATAACAATTTATCTTAAATCGACGAGTTCGTAATTCGGATAATTTGCTTTATTGAACGAAAAATTGCTAGGGGATATTGAATTATTCACGTAAAGTGTTTTGATGGTATAGGTATACCGTGCCCCGGATTTGTCGAAAATGAGTACATCATGGATGTGCCTGTTTTTATTGACGCGCAATTTGATTTTAAAGTAGTTGTTTTTGGTGTCCAGCGGACTGAGTTCTACAACGCGTAGTAGCTCTCCGCCCACGCGCTCGTCGTCACTGCTTACGTATTTAAAGCCACTTTTGTAAAAAGTAAACAGGTTGTTTGGCCCAATACTTGAAGATCCATTGTCGGCATCAGCGATTTGTACTTCTTTGTCGTCTTTTAAGATGCTATAGGTCGTCTTCCCATCGCTGATCAACTCCTGGTTTTTAAGTTGTATGCGGTATTGGCTTTGTTTTTTATTCAAAAATAAAGTGCCCTGATCGGTGTACATCTCTCCGTTAGGCTGCTTAGCTGAAAAATTAAAGTCCGACTGCAACGTCTGGTAGGCGTCGTATTTTTTTGAAACCTGATCCAATAATTGCTGTGCGGCAGGATCGTTCTGTGCGAAGGAAGCTAAACTACTACACAAAATAAATATCCATATACCGATATGTGTTTTCATTTTAATCATTTTTTCTCAAACTTTCCAAATACTGTTCCAACGAGTATTCATCCGGGTAAAGGACCTCACGTGCTTTACTTCCTTCGAATGGCCCTACAATGCCGGCGGCCTCCAGCTGGTCAATGATACGTCCAGCGCGATTGTATCCCAATTTTAGTTTGCGCTGAATCAACGAAGTAGATCCCTGCTGATGCATGACAATAAGCCGAGCCGCTTCCTCGAAAAGCTGATCTCTGTCGCTTGCATCAAATTCCATTGACCCACTTCCCTCACCATTTTCATCCACATATTCCGGAAGTAGAAAGGCAGAAGGATAGCCCCTTTGGCTACCAATAAATTCCGAGATCTTATCCACTTCCGGCGTATCCACGAATGCACACTGTATACGTGTCAAATCGCTTCCTGTACTCAGTAGCATGTCACCGCGACCGATAAGCTGATCTGCACCTCCACTGTCCAAAATCGTTCGCGAATCTACTTTCGACAACACCCGAAATGCTAAACGGGCGGGGAAATTCGCTTTGATCGTTCCCGTGATGATATTTACAGAAGGCCGTTGCGTGGCGATAACCAAATGTATACCCACGGCTCGCGCCAATTGTGCTAAACGTGCAATAGGCGTTTCCACCTCTTTGCCGGCAGTCATCATCAAATCTGCAAACTCGTCCACAACAAGTACTATAAAGGGTAAGAATCGATGACCCTCCTCAGGGTTTAATCGGCGCCCAATAAATTTTGCGTTATATTCCTTCAGATTTCTTACCTGTGCATTTTTCAATAGATCATAACGTTGATCCATCTCGATGCACAAGGAGTTGAGTGTGTTAATAACCTTTTTCGTGTCGGTGATAATGGCTTCTTCTTCACCGGGGAGTTTCGCTAGAAAATGTCTTTCTATTGTCTTAAAAAGCGATAATTCCACTTTTTTTGGATCTACCATAACAAACTTCAACTCTGCAGGATGCTTTTTGTAAAGCAATGAAGTTAGGATAGCATTAATACCAACCGATTTTCCTTGCCCAGTTGCCCCAGCGACGAGCAAGTGAGGCATCTTCGAAAGATCAGCAATAAAAACTTCGTTGGAAATCGTTTTGCCCAGTGCAATCGGCAAATCCATTTCCGTTTTCTGAAATTTCTCGGTGGCCAGAACAGAACGCATTGACACCATTTCTGGCGAGCTATTAGGAACTTCAATACCAATTGTCCCTTTGCCGGGCATTGGCGCGATAATACGGATACCGAGTGCGGCTAAGCTCAAGGCGATATCATCTTCCAGGTTTTTAATTTTTGAAATCCGTACGCCAGGTTTAGGGATAATTTCGTACAAGGTGACCGTTGGGCCTATGGTTGCTTTGATATGTTCTATCTCAATATTATAATTCCGCAACGTATCGACAATACGATTTTTGTTCGCTTCTAGTTCTTGCTGGTTGATGGTTATCTTGCCCGTTCCGTAGTCTTTTAGCAGATCTAAGGTCGGATATTGGTAACCCGAAAGGTCCAGCTTAGGATCATATTCACCGAATTGGGCAACCAAATCGTTAGCAGTGATTTCCTTTTCTTCGACCACTTGGGCAACGCTAAGCACAGGGCCTTCCTCTACTTCGGCTAAGGGCTCGATATCTTCCGGTTCGTGGTCGATGGATAGCGTGATTTCATTTGTTGACGTTGGGATCGATGGGGATGAGAAAACGTAATCCTCTTCCTCCGGACTATGGCTATCGTCAGCGGTATGCAGTTCCTCGTATTTCCGGGCCGCAGCAGTGGCCATGGCACCGTTACGCATAGCTTCGGCGGCCATCTCATTGATACTTTTCGACCGGATAGGTGCATGGCTCGATGCCTCCTCTTCATCAGTATCGGTGCCAGCTTCCACCTGTTTATTTTCCATAACAGTATTTCTGGCAGCGGCACGATTCGTATTAGGACTGTTGAAGCTATCAAAATTGTCCTCTTCGTCAAACTCCTCTTCTTCAAACTCCTGTCGCTTCGTTGTCCAAGTCCACTTCAAGTCGAGGTTGTAAACCAATATCAAGGCTGTAAGACAGCATAAAACTAATAGCGCAGCAACACCGGTAGATCCTATTTGGGCTTTTAGCAGCTGATTGGTCCAAAATCCGAATTTCCCTTCTAGAATATGGGGTGAGTCGGTGAGGAAATCTTGCAGAAATCCGAAGGTAAGAGATAAGAACACGATGCCCAACGAGGCGTAAAGCGTAGTCTTCCAAACCGGGAACAATGATTTTTTGTATAGCAATTTATAGCCAAGCACGAAGAATATCAGGGCGAACAAAAAAGATGCTAAACCAAACCATTCGTAGATAAATTGATTGGCTAGAAGAGCCCCCAATTTTCCGAGTTTATTTTCAACAATCGGTAGCTCGATCGCTTCATCCGCAATTTCATCAGCCGTTTGGAATAGGGTAGACCAACCGCCGTTGGTTTGCGCAATATAGCTTTGGTCTTGTTTCCAAGTGAACAGATAAGATACAAAAGATACTGCGAGCAAAAAAGAAACGAAGATCAAAAAAATGCCCGTGATCTTAAGCGCTTTTCGCTGACCTTCCGAAAAGTTTATTCTTTCGAACGACTTAAGCCGTTCTTTTTTTTGATATGTTGTATTTCCAGTACTCCGAGCGGGGCGTTTTCCGCTGCTGTTGTTACCGGGGCCTTTAAATGTATTTCCTTTATTTGACATGAAAAACTAGCTCTACCTCCTACATACAAACTTATAAAAAAAGGACGAGTATCGGATGACAAATTTAGCTTTGATCAACGATAGGGCACCCTCTAAAATAAGAATTTTTGCAGCACCAATGCTATATTTACATGAGGTTTAGTGGGATAGGTAACATGTATGTCACGCGGACAGGGATTCCCCGCTGCACGCCAGGAGACCATTTCTTTTTTGCCTTACTGTTAGCATGGATGGCTGTTTGCCCGATTCCATAACCTAAGTTTTTCTTGACATTAAAACTGGTCATGCTACCGTTCGTCAATCGGGTGATCAATTTAAGACGGTCACTTGCGGTGTAGTATTCCTCGTATTTTCGGAGATCGGGATGCTCCTGATCTGTTGAGATGATCCGGTAGAAGTAAGACTGTTCGGGCGTTTCAACCACTTGGCCCTCAATGGCGTGATAGTTTATTTGTTTGTTTTGCCCAAATAGTGATATATGAAAGAGAAGTAATAAAGGGGTTAGGTAGCTAAGGTTTTTCATTCTATAATTCGGTGTACAGGCAAATTTTCCTGTACACCGAAATAACTCGCTATTTCGCAATAATCAAAAAATAATTTTTCTTACCGCGTTGTGCCACGATGTATTTGCCGTTAATTAAGCTTTTTGCAGAAACCACCAATTCGACATCGTGGATTTTCTCCTTGTTTAACGCGACACCGCCGCCTTGCAGCATCTTTCTTGCTTCTCCTTTTGAAGGGAATACCTGTGTGTCTACGGCTAGCAAATCTAAAATATTGATACCTGCGGTCAGCGCCTCTTTGCTGATTTCAAACTGAGGAACGCCATCAAATACTTCGAGAACAGCCTCATGTTCCAAATCCGCCAAGAAATCCAATGATCCATTGCCAAACAAAAACTCGGATGTTTTTACGGCTGTTTCGTAGTCATGCTCGCTGTGTGTCCGGATGGTGATATCTGCTGCCAAAGCCTTCTGCACGGCACGTGTATGTGGCGCCGCGTCATGATCCGCTATGATGGCGTTGATTTCGGCTTCTGTCTTGAGGGTGAAAATCCGAATCCAATTTTTGGCATCGTCATCAGAGGTGTTAAGCCAAAATTGGTAATATTTGTAAGGCGAGGTCTTCTTCGGATCTAACCAAATGGCACCAGACTCCGTTTTTCCAAATTTTTGTCCATCGGCCTTTTTAATCAATTGGGTTGTGATGGCAAATGCGGTGCCTTGGTCCTGACGACGGATCATCTCACTGCCCGTTACAATGTTTCCCCACTGGTCGGATCCCCCCATCTGCACCTTGCAGTTGTGGTGCTTCCATAGGTAATAGAAATCATAGCCCTGTATGAGCTGGTAGGTAAATTCCGTAAAAGATAGCCCATTGTCTCCTTCCAATCGTTTCTTCACGGAATCCTTGGCCATCATATAGTTTACCGTAATTAGTTTTCCTACATCACGGATGAAGTCTAAAAAGCTAAAATCCTTGAACCAATCGTAGTTGTTCACCATTTTGGCGTCGTTCTCGCCGTCGCCAAAGTTCAAAAATTTCGCCAATTGTCCTTTCAGGCATTCGATATTGTATTGCAGCGTGGCTTCATCCAGTAGATTTCGTTCGGCAGATTTGAATGATGGATCGCCAATCATTCCCGTGGCTCCCCCTACTAAGGCAACAGGTTTGTGGCCGGCATTTTGGAAATGTATAAGTGTCATGATCTGGGTAAGATGTCCGACATGCAAGGAGTCTCCCGTAGGATCAAAACCGATATATCCCGAAACTTTCTCTTTGTTTAGTAATTCTTCAGTTCCAGGCATGATATCTTGCAACATACCTCTCCAGCGTAGTTCTTCTACAAAGCTCATTTTTTTGCTATTACGATTTTTTTATTAAGATTGCAAAGATACAAGATTAAGCTGTATCTTACGACAATAATTGAGAAGATTGGACCGTGAATTTTTTGTCGCACTATTATTTTGAACGCTACAGTCCGCACGCAGAAACTGTGTTGGGTGCCTTGCTTCCGGATCTGTTGAAGAATGTAGACAAGCAGTACAACTTTCAGCCTCAACGCGTTGAGGCAGCACTATTTGCACTGCCTCAAACACGGTGGATATCGGAGGGCTGGTATCGACATGTCGAGGTGGACAAGCTCTTTCACAGCGCCAGTTTTTTCTTGGATCACTGCCATCGTTTACGGAAGCAGCTTGATCCAATCGTTCAGCATCTTCCTGTAAGAGCTTCTTTTTTGGCGCACATCAGTGTCGAGCTGTTGTTGGATCATCTCCTGATAGCGCAGCAAGGTGTCAACGTGCATCGCCTTTACGAGCACCTAGCCCATGTTTCCAAGCCGACGATCGAAAAGTATCTCAAGCTAATCGGCGAAGTGGATATTCCGCGATTTTTAGTCTTTTACGAACGATTCATCGAGTCGAAATATATTGTACAATACCAGGACATAAGTAATATCTCGCATGCGCTATTCAATATTTGTAAAAGGGTTTGGACATTTGAGCACACTGCTGTGGATATTGACCAACTAACCGCAACGTTGACTGTGTATAAGGAGCAGTTTTTACATGACTACCTGGATATATTTCATTATATCCAAGATAATTTAGCCTAATTAGCTCAAATTTTATCATTTTTGTGCTTGTGGAGCTTCAAATTATTAACAATCTGATATGATAAATAAACTTTTCCGGAAGAAAAGCGTTGACCAAATTCTCCAAGATTCTCGAGAAGGTACAGGACTGGCGAAAGTATTAGGTGTACGGGATTTGGTATCGCTAGGTATAGCTGCGATTGTTGGTGCTGGTATTTTTAGTACCATTGGGCTCGCTAGCTTCGAAGGCGGCCCAGCTATTTCTTTGCTGTTCGTGTTTGTCGCATTTGCCTGTGTGTTTACAGCATTGGCCTACGCACAGTTTGCCAGTACAGTACCGGTGTCAGGGAGCGCCTACACCTATGCTTACGTTGCGTTCGGGGAGCTCTTCGCCTGGATTATCGGTTGGGCGCTTGTGTTAGAGTATGCTGTCTCGAACACCGTTGTCGCGATATCTTGGTCTCAATATTTTGTTTCTATGCTGGAGGGGTTCGGTATTTTTCTGCCAAAATGGTTGACCATGGCACCCGGCTATGCGATAGATGCCCACCTCAAATTTGTTGAGCAGGGGTTGTCCGCATTAAATGTGGCAGATAAAGCGGGACTAGAGGCCTACGTGACTGCTCCTCGGATCGCCGATATCCCCATTATCTTTGATTTTCCTGCCGGTCTGGTAACTTTATTGGTTACATGGCTCGTTTATATCGGAATCAAGGAATCGCAACGGGCAAGCAACATCATGGTTATGATAAAGGTCGGCATTATCGTGCTCGTGATATTAGGGGGGATATTTTACATCAAGCCCGAGAACTGGACACCTTTTGCTCCAAATGGTGTCCGCGGCGTAATGGGGTCTGTAGCGGCAGTGTTTTTTGCGTTTATCGGTTTCGATTCTATTTCAACCACTGCCGAGGAATGTAAGAATCCACAACGTGATTTGCCTCGTGCCATGATCATTTGCTTGATCATCTGTACCATCATGTACGTTGCTATTACGTTGGTCCTGACTGGTATGGTGAACTATACCGATCTAAATGTGAAAGATCCTTTGGCTTTCGTCTTTAAATACGTCGGGTTTGACCATATGGCGGGTATTGTCTCGGTTACTTCTGTCATCGCTATTACTAGCGCTTTGCTGGTCTATCAATTGGCGCAACCAAGGATATGGATGACAATGAGTCGGGACGGTTTGCTCTCCAAACGATTTGCACGTGTGCACCCGAAGTATAGAACGCCTTCTTACGCAACGATTATAACCGGCATTGTCGTTGCTATCCCTTCGCTTTTTTTTAAGATGGATTTTTTCGTCGATTTAACGAGTGTAGGTACATTTTTTGCCTTTATTTTGGTCTGTGCCGGCGTGTTGTATATGGATCATGCAGGTTTATCGGCCAAATCCAAATTTAAAGTTCCATATATCAATGGCAAATACCTCATTGGGGCCGGATTTCTCCTCGCTTGGATACTGTTGTTCAATTATGGAGAGGGAACCATAGCAGAGTGGCGTAGACTTTCCTTGGTCGAAATAGTGGAACATAAATCATTGGTGTTAATCTTTTGGCTCAGCTGGATACTACTTGCTGTGCTGGGATTTAGATATAGATTTTCGCTGTTACCCGTTGTCGGTATTTTAATCAATCTGTATTTGATGAGCGAACTGGGCGCCAGTAATTGGATTATTTTCATTCTATGGTTGGTCATCGGTCTTGTGCTCTATTTTGCATATGGATTTAAACACTCCAAGCTCAATAAAACGACAGCATAAGCATGTATGGCGCAAATTAGGGCAGCTTATCGAGATAGGCCGCCCTTGTTGTTAGTTGAGAACTGTCTGTCGAACCGCAGACTTTATCGAACTGTATAAATAGAAAAAGCCTTTCCTGAACCCCGAAGTTAAATCAATTTAGTTCAGTCTCTTTAATTTGACTTCTTTGGTGTTGGGAATATTGAGTGGCACACGTTCTAGGGTCACAAAGCTGCTATCTAAGCCGAATCCTTTCTCCTCGGAAAGACTAAATCGCTTCAAAATTTTGTAGATCTCCAAAATAATTTTTTCATGCCATTTAAGATCATGGGTTTTGGCTATCATTTTTTCCAACACAACAAAATTGAAATCGCCTGCAATCTTATGTTTTTTCAGTGTTTCGTAGTTACTGGTGATATCGATCTCGCCCTTCTCTACCATGTCTTCCACCACCTTACGGAAGAGTAGGCTAATCCGTTGCTCCTCCCTAAAACCCAGTTTGAAGTCTATTCGGATCAATTTGTTCGGAATTAATTGTTCTACGACAAATTCCCGCGTATGTGGGTTGTCCATCACATCCACATGTACGAGCCAATATACATCGGCGCGCTTTGGTTTTTTGTTGATAATGGAATAGATGATCTTTGATTCTATTTCGTTCTTGTTGTTCGCACTTGTTAAATAAACCAAGTGGGAGGAGAATAACGGAACCGATTTGTCCTCGCTAAGTTCGGATATGATAGGGAAATAATCGCGGATATGGTTGAATCGTACAAAGCTGTTCTTGATTTTCCTTGCTCCATACCAAGAGAACATTGCGATAAAAAGTGTCGAGGCCAGTAACAGCGTTAACCATCCACCATGTGTTAATTTAACCAAATTACCGGCTAAAAAAGCAATCTCTATTGTGAAGTAGAATACGGCAAATATGACGATCCAAATTTTCGATATGTGCACACGTGCGAGAAACACACACATCAAAATAGTCGTCATGATAAAAGTCAGATTGATGGCTAGACCATACGCAGCCTCCATATTGGAAGATTCCTTGAATACGGCAATAATCAGCATACAGCCAACATAAAGGATGAGATTAATGGAGGGGACATAAAGCTGACCCTTTTGATCGCTTGGATAGCGAATGGATACTTTGGGCCATATATTCAAACGAACGGCTTCCGAAATAAGCGTAAAAGATCCAGATATCATTGCTTGACTTGCGATAATGGCGGCCATGGTCGCAATCGCAATACCGTAAACTACAAACCCTTCGGGCATCATGGCGTAGAAAGGGTTTTTTTCGCCCATTTGCGTGCCAGCATGTTGCATAAGCCAAGCGCCTTGCCCAAAATAATTCAGCACTAAGGTCACTTTCACAAAGATCCAACTTATCCGGATGTTTGATTTTCCACAATGGCCCATGTCTGAGTATAGAGCTTCGGCTCCGGTTGTACACAGGAAAATTGCGCCAATCAGGAACAAGGCATTCGGATGGCTTATGATGGTGGAGATAGCATAATAAGGGTTTATGGCATAAAAGACCTCTGGAGCGTGCTTAATGTAGAGTGCGCCTAAAATACCGATCGTGCTGAACCAAATGAACATCATTGGCCCAAAGATCCGGCCGACAATGGACGTGCCAAAACGTTGGATAACGAATAAAATGGTAATGATAATGACAACAATAGGTAAGGTAGGCACTTGTGGATGTCTGATGGCCAATCCTTCTATGGCGGAAGATATCGTGATCGCCGGCGTAATCATTCCATCGGCCAACAATGTGCTAGCACCTACTATCGCAGGTATGATCAGCCATTTGGCTTTTTTCCTGACAAGAGAATATAGCGAAAGAATACCGCCTTCGCCTTTGTTGTCCGCATTTAGGGTTATCCAAACATATTTAATGGTTGTCTGCAGGGTGAGCGTCCAAAAAACACAAGACAAACTTCCTAGAATAAGGTTTTCCTCGATAGTGCCTTTGTTGAAGATTGCTTTAATAACATAGAGTGGGGATGTTCCGATATCGCCGAAAATGATACCTAAACTGATCAATAAGCCCGCGAAGCTGAGCTTATGCGTATCATGATGCTTATGAGTTTTCATGCAAAACAAAATTATCCTGCAAACTTACAGTAAATTACGTTCCAAACATATACAAAAAACCACACAACGAATAATCTTGTTAAAAATTGTTAAATGGTAATTTTTTTTTAAAATTGATATGGGAGATGACAACAAAACAATTAACTTTGTTAAGAGGATGTTTTGGATGTTGTTGCGGAAGAAATTGTGATTTTATACCAACTACCTATATCTACGTATAAGAAAAATGGAAGGAATGATGAGAAATATAGCTCTTTTTGCCATGATCAGCTTCTCTATGCTGCAGGGTGTTCAGGCTATGTCTACTTCTATGAATAATCTTTCTGTAGTGTTTAGTCCTTCCGCCAGCGTAGCAATACCAAATTTGCCTGAGGAAGATAGTGAAAAACTCATCAACAATGTTAAAGTCTTCTACAACCCCGTAGCTGAGCAAATCACGACAAATTTTAAATTATCAAAACAAGGTACGGTTACCATCAAGGTTATGGATGCGCTAGGCAATGAGGTGCTGAATTTAATGAACGGCCGTTTGGATGCTGGTATGCAGAACCTATCCTTCGACTCTAATGGAAAGCTGACGACCGGGTTTTATTTTGTGCGTGTCACCTCTGGCGCTGAGACCGTTGTCAAGCGGATTTCTGTACGCTAGAACCTGTAGTATTTACCTCCGTCCCAAAAAAAGGAAGAGCCGTTTTTTTTAAAGCCGACTCATCCGATTACAAGCAATTTTTATTTAAGAGGTGGTGTTTCCTCTTCCACCCACAGTCCGTCGTTCTTGATAATGTCAATGAGTTCGTCCAATGCATGCGTAGCGCTTACATTTTTCTTGACAACCTCTTTTCCTCGATAGAGTGTTATTTTATCTGGGCCAGCGCCCACGTAACCGTAGTCTGCATCCGCCATTTCTCCCGGGCCGTTCACGATGCACCCCATGATCCCGATTTTCAGTCCTTTTAGATGGCTCGTACGGCTACGAATCATCTGCGTTGTTTCCTGCAGATCAAATAGCGTACGCCCACAACTGGGGCAAGAAATATATTCTGTTTTTGAAATTCGGGATCGGGTGGCCTGTAATATCCCGAACGACAGCGAAGCGACCTTGTCGATAGGTGTTGCCGGGGAATCTATCCAAATGCCCGATCCTAATTTGTCTACCAATAGGGCTCCCATATCAGTCGCTGCATAGAGCTGTATCTTCGAAATAGGCTCTTCTGGATCCATATCGTCTCCAACGGCGCCAGAAAAATCCGCAGCAGGGTACGAACGTTTAATAATGACTGGATTATCTAAGCCGATTGTTTGGAGATTAACAAAAAATTGACGCTGGTCGGCCATGCCGTGGGGGTGGTTCGTTTCTAATACAAAGACTACTGTTTTATCCACTGCAAGGCTGCCGAAAGCATCGCTAACAAGATCCTCGTTAGTAAGGCGAATAAGGTTTAAAGAAGGATCGTGTGTCGATGACGCTTGGTAACTTGATAGATCGAATAAGGGGTGTTTGTTTGCCTTATTGTGTAAAGTTGCCCAGGTCGCATCATCGTAAATGACCTTTAGGTTTCCGGGCAAAACAAAAGATGGTAAATTGGACCCGAGGTAGACGAAGTCTACTGACTGATCGCCCATATGGTATTTGTCGTTCACGGCATCATAGCGATAACCTACGGCGTCCAATACGAAGGGATCCTTAAGGTTTGAGGAGGAAATATCGACCACGATGCGGGGTACCAGAGCTCCCCCGATAAAGGCATTCACCTCTTTTGTTTGGTATGGTGCTGTATGGCTATGGTTCGCTAGATTGACGATTTCCTGTTGCTTGTGGTTTTGCTGCATGGCTGCGCCCCGCTTCGCATACCTATTTACCAGTGCTATTGCTACAGGAGCCTCTTTTTCGGGCTCTTCAGTAAGTGAGACCCTAACGGTATCACCCAGCCCGTCCTCCAATAAGGTACCGATGCCTACAGCTGATTTTACACGGCCATCTTCTCCATCTCCAGCTTCGGTAACGCCCAAATGCAAAGGATAGTTCATGTTTTCAGCAACCATTTTTTCGACTAAAAGTCGATATGCACTGACCATGACTTGCGGATTCGAGGACTTCATCGATACCACTAAGTCGTAGAACCGAAGATCTTCGCAAATGCGGATAAATTCTAGTGCAGATTCCACCATGCCTTCCGGCGTATCGCCATAGCGGCTCATAATACGATCGGAAAGTGATCCATGGTTTGTTCCAATACGCATAACGGTACCATATTCTTTGCAGATATGAACTAAAGGCGCAAATTTTTTATAAATACGATCTAACTCCGCTTGGTAAGCCGCGTCCGTATAATCAATTTGATCGAATTTTTTCTTATCGGCGTAGTTCCCTGGATTGATGCGTACTTTTTCGATAAGGCGTGCCGCCGTTTCGGCCGCATTTGGAGTGAAATGTATGTCAGCAACCAATGGAACATCGTAGCCCCTTGCTTTCAATCCTTTTTTTATGTGGGCGAGGTTTTCTGCCTCTTTGATGCTTGGGGCAGTTATACGTACGTATTCACAACCAGCTTCAACCATACGAATTGTTTGCTCGATTGACCCGATCGTATCCATTGTGTCTACCGTAGTCATGCTTTGGATGCGGATCGGATTGTTGCCTCCCATGGCTATATTCCCCACTTTGACTTCGCGCGTGAGAAATCTGCTATATGTCGTTTTGGAGTTGCAGTAGCCCCCTTCCAAGTAAATTGCTTCGTTTGTGTCCATGCCTAGTCGCAAAGTTAGCTTTTTTAAGTTAATAGCGGGTAATGGTAAATGTATTGGCTGCTCCGTCTAGCTCGATATCAAATTTCGTAGGTGCTTCATCATAGTTGGCTGTTCGAGCTTTTCCATTTTTCTTGCTTTCAAAACCTTCAAATGAATTTTTCGACAGGATGGATGAATATTTTACACTGATAGCAGCTTCTTTAGGTATCTGGAAATGTATTTTTGAAGCGCCAGTGGCAATATTAATTGTCGATATTTCCGATCGCGGCATACCTAATTTCAAATCCATATTACTGGCTCCAGTGTTTATGTCAAGATGTTTGAAATGTAAGGCAGATAGATCTCCGTTCACGGTTGCAGCGCCGTAGTTAAATTCCAGATTCCAAATAGTTGATGGATTGATCGCGATGGTTGCACTGCCCGATTTTTTTCCATTGGACACCGGTTTCGCATCCAAAACAACCTGCTGAATCCCTTCTTGCAGCGTAGACTCTATATGCATGCCCATATTGCCGTCAGTACTTTGTGCGTCAATGAGATGTTGACTGCTGTTTGTATTGATTTCAAATTTGCCTGCGCCGCCGTTGAATTCCAAGTGAGCTTCCGATATTGCACTATCCAAATCGGCTTGAACATGGTTCGATAGTGCTGCATCATCATCTAGGTCACCGATTTTAATTGTTCTATTGTTCAGTAATTCGGAAGTCCAATGGCTTGAAGGACTGCTTAGTCCAATATAGGTAATCCATCCCAAGAAAAGCACATTGGCCGCAATTTTTATGTAGTTTCCATACATCCGATTTTGTACAATTAAATTGATACCAACGATAACGATTAACAATGGCCAGTATTTTAGCGTCGCGATGAAGTTGAAGTCTATCACGTCGATATTGTGCAACAACAATATGACGCCGATAAAGACAAACCAAAGTCCGGAAGTGATTTTGTTTTCCATATGCTCTATTTCCCTGTAAATATATAGGTCAAAACTATAACTTACTAATTTTTTATAAAACCAGTTTTAGGTTATGTTGTTAATATCTTCGGTGAGAGAAACCATTGTGTCGGTGAAATTTCTTCCCGGTAAATGTGTATCTTGCCGTAATGTTAATTTAAAAAGGCGATTATTCTATGATATTTCACCATTTTGGCGAATACGTTCTGCTGTTGCGTAAGGTTTTTAAAAAGCCTGAAAAATGGAAGATATATGCGAAAGAGATTTTTCATGAGATGAATGAGATCGGCCTCGGATCTTTAGGTTTGATCGTTATCATCTCTACATTTATTGGTGCGGTCATGACCTTGCAAATCGCTTTCCAGCTGGTTTCCGATTTAATTCCGTCCACGGTAATTGGACAAATCAACCGAGATTCGAACATTTTGGAACTCGGTCCTACCATTTCGGCCTTGGTATTGATGGGCAAGGTAGGGTCAGCGATATCATCTCAAATAGGGTCTATGCGGGTCACCGAGCAAATAGATGCGCTAGAGATTATGGGGATCAACGCACCTGGTTATCTCATTTTGCCCAAGGTGTTGGCAGGTGTGATTATGGTGCCTGTTTTGGTGATCATCGCTATTTTCTGTGCCATCTCGGGAGGCCTCATTGGCGGCTCACTTTCCGGGGCAGTAGCTGCTTCCGACTACATACAAGGTATACAGGGCGGATTTAATGGATTCACGGTTACTGTAGCTTTGGTGAAAGCTTTTGTATTTGGCTTTATCATAACCTCTGTGCCTGCTCATATGGGCTTTCATGTTCGCGGTGGTGCCTTAGAGGTTGGCCAAGCCGGGACAAAGGCGGTGGTCATTGGCTGTATATCTATTCTTGCTTCGGATTACATTATCACCGCGTTGATGCTTTAACTTATGATTGAGATTCAGAATATAAATAAATCCTTCGGGGACAACCATGTGTTGAAAGGGATAGATGCGATTTTTGAACCGGGTAAGGTAAGTTTGATTATCGGAGGGTCTGGCTCGGGGAAAAGTACACTGTTGAAATGTATCGTTGGGCTTCATGAGCCAGAGGAAGGGCAGGTCTTTTTCGATAAGCAGGAGTTTACCGGGATGGATTTCGAACAGCGGGTGCCCATCCGACGAGAAATAGGTATGCTGTTCCAGAATTCGGCCTTGTTTGATTCCATGACCGTTGAGCAAAACATCGTTTTTGCACTCGATATGTTTACGGACATGAGCCGACAAGAGAAAATCGACCGGGCCAACTTCTGCTTAGAGCGCGTTAACCTGAAGGATAAAAACAAACTTTACCCCGCCGAGCTTTCCGGAGGAATGAAAAAAAGGGTAGGCATTGCCCGTGCAATTAGCATGAATCCCAAATACCTCTTCTGTGATGAGCCCAACTCGGGGTTGGATCCTGCGACATCGATATTGATCGATGAACTTATACAGGAGCTTACCGAAGAATATCAATGTACGACGATTGTAGTAACGCACGATATGAATTCCGTGATGGGAATCGGGGAATATATTTTGTTTCTATACAAGGGAGAGAAGTTTTGGGAGGGCTCCAATAAGGAAATGCTACGCTCAGACGTACAAGAGTTAAATGACTTCGTATTTGCAAGCCCGCTGATGAAAGCAGCACGGAATACCATAAAATAGTCAAAGATGTGCTTAATTTGATATTTGTGTTGAAGTTCATACTTTTGCATACATTTTCTATTCCACGCGCCATTGCGTCAGGATTTTTTTTAACTTTTGAAATTTAGCTTTTGACTTCAACAACAACTATTCAGCTGCTTACGCCAAAACACTGGGCCGACTACGAGCTTATTGATTGCGGAGATTTTGAGAAATTGGAACGATTTGGGGAATTGGTGCTGATTCGCCCCGAGCCGCAAGCTGTGTGGCCTAAAACGCTGTCAGAGGCTGAATGGACAAAAAAACACCACATCCGTTTCAGGGGACGCTCGGCAACATCGGGGGATTGGGTAAAGAAAGATCCCAAGCTTAGAGATCGTTGGCATATCAGCTACAAGAATAATGATGTTGCCATAAAGTTTCGATTGGGCTTGACATCCTTTAAGCACGTGGGGATCTTCCCAGAGCAGGCTGTAAATTGGGACTATATTTCGGAGTCGGTAAAATCTTTTAAGACCGCACAACCGAAAGTCCTGAATCTTTTCGCGTATACAGGTGGAGCTTCACTCATCGCAAAAGCCGCTGGAGCGGATACCACGCACGTGGATTCCATCAAACAGGTTGTTACCTGGGCCAATGAAAATCAGGACCTTTCAGCGATCGATAACATCCGTTGGGTAGTCGAAGATGCGTTGAAATTTGTGAAGCGTGAACTTAAAAGAGGCAATACATATAACGGTATCATATTGGATCCACCAGCATATGGGCACGGGCCAAAAGGCGAGAAATGGAAGCTTGAAGATCACATCATGGAGATGATGCGCGATGTAGTGCAGCTATTGGATCCGAAGGAGCATTTCTTGATCTTGAATTCCTACTCGCTCGGATTTTCTTCTGTCATTGTCGAAAATTTGATCCGTACATCTTTTCCAGCGGTGGAAAACCTTGAGATCGGTGAGCTGTATCTGCAAGCAACGGCCGGCTCCAAGCTCCCATTGGGGGTTTTTGGTAAGTTCCGTAAGCTAGCGATATAACCTGAGATATCTAATGCAGAGCTGGCTGTAGTCTTTTTTTCTTCGGTAACGCAGGTTACTTATAGCTTGTCAATGGGATCTACGAATGTAGTAAATCCCATTTTTTGTTAGTGTTGAAGTTTTAGCAGTTGCTCTTCACAGGTCGTCAATCCCGATAAAAAGGCTGGAAGGTCAAAGACATTCAGCTTGCCAAATAGTTTGCCAAGTGTACGGTAGTAACTGATTCCGTCCAGCAGCTGTACTTTAAACTTCTCGGCAAATTTCACTTTTCTATCGTCTTGCGCGATATCTTGGATGTAATTCCGCAGATAGTCTACATACAGCTGGAGTTCATTGATAAAGAAGTGAGGCCTGTCGCTAAGGGCTATAGGTGCTCTGCCGTATATATGATCTACCATCTGTTGGAGCGAATAGGTTTCTTGAAAGAAAGCTGTGTTGGGGCCCGGGCAGATTGCGACAGCCGTGCTTTCCTTTGGCTTGCTGATACCATACTTCAGGTATGCTGCCGCTGCAAGGCCATCGCAAAGGCAAGCTTTTTCGGTTATTTTATGATAGGCTGCTCGGAACGCTTCAACAGATAGTTGCTGCGTTTCTAGCTCTTTTATTTTGGCATGTTGATAGGCGCGCGCGGCGGTACAAATAGGTGTTTCCGAAAATTCGGTGTTCGAAATGAGATACTTTTTCGTGCAAGGGCTTCCGGGGCGTCCCTTTCGGATACGCTCAAGACGTTCCTGTTCTGCCGTACTTTTCTTAAAATTTCTGAACGGGACACCAAGAGGAGAGGCGTTGCTAAGGTAGAAATCTTCCCTTTCTGAATGGATGAGGTGGTTTAATGTTTCGTCATCTACCGTGGTAGCTTCTGGAACCAATAAGAATGGTGAACCCCAACCAACGCTGTCGAAGCCATAGTAGGTCAACAGGAAAGACTGTTCTTGGGCAGTTCCAATGCCCCCCTGTACAGTAAACCGGATAGTAAAGTCGGGCACCTGCAGGTAGCCTTTCTGCAATAAAGCGCTTTTGTAAATACCCGACAATTCCTGTAGCAGTTCCTGCCTTTTTTGTTTGAATTCTTCTAATATTGGACCCAACAAATAACCATCTGTAGCAAAAGCATGGCCGCCACAGTTCAAGCCCGATTCTATACGGAATTCAGAAACCCAGATCCCCTTTTTTACGAGGTATTTCGCCTGTATATAGGCCGATCGGAAATCGGACACCTTTAGCGTGATCTTCTTTTCCAATTCGCCAACATCATTCGGAAGAAAGGCGGACAGTTCCGCGATGTATTGATAAAGCCGGGGGTTCATACCCGCGGAAAGGACGACGGATGAGCGCAGCGTAGAGTAGGCAAACCCACGTAAGGCCGCCAGCGCATCTGAGTGCTTATCTTCTAGTGTCACTCCTTTCGTGTCAAAATTGATTTTGTCAACTTTAGACATGATGTTTACATCAATATCGCCTGCCTGGATTGCTGACTTCAGTTTGTGGGACAGTACATCTCGTTCTTTGCCCGGCTCCATCTTCGACATTTCTAGATAGATCTTTTTGTCTGGGCTGCTATGAGGAAGCAGGTCGAAATATTTGTTTAGATCGGAGCCGGGCAGAAATGCACTGTCCTCCATCGCACGCACGTCGGCTTCGACAAGCTGCTTCAGCAGGTTCAAGTATGCCGTTATTCTCTTCGCGCGGTAATCGCCGTCTTTCTTTTGTATGGGTTGGCCTTGGATATTGTTTTTTTCTAAATAGAACAAGCGCATCCGCTCGATCAATTCATCATCAACAATGGAAACAACTGAATTGATTCCGAATTTAGCCACTTTCAAGGGGGTATCGACGGAAAATGCCAGTCCTAATACTGGAATGTGGAAACCATGTTTCATATAGCTGTAATATACTTGCGAAGTACGGCAAATACATATAGCTATAAAATAATGGAGCCGCTACGAAAAAATGATATCGATCATTTTGTACATGCATGCCCTAGTTTTACGCTGACGTTTCCGATAAGGTTGTGGCGCTACTCAAAGACGACAGTCTTGTTGCCCTGCCGCATCACGCGATCTTCCATAAGTAGCTGTATCGCGTGGCTAAGCACTGCTTTTTCAATCTCCTTACCCGCAATAACTAGGTTAGGAACGTCGTAACTGTGATTGATGGATTTGGTGCGTTGCACGATAATCGGTCCTTCATCCAAATCGTTGGTAACAAAGTGGGCGGTAGCACCGATGATCTTTACGCCTCGTGTATGAGCTTGTCGATAAGGGTTTGCGCCAATAAAGGCAGGCAAAAAAGAGTGATGAATGTTGATGAGTTTATTTTCAAATCGAGCTACGAAATCAGGAGATAAGATGCGCATGAACTTTGCCAATACGATATAATCCGGCTGATAGCTTTCGACGATTTCGGCCAGCTCATGTTCGAACTGTTCTTTGCTTTTGTCTTGATGCGATACCAAGTGATAGGGAATAGTAAACTTTTCCGTAAAATCTTTCAAGTTGTCGTAATTACCTACGACCGCTTTTACATCGGCATTTAGCGTTTGAAAGAAATGGCGAACTAATATATCTGCAAGACAATGATGCTCTTTTGTGACCAGCACAACAATTTTCTTCTTGCGATCGGGATTGATAGTCACGATCGCCTGAGGAGGTAAAGTGGACAGCAGGTCGTCCTGCAGGGCCGAAATTTTCGCAGGTAAACCGCTACATGCCACACGCAGGAAAAACTTTTTGTTTTCTTCGTCAACAAATTCCCGCATGGTGACGATATTCAGTTGATGCTGGGCAATGATCTGGGCAATTCCCGCGACCAGTCCAACGGCATCTTGGCATTGGATAAGGATTAAGGTTTGGTTGTGCATGCTTAATTTGCCTAATAGCCGTAACGCTTACGCGGTTACGGCAGCTTTTGCGAGTTCTTCTTCTAAGTCTACTTCTATGCGGAGGTTATCCACGATATGTCGTTGCCGCTCAGGGGTATTCTTCCCCATGTAATATTCCATTAACTGTGGTAATTTGTTCTCTTTGGATAAAATTACCGGATCTAAACGGATGTCTTTCCCGATGAATAGTCCAAATTCGGACGGAGAAATTTCTCCTAGCCCTTTGAAACGCGTAATTTCAGGCTTGCCGCCAAGTTTCGCTATGGCACGTTGCCGCTCTTCGTCGGAGTAGCAGTAGATCGTTTCCTTTTTGTTTCGCACCCTGAACAGTGGCGTTTGTAAGATGGAGACATGTCCGGCTTTCACCAAATCAGGAAAAAATTGTAGAAAGAAGGTCAACAGCAGCAGACGGATGTGCATGCCGTCCACATCAGCATCGGTAGCGACGACAATATTGTTGTAGCGCAAGCCATCTAAGCCGTCCTCTATGTTTAAAGCGTGCTGTAGCAAGTTAAATTCTTCGTTTTCATACACAATCTTCTTGGACATGCCGTAAGAGTTTAGCGGTTTTCCTTTTAAACTGAAGACTGCCTGTGTTTGTACATCACGAGACTTCGTGATCGAACCGCTGGCAGAATCCCCTTCGGTGATGAACAAAGTTGTCTCTTGGTTGCGTTCGTTTTTATCGTTGTAATGCACCTTACAGTCGCGCAGCTTTCTATTGTGCAAAGAAGCTTTCTTTGCGCGTTCGTTGGCAAGTTTCTTGATGCCGGCAATGTCTTTGCGTTCGCGCTCCGATTGTAAGATACGCTTCAGCAAAGCATCAGCGGTATCCTGATTTTTATGCAAGTAATCATCGAGGGCTTTTTTGATGAAGTCGTTGATAAAGGTACGTACCGTTGGACCCTCTGGACCGATACTTTGTGAGCCCAATTTTGTTTTCGTTTGCGATTCAAAAACGGGTTCTTGTACTTTGATCGCAATCGCGCCGATAATTGATGACCGAATATCCGCGGCATCGAATTCTTTTTTGTAAAATTCGCGTACGGTCTTTACAATTGCTTCGCGAAAAGATGCTTGGTGCGTTCCTCCTTGTGTGGTGTGCTGGCCGTTAACGAAAGAATAATATTCCTCGCCATATTGTTGACCGTGTGTTAGCGCGATCTCAATATCTTCACCTTTCAGGTGGATAATAGGATAACGCATGGCCTCGGTATCGATATTTCGCTCTAAAAGATCTTTTAAACCATTTTCCGAGATGTATTTTTGTCCGTTGAAATTGATGGTCAAACCGGCATTTAGAAACACATAATTCCAAATCATATTTTCCACAAACTCCGTACGGAATTTATAATTGCGAAAGATGGATTCGTCTGGAAAAAAACTTGTTGCCGTTCCATTCCGTTGGGAGGTTTCTTTTTGCTCGTCGCTCACCAGTTCGCCACAGCCAAATTGGGCGATCCTCGTTACACCTTGCCGATATGATTGCACAACGAATTGGCTGGACAGGGCATTCACCGCTTTTGTACCAACGCCGTTGAGTCCAACAGACTTTTGAAAAGCCTTGCTATCATACTTTCCTCCGGTGTTTATTTTGGATACGACGTCTACCACAGAACCAATGGGTATACCACGCCCATAGTCCCGAACTGCGACCTTGTTCTCATGAACGGTGATGTCAATCGTCTTTCCGGCGCCCATAACAAACTCATCGATGGAATTGTCCACAATTTCTTTTAACAGAACATAGATGCCATCATCGTATGCAGACCCATCGCCTAATTTTCCGATGTACATACCAGGACGTAGGCGAATGTGTTCTTTCCAGTCTAATGACCGTATACTGTCTTCGTTATATGTCGTCATGTAATTCTATGAGGTGTAAACTTACTCGTTTCGAGAACAAAAATAGCAAAAAATCTGAAGGATGCCTATGATGAAAAGGGGCGACTGTGTCGGGATAAAATATCGGGGCAGCATACAAGGGGAGGTCGGACTTATTTACATTTTTAAGGACGCTGGAGTTTTAAATAGATTCGTGCGATATAAAATCTGCTAGCATAGCAGTTTGTCCAATTTGCTTCCCATATGAAGCTGGCTAATCCCGGGAACCTTGGGGGAGGCAAAATGCATGAAGAGTGGTTTTGAATCTCCCTTCATGCATGTGTTGTTTAACGTCCGAAATCGTCTTGTACACGTACAATATCGCTTTCGTCAGAAGGGTTTTCGCTATCAGTATGTTGCCATATCTCCGCCACCACACCATAACCCGCTAACCCTATAAGACGATGTCTTTCTCCTTGTGAAAGACGGATAAACTCGCCTTCACCCAATCGTTTCAGCTCATTTTCTTCGTCTGTAGCGCTTGTTACCACCCCTACTTCACCTTGCGTAACGCGCCAGATTTCGGCTCTCCGGTGATGGTATTGCCAAGAGAGGCGTTTGTTCGGAGCTACAATAAGGATCTTTGGACTTAACTTGCCGGATATTTTTAACCCTTGTACGTCCAATCCATCGAAGTATTGGTCGGCAAATTGCTGCGCCTGATCTTCGTTGATAACAAAAAAGCCACCCCAAGGTCTCGTTTGGTCAATGTTGTCGATCTGGAAACCTTCGTTCTTTAATTTCTCCTCAATTTGGCTAAATAATTCGCCTTTATCAATATTTTCTGCCATGTCTTATGTATTTGCGGTGAAGTTAGCTGTTTTCTCAAAATACACAAAATAAAAAGGAGCTTTGGGTCACAAGGATGAGCAAATCTTGCTCAGAGCCGTTTTCTTCCGGCTAAGTGTCGCCTACGATCAGAATAGTGCGTTCGTTGTCCCTGCTGAACGGATAGATATGCTTATCTTTGTCTTTCATCAATCATCAAGGGGACATTCATGGGACAACCAAAAGTTGACGATAAAAATATTGCCTTCATGCAGGCCGTTTCTTTTGTCAATCAAACCAATCAACATTTGTTTTTGACCGGAAAAGCAGGGACGGGGAAAACTACTTTTTTAAAATATATACGCGAAAACTCGTACAAGAAGATGGCGGTTACGGCCCCTACAGGTGTCGCAGCTATGAATGCCGGCGGGACTACGTTGCACGCTTTGTTTTGGCTCCCTTTCGGAATGTTCATCGAAGATTACCCCTTGAAATGGGACGAGCACGATAGCGGCATTTACAACAAAAGTCGGCTCTTTTCGACCATCAAGCTGACAAAGCAGCGCCGAGCCATCTTACAGGAACTGGAACTTCTTGTTATTGATGAGGTGTCAATGGTACGGGCAGATACTTTGGATGCAATCGATGTCATATTGAAATCTGTACGGAGAGACATGCGTCCTTTTGGCGGTGTGCAAATGCTTTTTATCGGCGATTTGTACCAGCTACCGCCAGTCGTGCGCGATCACGAATGGCAGGTGTTGCGCCAGCACTACAGCAGTCCGTTTTTCTTTGATGCCAAGGTATTGCGTGAACATCCGCCGGTTTTGTTGGAGCTCCGTAAGATTTACCGCCAAAACGATAGTAATTTTATTGAGCTCTTAAACAATATTCGTAACAATAAGTGTACACAGCCTGATTTGGATTACTTAAACTCGCACTACCGCGAAGGTTTTACGCCAAACGGTGGTGAGCAGTTCATTACCCTTACTTCGCACAATAAGTTGGCCGACAGTATCAACCAAGAACAACTGCTTCAATTAAGTGGTACGCTCCACAATTTGAAAGCCGTCGTGAAGGATGAATTTCAGCAATCTTCCTATCCGGCGGAAGAGACATTGCCACTTAAGATCGGTGCCCAGGTAATGTTCATCAAGAACGATAGTGGCGAGGATCGCAAATTTTTCAATGGAAAGATAGGAGAGGTCAAGGAGCTCAATCTTGACAAACATCAGGTGGTTGTAGGGTTTAAGGATGGCTCAGAGGATGTGACCGTGCGCCGTGAAACATGGGAAAATATCCGTTACAACTACAATAAGGGCGAGGACAAGATAGAAGAAGAGGTAATGGGTACGTTTTCGCAGTACCCCTTGCGCTTGGCATGGGCCATTACGATTCATAAAAGCCAAGGATTAACTTTCGATAGAGCAGTCATTGATGCAGGAACTTCATTTGCTGCCGGACAAGTATATGTTGCCTTAAGCCGACTTACCGGTTTGGATGGTTTGGTGTTGAAGTCTAGGATTCCGCACCACTCTATTCGCACGGATTCTCAGGTAGTGGATTTCATGCAGCGGATGACCTCGGGGGAAGAGGTTGGCAAAATCTTGGAGCTATGTCAACGGCATTATATGGGGCAAATTTTGTTGCAGAGCTTTCGTTGGACATCCTTGGTGGAGGGTGCGCAGGAGCTTAAAGCATCGTTGATGAAGCGTAATATCGATAGTAAAGATGCTGCCTTAGACTATTTCGGGGGGCTGATTGGCGCACTGCAAGAGCAGGAGAAGGTTGCCAATAAATTCGTTACGCAACTTTATGCCATGCTTCGCGATAAAGAGCAGTTGGACTACGGTAAAATCTGTGCGCGAACTAAATCTGCCGTGGCTTGGTTTCTGCCAAAATTTGATGCCGATGTGCTCCTGTCGACGCAGCAGCATATTGAGGAGTGGAAGGTAAAGAAACGAACCAAGAAATACACCGAGGAGCTACGTTCGTTATTGCTTGATTTCAGGAGGAAGAAAGAACAGCTCGCCCATTGTTTGACCATAGCGGATATCTTGACCGAAGAAGGTGATTTGTCAGCCATTGTTCATGCACTGCACGAGCGGGAGACAACCAAAGACAGCCTCGTCAAATCCGTGGCGGATGACGATGCCGTGAAGGATACCAAAGCCATTTCGCTTGATCTATTTATGGATGGGTTTAGTATAGAGGATATTGCTAAGAAGCGCGATATGGTTGTAGGGACGATATACGGTCACTTAATCAATTATGTAGGGCAGGAGGTCGAGGCAACAGACCTAATTACAGAAGATAAACTCAACAGGATACTGGCTGTAATCCGGGAAAATCCGGAAAAATCGTCGTCGGAACTAAAGGGCATGTTAGGCGCCGATTTTGATTATCCAGATATCAAGATCGGGCAGAAGGTTTTGGAACTCGGGATCGGATAGCGCGCACACGCAGGGAGGAATAAATCATAGAAAGCACGAGTGTACAGGATAGTTTCTGCATATTAAATCCTATCTTTGAGTCCTTTTAGTTTGCTGATGGAAAAACACAAGGGAAGTAACGCCAAAAATAAGTGGTTGGTTTTTACGTCTATGCCCATACAGATGGGTTTGACTATTTATCTGTGCTACCGTCTAGGCGATTGGTTAGATGGCCGCTATGGCGTGGAAGGGGGATGGTGGATGAAAGGCTTGACCATGTTAGGCGTCATAGCATCGATGTATCAGTTTATAAGACAGGTCAATTATTTAAATAAGAATGAATAAGTACGCGAGATTTGGGGGATTGCTGTTTTTAGTAACCGTATTGGGTTTTGGGATCCATACGCTGCTGTTGCAAAATTTAGGCTTGAATGCCTATTGGAAACAAACTCACTACACGTTGATGGGCATGTATGCGTTTGGATGCATCGCTTCATTAACGGTCGCGACCTTCTTGCTACTAGCAGATTTCGCGATGAAAAATTACGTAAGTATCGTTTTTCTGGGTTGCATTCTTATTAAAGCGGTCGCGAGTTATTTGTTTATTCAATCTGGTCTAAATTTATTCGAAAACGACTTTTTAGAGTTGAACTTTTTAGGGGTGTTTTTTATCTTTTTAATGTATGATATATTGGTAGCGTATCGTCTTGTAAATCAAGAAGTAAAGGTTGTTGAAAAGTAAATCGCTAAAAAGTTCTAACATTTGTTAACAAATGCCAAATAAAGTTGTATTTTTGCGCAAAAATTTTTATCATTCAATAGTAAATCGAAAATGGTGAGTCTTAAAAGAGCACTTTTGTTTTTTGCAGTAATCTTCTTTGCTGTTGCCCCTTTTGCCACAGTTCACGCGGTAGAAGAAGGACATCACGGTCATGGCGAGCAGCCGAAGTCCCAAGCGGAAGAAATTCAGGAATACAGTCAGCATCACTTGCAGGACGATTATTATTTTTCACTGTTTACCGATAAAAAAGCCGGAAAACATTACGGTTTTCCGTTGCCTGTTATCCTGATTGATGGAGGCCTTAAGATGTTCTCTTCGGGAGCGTTTCATCATGGTGAAAAAGTGGTAGAAAAGGACGGGCAGTTTTACACGTTATATCATGGCAAGATCTACAAGACTGATGCAGCGGGTACATTGGCATTTGATGAGCATGGACACGCAACGAACGCAAAACCATTGGATTTTTCCATTACCAAAAATGTGGTGGGTTTGTTTTTGGCAGCCGCGCTTTTGTTTTGGGGTTTCATCAGCTTAGCTGGCACATACAAGAAAGGATCAAATGCGCTGCCTAAGGGCATCGGGCGAGCATTGGAACCATTGGTGCTTTATGTGCGGGACGAAATGGCGATGCCTAATATCGGTCATCGATACAAGGAGTTTATGCCTTATTTATTATCGGTGTTTTTCCTGATTTTTGTATTAAATCTTCTGGGTTTAACACCCCTTGGGTTTAACGTAACTGGTAATATTTCCATCACGTTATGCCTCGCACTGTTTACATTCTTAATTACCACTTTCAAAGCAAATAAGGACTACTGGAAACATATTTTTTGGATGCCGGGCGTGCCTGTTCCATTTAAATTCGTATTAGCACCTATTGAAGTTTTAGGCATGTTCACCAAGCCTTTTTCCTTAATGTTGCGTCTTTTCGCAAATATTACCGCTGGACACGCCGTCGTTATGGGACTAATTGCCATCGTATACTTATTTCAACAGCAGTTGACAATTCCGGGAAGTATTGGTGTATCCTTGGTATTGACGTTGATCTTGACGTTTTTGGAACTGTTGGTAGCCTTTTTACAAGCATTTATCTTTACGATGTTGTCTTCGTTATTTATCGGGATGGCAGTGGAAGAACATGCGCATCACTAAGCATTTTTTGTTAAATTTTATATTATAAATTCATTACTATGTACAACTTAATTGGAGCAGGTTTAATCGTAATCGGTGCAGGTTTAGGTTTAGGTAAAATCGGTGGTTCCGCTATGGAAGCTATCGCTCGCCAACCAGAAGCAGCATCTAAAATTCAAACTGCTATGATCATCATTGGTGCCCTAGTAGAAGGTTTAGCATTCGGTGCTTTAATCTTGGGTAAATAATCCAGTGTATCGTACAAGGCACCCTTTGCAACGGTTGGTTGCAAAAGGTGCTTTTTTCAAAGCACAAAAAATAACACTTTATATCTTAGACTATATACAATGGAAGCATTAATTAATCAGTTCTCATATGGTTTGTTCTTTTGGCAGATTATCATTTTATTGATTGTAATATTTATCTTAGGTAAATTTGCTTGGAAGCCAATCATCAATGCGTTGGAGGATCGCGAAAAGGGTATTTCTGATGCGTTGGCTTCAGCGGAGAAAGCTAAATTGGAGATGACCCGCTTGACGAATGAAAATGAGCAATTGCTGAAGGAAGCACGTGTAGAGCGGGACGAGATTCTGAAAGAGGCGAAAGAACTTAAAGATAAGATTGTTTCCGAAGCTAAGCACGAGGCGCAAGAGTCCAGCAAGCGGATTTTAGAACAGGCAAAAATTGAAATTGAAGAGCAGAAAAATTTGGCATTAGCCGCCGTTAAAAATCAGGTTTCTTCTCTTTCCTTGGATATCGCCCGTAAAGTGTTAACAAAAGAATTTGCAGACCAAGATAAGCAGGAAGCATTTGTTGCCGATTTGGTGAAGGATGTTAAATTAAACTAGCAGAGAAGAGCGCTTCGCTTTTTTAGTATTTAATTTTTAATTATTAATTTAATAGCATGTCAATTTTTACAGTCGCCTCGAGGTACGCAAAATCCCTTCTTGAATTGGTGCAGGAGCAAGGAGACTTGGATGCAGTGAAATCGGATGTCGAGCAGGTTATAGCGGTCCTTAAGTCTAATACGGAAATCCAAGCAGTTCTTAAAAACCCAATTATCAGCAGTGATAAAAAGCGCAGCATTTTGTTGGCGATTTTTGATAATAAGGTTAACCCATTGGTGGTTTCCTTTTTTACCATTTTGGTTAGCAAAGGGCGTGCGGATATCCTTTTGGACATTTTGCAGGAATTTATTCGAGAATACAACGAAGTAAAGGGCATTGTCAACGCAACTGTTTTTTCAGCGGCCGCGATGTCGGAAGCGAATTTGGGTGAGCTGCAGGCCAAGATTTCAAAAGAGGTGGGCGCTAAAGTTTTATTAAAGAACAAAGTAGACTCGTCTTTAATCGGTGGCTTTGTGCTGCGCGTGGGTGATAAGCAGGTAGATGCTAGTATTGCTGGTAAGTTGCAAAAATTGGATAAATATTTCGTAAGTCAAGGCGTATAGTCATCTTGAACTTGTTGGATAATAAAATAAAATCAAAAACCCCTTATAATAATTACAATGATAGAGGTAAGACCAGATGAAGTTTCGGCAATTCTTAGAGAGCAGTTGTCAGGCTTTAAATCAGAAGCCGAACTCGAGGAAGTGGGTACCGTACTTACTGTGGGTGACGGTATTGCTCGTATTTACGGCTTAACTAAAGTTCAGTCCGGTGAGTTGGTTGAATTTGATAACGGATTAGAAGGTATTGTGCTAAACCTCGAGGAAGACAACGCAGGTGTTGTGCTTTTAGGACCTTCGGACGAAATTAAAGAAGGTGACACGGTTAAACGTACCAAACGTATCGCATCGATCAAGGTTGGTGAGGGTATGTTAGGGCGTGTAGTGAACACCCTAGGTCAACCTATTGATGGTAAAGGACCGATCACTGGCGAAACGTATGAAATGCCTATTGAGCGTAAAGCACCGGGCGTTATCTATCGTCAACCAGTTACGGAGCCATTACAAACAGGTATCAAGGCGATTGATGCGATGATTCCGGTTGGGCGCGGTCAACGGGAACTGGTTATTGGGGATCGTCAAACAGGTAAAACGGCAGTTTGCATTGACACGATCTTAAACCAAAAGGAATTTTATGATGCAGGGCAGCCTGTGTTCTGTATATATGTTGCAGTAGGTCAGAAAAACTCTACGGTTGCCAATATCGTTCGAGTATTGGAAGAAAAAGGTGCCATGGCCTATACCATTGTGGTAGCGGCTTCTGCTTCTGATCCTGCGCCTCTGCAGTTCTATGCCCCAATGTCAGGTGCTGCGATCGGAGAATTTTTCCGTGATACAGGTCGTCCGGCATTGATCGTGTATGATGATTTGTCGAAACAAGCCGTGGCGTACCGCGAGGTGTCGTTGTTGTTGCGTCGCCCACCGGGACGTGAAGCATATCCAGGTGACGTATTCTATTTGCACTCCCGTTTATTGGAGCGTGCTGCAAAAATCAATGCGTCAGATGAGATCGCTCGTAATATGAACGACCTTCCTGATTCCATTAAGCATTTGGTAAAAGGTGGCGGTTCTTTAACTGCACTTCCTATCATTGAAACACAAGCTGGTGACGTTTCTGCGTATATCCCAACTAACGTAATCTCCATTACTGATGGTCAGATTTTCTTGGAGTCTAACTTGTTCAACGCTGGTATCCGTCCTGCGATCAACGTAGGTATCTCCGTATCACGTGTGGGTGGTAATGCACAGATCAAGTCGATGAAGAAAGTTGCTGGTACATTGAAATTGGATCAGGCGCAGTTCCGTGAGCTGGAAGCTTTTGCAAAGTTCGGTTCCGATTTGGATGCGGCAACTAAAGCGGTATTGGATAAAGGTATCCGCAACGTTGAAATTTTGAAGCAAGGACAGTATTCGCCCGTATCGGTAGAGAAGCAAGTAGCTATTATCTACGCAGGTACGAAAGGCTTGTTCCGTTCGGTTCCAGTTAAGAGTGTTCGTCAATTTGAGGAGGAATATTTGATGCAGCTAGAGCAGCGTCATCCAGAAGTCTTGGCGAGCTTAAAAGCCGGTAAATTTACGGATGAGTTGACGGATGTCTTAGAAAAAGTCGCTAAAGAATTAGCAGCAAAATATTAATCGGATAGGTGTATAGCGTATTGCGTATCGGTATACTCCATACACACTACTTTATACTCAATCTACTCTAGTATATGGCAAATTTAAAAGAAGTAAGAAACCGGATTAGCTCGGTAACCTCCACGCAGCAGATCACCAAAGCCATGAAAATGGTTGCGGCGGCGAAACTGAAGCGTGCAACAAATGCTATTGTACAGTTACGCCCTTACGCCAATAAGCTAAGAGATATTTTAGCACAAGTTTCTGCTTCTGTTGAAGGTAACGACTCTCCGTATACGCAGGATCGTATACCGACTAAAGTGCTGGTTATTGTATTGACATCCAACAGAGGATTGGCAGGCGCGTTCAACGCGAATGCGATAAAAATGGCTAACAATCTGATTTTTAGTAAATATGCAGAGCAGCATGCACGCGGAAATTTGCGTATTATCGCTATCGGCAAACGTGGTCATGATTTCTTCCAGAAGCGTGGCTTTCAAGTGATCGGTAACTACAATGATCTTTACAACGACTTGAATTTTCTTAATGTCTCGCAGGTGACATCCTATGTTATGGACGAGTTTAAAGCCGGAAACATCGATCGTGTGGAGATTGTGTATAACGAATTTCGGAATGCTGCTGTGCAGATCATGAGTGCTGAGCAGTTGCTGCCTTTACTTCCACCGGAAAGCTCTCAAGCCGAGAATGCAGCGAATGAGGTCGATTATATTATCGAGCCATCAAAGGAAAAGATTATAGAGGAGTTGATTCCAAAGGCTATCAAAACACAGCTTTTTAAAGCTGTGCTAGATTCCAATGCTTCTGAACACGGGGCCCGGATGACTGCAATGGATAAAGCAACGGAAAATGCGGGGGACTTATTGAAGTCGTTGAAGCTTTCCTATAACCAAGCCCGTCAAGCTGCGATCACAACTGAATTAACGGAGATTGTATCCGGTGCAGCAGCGTTGTCTAACGGCTAAATTTTAATTATTTTTATAAGGTCGAAGGGCTGTCCATTTTGATGTGGGCAGCCTTTCCTTGTTTTTTGTTGTCTTCAATAGATGGAAGGATCGTCACAAACCAAACTAGCCGCCACGTGCGTCTTCATCATTTCATAAATAAATGCCTGTTTATTGGCAGCCATTCATTTACTTTTCTTCCTGCTGTTTTTTCTTTAGAAGATTTTTTTTATATTTAACCATCAATTATAATGAATTATGATAATCAAGGTATTACTTCTCCTAGTAATCTCCTTCCGATTATCTGCTCAACAATTTTCTCCAGCACCTTTTTTAGGTGCCGGCGGTGCTGGTATAGCGCGGGAGGGAGTGTTTGCGCTGCATGATAATCCGGCAGGAATTACATCGCTAAAGCGACTGGCTGTGGGCAGCGCTTATCAGCAACATTTTGTGGGAACGGGCGTCGCTTCACAAGCGTTTTATTTGGCCGTTCCGTTTGCTTCTTCCCATGTTATAGGTATCAGCGCTGTAAACTATGGTATATTTGATGTGATTAGCCTCCTGAAAGCCGGCATTTCCTTTGCGCGTGCCTTTGGCCATCGATTTTCTTCTTCCGTAAGCGTGAATTACCATCAATTTGGCGTGCAGTTTTATGAGAGTGAACGGCAATTTAGTGCCGATTTAGGCTTTCAGTACCAAATGCTTAGCAGATGGAAGATCGGTGTATTTTGGCGGAATATCTCTAGCGCATCTTTTATGCCCTGGGTGGATCAACGGATTCCGCGACAGGTTGGTTTAGGTACATTGTTTCAATTGACGGAAGAGGTGCAGGCAGCCGCTGATATTTGGCGTGAAAATGCGTTAGATTGGGAGTATCGCACGGGCATCACCTACCGTTTTGTCCAACCGCTCTGCATTCGAGGCGGCTGGGCTTCCAACCCGTTTCGTTACACGGCTGGCATTGGTATCGTTAAAAGATGTTGGCAAATTGATCTAGCATCTACTTTTCATCCTACGTTGGGAACATCTCCACAAATCGCGATGTCTTATGTGTTTTAATGTAGCTGGCATTGCATTATGTGTTTTTGTGCTATACCAAGGGTTGGCACATGCACAGACTACACTTTCGGAAGAGACAGAAGAAGCCATCATAGAACAGCTTTTAGAGGGATTGGATGAAGCGGTGGATATGAGTGAATTTACAGAAGTATTACGCCACTACCAGCGCTTTCCAATAGATCTAAATCGGACAGATGGAAAAGATTTAGCAGACCTGTTGTTTATCACACCGCTTCAAATAGCGGGTATGCTGCAGCATCGGGAGCTGTCCGGCCATTTTCTTTCTGTGTTAGAGCTGCAGGCTGTGGAGGGCTTCGATTTGCCAATGATCGAGAAGTTGTTGCCGTTTGTCACCGTGCGGCCAATAGGCTCGCTGCACCAAACGGGTAAGGTAAATCAGCAACTGATCGTGCGCTATGCGCGTGTCTTGGAGCGGCAAATAGGATATGCGATGAGGGATTCTTCGCGATCACGATACTTGGGCGATGCCAATCGTTACGCTGTGCGATATAGGTTACGTTTGGGCGAGAATATCCGGTTGGCTATCAATATGAAAAAGGATGCCGGAGAACCTTTTTTTCGCCAGCAGCAGCGTTGGGGTTTTGACCATTATGGTGTCAGCTTGCACGTTAAAGGAAGTGGGTTTTTAAAGGAGTTGCTGTTGGGCGATTATGCGTTGCAGGTGGGTCAAGGTCTTGTAATTTGGAATGGACTGAGCTTTGGCAAAGGACCTATGATCACCACGACAGCACGCAGTGGTGCCGATATGCGGAGCTACACTTCGATGAATGAATATAATTTCCTGCGAGGCTTCGCGGGTAAGCTACAATGGAAAGCGCTATCAATGACGCCGTTTGTGTCCTTGCGTAAGCTCTCCGGAAATCGTGTAGAAACGGAGGAAGGCGTGGAAATTCGTTCACTTTCCACATCCGGATTACATCGGACACCCAACGAACTAAAGAACCGGCAACAAATCAACCACCTGACAACAGGATTAAATGTATCTTACGAACGCGCGCGATTACGTGTAGGGGCTTTGGGGGTTTATAGTTTGTATAATGGAACCATTACTCCTTTGCCAGCCTTGCGCAATATCCATCGATTTTCTGCGCAGTCAAGTTTGCATACCTCGACAAACTACCAATTTACCATTCGTAATATCTATCTCTATGGAGAATTTGCCTACCATATTAATGGCACTTGGGCCATGTTAAATGGCTTGCTTGCCAGTCTATCACCGCAGGTTTCGATGTTCTTGACCTACCGCAATTATCAGCCCGCCTACTATGCACCTTTTAGCCAAGCATTGGGGGAAGGTTCTCTCGTGGCAAACGAGCGGGGTGTATACGGAGGGATATCATACCAGCTGGCTAGGAAATTTGTCTGTATTGCCTATGCTGACGCGGTCCGCTTTCCGTGGATCAGGTTTCGTGCCGATGCTCCTAGTCGCGCTGTAGACCTTTTCCTGCAAGGTACCTACCAATGGTATAAAAAGGGGCACGTCGGCTTACGGTATCGTTATCGGATACGGCAGGAGAATACAAGATTGGATGTCGCAGAGCGTTATTTGGTGGACATAGAGCGTCGACAGGTCCGGTTGAACTTTCAATACAAGCTATCGAACACTTGGGAAATCCGCTCTCGTTTTGAGCGCATAGCCGTTCAGAAGGAACAGCAGATCGACAAAGGCATCCTTTTGTTTCAAGACCTTTTTTTGAACGTACGAGGGGGGCGATTGCATGCGAACGCCCGAGTAGCTTACTTCACGACTGATTCCTATGACGCAAGGCTGTATGCTTTCGAAAATGATGTACTCTATGCAAATGCCTTTCCCTTGTACAGCGGCAAAGGATGGCGTTCCTACGCGAACATCCGGTATAAGATAAACAAACAGATTGATCTATGGGCTCGCTATAGTTTTACACGTTACCGAGATGCGGAAAAGGTAGGCACGGGTCTTGACCAAAGTGACGGCCCATATCGTTCTGAAGTGAAAATTCAAATGCGATGTCAATGGTAGCAATTAGCATCGCCGAAGCACTCCGTAGAACACCCTTTGCAAAATTATTTTCAGTCCTTTCGCTTGGTATTGTAGCCGGTCGGTATATCGAGGTTTCTACTACGTTACTCCATCTATCAAGCATTATTTTCCTGATCATTGTCTCCTTATTGTTTCTTTGCGCCGCCTTTTCAAAAACTCTTCCGCGCGCTGTATTTCCTGTGCTTCTTTATTTCTGTTTTGTATGGGTCGGTTTTCAGTCCATCGCCTATCGACTACCAATCCATCAGAAGTTAGCGATAGACGGCTATGAAGCAGATGCAGTCATTGGCATCGTTAGCAATGAACCGACGGTTCGCGAAAAAATCATTAGATTTCCGATAAGCATCACCCAAGGACAGTTAGGTAAAGATCGCTTTCCTGCTTCTGGGTCCATCATCGTGAGTGTTGTTCGTACGGCAAACATGCCGTTGAATTATGGAGATAAGATTGCAATTGTCAACAAGCTTCAGAAGATACCGCCAGCTTATAATCCGCATCAGTTTGATTATCAGCAATATTTAGCTAATAAGAACGTGTACCATCAAGCTTTCTTACAAGAAGGGGAGTGGCATGTCTTAGAAAAGGGAAGTGGAAACTGGCTAGTCAGTATGGCGCTGCACTTACGCCATAGGTTGAGAGATAAGTTTGGAGAGGTAATATCAGATCCCGCGTCTCTAAATGTTTGTGCAGCACTTGTTTTCGGATATCGTAATGACTTTAATGACGAAATTTTACAGAAGTTTTCTGTAACAGGAACCGTCCATGTATTGAGCGTTTCGGGCATGCATGTTGGCCTCGTATTCTATTTGCTTAACCTGCTTTTTTCCCGCCTTAAATTTTATAAATATGGACGTTTTGTGCGGAATACTTGTATGTTGATCGCGATATGGAGTTACGTCATCCTGACCGGAATGGCTCCGTCTATTTTAAGGGCAGGTCTTATGATCTCTTTTCTACTGCTGGCCGATTTAGGAAAGAAGCGATATGGCGGTATCAATTCGCTTTTCGTTTCAGCCTTTGTATTGGTCGCCTTCGATCCGTTTTTGCTTTTCGATGTGGGATTCCAATTGTCATACGCTGCGGCATTCGGTCTGTTTACAGCATATCCTCTCCTGCGATCGTTATTCCGGCCTAAATTCTTCCTTGCTAGATATTTGATGGAACTTGTTTGGGTATCGATTGCGGCGCAATTGTTTACCAGTCCATTAGCGCTTTATTATTTCCACCAATTCCCAAACTACTTCCTTTTGGGTAATTTATTGGTTGCAATTCCGTCAACTTTGTTGATGTATATCGGAATTTTATTGGCAGTTTCACCCTTAACCTGGCTTAATATCATACTGGGAAAATGTTTGGACGGTCTCTGTACATTCATGTTAATGGGACTAGATATCATTCAATCTTTACCATTTGCTTTAGTGAGCGATATTTATTTGGAAAAAATTGATTTATTTTTTTTTATTGGTATACTGCTGACGATGGTGTGGTCTTGGTATAGCCGCAGAAAGTCCATACTGGCTATGGTTCTTTTGTTCACGGCGATGCTTAGTTTCCGTATGGGCGTGCAACGGTTGCGACGGCAGATGTTCCAAGGTTTAAAGATTTACAACGTGCAACACGATTTGGCTGTTGCAATTATCCATACGGGAAGAGCGGCCTTGGTTACTACGTTAGATAGCATGGATCATCCCAAACTTAAGCGACTAGTTATGGGAGATTTGTCACGATACGCAGATCCGTCGCAGATAGCGTTTTACAAAGCGGATGTGCCGGTAAAGGGTATACGCCTGATCGAAACGCCGTTTGGGCGCATCGCTCTAACCAATCGATTGGACGACACCGCAGCATTGCAATCAGCTTCTTGGATTATAGCAAGGCAGCTAAGAAATCAAAATGCCATAACCACATGTACGATTAATCCCAAAAGAGCTATTATCTTTGATGGATCAAACGAAGCCGGAACAATAGCGTTTATGGTACAAGGAGCTTCGTCCGGGCATGCGCACTATTATATCTTGAAGAATAATTATGCTTATGTTTGGGAGAAGTCGGATTAAAAAAATGGAAAGCAAAAGTTTAGCCATATTAAAGCAATACTGGGGATTTCAAACATTCCGACCCTTGCAAAGCGAGATCATAGCGTCTGTGCTGCAAGGGCGGGACACCTTGGCGCTGTTGCCTACTGGCGGAGGCAAATCGGTGTGTTTCCAAGTGCCAGCACTTCAGCTGCCAGGAATATGTATTGTGATCAGCCCACTTATTGCCTTGATGAAAGACCAGGTGCAAAATTTGCGAAAAAAAGGAATAGATGCCGTTGCTATTTTTTCAGGCATGTCTCACCGAGAAGTGGATATTGCACTTGATAACTGTATTTATGGACGTATTAAGTTTTTGTACCTATCTCCGGAACGACTTTACAGCGATTTGGTAAAAGAGCGAATCCGTTATATGAAGGTCAGTTTATTCGCTATCGATGAGGCACATTGCATATCGCAATGGGGCTATGACTTTCGACCACCCTATCTGCAGCTTGCCCTGTTAAGGCAGCTTCATCCGAATACTCCGTTTTTGGCGCTTACTGCTACAGCTACACCAGCCGTGGTTAAGGACATCCAGGATAAATTAGCTTTTGTCGGGGGCGCTGTATTTCAGCAGAGCTTTCGACGAGGAAATCTGGGGTATATGGCTTTAGCGGAGGACGACAAAATGGGACGAATGTTGCGCATGATTCAAAAATTGGGCGGTTCAGGGGTCATCTACGTCCGCAATAGGCGGGAAACACAGGAGGTTGCTCAATATTTGGTCAACCATGGCATCTCGGCCGATTTCTACCATGCTGGCCTAGATGCACAAACCCGTTCCCTTAAGCAGGATAGTTGGATGGATAATAAAGTAAGCGTGATCGTGGCGACAAATGCGTTTGGCATGGGAATCGATAAGCCAGACGTTCGCTTTGTGCTGCATATCGATATTCCCGATTCGCTGGAAGCTTATTATCAAGAGGCTGGGCGGGCAGGAAGGGACGGGAAAAAAGCGTTTCCCGTTTTGATGTACCAGCAAGCCGACAGAGATAGGCTTTGGGAGAACTTTGAAGCGAGTTATCCCCCCATTACCTTTATCCAACAGGTCTACCATCAATTGGCTAACTATTTTCAAATAGCTTATGGAGCTGGAAAAGGAGCTTTTTTTGATTTTGATATCGTCGATTTTTGCAAACGCTACCTTATTGATATCTTACCGACCATGAGTGCGCTTAAATTTCTAGAGCGTGATGGGTGGATCAGCGTATCAGAAGCGGTATTCATCCCTTCGCGTTTTAAGTTTGAAATCGACTACCAAGAATTGTATAAATTTCAGGTACAATCCGCTAAATACGATCCGTTGATTAAGCTTATTTTGCGGACATATGGAGGCGTGTTCGAATATTATGTGCCGATTAATGAATATGAGTTTGCTAAAAAGCTGAAAATGTCCTATAGCGATGTGGTCGATATGTTCGGAGGTCTGCAAAAATTGCAATTGGCAAGTTATCTTCCAAAAACCGATGCACCCCAACTGGAGTTTTTGCAACCAAGGGTAGATTATAGAAACCTGTTCATTGACGCGACGTTTATCCAAGAACGAAAAGATGTCAAGGAAAAGCAGCTTAAAGCGATTTATGCCTACCTAGACGACACCGAGTGTCGAAGCAAAGCACTCCAACGATACTTCGGTGAAAAAGATGACACCTATTGCGAAGTGTGCGATCTTTGTTTGATGCGGGCACACCGGCAAGATATAGCGAAAAAATTGCGAAAAGAGATCAAGCTGTTGCTGCTGCAAGATCAAAAGACAATTAAGCAATTAGTAGATGAACTGACTATCGGCAATGATGAAGTAAAAGTACGTGTAATCCGTGAATTGTTGGACGAGGGTGCGGTTTTGTTGGCGAACGGTTTTTACAGTTGGAAAACGCCGTTCTAATCTTTGAATCAGCGACAATTTATTCACGATAGATCGTGATTTGACAAAATAATGTTGATGTTCAAAAAGTAAAACTTTGATCCATGTTAAAGTCTTGTTAATTTTGTGTTATCATTAAACCCTTCATGGTATGGCAAAAAAATTATACGTATCAAACTCAACAGAATCTACTCGGATGTTTAAGAACAATTTTCTAGAGTCTTTGACAAAAATCCACTTTAGCGTTCCACTTATTTTTTGGATACCTGTTATTTGCTACCTGATTTACAGAGCGCTTGTTTTTGGGGAAATGGAGGTCGGCGACGTGCTATTCTATTTTTTTGGTGGGCTAGCTTTTTGGACGTTAGCTGAATATGTATTGCACCGTTGGGTATTTCACTATCATCCCACTTCTGCATGGGGGAAGCGTATCCACTTTATCTTTCACGGGGTACATCACGATTATCCTAGAGATCGCTTACGGTTAGTGATGCCGCTCTCGGCGAGTATTCCCCTGGCGACAACGATATACTTTTTATTTAGTTTTTTCTTTGAAGAGTTTACCCTATCTGCCTTTTTCGCCGGATTTTTAATTGGGTATCTCATTTACGATGAATGTCATTATGCCATGCATCACGCCAATTTCAAATCTGGTCTTTTCAAAAAAATAAAAGATCATCACATGCTGCACCATTATGCGGATCCGGAACGCGGTTTTGGTGTAAGTTCTTCGCTTTGGGATGCCATATTCAATTCAGGGTTCGGTAAGAAACACAAAAAGTCGACGTAAAGCCACCGACCTTTTGCGTATGCGGCAAGATTTTCCTTGCCGACTCTTTTTTGACTCACGGCGGCGTGGGTATTTCAAGCGTGCCGTTTACTTTGCTACCAGCGTATCAAGGCAGAACCCCAAGTAAACCCTGCGCCGAAAGCAGCGAGGCAGACTAGGTCTCCATCTTTGATCTTGCCCTGTTCCCAAGCTTCGCATAAGGCTATAGGCACAGAGGCTGCTGTAGTATTTCCATACTTCTGTATGTTGTTGAAAACCTGATCGTCACGTAGGCCTAATGTTTTTTGCACAAATTGAGAGATACGTAGGTTGGCTTGGTGAGGCACCAACATGTCGATGTCGCTGGCTTTAAGATTATTTTTAGCAAGTGCTTCGTGAATTACCTCGGGGAACTTGACGACAGCTTTTTTGAAGACCGCTTGTCCATCCATGTAGGGGAAAGCGGTTCCATCCGCCAACATATCACTTGTCATCAGCATTCCACCCAGTTCCTGATCGGGCCAAGTTGGTTTTTGGTCGAGCCATTTTCCACCTGAAGCGCCTGGATAGTACATCGCCAATTTTTCCGCTTCCCCTCCATCGGCATGGAGGTGGGTACTTAATATGCCTTTTCCTGCTTCGCTGCTGGGTTGCAGTACCACGGCTCCCGCGCCGTCACCGAAGATAACGGAAACGCTACGTCCGCGGGTCGAGTAGTCGAGCGCAAAAGAATGCTTTTCCGAACCGACCACCAATATATTTCTGTACATGCCGGTCTTTATAAATTGATCAGCGACAGATAGCGCGTACACAAATCCCGAGCACTGGTTACGGATATCCAGGGCACCGATTTCCTTCATTCCCATTTCCCGCTGTAGCAATACCCCGCAACCAGGAAAGTAGTAATCGGGAGATAGCGTGGCGAATATGATGAAATCGATCGCTTCCGTAGATGTCCCAGCCCGCTCGATCGCTATTTTTGCCGCTTCAACAGCCATGGTGGTCGTCGTTTCTTCCAATCTGTCTGCGTAGCGACGCTCTTTTATTCCTGTGCGTTCCTGTATCCATTCATCGCTTGTTTCCATAAAACGGGTGAGATCGTTATTCGTGTACACGTTTTTGGGCACATAATAACCGATGCCTGCTATCTTCGACTGAAACATAGTTTATATATTTTTGATTAATTGGTAAAAGTACGGCATTTTTTAAAAAATAACTACTTTTGTACCATGAGTGTACAAACCGAACAAGAGACCTTTACGCTTGACGAAATCTTGGCGTCTGTTAAGACCTCCAACCGTCTAATCCTCTGGAACGATGAGATTAACACCTTTGACCACGTGATCGCCTGTTTAATGAAACATCTACAGTACACAGAGCTGCAGGCAGAACAGATTGCGTGGAGGGTACACCATGACGGTAAATGTGCAGTTTTGGAGGGATCATTTACCGAGATGGAGGTTTATCGTAAAATTTTGAAGTCGGAAGGGCTCACCGTATCCGTAGAGTAAAACCTTGCGCGTAATAATACAGTTACGATAGAACGATAGCAGCTTTTATTTTGTTGTTTTGTGAACATGTATGTTCTTAAAATGATATCAACTAAAAACGTTAAACTTCTTTTACTTTTTATTTTCTTCCCATTTATTCTTGTCGCCCAAAAGGGGAAAATCGAAGCTCTTGTCATGGATGCGGAAACCAATGAGCCTATCATTGGCGCTAGCGCGTCCTTATTGCGTCAATCCGACAAACAATATGTTTCTGGCGCGCAAAGCGATGTACAAGGAAATCTTCGGTTTGGCGAAATCAATTTCGGAACCTACGCCTTACGTATAACTTATGTGGGTAAACAAGATATCATCCGGGACAATATCCAAGTGAATAGTGTCGATCCATTGAATCTAGGTAAGATCATGCTTACGGGCGATGGTAAGGTCATTCAAGAAGTGGTTGTGGAGGGACGCGCGCCCGAAATGCGATTGGGTATTGATCGGAAGATTTTCGACGTTTCGCAAAGCCTCGTGAGTGTCGGTGGCTCGGCAACAGACCTTTTGCAAAATGTACCTACCTTACAGGTGGATATGGACGGCTCGGTGTCCCTGCGTGGCTCGAGCAGTGTCAAGATTCTGATTGATGGGCGCGAGTCGGCTCTTGCGGGGAGCGACGTAAATGCCTTGTTGCAATCTCTGCCGGCCAATGCAATTGATAAGGTCGAGATTATCACCAACCCTTCCTCAAAATATGATGCCGAGGGCCAATCGGGGATCATAAATATCGTGATGAAAAAGAATGTGCGTACGGGGCTGAACGGAACTGCAACGGCGTCTGCCGGATCGTACAATAACTACATGGCTGGTGTTACGCTAAATTTCAGGGATAAGAAATTCAACTATTACGGGAATTATAATTTTAATAGAAGGAATATGTTGGGGTCTGGTGCCAGAGATAATCTGTACTTGAATAACAATAGCCGTATCGATAATTCCGAAGAGACGTCCCGACGAGGGGTTAATAATACTGTGAAATTGGGAGCAGATTACTTCCTGAATGACAAAACTACAATTGGATTATCGACAAATTTAAGTGTCCGCGACAATAATCGCGACGCAGACCTTATTTACCGCTATGTGAATCATCCCTCACTTACAGGTACCAGTACACGCCTTTCTCGACAGAAAGAAAGCGATCTCGGTTATGAATTTAATGTTGATGTCATTCGTAAATTTGAGCGTGAAGGTGCAGAGCTGGTAGCAAATTTCAATTACGGTAGGGATACGGAAGATGGAACGAATAGCTTTACGCAAACCTATAGCTCGGGCTCACCAACAGATGGAAGGATAAACGAGACCAGCGAAGACGGTAAGATGATGAACATCCAGCTAGACTATGTGCTCCCATTCAATGAGGATAGTAAATTCGAAGCAGGATACCGAAGCTTGATTCGCAAGTCTTTCGATACTCAATTTTCAGACACGCTCAACACAGTCACTAATCAGTATTTTCCAGACTTCTCCATCAGTAATGATTTCGATATGACCAATGCGGTACATGCGCTTTATGTCAATTATCAAAATAAACTATCGGGGAGGATTGGTTATCAAGTGGGGCTCCGTGCCGAGCAGGTCGATCTTACCACCAAGTATTTTGGAAAAGATCCTAATCTGTCTGATGCAGAGCAGGTCGTAGATGGCGGACAGAACTATTTTCGATTGTATCCAACCGTTTTTCTGACCTATGACGTGAACGAAGGTGGAGATAAGGTGCAGTTGAGTTATTCGCGTCGGGTACAGCGTCCGCGCGGATGGCAGGTTAACCCGTTTCCCGATGTATCGGACGAAATGAACAGACGTCAAGGTAATCCAAATCTATTACCTGAGGACATCCATTCGTTTGAAGCCAGCTTTGCCAAAACCTATAGTAAATGGAATTTTATTTCTACGGCCTATTATCGCCGAATGAACGATGTGATGCAGCCTTATATTTATTTGGTCGATGAAAATAGTGTCACATTCAGCCGCTGGGAAAATTTGACCAGTTCTAACGTGGCTGGTCTTGAGTTGATCTCGAAGGTCAATATCACAAACTGGTGGGACGCGACTTGGAACGGAAATTTGTTTTACAATAAATTTGAAGGCAATGCGGCTTTTGCTATTCAGGAACAAGAAGGAATAAACTGGAATACAAACCTAAATTCCAATGTGAAACTGCCTAAAAATTGGGCATTTCAGCTTCGTGGAGATTACTTTGCGCCACGTGTGATGGCACAAGGCAAATCAAAGTACATGACGGGGGTAGATGTTGCGGTGAAAAAAGAGTTTATGAACAAGCGGGCGAATCTCTCGCTGAATGTGCGGGACTTATTCAACACGCGACGGTTTGGCGCTCGGACAACTACACCGCAGGTCGTGACAGACTTTGAGCATCGTTGGATGAAACGAATGGTAACCTTATCGTTCTCCTACCGTTTTGGGCTCCAAGATCTGACGAAAAAACGTGAACAAAAAGATAGTGGGGATATGGGCGACGAGATGGGAGGCGGCTTTTAATGAGATTTTTACTATCTTTATTCAGCAACTAAACTTATGCATGTTAATATGAAGAGAAATTTTATGTATGTAATAGGCGCAGCTATGCTCGTATCTAGTGTGGCTTGTAGTGCGCAACAGTCGAAAAAGGCGTCATCAACCGTTCCGCAATATGAGGTGCTGAACCTTCCCAAGGTCGATCTTAAGAACTTTAAAAAAGATGCAAATGGTGCCTACGTTATTTTTGATGGCACTTCGCTGAATGGTTGGCGAGGCTACAACAAAGAAAAGGTTCCGGCGAAATGGTCGATTGAAGACGGGATGTTGAAATTCTCCAAGAATCCGGTTGGTGTAACGAATCCGGATGGAGGTGACTTGATCTTCGCACACGACTTTAAAAACTTCGAATTGGAATTCGAGTGGAAAATTTCTCAATCGGGAAACTCCGGCGTTTTCTTTTTAGCAAAAGAGGTTAAAGACCAACCGATCTACATATCCAGTCCGGAATACCAGCTGTTGGATAACGATAACCATCCTGATGCCAAGATGGGAGTGGACGGCAACAGGAAATCTGGTTCGTTGTATGATATGATTCCGGCAAAGCCTCAAAATGGAAATCCTGCTGGACAGTGGAACAAAGCGAAGATTGTCGTGAACAAAGGAAAAGTCACTCACTACCAAAATGATGCAAAGGTCGTAGAGTATACGTTATGGACGAATGACTGGACGAAATTATTGCAAGCAAGCAAGTTTAGCGAATCCAAGTGGCCATTGGCATTTGAGCTGTTAAACAATGTGGGAGGTAAAACCAAATCTGGTGTCATAGGATTTCAGGATCATGGCGATGATGTTTGGTTAAAAAATATAAAGGTGAAGGTTCTTTAGAAAATAGTTAGAAGGAGGACGTTGATCCTCCTTCTCTGTTAAAAGTAAGATTGCAGTTCCCGCAAGTCTGCGATCATGTATTTCACGTCAGCAGGCCTTCTTGCGCCCACCGCATTAAAGAATATGGCATCCATGCCAACCGCTTGAGCGCCTCTTACGTCAGCATCTAGATTGTCGCCAATCATAACCGATTTTCCTACAGCAGCTTCCCCGTTTTTTAATGCGTAATGAAAAATAGCCGGATTGGGTTTGTTAACGCCTACATTTTCGGATATGACGATTGTTTGAAAATAATTCACCAGTTTGCTGTGTGCCAATTTGGTTTCGCAGGCCTCTTTAAAGCCATTTGAGATTACATGCAGCCGATAATTGTTCGCAAGGTACGCCAACGTTTCATGTGCATGAGGAAAGAGGTTGGTTTTCGTGGGGCAAATGGCTAGATATTCTTCTTCAAAAGCCCAAGGAAATAATGAAGGAGAGATGCCGAGCTGTGAAAAAGTATCTTCAAATCGTGCTTTTCTGAGCATTGCTTTATCTATTAGGCCATGATGATAAAGCCCCCATAGGCGGTGGTTGTTGGCTGTGTACGCATCTATGAAAGCATCTGGGCTGCTTTCACCGGTTAGCGCATCGAATTTATAGGTATGGTAGAGCTCTTGCAGCGTCTCACGTGCGTTTTTATCAAAATCCCAAATGGTGTGATCCAAGTCAAAAAAGATATCTTTTTTATCAAAAAACATGTGCAAATATAGGAAAGGATTTTTCTTATTAGTGTCAAAAAAAGTTTACTATTTCCGTAGCCTGACGCAAATAGTTACTTTTGTGCATATAGGTCATAGGTATATGAAAAGAGCCCTCGTTTTGTTTTATTTTTTGGTGTTCTACGCAGTCATGCAGCTAGGTTGGTGGGGTTATCTGTTAGTTAGTTACGAACCGGAGCGCAGAGGCATGATTATCGGCGAGGGGATTTTCTTTCTGCTGATTTTTATTTGGGGAGCCATGCGATTGAAGAAATTGTTCAGCCGCGAACATAAACAGCAGCAACAGCAGCAGAATTTTCTGTTATCCGTAACACATGAATTGAAGTCACCCCTAGCGTCCGTGAAATTGTATATTCAAACGATTCTCAAGCGAGATCTGGATCGCGAGCAGCAAAAAATGTTTTTGACCAATTCTTTGAAAGATATTGAACGTTTAGACGACTTGGTGGAAAACGTTTTGCTAACGACTAAGCTGGAAAGTCGTAGCTTTAATCTACCAAAAGAAGATTTTAATTTTACGGAAGTAGTAAATTCCGTGGTGGACAGGTTGCAGAAGAACGCATGCAGTTCACAAGTAATCAAACCAGAGCTAGAGGAGAATGTGGTGATCCATGCAGATAAATTTGCTATTACTAATGTCGTCAATAACTTGGTCGAGAACGCCATCAAATATTCTCCGCCATGCGCGAGTGTTTTGGTGCAATTGCGGAAGAATGATTTTGGGAAGTTACAGTTTTCGGTGGCGGATCATGGGCAAGGTATACCGGATGAAGAAAAAAAGAATATATTTAACAAATTTTACCGCGTGGGAAACGAATCCACCCGTAAAACTAAAGGCACAGGCTTAGGGTTATATATTGTGAAAACCGTGTTGCAAAAACACAATGCCTCCATTAAAGTAAAAGATAACACTCCTTCGGGGAGTATTTTTGAAGTAACATTTGATAACTATGCAAGCTAAACAGCGTATACTTTTGGTAGAAGACGAGGAGCATCTATTGGAAGCAATCAAACTAAATTTGGAATTGGAAGGCTATCGGGTCACTACAGCGACAGATGGTAAAAAAGCGTTGAAAATATTTAAAGAAGAACGGTTCAACCTAGTGGTGTTGGACGTGATGATTCCGGAAATCGACGGTTTTCAGGTGGCAGAGACGATTCGACTGCAAAACACCGAAGTACCTATTATGTTTTTAACGGCGAAAAACAGTAGTGAAGACCGTATAACGGGATTGAAAAAGGGCGCCGATGATTATTTGGTTAAGCCTTTCAATTTAGAGGAGCTTATATTACGCGTTGGAAACCTGATCCGACGAGGCTTAAAAGCAGATGATCTGAAAGAGTTTAATTCGTATACTATCGGCGAAAAGACCATCTATTTTAACTCTTATGAGCTGCATCACGCCGATGGCAGCATCACTTCGCTGACCAAAAAGGAAACGATGCTGCTCAAGTTGCTTATTGAACGCAAGAATGAGGCGGTTTCGAGGGAGCAAATATTGGAAACGGTTTGGAATTATGACGTTTATCCCTCTACAAGAACGATCGATAACTTCATACTAACCTTCCGTAAATATTTTGAACCCGACCAAAAACATCCGGTGTTCTTTCACTCCATACGTGGAGTAGGCTATAAATTTACGGATACGCCAACCGTTTAACGCTGATGAATACACGATCCAGAATGATTGTCATCGCAATCGCGGCGGCATTTCTTCTTTATGCATTGTACGCGCGCCATTTCAATATAGCGATCTATATTCTAGGTGGTATAGGGTACATCATTTGGAGTCATTTTCGTGAGGGGACGGTGTTTTTGGCTACGCAGGCTTTTCATAAGCAGGATTATGAAAAGACAGAACGTTTGCTGAACGAAATTCAAAACCCGGATCGGTTGCGTAAAGGTAGACGCAACTATTACGAGTTCATGATGGGAAATATCCGCCTTAAGCAAGAACAGATAGAGGAGGCCGAATATCATTTCCAATTGGCCTCTAGGTTGCCTTGGAAGCGAGATACCGAGAAAGGGTTCGTTTTGATCAATTTAGCAAACATTAACCTGCGAAAGAAGAATTACGAACGGGTACCGGTGTATATTGAATTGGCGAAGAAACTTAGATTGACAGAGCGCCAACTAGGAATTGTCCACAAAATTGAAATAGAACTTAATAAACAGAGCTAAGTGAATCAACTTTTACAGAACGACTTATTGATTAAAGCTGCGTTGTCGCAGTCTACGGAGCGTCCACCGGTATGGATGATGCGACAGGCAGGTCGATTTATGCCCCAGTATTGGGAAATAAAAAACAAGTATAACTTCTTGGAGATGTGCAAAACGCCCGAGATTGCGGCCGATGTTACGATGTTGCCGGTAGATCTATTGGATATTGATGCTGCCATTCTGTTTTCTGATATTTTAGTGACAGCGGAAGCTATGGGAGGCGATCTTTCCTTCGAACAGGGGGTAGGGCCACGGTTCAGTAACCCTGTTCGTTCGCAGAGCGATGCGGATAAGCTACAGGTTGACTGCTTAGATAGATTGCAATATGTTGCCGACGCAATTAAAGTGATACAACAGCGTCTGAGTGGCCGCATTCCGCTTATTGGATTTGCTGGCGCGCCCTTCACCATTTTAAGTTATCTTGTCGAGGGAGGGTCATCCAAAGATTTCAAACGTACGAAATTGTTGCTGAACAATGAACCACAACTCGCGCACTATATCTTGCAGAAGATTGCCGATGTGACCATTCAGTACCTGAATATGCAGATCGATGCCGGTGTGAATGCTGTGCAACTTTTTGACAGTTGGGCACTGGCGCTATCGTGGAATGACTATCGTGATTTTTCGCACTATTACAATAAATATATACTGGCCGGTATCAGACGCACTGTCCCGGTTATTTCTTTTTGCAAGGGGTCATCTGTTTTTGCTCCGATGATGGCGGAGGCACATCCTGATGTCATTTCGATCGATTGGAATGCTGATTTGAAAAATATCAAACAAACACTGCCGGAAGGTATTGCAGTACAGGGAAATCTCGATCCATTTGTGTTATACGCAAACAAACCGGTTATTAAGGAGAAAATCCTTCAATTATTTGAACGAATGCGCGGCGAAAGTGGTTTTATATTTAACCTTGGTCATGGTATTATGCCGGATATACCATTCGACAATGTTAAATACGCTATTGATGTCGTAAAGGAATTTAGATATTAAGAAGAGCAGGGGCGAATAAGCCCCTTCTTTATATTGCTGACTATGTTGTACTTATATGCAAAATCGATACATATCATCTTTATGGTATGTTGGATGGCAGGCCTATTTTATATGCCGCGCCTTTTTATCTACCATACAGAAGCTCGGCAAAAGTCTCCGGAGGTCTATAAAGTCCTGCATGCACAATTTGTATTGATGGAACGTCGGCTTTGGTGGGTGATCACCACGCCTTCCATGTATTTGATGATCGCGTCCGCTGTCACTATGCTATACCTGTCTCCTGGACTTTTGACCCAAGGTTGGATGCACGTAAAACTAGCGTTTGTTGGCTTATTGGTATTTTATCACTTCAAGTCACAGCATATCATGAAGCAGCTGGCGGCGGAACGTTGCTCCTGGAAGTCTTCCCAACTCAGACTTTGGAACGAGTTGGCGACCGTCGTGCTGTTTGCCATCGTTTTCTTGGTGATCTTTCGCTCTGCGGTAGATTGGCTATACGGTGTATTTGGTCTCGTGGGTTTGGCCGTATTATTGATGGTTTTGATTAAGTTGTACAAGAAATATAGAAAATCAAAGGGTGAAAAAATAGATTAAAACAATTGAATTATGAAAACAATCCGCTTACTTTTTATCGCAGTCTTGACCATATCGTCTTTGCTTACCAAAGCACAGGACCACACTTGGGCTTTTGGATTTTATGGTGATGTCCAGCTAAAGGCACCCGCCTACAACGGTGCATTCGGTATTCAAGGCAAGTACGATTTTGGAACCTACTCTGCAGTGCAGGCACAGATTTACGGGCGCAATGGATTTGTAGCTGCCGGAGCCGATTACCTTTTCTCATTTCTTGACAAGGAAAAAAGCAATTTTAACGTGTTTCTGGGAGCGGGTCTGAGCCAAGATTTCTATCGTTTCAACGAAATCGATGGGGAAATAGTTACCCCAGAAGCGAGGCGAAATTTCACAGTTTCCAATGCACAGTTAGGGCTGAGCTACTATTTTCCGGACGCGAATATATCCGTGTACGGGGGCTACAAAGTGAAATATCATTTTGACTGGGAAGAGTTTGAACCCAATTTTGTGATGTTTGGACTACGTTACCATCTTTGGTAGTAGTTTAGGGCTATGCTAGGGACGAGTGCTACAGCATAGCTACATTTTTCGACTTATTGCCGGGCATGCCTTGTCATTTTTAGGAAAGAATAGCCACTTAAAAGTCAATCGACCAACATCCCTAGTATTTTGATGCGAGGCACAAGGGTTTGTTATAGCTCGGGGCATGCTCGTATCTCGCCACAACATTTAGGGATGTTATGGCCATACCTCCTTACCAACGAAAAAGCCTTTAGAATGTTGATTCTAAAGGCTTGTTTTCCAATGTAGCGGGGAGCAGGATCGAACTGCCGACCTCAGGGTTATGAATCCTGCGCTCTAACCATCTGAGCTACCCCGCCGTTTTCGTGTTGCAAATATAGTAAATACAGACTATATGCAAAGAAAAAAAAGTAATTCAGCACCCTTTTATAGTGTTAGTCTGCACAATGTGCTCATTTTTAAATGGATAATTTGTCCGTGTTTGTTGCCATAAAATTAATTGGACATTCTATTTTGATTACCAAAATAAAATTGTATAATTACAACCATCAACAATGGTTTTTATTATTAACCAAAACAAACTGTATGGAACAAAAAGTTGAAATTCATTTGGAATATATCATCAATTCATCACCTCGAATTTTATTCCCCTATATTCAGGAGCCTAATGCATTATCCCAATGGTTTGCCGACGATGTGAATTACAAAGATGGGATATACGAGTTCATTTGGGATGATGAAGTAAATAAAGCGAGACTGGTCGCCAGCAAAGAAAACAAGTCCGTGCGTTTCAAGTGGATTGATGATGAGCCGTATTATTTTGAAATCGAGATTATCCAAGATGAGTTGACGAATGATGTCGCATTGGCCATAACCGACTATGTAAAACAAGATAATTTGGAAGACAGAAAAAAAATATGGGCCAATTCCGTTGGCTACCTGCAGAGTGTTATCGGAGCATAAAAAAAATAGTATCTTTGTATCGGAGATTGCGAAGGGAAATTCAGCGTCGATATGAAGAAGATACACCTCTTGATTTTACAGGCATTTATAAGGCCATTTATGGTATGTTTTTGTATCGTGATGTTTGTCCTGCTAATGCTTTTTTTGTTTAAGTATATTGACGATCTGATCGGAAAGGGCTTTGAATGGTATGTGTTAATGGAGCTGATCGGTTACCAGTGTGCTGTACAGCTGTCAATGGCCCTGCCTTTGTCGATGCTGCTATCGTCAATCATGACGTTCGGGAATTTGGGTGAAAGCTACGAGTTGGTAGCAATAAAGGCTGCTGGCTACTCCCTGCGAAAAGCTATGACCCCCTTAATCTTTTTCGTTACCTTTTTTGCTGCGGGATCTTTTCTCTTTTCTGATTATATTCTGCCTGTTGTAAACCTGAAAATGGGTTCGCTTCTTTGGGACGTTCGTAACAAAAAAGCTGATTTTTTAATTAAATCGGGGATCTTTAACAGCACCATCCCTGGCTATTCCATTCGAGCGAAAAGCAAAAATGAAAATGGTACCGTGTTGTACAATCTAATGATTTATGATCATCGGGCAGGAAATGCGACGAATAATGTGCTTTTGGCTAAAGAAGGATTTATGCAGAATTCAGCCGACAATAATTACATGATTTTGCGTCTGAAAGACGGTGTGCGTTATGAGGAGTCGAGGGCAAAAAATGCGAAACGCTACGACCCTCGACAGCAATTTACACGTTTCCGGTTTAAAGAGACCGAACAGAAATTTGATATGGAGGCTTTTCAGATGAAGCGCACGGATGAAAGTTTTTTCAAGACCCACCATTCGATGTTGAACCTTCGCCAGCTAAAAATATACACAGACTCCAATCGGATTCAGTTGGATAGTATACAACGAAGCATCTTTTTAGAAGCTAAGAATTATGTGACATACTTATCCCCCTATTATCACGAAGCACAGTCGAGCCCCGTTCCGGTCAAGAAATTCGATAATTTCTTGACGGATTACGTTCCTAAGGAACAACGAAGGATGCTCATCAGTAATGCACTTGGCCAGGCACAACAGATGAATAACGTCTTCGAAATGAAGGAGCCGGATTTTAAAGCCTATGTCGAGAAAGACATACGCTATCATATCGAATTTCATAGAAAATTTACCTTGGCTGTTTCTTGTTTATTGCTTTTTGCTATTGGTGCACCACTAGGAGCTATTATCCGTAAAGGGGGGCTAGGACTACCCGTTGTGGTGGCGATTATATTCTTTTTGATCTATCATATTATTTCCACAATGTCAGAAAAAGCTGCTAAAGACGGTAGTCTTGATCCAATTTTTGGCATGTGGATGGCGATTATTGTGCTCAGTCCTTTGGCTATGTTTTTAACATACAAATCAACCACTGATTCGTCATTGTTCGATATTGAGCAATATAAACTGAAGATGGAGAAAGCATGGGGTTGGATCAAATCTAGATTTCGCAGGCGGTTATCCCAATAACCAACAGATTTTTGACAAGGGTATTATACAAAAGAAAGCAAAGAACGCTAATTTTGCTGACGCAAGACTAACACAACATGGAAATAAAATTAAATACGATCGAAGACGCCATCGCGGATATCAGGGCAGGTAAAGTCATCATCGTTGTTGATGACGAGGATCGTGAAAACGAAGGTGACTTTGTGACGGCAGCCCGAAACGCGACCCCTGAAGTCATCAACTTCATGGCTACGCACGGTCGTGGTTTGGTGTGTGCGCCATTAACGCAAGAGCGCTGTATGGAATTGAATCTAGACCTTATGGTCGGACAAAATACCGCAGTTTACGAGACCAATTTCACGGTATCTGTTGATCTTCAAGGCTATGGTTGCACAACAGGAATATCAGCATCTGATCGCTCAAAGACTATTAAAGCATTGATAGACCCCAACATTAAGCCTGAAGAACTAGGGAGACCGGGGCATATTTTTCCGCTTATTGCGAAAGATGGCGGCGTTTTGCGGCGTACGGGACACACCGAAGCTTCGGTAGATTTATCTCGTCTAGCAGGCTTCGAACCCGCCGGTGTGTTGGTAGAAATCTTGAAAGATGATGGTGAAATGGCTCGCCTTCCAGATCTTATGGAAGTCGCGAAAAGGTTTGATTTGAAGATTATCAGTATTGAAGATCTTATCGAATACCGGCTGAAACACGATTCACTTATCCAAGAAGAAGAAACGGTTCATATGCCAACCCAATGGGGAGACTTTCAATTAAAGGCATTTACCCAAAAAAATACAGGTGAGCAACATCTTGCGCTTTATAAGGGCGAATGGAAAGAAGATGAGCCCATACTCGTACGAGTGCACAGTTCTTGTATTACGGGTGATATATTCGGCTCTTGTCGCTGTGATTGTGGTCCTCAACTTCATAAATCCATGGAAATGATTCAGGCGGAAGGAAAAGGTGTGGTTGTCTATATGAACCAAGAAGGCCGAGGTATAGGATTGATCAATAAATTGCAGGCGTACAAGTTGCAGGAGCAAGGTGTCGATACTGTCGACGCCAACCTGCAGTTGGGATTTAAAGCTGATCTCCGCGATTATGGAGTCGGCGCACAGATTCTACGTCATATCGGCGTAACGAAGATGCGTTTGATGTCAAATAACCCAACAAAACGCGCTGGTTTGGTGGGCTATGGGTTAGAGGTTGTGGAAAATGTCCCCATCGAGATCCAGTCTAATCCTTTTAATGAATCGTACCTACGGACCAAAAGAGATCGTATGGGACATTCTATTATGAAAGATAGTTGATTTTATATCGCCTCGCAGCCATAGCTTGCGAGGCGATATAGTCTTACTGATAAAATGATGTGCTAATTTTCCTTCGCCATAGCACATCGCTACTTCATAACCACTATTTCATATTTATAGAGGAGCCCTTGCAATCCCCAAATAGAGAATTTTGCGCGTTTAATTCGATTGTGCTCCGGATCTATTTGATAATTGAACGAGTTTTGTAGGTCAGCTTTTTCTAAGTTACTTTGCCAAAAGACGGCGCGCTCCAAATCGCATTCGGCAAATAAAGCACCAGTCAGATCTGTACCTGTAAAATCAACCTCCTGTAATTTACAGCTGTTGAACTGCTGCATCTTTAGCTTCAATTTCGCAAATACGCTATGCTGTAGCAAACAGTGTTCGAATGAAAACGAGAGACCAAACGTACTGCAGCTTGCAAACGATATGCCCATCAATTTGCAATGCGAAAACCTTACATCTTGAAAGCCTGTCCGAGAAACGTCGGCCAAACATAGGTCGCAATGTGTAAATGTGCAATTGATAAAGTTACAATCAGAAAGATCTACTTGGTAAAATACACACCCATCAAAGATACATCCATCATATACCGCACCCCGGTTGTCCTGCGATTGGAAATTTATTTTGACGTACTGCTTATCCTGATGGTATACAGATTCCATGTGAAGAAATGATTTGCTGTCTGAAAGCACGCAATTTACATTTTTATAACGCACGGGACATACTTTCACATGCATTTTAGGAAAATACGTATACAGCTATCCAATAATTATCGGAATTAATTCGATATATTTATAATAAAATTATAACTGCCGTCATGTTGCCTACCACCAACGATACCCGTTATGATATTGTTTTTCTGCGATGCTTGGCCATTGTTGCAGTAGTTTGTTTTCATTTCGATCTTGGTATTTTTCGGGATGGATATGCAGGCGTAGATATATTTTTTGTCCTTTCAGGCTATCTGATGACCCAAATCATAACGCGTCAAGTAATGTCCGGAACCTTTAGTCTCCTTGCTTTTTACGCGAGGCGGTTGACGCGTGTACTGCCCGCGTTGCTATTTCTAATCGTTGTTTTCCTATTGCTGATCTACTTTTTGCTCGGAATAAAACTGTATGATTTCTGCCGATTCGCACTGTCCAGCGTACTTTTCTTATCAAACATACATTATTACCAAGCGTCAGGATACTTCGCAGCGTCGTCACAGCTCAACTTTTTGCTGCATACTTGGTCTCTTTCCGTTGAGGCACAGTTCTATCTGATCTACCCCCTTATTTTGTTGGGAATAGGAAAAACCAGTAAAAAGCAATTTAACGTGACGATGCCGATGTTGTTTGTACTGCTGCTTTTATCCTTCGGACTTATGTGCTATGCCATGCAGACTGATCGATCGTTTTCGTTTTATATGGTTCCGACTCGTTTGTGGGAGTTCTTGATGGGGGGGCTGACATTTGTCTATCGTCCCGTATGGGTATCGCGTATCGCCATTTCTTTGCGAAAGGTTCTCGGATTTGTTGCGATCGTTTTCTTGGTATTGGCCTTAAGCGGATTTCTCGAAATCGGATATAGGGGTTGGCCATCGGCATCGACCTTCATACCGGTGGGGCTTACCGCGCTGTTGCTGCTGTTATCACCTGATTTTAGGTTTTATCGATCTTTCTTGGTGGTTTACATCGCACGGATTTCCTATAGTTGGTATTTGTGGCACTGGCCTATGCTTGTCTTTTGTACCTATTTTGCTTGGGACCAACATTCCACTAGAGTTTTGGTTTTTCTGTTATCCATTGTAATAAGCGGTGTTGCCTATCTATTGGTAGAACGAAGACGATATTTTTGGAAGCCACGCCTACTTATTTTGGGGCTTTTCTTGACAGCATGTGTTACTTTTTCGTTGACACGCATTTCGCCGAATAAAATATTATTGACGGATGTCGAATCAAGGTTGACACCGTTTCTTCGCAGCTATTCCGTTCAGTGTGCTCCCGAACAATATGATTTCGGTAGGGGGCATTTGTTAGCAAATGCGCCGTTCGATAAGTTTGATCGCCGTCAACTTTTTGAATTTTCAGATAGTCTAAAGAACTACTTGCTTTTGGGTGACTGCCACGCAGGCATGTTTTCAGCGACGTTGCGCAATCTAGCCAAGAAAAACAATGTACATCTTATGCAGGCAACCGCAGATGAAACTTTTCCGGTTCCCGGTATCAGATCGGTTTTCCAAGGTCCAACCCAACTGATGAACTACATGTACGGCAGCTACCTGCCGGATAACTTACGAAAAATTGATAAGGTCATACTGGCGGCAAACTATGTCAGTTACGGTAAGAAGGAGCTCACCAATTATATCAACCAAATAGATTCATTCTTTTCCGCTTACCATGTCCCGATTATCGTGATTGGACAAACCGAGGGCTACTGTATAGAATATCCGGTAGTGGAGGTGCTGCATCGTCGATTTGGCATACATCGTTCGGATTATTTGTTGCCGGCACGTTACCATGCGAACCAGTTTTTGAAATGTTCCAAGATTTCTGAACGATATATTGACGTGTATAATTTACCTGAAATTATGCATGGAGACGGATATCAAGCTTACCTGTATGACGCCGACCATATGTCTACTTTCGGAACAAATCAGTATGAGGATCTTTTGCAAGATCGAATTTTCGGAGGCAATCCAAAACCCTGAAGATGCTGCGCTAGCCTTATCCCACTAAAACGCATACGCGTGAGGCGGCGGATGGAGATAAAAAGGGCGTTGTCGGTTACAAATACCTCTTGCTTTATTGTACAGATGTCTATATTTAACTACCTCGTTTTTGCCTATACAAATTGCACATTTTTTGCGGGGCGCGTGCCGTATTGGCGTATAAAGACAGTTAACCTAGTGCCCTCCATAGTCAAGCTCGTCCAATTTTCCTTTGAATACCCTAAATTGTATAATGAAATAAACAATGACTAAGACAGCGGCGATGATAAACCAAACCAGTCCTACCGTTAGTCCATACTCATTTGCGGAAGCGTTGTAAATCGTTAACGAAGGGCTGACGCTGTTGGTTGATGGCAATAGAACGGGATACATGGATGCTGCAGTGGTTCCAAAGCTACCCACGATAAACAGACTTGAACACACAAAGCCGGTACCGTCTCTTTTGAACCTTTTAATATTGAATTGGCCTATTAGGCCTGTCAGGCCAATAATAGGAAAGATCCAGAGCCAAAAATGCTCTTCGAGATTTGTGAAGGCTATCGGTTTGACATAATACCACAGCGCTGCCGACAGCAAGACTAAAAATAGCAAAACACCATTCAATTTAAATATAAGGGGGCGTAAACGTCGGTTGATCGTTGAATTTGACTTTAAAATAATCCAGTTCGCTCCGTGAATTGTCAATGTAATGACGGAGACCAGTCCGAGAACAAGAGTAAACCAATCGATGATCCCTTGATGCTCGGCAAGTGGGTCAAATGTAGGGTTCCATAACGGGAGAAAGAAATAGGGTGCTTCTTGTTGTGCAACGCCATTTTCAACCACCCCTAGGTTAACCCCGCGCACGACGTTGCCCAACGCGGCACCAAAAAATAGCGCCAATAGTAGACTTGCCATACCGAATGCGCGATCCCATAGCCGTTCCCAAAGCCGATTGTGCACCTGCCCACGTAGTTCCAGACCTACTGCCCTGAAAATAAGGAGCCATAGGACGAGCATCAACGGCAAGTAGAATCCGCTAAAAGACGAAGCATATAATGTAGGGAAGGCAAAGAATAAAACACCGCCAGCGGCAATTAACCAAACCTCGTTTGCATCCCAAAATGGACCAATAGCATTCGTTACAGCTTTCCGCTCGGCTTCATTATTTGCGACAAGGAAATGCACGATGCCCGCGCCAAAATCATAACCATCCAACACGATGTAGGTGGCCAACATCACAACAAGAATAATAAACCATAATGTCTCCATAGCGCAAAAATGTTAAGGTGTTAATAGGGGTTCTGGACCTCTGCGGATGATTTTTAATACCAATAGTAAAAACAAAAGACCGAGCATCAGGTAAAGCCCTACAAACCCTAAAAGCGTGAACAATGTGTTTCCTGAAGATACCGTGGGCGAAACACCGCTGGTCATTCGCATCAGGTTGTAAACCAGCCAAGGTTGTCGACCTAACTCTGCGGTGTACCAGCCTGCAGTGTTTGCAATATAGGGGAATGGAATCATGAACATTAAGATCCACAGCATCCAGTTGGAGTCATAGAGTTTTTTCCTAAATAGCAGAAAAGCTGCTACCAACATAATAGCAATAAAAACCGTACCTAGGCCTGCCATAATATGGTAGGCAAAATATAAGCCTGGGATATTGGTAGGGTGCTGATGCTCGTCAAATTCATTTAATCCCTTTATTTGTGCATCCCAACGCTGGTAGGTTAGAAAACTTAATATATTTGGTACGGCGATTTTATTGTCTAGCTTTTTGTTTACCATATCCGGTTGCCCGATCAAAACGATCTCTGCGCCTCCATCTTCCGTCTCAAAGATCCCCTCCATCGCAGCGAAGGTGGCAGGTTGATAATTAACCACGTTTTTTGCCGCTAAATCTCCCGTTGGAAAGGCTACTACGACAGAAGCTATGCAACCAAAGATTACGCCCGCTTTTAGAAAAATTTGCCCGAAATGCTTTTGCCGATTGCTAAGTACATAAAATGCGCCCACGGCGGAAACAAAAAAGGAACTTGTGATCAACGATCCTGCCTGGTTGTGCAAGTAGGAGGGAAGTAGCCACGGGTTTTTAAACAAAGCGCTGAAGTTCGTGAGAACGAAGGTTCCGTTTTCCAATATCTCGTAGCCTACAGGATGTTGCATCCAAGAATGTGTAGCTATAATCAAATACCCACTAGCCCATGAACCCAAAAATACCATCACACCGGTCACAAAATGTAGCTTTTGTCCTAGTAGTTTCTCGCCGAATATGAACATGCCCAAAAACGAGGATTCCAAGAAAAAAGAAAACATGCCTTCCATCGCTAATGTCTGACCAACGATACCACCCGTTAAAGCAGAAAATTTAGCCCAATTGGTGCCAAATTGAAACTCCATGGGAATGCCGGTGACAACGCCCATTGCAAAATTAAGAGCGAATATCTTCATCCAGAACTTTGCAGCGTCGTTGTAATGTTCATTTTTTGTTCGAATAGAAATCCATTTGAAATAAACGATCATCAGTGAAAGCCCCATGGTCAATTGTGGGAAAAGGTAATGAAAGGTAATGGTGAAGGCAAATTGAAGCCGGTGGTAGAGGATCATGTCTTCCATAGTGCAGGACTTTTGTGAAATAAATATATTTATTATTTCTATCCGAAATCGCAAGGCATCCACTTATTGGACGAATTATTTTAATTTATAATCATTCTAAATAATTGCTTTAAATTTCTTTTCCTACCAAATACCCAAGATTATGAAAGAGAAGTAATAGTTGGTTTGCATTTATACGGGTATATGCGCGTAGATGTACGCTAAAAAATTTTTTTTCGAACATTTCGCACGGATGATAGTTTATTCTCTACAATCTGATCAATCGGCGACAGCAGGTGGATTAACGTCAAGTGAAAAGTCGTTTTGCAACACAGGTTTTAACGAAAATAACGAATTATGGAACTTACATTGCCGGAAAGACGAATAAAAATTATCAAGAGTACAGAGGATCGAACTTTGGGGACATTTAGTGAAGAAGTCTTTAAGGAATGTTTGGATAATGGGGACGTTTTGCTATCTTTCCAAGAGATAGAACGTGCGTTTCGAGCAAATCCAAATTATGAATTTCTCCACGGTGCACAAGATCATCTATCCATCCACTTCAGAGATATCCATTCCTGTCAGGAAATACGTTTTAGTGCAGCGGATTGATAAGGGTTTTATTTTCTTCGCTATACAAAATCTGCGATGCAGATTGAAGAAATCACAGGTTAACCCTTTTCAATACGTGTGCAGGCATGTAAAGGAGATGCTGTGATATTCCAACAGCAATCCCCTCATTCAGCATTTGCTTTTTCGGCGCTGCTGTCGCCGTGTAAAATTGAATTTTTTTTAGAACAAGTCGAGGATGAATTGGCTTTGGTGCGTCCTCTATTTTGCTCATAAAATAAACGGATAGCGAAAAGGGGTTGAGGAGAGATCCTCGCATGCGCGCTGAAATTCAGTATAGGTTTGCGCTTTAAGATTGAACGCCGTTTGATGTGTACGTGTTGCAAGAAATTCAGAACATTTTTGTGGCTATCTTGGTTCTCATTAAGGAGAACGGATGCGTTGCTTCTAAAGATCGAACATCATATAAAAAAGAGACAGGATGAAAGAAGAACAGATAAATAGGGCAAAGCTTTTGCTCGCTTTGTTTGCAATATGTTATTTAGCTGTAAGCTGCGGACCGGGCGCTCGGCACGCGGAAACAGACCAAAGAGATTCCGCTGCAAAAGAATTGGAATACGGCATGCAGATAGTGCCGCAAGAACCGCTTGCAACGCCCTCTAAAAATAAATTCGCCAAAGTGGTTGGTTGGAAAGACGGGAAGACACCGATTGCAAAACGAGGTTATCGGGTGGTCAAGTTTGCCGATAGTCTAAATAGTCCAAGACATATCTATGTAGCACCAAACGGCGACGTATTTGTTGCGCAGGCTCGTACAGAAAAAGATAATGAAGATGCGGAAAAATTGGATTCACGTAATAAATTTCGAAGCACAAGCCCCAATAATATCATTCGGTTACGAGACAAAAATGGAGATGGTATTGCCGAAGAACGATCGGTTGTGCTGAGCGGGTTGTCACAGCCGTTCGGCATGTTAGTTTTAGGGAATTGGTTTTACGTAGCCAACACTGATGGTTTGATGCGGTTTGCGTATAAGAATGGTGAAATAGCTAAAGAGGGCGAAAAAATAGTAAGCTTGCCAGCGGGTGGATATAATAACCATTGGACCCGAAATATTATTCCGAATGCGGATAGCACAAAAATATTCATATCGATCGGTTCAGGTAGTAACGTGGGCGAAAATGGTATGGAGCATGAAATACGTCGGGCTGCGATATTGGAAGTTAGTTTAGACGGCTCTGATGAGCGAATCTTCAGTTCTGGCATTCGAAATCCTGTAGGTATGGATATCGAGCCGCATACGTCCACCTTATGGACAGCCGTCAATGAGCGGGATGAGCTGGGCGACGAACTTGTTCCGGATTATATTACCAGTGTTAAAGAGCATGGATTTTACGGATGGCCTTATACGTATTGGGGGCCTCATGTAGATCCGCGGTGGAAAGATAAACTTCCAGACGGTATCGTACAAAAATCCATAACGCCTGACTACGCGGTAGGAGCGCACACTGCTTCTCTAGGATTATCCTTCAGTAAAGCAGATGGATTCCCAGAAGGGGCCTATATTGGACAACATGGTTCATGGAACCGATCCGCTTTTTCGGGATACAAAGTGATGTTTGTACCGTTTTCAAAAGGTAGACCCGCCGGAGATCCGCAAGATTTTCTCACCGGATTTATTAGTGACGCGGCAAAAGGTGAGGTGTATGGAAGGCCAGTCTCTATCACTTTTTCAAAACGCTACATGTTAGTCACCGATGACGCAGCGAACAGTGTGTGGGCCGTTACTCGCGACGAATAGCATGTTGCTAGCACACCTTTAGCTTGCCAAGCTTTGCAAGAAAGCTTGGCAAGCTAAAGGTACAGCATGGCGATAGTGGCCAACAATATCAGTAATAGGCCGATTGCAATAGGGGGCGACCAAGATCATCTTTCTCGAACGCGGCTAAAAAGGAAACTTGATGGCCTTCTAGCTGAAGAAAGCGAGAGATGAAATCCTCGTTGCGAAGCGTCGATTCGACACGCAGAATAAAGTCTTCATCATCTAAATCGATCGTCGCAAATTTTACTTCTTTTGACACGGTATAAAGCTTTGCGATGAGATGGGACCGCTCCAAAATTGTTCGGATAGAGGTTTTAAAAACCAATACATACTTCTTCATGGTAAACGATTTTTGTTGATAAGCCTGTAAGCACCGATCAATGATGCTAACACACTGCAAATATGCATTGATTGTCCTACACCGAAAGGTGGAAATCGGCTGAAGCGGACAAATCTTAGGCCGAAGCGACATTTTTGTCGGTGAAATGAATGGATATGATCGGTATGGTTAACCTTCCAACCACTGTATAAAGGCTTGATACTTTTCCTTGCTCACCGAAATTTTTGTAGGATGATCCACATGCAGATTTAAGATAAGTTTTCGCGACAAACTCGTATTGGCAAAGGCAATTGCCGTCCTTTTTAGAAGATTTTGTCGATTAACCCGGAAGAATTCGTCACCTAGCATATGTTCCATCTCTTCCAACGACTTGTTAACCAGAAAATCTTTCCCAGCAAAAGTCTTCACGAAAATATTATCGTACTCGATATAGCACATCGCGATGTCATGCAATTGAATGGGGATAATTTTATCGCCACTGATCACGATGAGTGATTTTTTCCTACTCTCGACCGGATGTTTAGCTTGCACCGAATGCACCATTTCCAACGTATTTGGGTTGAAGGACTGTTGTAGCAACCGATACTTCGCCAGTGTTTTTGCTATACTGTCATCCGAAAATGGTTTTAGTATATAATCCAATCCAAATGTTTGGAAGGCTTCCAACATGTATTGGTTATATGCTGTACAAAAGATGATGGGCACTTTCGGTGGTACTTGTCGGAAGATATCAAAAGACTCTCCGTCGCCAAGCTGTATATCGCTGAAGATTAGGTCAATCGAAGGATTCGTTTTGAGATAAGATACGGCTTCCTTCACGCTGGAAAGACGAGCACATAAATTTGTTTTGGGCTCTATCCGCTTTAATGTTAACCCAAGATCTTCCGCTGTCAGATCTTCATCTTCTATGATAATTGTTCTCATGCGTGAATGATTTTGACATGTACTTCAAAACAGGATCCTTGGTCTTGGATAATGACGCTATCTTTCATATAGTAGCTGAAGCGCTCTTTGAGGTTGTTAAGTCCGTAGTTGTTGGTATCTTCGGTGGCTTGTTTTCTCGCGCAGACATTATTACGTACGATAATCCAGCCCTCTTGCTGGCTGATATCAATATGCAAAGGGTTTTCAATGGTGTAATGGTTATGTTTCAGGGCATTGTCAACCAAAGGCTGCAAGGAAAATATCGGTAGATGAGCCTTGAAACTGCTTGCTGATACATCGATATTATACTGAATGGCTTCTTTAAAACGTATCTTTTGCATAGATAGATAATCTTCACACAGCTTTAACTCCTGTTTGACCGTTGCTAGGCCATCGTCGGACGTCATAAAACTGCCGCGCAGGTAATCCGAAAGTTGAAGAAGATATGATTCTGCCATCGTGCTATCTTTTTTAATAAGCGATTTTAGGCTAGAAAGCGCGTTGAAAAGGAAATGTGGTTGCACCTGTTGTCTCAGCATTTGGTTTACAGCGCGTTCTTTAAGTTTGTCTAATTTCGAACGTTCCAGTTCTAATTGATTTTTAAAGTAATCGTTCATTAAGAAATACAGCCATAAAAGCACAATGAAATCTAGAATGGCCGCGCGAAATCCGGACAGTAGAAAGAAATTGAGCGATGAACCCTGTATGATACGACATTCTTCGTGTGTCAGCATTCCCAGTTGTGCAGAAAACGCTAACATCATCAGGCAAATACCGAAGGTTAGAACATAACCGAATATTTTGACCTTTATCGGCGATTTGATTGGATCTTTTACATCGAAATGCACATGAAGCAGCAGGTTGCAAATGATCACGCCGAACAAACCAGCAAATGCGATTGCGGTATTCAGCCAAAACCGGCCTTGGTCTTTATAAAGTGAGTCTATAACTAAGATAGAGACGATGCAGAGCGAAAAGATCGCACTTCGTTTTGTCCAATACTTTAATGGATAGCGATGTCTATTTTGTACAAAACCCATGTGCTACGTTGTTTTGCAAGCAAAGATAAGGGATTCTTTGCGAATACCAACGACGGTTGGCACAGCCGCCATCATGCATTAGGATTAACGCGGCGTTAACGATTTATGCTCTTTTTTTTCAAATTTAATCTCTTTTTCTTTTCTGTGCCGATCAGGTAACCGTAAGGTTTGAGCGAATCAATCCTATCACAGATTATTTTGCAGATTCCGATTGCGGGGATGGCCAATACCATACCTGAAATACCCCATATGGCTTCCGCCACCACAAGGCCTACAATCACGAAAAGGGGATTTATGTTAACCTCATTGCCAACAATGAGCGGTTCTAAGAGATATGTTTGTATAAACTGAACAAGGGCGTAGATAGCGATCACTAAAAGAATCATGCCTGATTCTCCTCCTTGTGCGATAACTCCCAAAATAGTGATGCCAGTACCTGTCAGGTTACCTACGAAGGGGATCAACTCGAGTAAACCACAGAGAATGGCAAAGAACAGTGCGTTTTCAACACCAATAGCACTAAATCCTATTCCATATAATATCCAAAGTACAACAATCATTTTTGCAAGCCCACTGACATATTTGGCGGCCACTTGCGTAGAAGATTCTAAGATATCCTGCGTTTTGGCCCTGCCCGTATCTTTGCTAAGCTTTAAGATAAAATTCTTTATGCGGGCTCGGTAAAATAGCAATAGGTAAGTATAAACAAAAACGAGTAAGGTGTCCACGGACATACTAAAAAAGCCAACAGCAAAGCTTGTCGTCAGACCGATGGTCTGCTGACCCGCTTTCATCTCTTCTTGAGCGATAGCCTTTTGTTGGTCTTTATCAATTCCAAAACTATCATCTACCCACTCCTGAACACGCGTTAGTACTTCCATGACGTTCTTTTTGATGGCATCCAAATTATCCGAAAAGCTCTGTAATTGCCAATTTAGTAAGAAAAATAAGCCTATGGCTGCCAACACTAAAACGATTATGGCAAGTAAAGCAGTCGCCCAACGAGGAATTTTGTGTCGTTCCAGCCTGTTGCTGGGCGCAACAAACAGCATGGCGAGCACGCCCGCTATAGCAATGGGAGCTAAAATATTGCGTGCAAAATACAGGATGACGCCGATAAAAACAGCAATTGCCAAAAGCTGATAAACATTAGTGCGGGTTTGCATAGTTCGTTATGTGAAATCTCGCTTTATCTCTTGATATGTATACAGACAGTCGTCTCTATTTTTCCACGAATGTCCATAAGTTACGCTTAACCTTATGGAAAACCTCGTCTTCCAAGACATAAAGGTCAGGACCTTCGGTCCAAGTTTCTTTCCCTTGGCTGTATTGCAACAATCTATAGTCTACACGAACGCTATCCCCATATTCTGTTATACGCAGGTAGTCGTAATCAGAGAAATTGGAAGCGCCACTAGGCCGTAGATAACAATCTTGCTCAACAACAGTTTGCGCAACTTTATCGTTTGGGAAATATTTCGTTATCAGTGTCTGATGCGCATCAGACCCCTGTCTTCCTAACCCCAAAGCTGTCGTTAGCTTACATTTTTCGCCATCGCAGCCGCTCCCGCCCATCGCTGCGTAAAATGCAGCCATAGCTTGTATCGGCTCCTTAAGTTGGGAAGCAACAGCATAGTCGATATTCCCGGGTATAGAATCTGTATCATGGATAAGCTCGTAGCGGACAGAATCTTGTAGTTTGGCATCATGCGTGCTGTCGTCAATACGAGGGCTAACAGGTCGTTTGTTGTCTTGCTGGGCATTGTTACACGACCCCAAAAACAAATAACATCCCAATAGCATGTTTAAAATAGGTAGTCTTTTCATACCCACATATAACGTATCAGTTTGCTAAAGGTTTCTTTAAATTTTATTCTCCTGCAAATCAGGGTTTTTTATTATAGTGTGCTAGGCTTTACATTTTTCTGACTTTAAAGTCTACTAAGTTAATGGAATAAATGTACATTTGCCGATCAAATCATTTACATCTACCGTGAAACTATGGCTATTGCGTTTATCTATCGAATGTGTTTAGGAGATAATTGATAGAAAATTATTCTCCGATAACGATTGAACAGCTTGTAAAAGAATTTTCAACCCTAAGTATTTCTAATGAAAACAAAAAACTATCTAAGTATAGTGGGGATCGCTTTTGCCTCCATGACGGGGCAGCTATATGCGCAAACCTCACTTAAGGGTCGCGTAATTGACCAAAATAATCAGCCTGTTGTAGGCGCAACGGTTACGGACAACCATACAAAAGTCCAAGCAATCACCGATCGTGATGGTAGCTTTTCCATTACTGTAAAGGAAGAAAATCCATCCATTACCGTAAAGTTCATCGGATTTGAGATGCATACCATTACCGATTTGAAAGATGGGACGGTAACCGTTCGATTAGTTCCAGAAGCGGATGAGCTAACAGAGGTCGTCGTTACCGCGCTAGGTATCTCGCGAGAGAAAAGGGCTTTAGGATATGCAGTACAAGAGGTGAGAGGTGTTGAATTGCAGACCCGTCCAACCAATGCACTAAGCGCGTTGTCTGGAAAGGTAGCAGGCATGCAGGTGACCAGCTCTGGCGGAAATATGGGAGGATCGACCCGTGTTACCTTGCGTGGTATTAATTCGATTTCTGGCAATAATCAGCCTCTTTATATTGTTGATGGCACGCCACTGGACGACAGGGATCTCAATTCTTCTGCTACAATCAATGGTAGTGCGGGAAAGGATGTGGGAAATTTGATCCAGGATATCAATCCAGATGATATAGCTGATATCTCGGTTTTGAAAGGTCCGGTTTCTGCGGCTTTATACGGTTCAAGAGCTGCTAACGGCGTGATTATGATCACCACAAAAAAGGCGAAGCTCGGCGAACAGACCTCCATCTCTCTTCATACAGGAATGGACTTTGAACAGATTGTTCGGCTGCCGTCAAGGCAAAAGCTTTATGGACAGGGGTATGCTACTGCATTTCAAACCGTCAATATTAATGGCATGGATTATAAGATAGTCGATTATGCCTCGGACGAAAGCTGGGGACCAAAACTCGATGGCACCCCTGTACTACAGTGGTATAGCCTGAACCCGGAGGATGCATCCACATATTTGCAAGCCACGCCGTGGGTGTATCCTAAAAACGATGTGAATTATTTCTTCCGTACAGGTTTAGCCAATACCAATAATTTGGCCATCGCAGGGAGTGGTGGACAGACAAGTTACCGCCTTTCATATACCAATAAGAATGTGCGTGGCACCACGCCCAACTCAACGCTCGGACGCAACAGCCTAAACTTTTCTGGAAGCACGCAATTGGGCAAACTGCGGGTAAGCTCCGTCTTAAATTATGTAAATAATCAGTCGTTAGGCAAGCCGTGGGCGGGCGCCTCCAATAGAAATATTATGCTGGAAGCATTTCAGTGGGGAGCAGTACAAGTGGATTACAAATTGTTGGAAAACTATAAACGGGCCGATGGCACACCTTTGGCCTGGAACAGAACGGGCTGGCAGAACACGCCTGCAGCGGAGGCCACCCGCTTTATTGACAACCCGTATTGGTCCGCATACGAAAGCTATATGGAAGAACAGCGAGACCGGATTTACGGCAATGTAGGCTTGGATTACCAAGCAACCAGCTGGTTGAATTTGCAAGCAAAGGTGCATGGGGATGTCTACAGCTTTAGCTCCGAAGATAGGATCGCTGTCTACTCCCGAAGCGCGTCGCAGTATGAGGAAGCAGGCAACAACCTCAACGAATACAATTATGAATTTATCGCGACGGCAAAGAAGCAGTGGCAGGACTTTTCGTTAAACGCGCTAATAGGAGGTAACATACGAGATATGAAACGTAAAGTTAATTATGCGGTCACGCAAGGCGGGTTAATTATTCCCAACTATTATAACTTGAAAAATGCTTCATCCGTGCTGACTGAAAATTATCGCTATCAGCGGCGTATAGGCTCGCTGTTTGGAAGTGCCTCACTAGGCTATAGAGATGTATTGTATTTAGATGCAACTGTTCGGAACGACTGGTCTTCGACGCTACCAAGTAACAACTACTCGTACTTCTATCCTTCTGTATCCGGTAGCTTCGTGTTTAGCCAGCTCGACGCGATACGCCAAGTTGATTGGATATCTTTTGCGAAAGTCCGTGCAGGGGTATCTTGGGTGGGCAATGATACCGACCCGTACATGTTGAATAAGGTCTATAGTGCGGAACAAGCTTTTGCGGGCGTACCCTCATACAGTTTGCCGGCAGTCCTCAACAATGCAAACCTGAAACCGGAGATCACACAATCATGGGAGGCTGGTTTAAACATGCAATTTTTTCAAAACCGTTTGGGCTTTGATGTGACGTATTACAACAACACAACGCGCGACCAAATATTGCCTGTACCCGTATCCTCTGCGTTTGGTTATGAGTCTAAAGTCCTCAATGCAGGACGTGTCGACAATAAAGGTGTTGAAATCATCTTAAATGCTACCCCGATACGCAAAGAAAATTTTCAATGGAACACGAACATCAACTGGGCACGAAATGTAAACAAAGTTGTCAAACTAGATGATCTCGTGAACACCCTAAGCCTAAGCAACACGCTCGTCAATCTTGTCGCACGCGAAGGGCAGCCCTATGGGCAGCTTTTAGGATATGATTTTGTATATGCAAATGACGGACAGCGTGTCGTGCAGGCTGATGGTACGTATATGCGGACCTCGCAATTGGTGCCGCTCGGTTCTGTATTGCCAAAGTTTCTTTTCGGTTTTCAAAACAATTTTGTCTACAAAAATTTCAATCTCGGATTTTTGGTTGATGGTCGGGTAGGAGGAAAATTCTTCTCGCAAACCTACAAGGTTGGGATGTATGCCGGCATCCTGGACAAGACAGCGGCAGATAACGTACGTGAAACGGGCGTGGTACTCGACGGTGTGAAGGCCGACGTGACTTTCGATCCAGATGGTACATACCATGTCAGCAATCCAGTAGAAAATGATACCCGTATTACGGCGCAACAATGGGCAAGAAACGAGTATAATGGGCCGACAACATTTTCTATTTTCGATGCCACTTTTATCAAACTAAGGGAGGTGACTTTGGGGTATACCATTCCCTTGAAGGATACCAAATTAATCAAAAATCTCGGTCTATCCGTTTATGGCAGGAATTTATGGAATATTTACACAACAAGTAAATATATCGATCCTGAATTCACCTCCAGTGGCGGAAATGTGCAAGGGATAGAAGGAGGGAACATTCCGGTTCCTATCACTTTTGGGTTCAATGTAAACGTTAAATTCTAAAACAAATGAAAGTTGTTAAATTGATTTATATACTGGGAATTGTTGGATCTGCAGTATTGGCAGGCTGCTCAAAAGATATTTTTAGTGAAATAAATACCGATCCAAATCGCCCTTCGGCGGTGTCCACACCATACATATTAGTGAGTGCAGAAAAGCAGTTGATGAATACCTTACGCAATGAAGAAATGAATCTGCGTGGTGCGCAGCTGTATGCACAGTATTTCAGCCAAAACATTTATACAGATCAATCGCGCTACGTTGTTACCAACAGCTATGCCGATAATTATTGGACAGGTTTGTTCAAGGCGTTAAACAACCTCAACGAGATTATTAAATTAAATACCGACGAGTCTACGCGCGCTATTGCGGCAGCGGGCACAGCCGGAACGAATGCCAACCAGATAGCGGTGGCTCGTATATTGAAGGCTTACGCCTTCCAAGCCCTAACTGATGTATTTGGTGATATTCCCTATCAATCTTATGGCAATGCGGATCCGGATTTTCAAGCGCTACAGCAGAGCCCAGATAATTTAACGCCAGCTTACGCTACGCAGGAGAAGATATATAAGGATCTACTGAACGAGCTGCAACAATCGGCCGATACACTCCTCAAGTATGGGTCGGCCACGACATTTGGTGCTGCTGATATAATTTACCATGGGAAAAACGCAAATTGGGCGAAGTTTGCAAACTCCTTGCGCCTCCGGATGGCCAACAGAATTGCCAAGAAAGATGTTTCTTTGGCCACAGAACATATCGAAGATGCTTTGAAAAAAGGCGTTTTTACGTCAAATGCAGATAATGCGACATTCAGGTATACGACGACCTCACCGAACGAAGCGCCGCTTTATCGTGCAACTGTAATCGCCAACAGGAAGGACTTTGCGGTATCTCACGTATTAGTCGAAGCGTTGCAAGGCAAACGCGGTCCTTTTACGGTAGCAGATCCGAGATTGGCCAAATATGCGAAGCCCAATGTTAAAGGGGCGTATGTGGGGCAGCCGTATGGTTTGCCCTTAGCGGCGGGCAATCTATTTCCGACAGACTCGATCTCCTTACCGGGGGAGATAATGAACGCCGCAGATTATGCGGAGATCCTGCAGGAATTTGCAGAAGTTCAGTTCCTCATCTCCGAGTACAAATCTTGGGACCAACAGGCGTACGAAACCGGTGTGCGCGCGTCATTGGAGAAATGGGGCGTCGGTAGCACGGAGGTTGCTGCATTCATTGCGGCACTTCCACCGGCAAATCAAGAACGTGTGCTGACACAGAAATATCTAGCCTTGTACAACCAAGGTGTAGAGGCGTGGTCCGAGATACGGCGGACAGGCTATCCGTTGTTTCTGGTGAAAAAAGACGACGTCATATGGTCTGGAATACAGGGAGGCATTACGCAAACCTATCGTTTTACGCCAGAGGTGGGGTCAGCGTTGCCCGTGCGATTTATTTATCCACTGAAAGAACAGAGTACCAATAGAGGTAACTATCAACGCGCATTGACGAATCAGGGTGACGATTTGACAAGTACCAAGATTTGGTGGAATACCAATGAATAAGGTACATAAATAACAGCTGGGGTGGTGTATATGTTGTCAAAAATATACGCATCACCCCTTGTTAATTTTCGCAAAGCTCCTTTAGCTTTTGAAGTGCTCGAGGCCATGTATCGTCGAAATACGCTATATACTCGTCGGCGGTATCGACATCCACCGTTAACGTAGTATTGCCATTCTTTTCCTCAAAGGTATAGTTTTCGATTGCACCAGCCCACTGCTCAATTTTTTCGCCCGTCGTAATTTCTTCCTCTCCATCGAGCATGCCATAATGCCTGATGGATATGAATGCGTCGGGGATATGTTCTGCAATTTCTGCGATCATCCCCTGACGTTTTCCATCTTCCGAAGGTCCTAGGAAATAAATTTTGTCTCCTTTGTTCCAGCCACCCTCAAAATCGGACGCTGGATGGAATGCTGCCGTCCATAGCCGGTAAGTTTCTCGCTGTAGCATAGTTTGAAATACATGCGCGCGTCCGGCTTGTATGTCGATGTTGTATGTCGATTTTTTCATGCTATTTTTTTGGAAAATCTTTGTTCATTTTTATTTCTTCGATCTGTTTGATATGCCGCGCCATATGCGCAGCAATAAAAAGAAGGTTTTGATATCCGTTTACTGTTCCAGTGGGATACTCACTGATATGGTTTCGCAGATCCTGTTCATCCGCCTGTCTGATATAAGCTAGGATAGGGGCACGCGCGGCTGCGAGCTCTGCTAATGCTGTTTCGCTATCTGTATATTTTCCTACTGGCTGTAGTTCCTGTGGCGCTTGGAATTTTTGCGTACGGTCGCCCATCATCTGTATCAGCGCTTCGTCCGAGACTTTCACTTCTTTGCGGCGCTGTGGTTGCGGCGCCTTTTGCAGCTCATCTTTTGCCATCTTGAATAGCATAGTTTCGGAAAGGATGATATGCTCCAGACATTGGCTTATAGACCATTTTTCTGGCGTAGGTTTAAAAGCCAGTTGCTGTGCCGAGAGACCCCGTATTTGCGTCGTCAGGTCTGTTGTCGTCTCTTCGAAATATTGTAATAAAGAATCGATAGCTGGCGGTGTCTCTTTTTCGATTGCATAAATTTCATTGGTCTTTTCTACCGCGCTAAAGGATAATGCGATAACGAGCAAGGGGAGCATGGAGCAGCTTAATAACCAGCTGATAACGTTTTTTTTCATTTGATCTTGTTTAAAGATTTGATTTATCCACAGTTCGAAACATTAGCAATTGTTTGTCTAAGACAAGTATAAGTTTTTTTTGTTCTCCTGTTCTTTGCATAAGACAAGATTTTTGATAACGACGGATCGAGTTAGGATATCGGTCAGGTTTAATGCCCACTTATGCTACTGGAGATTATCGGGTACGTGAATATATTTTTTTAGGGTTTAGCATTAGCCAGCTTATCAATTATCCATGGAAATATCATATTTTAGCTATTTATAAACCAAAGCAGCAAAGATAATTTCTATGGACGGACAGCGTATACTATTAGTAGAAGATGAGAAAAATGTGGCGGAGGTCATTATGCAAGGGCTGGAGGAAGACGGTTATAAGGTATTGCATGCAAAAAAATATGAGGATGCTTTGCATACGTTACAAAATAATCCTATAGATCTGGTCATCCTTGACGTTTTGTTACCCGAAATGAACGGCTTGGATATTTGTAAGAACTTCCGTGTGCTGGGATATACAGATTTGCCTATACTGATGGTCACTGCATTGGGTAGTCCGGAGAACGTCGTACTGGGCTTGGATAGCGGGGCCGATGACTATTTGTCCAAACCTTTCAAGTTGATCGAGCTTAAGGCCCGGGTGCGCACCCTTATCCGCCGCAAACAGGAGATAACTAAACAGGTGCAATCCGTGGAAAAGCGCGTATTTCGCTATAAATTTTTGCAGATAGACGACTACAAGAAAATCGCTTATGCCGACGGACAGGAATTAAACCTCACATCGACGGAATATCGCCTTCTTCTGCTCTTTATACAGTCTCCCCAAAAGGTGTTTGAACGTAGCGAGCTATTGGATAAAGTTTGGGGGATCAATTTCGATATAGGTTCCAATGTTGTGGATGTATATGTAAACTACCTGCGCAAGAAAATCGAGAAGGTCACGCCGATTAAAGCTATCCAAACCGTTATTGGTATGGGTTATGTGCTAAAGATTGAAAACTGATGCGTAATTACAACAAAATCCTGTATTCCTTGATTGCCATTTTGGTAGTATACACAGCGTCCTTTGTGGTGTTTATTATGTATTCCATTACAAATTTTGCGTTTTCAGACTTCTATAAACGCTTGGAATTGCGGCGTAACCTCGCTGCCGAAGAAATGTTCTACGGCAAAAGTGTTGCAACTGGATGGTCTTTGAGCTACGTCGAAGAACTGAATAAGCAGCGTGAATTTATTGTGGAACTGGATGCCAGTGGCAAGATCATACATAGCAGTGGTTTCGATAAAAAGCTATGGAAGCATATCGATAAGACCGGCACGAGCAATTTCAAGATTGGCAATACATTCTATGCTACAAAGTATTATTTCCAAAAGGGTCGACATTATATACTCGGCGTTTCCGCCGAAAATTATTTCTACACCCATCACCTGAACTATCTTCGAAATCTCTTGATTGTAGCACTTCTGCTGGGGGTACTTTTTGTGGTCGTCATTTCCTTATTGGTTAAACGCTCTTTTATAAAGCCGATCAGCGAATTGATCGGTGAGGTAGAGAAAATAGGTTCGGAAAATCTTTACCTGAGGCTTACTGTGGGGCGAGATAGCGGGGTGCTGAGCAAACTTGCCGATACATTTAACCAAATGCTGACGCGAATTGAAACCTCTTTCGAAACGCAGAAAAATTTTATAAGTAATGCATCCCACGAGTTGAACACCCCGCTCACTTCCATTATCGGTATCGCTGATTTGGCGTTGTCAAAGCAACGCAATGTCGACGAATATAAATATTCGATACAAAAGATTGCGGATGCGGCGGAGAATTTGGAGAAAAAAACTAGTGCATTGTTGCTATTGGCCCGTACAGGCTTTGAAAATAACAACCTTAACTTTAAACCTGTACGCATTGACCAAATTATCATGGATGCCGAAATGACTGTAAAAGCTATAAATGAACACTTCCACATCAAAACGGACTTCAGTATGCTGCCCGATGACAGTATAAAGTTGAAGGTAAATGGATCTGCCCCACTTTTGCAACTGGCTATTTCCAATGTCGTTTCCAACGCTTGCAAATATTCAACCAACCATACGGCCTATGTGGCGTTGGGTGCTTTCGATAAGGGGGTGTTGATACTTATTCGGGATGAAGGTATTGGAATTCCTGCAGAAGAAATGTCGTTCATCTATGATCCGTATTTCCGAGCGTCTAACACGGCAAACTTTTCAGGTTATGGCATCGGCCTTCCACTCGCGCGTAACATCATCAAAATGCACAACGGTCAGCTCTCCGTGGCTTCCACATTAGGCAAAGGTACTACCGTCCGCATTGAGTTGCCTAGTATAGACAGCAGACTGTTGTAGCCAACGTTGAAAGGCTGATGCAGAAGAAATAGTGCATCGCTCTCTGCAATACCGCCATTTTTAATACTGCTTTAATCTGGCAACCGTTTCTAATCTTATTTTAACGATTATGCTAAAAGTCTAATGGAAAACTAATCTGTGTTTCATCCCATTGCTATGGTACTACTGTATATTTGAAAAAATGGCAAAGTATGGAAAATGTAGCATGTGTTCTCATTCCGACTGATTTCAGTGTATATTCCCTTCGTATCGTCTTAGACTTCATGGAGAAACGTACAGATCGGAAAGTAGAGCTTGTGCTTGCTTGTGGATATGATATCGGAGATTCCATTACAAGCCTCCTAGGCATCACAAAAGAAGATCACTTGGCTCGACTGGAAAGCGCGGACTTTATCAAGGGCTGCGAGATGATCAGATCCCGCTTTAAAAACAATTTGGTTGGTATGTATTGCGATTTACTGATATCAAGAAACAGTCGGTATTTACGAAACTATTTCAAAGGAAGTCGCGTTACGCATATTGTATTGCCAGAAGGATATACATTTGCCTCCAAGGAACGCAACGTCTTTGATATCACGGAATTATTAAAAGAACATGTATATCATATTGGTGTAGCCACTATACCAGTGAGTTTAGAGAAACAAGTGGTCGAAGGAATAGATAGCATGGATAGCTTCTTTTTCAGGAAAGATTGGAGGGTTAGCTATGAGTAGAGATAGACTTGTTATAGTAATGTATGCATTTATTGCCTCATTGTTGATTGGCAGCAGTTTGGTGGTGATTTATTACGAAAGCCCGGAACGTCTGATTCAAGGGGAGTGGGTAGAGAAAGAGTGGCGTCTAGAGAAAGACAATGCTTCGCCAGAATTGGCATCAAGTTCGCAGTTGCAAGAAGGTTTAAGAAAAGAAATTCTACGAGATGTTGAAGAACTGCACTTGGGTGTATGGAAGTTTGGAGAAGATCGGACGCTCTATGCAGCGGATGCAAGCGCAAATCGGGACTTAAAATGGCTCATTAAAGGTCGAGGACATGTTTTGGAACTACGAAAAAATGGTAAACCCATCGAAAGTTTTCAAATCCAGCAGATAAGTGCGGAAAGACTCGTGTTACACCTTAATTTTGATCTGCAGGTCAAAGGTATCATAGAGATTGTATTAGAGAGAAAAGATCCTACTGGTCGATATGCTGAGAAAATATAGTAATCATCGTACGCAAAGCGATAATGTGAAGTTGGGGGCATTGACCGCTTTTTCTGCAGGCATGGTCAACGTTGCCTCGGTGACCGTGTTTTTTGCGTTCACCTCTAACGTTACGGGCTACTATGCGGTTTTCGCACAAGAACTCAGTAAAGGCAACTGGTACCAAGGAGCTGTCGTGCTTTTGTGGATTTCCCTCTTTTTCACCGGTAGCTTCCTCTCCAATCTCGTCATTGTGCAGGGCCGAGGCCGGTGGAGCCAATATATATCCCATGCTATTCCGGTCGTATTGGAATTTTTGAGCATCCTTTTCGTGGGACTGTATCTCGACTTTTTTTACACAAACTCTTTACAGGAGACAGAGTTTCTGGTCGCTGCACTGCTCTTTGCCATGGGACTGCAAAACGGACTAACCGCAAGCATTTCAAATTCGGTCGTGAAAACCACCCACTTGACCGGGCTAACAACCGACTTAGCGATTTTGGTTTCCATGTTTAGTAAACGTCAAAATAGACAAAATAAGGCGTTGGTCGATAAATTCCATTTGCTATTGACCATCATGACTGCTTACGTCTGTGGAGGTGTGTTTGCAGGCATTGGCTACTTATATTTAGAAAACGGTACATTTTACCTCACCTGTCTCATTTTATTGGTCATTGCGCTGTATGACTTTTACAAGTTAACCCGCGTGAAGCACCTGTTTGACAGAAGGCATAAAGAGGCTTGTTCCGCATAAAATTCCCGACCTTCGGGCAGTCGGGAATTTGAAACTTTTTAGGTAATATCCTTGCTTAGGGACGTCAATCGTTTACTGTAAGTTCTCCACGAATGTCTTGCTCTATCCAAAACGCTACTGATTCCTGGTCCTTAAAATGCCCCTGGAGATACATCAGCTTCGTGACAGCAGCTTCGAAAGTCATATCGTAACCATTTAAAATGCCAATCGCTTTCAAACCCTGCGACGTTTCATAGCGCCCCAGTTCGACGGAACCAACTTTACATTGCGAAATATCCAAGATGTTTTTACCTCGGTCAACGGCTTTGGCAAGCATTTCCAAAAACCAACCGTCAGTCATTGTGTTTCCAGAACCGAAAGTCTCCATAACGATGCTCCGTACGTCGGCGTCCAAGATCGATTGAATGAATTTGGGACTGATGCCGGGGAATAGCTTTAACACCCCTACGTGGTTATCTAACTGCGTATGCATGATAAACTGTTTGTCGGTATTGTCCAACAAAGCCTCCCTGTTGTAGTTGATATGAATGCCCGCTTCGGCAAGCACGGGATAATTAGGCGAGCGGAATGCTTCGAACTTCGCGGAGTTGTATTTAAAGGATCTGTTTCCTCGAAAGAGTTTGTTGTCGAAAAGAATGCAAACCTCTTGTATGATCGATTTTCCGTTTTCTTTTGCCGATGCAATTTCCAAAGCGGTCATCATATTCTCGCGGGCATCTGTTCGGATTTCTCCGATTGGCAACTGCGATCCGGAGAGGATAACTGGCTTCTGCAATCCTTCCAGCATAAAACTTAAGATGGATGCAGAGAACGACATCGTATCCGATCCATGTAGAATCACAAATCCATCATAGTGGTCGTAATTGTTTTTTATGATTTGTGCCATCTCCACCCAAATGGAGGGCTTCATATTTGACGAGTCAATGATCGGTGTAAAGGAATGTACCGTCAATTTATAATTTAGACGCGCCAAATCGGGTAAGTTCCGCGCAATCAGCTCGAAATCGAAAGGCACAAATGTTCCGGTGTCAGGATCTTTCACCATCCCTATTGTACCGCCTGTGTAAATAATGAATATGTTATGCATGGTGAAGCGCTATATACCGAATATTTTTTTTGAATTTGCTGTACTAATAGCAGCGATATGTCGAATGTCCATTTCTTTGATATCAGCTACTTTCTGTGCAATGTACGCCAAGTAACTGCTCTCATTTTCCTTCCCACGGAAGGGTACAGGCGCAAGGTAGGGCGCATCGGTTTCTAAAACGATATGCGCCATATCAATCTCGCGAACGACGGCATCCAATCCAGATTTTTTAAACGTTACCACACCGCCTATACCTAATGAAAAACCGAGGTCAATTGCTCTATGAGCTTGCTCCAATGTTCCGGTGAAACAGTGTAGAATGCCGAACAACTTGTCATCCTGCAGTTCGACTAGCAATGCAAATAGTTCGTCAAACGCTTCGCGGCAATGTATGTCTATGGGTAAACCCAACGACTTGGCCCAATCTACCTGTATACGAAAGGCTTCTTTCTGCCAAGGTAGAGTCGTCTTATCCCAATATAAATCAAGGCCAATTTCTCCTATAGCATAAACAGTTTGCTTGGCCAACGTTTTTTCGATAACCTGTAACTCCTCCCTAAAATTAGCTTTCACTGAACAGGGATGCAAACCCAACATCGGAAAGCAGTTGTCGGGGTACGCTTTGGACGCTGCCAATACGCTATCCATGGATGCACTATCCACATTCGGTAAAAACAAGCGATCTATCCCTTTTTCGAAGCACCGAGCAAGCTGTTCGTCCAGTGCGATCCCCACTGGATGATAATAGATATGTGTATGCGTGTCGGTTAGGGTATAGGGTTTAGTGGACATAATGCTGTTGATAATGCTCGCTAAATTAGGCTTTTCGCATTAGAAGACCTAATTACAACAAAAAAACGCAAGACTTTTAGTAATCTTGCGTTTTCATTATCAAATTGATAAAATTTTTATTTTTTTGTTGCGACCGAATCGATAGCAGGGGCGTCTGTTTTAGGGCCTGGGACGACATCAAGAACCTCGATTTCGAAAACGAGTGGTGCATATGGAGGGATGGTCCCGCCGCCACGTTCGCCGTAACCTAGGCTAGAAGGTACTAAAAATGTCGCTTTGCTACCTTTGCTTAGCAATTGGAAACCTTCCGTCCAACCTTGAATAACAGGATCGTGTCCTACACGAAAACGTAGCGGTTCATACGGACGCATTGGGTTGAACTTGTTTTCTTTCTTTGCCAGTTCCGCATTGTTTGTATCAAAAATGGTTCCGTTTACGAGTCTACCTGTATAACTTACCACTGCAGTATCACCTACAACAACCTTATTTCCTTTTCCCTCTTCGGCAATTACATACTGAAGGCCAGAAGCGGTCTTCTTAGGCTCCAGTTTTTTATCCGCAATGTAACTGGCCAATTTACCTTCTTCAGCTTTCTTTAAGCCTTCAATTTCTCCTTTAAAGTAATTGTCAATCTGCGCATACAAAGCAGAATCCGTCAACGTTCCTTTTTTAAAGTGCTTTCTAACCTTTACGGTAAACGTGACAAACTTGTCGGCGAATTCCGGTTTTGGTTGGCCAGTTTTTGCCGCCATCGTGTCCAGATTCAAACGGAAAATGGCGCTATCGCCTTCGCCCAAAAACTTGAACATCGAATTGTAATCGCCGGCGTACAATCCTGGAATGGAATCAGGGGCAATATTGATAATCTGCGGCAAACCGATGTCGTATGTACTTTGTAATAACGAATCTTTGCGATCCGATTTTACAATCATATCTACCGATAATAAATCGCCTGCTTGGGCTTTTTCTGCGCCGGCATCTTTTACGATGTTATATTCAAGACCACCATCACCTTTTTTGAAATTTTGGCAAGCTGCAGTCGCTAACACGGTTACAGCTGCCGAAAGGAATAAAATCGATTTCTTCATTTTTCTGATCTAATCACTAAATTTATGTTGTTAATATTTCTTTATAAGCTGGTAAAATAGACTTGAATTTGTTGACAACCTGACTAAGCTCCTCATTCGAACTTCCTCCAGAAGCATTTAAATGCCCGCCCCCATTAAAGTACTTTTTACAAATTTCATTACATGGAATGTCTCCAATAGATCGCAAAGATAATTTAATTAATTCGGTTCTGTCAATAAATAAAGCAGCTAATCGAATTCCCTTGACGGAAAGTGCATAATTGACCAAACCTTCTGTATCGCCTGTCGTTACGTTGAACTGCTGTAAATCCTCTTTGCTGACCGAGAAAATGGCCGTATTGTATGCTGGAATCACTTCCAAACAATTTAACAAACAGTAACCCAAAAACTTCAAGCGGCTTTCTGTAGAACTGTTGTAAACTCGCTCATGTATTTCCCAATTTCTCGCTCCTGCATCGATTAACGAAGCGATAATCTGGTGCACGGCGGAAGTTGTGGAACGAAAACGGAACGAGCCAGTATCTGTCATGATCCCTGCATACAAGCAGGTAGCAATCTCGGCTGTTAATCCTTCTTTGTCTCCAATCACCGTGCAGATAAAACTGTAGATTAACTGCGCAGTCGCAGCAGCACTTGGATCCCAATACCGTAGGCTCGCGAAATCTTCCGGATCAAGGTGATGGTCGATCATCCATTTCTGCCCTGCGGCGTGTTGGATAATGGGTTCCAAAATATTAGTTCGGCTGAGGGCACTGTAATCTAAACAAAAGATGATGTCGGCATGCTGGAGTAAATCCGTTGCCCTATCTTTCGCTGTCGGATAAATAATTACGTCTTCACGCCCTGGCATCCAGTCCAAAAATGTTGGAAAATCGGAAGAAAGCACCACCTCCACAGCATGTCTCTTCGCTTTTAGCCAATGATATAGAGCCAATGAAGAGCCTAAGGCGTCGCCATCAGGCTTATGATGGGTGGTGATAACGATATTCTTAGGTTCGGAAAGTAAACGTAAATGTATTTGTCCTGTCAGCATAAATATTCTAAGATTGCAAACCTACTATAATTTTGTTGGTTAAAGAAATTTTTTGACAACAAGTCTTTACGGTAGTAAATCGCGGTGCAAATTGCATAGCTTCCGTTGCTTGGAGAAAACCTTACTTCTTAAACGCATATAACTTTCGGTCCCTTCTAACGCTCAAGAGGAACGTTGGACTGTTGTAATCTATTTTTCCGTAGTAATATAGCGGCATGGATTCAATCGGAAAACCTTCGATGACGGAGCCTTTTTCATCAAAAATATAGATGAGGCCATTTTCACGTGAAGCAATCCCCATCAGCTTTCCGTTACCGGCATTGTCAAAAAACTGAGGTCTATCATCCACTACCTGCGTAAATGTGAAATCGTATATTAACTGGCCATCTGGAAATTGATTCACGACGAGTTTTTTGCCATCTAACACGATAAGTCTACCGGCAGGATACGACCCGCTTTGATCAAAAGCAAATACGGATTTCCCGTGCCACGGCCCAATTTTTCGCTTTATCGCCGGGTTTTTAAAATCGACCGTTACCAGGTTGCTAGCAGTGTCGACCGCGGCAAGCGACAGGCTTTGATCGGACGTGCTCAGGAACGCGATGGGACTGCGAAAGTGACTGCCTTCCACGACTTCTTTTCGAAGAAGTTGTCCCATCGCATCGAACTGGTAAAAATAGCCGTTATCTGTGCCCACAAACACCTCATTGTTCCGTACCTTTACATCAAATAAAATTCTGCCGGCTAGCTTTTCTGAAGTCCATTTTTCCATGCGCCTCCCATCTAGACCGTATACCAGCAATTCGTTCCCCGCCGGGATAAAAATAAGCTGTTCCCCGCCGACGTCGGCAATCGTCGGGCTATAGCTCGGCTCGCTGCTCAAACCGAGGGAGAATCCAGGCAATCCATTGCCATTGCTGTCAAACCTGTATAAACGGTTGCGGTCTGTGACCAATACAATGGATCGATCCGCAAGTTGCTGGGCTTGACCAACCACCCGGCCTTGAAAAACGGCTGACCACAGCTGCTTTCCAGACGGATGTATGCCATGGACGGTATGGTCTTGTTCCTGTATCAGAATAAACTGGCTGGTATCAGAATGCTCAAAAACTTGAGGTGCTGTTATTGGACGGTTTTTAAATGCATAGGTCCATTCTGGTGTTGCACCTAAAGCGGTCTTGCTTTTATAGATGCCGTAAATACTCGATAGAAAATCACCGTTGTTACCAGAAATTTGCACAGACCAAGAATAAAAGTCTTGGAAGCCATAGTCTGAATTATGGCGAAAATCCGATCGGAAGGCTGGTTTCAGTAAATTACTGATTAACGATGACGAGCTTCGCATCCGTTGGAAATAGGTTACATTAGCCTCATTTCCCTGTATTCTTTCAAAGTTTTTAAAGCCGAGTGTATTGATTAGGAGATTTTCCCGCGCCCAATCGCGCTTAAAATCCTGTAACACACTTTGACTGCTGGCGAGGACTACAATGTTTCCGATGCGGATAAAATAAGGTCTATTAAATGCTTTGAATGGGTCGCCGAAAAGTGCGTAAAGCATATTGGCATGGTCGAAACGGAAAAGCGAATCGCCCGTTTGAGTCGAAATCAAATCGATCTGCCGACTAAATTCAGTAGAATTATTCAGCTTGATAAAGCCTAAGATCGTTTGATTGCTCTGTTCGACGATAGCAAATTCGTTTCCAAATATTTGACGTGTATCCTTACTTGTCAATAGCTCGCTATCGATCGCTGACTGCTGAAACAAATTAGATAACCGGTCTGCTTCCCCTCGAGCATCAAACATTTTTTGCAGATCGTCGTGAAACATTGCTGAGCTGCTGATCGCAAATGCCATATAGGATGCGGTATTTTCCGGGAAATAGTTGAAAAGACTTTGCGTAGTTTTACTTTGTCTACCAAATACTTCAAGATAATTCTTGCGCTCGCGCATGGTTTCGCTTTCACCACTCAAAATCAATGCGTCATTCTTGAAGTTCAGATTCCAAGCAGATTGGCCTCCGACTGAGCGGAAAAGCTCGAGGTAGCTGCCTGGCTGGCCGCGCATCAGGTGACGAGCAATGTGGTCTATTTGATCGTGTACAAAGTAAACACATAATGGAGAGTTTCTGCTGTTGTTCTCTACAAAATAGTCTATGGCGGCTTTGCTCAGCTTCGGTTGTTTTGGATCTGTTACTTTATAGATGAGGCTGTCTGAATAGCTCGCAAAAATTATGTGTTTGTAATAAGTGATATGAAATATGCTGTCTTTACTGTCAGCGTGCAAATCAAAAATACGTACACCCAACGTGTCGCGGGCGGTCACTTCATAATCGCTAGCCGCTTCACGTATCATTGTCTCTAAGTCGGCTCCTTGTATACGTTCATTGGTTGGTATACTAAAGAGGGAAACAATTTTTTCTCCCGATGGGTGAAAAGAAATGAGGATGTCCGTTCCATTCACATAGGGCTGTAAAGCAGCGTTTCGTAAAAGCTTGCTTTTCCAAAACTGCCATTGCTTCATTTCTCCTTTACCAACCAACGCCTCAAAGATTTCAAAGTCCTTGAAAATGTTGTCTGTGATTGCGTCGTTATGAAAGCTGCTGACCAAAAAAGTTTCCTTTGGCAAAAAACTGAGCGGTCGAAGGCCTTCTTTCTCGCTGCCGTTTAAATCAGTGAAGTAATATATGGAAGCGCCGATAACTGCGACAAACAATAATATAGATAGTATGATGGTATTTCTCATTGCGCACAAACCTGTAACAAAGTCAAAAATAAAAAAATAAAAAGTAAAGCAGGAACAAAACAACGGAATATGCGTTCGGCAGAAGTATGTTAAGCGGAGAAAAGCAGAAAATGAAAACACAATATGCTTTTATTTTTATACATTTATAAGCGCAAAACATACGTTATAGAATTTTATCTCCTTTATGAATAAACAAATTATATTAGCAGCTTCTTTTTTTGGTCTGACAGCTGTGATATTAGGGGCGTTTGGGTCGCACGGGCTGGAAGGCAAGATTAGCGATTATCATATGGGAACGTGGGCTACAGCTAACCAATATCAATTTTATCATACCTTCGCGTTATTGTTTCTTTCTACCTTTTCAAGGGCTAAAAATGCATCCATACGCATTTCCTTTATAGCGTTTATGTTAGGGATTGTGTTGTTCTGCGGCTCCCTGTATTTACTTAGTATACGTTCCCTGATTGGGTTGGAAGGTTTGACGATGTTAGGACCAATCACGCCACTGGGCGGCTTGTGTTTCATCATAGGTTGGGGAGGGTTGTTTGTTGCGGCGTTAAGAAACCGTTCGTGATTGCAGCAAGCGTTAAAGGTGAGAAACGATACCTCCTAGCGAGCGTGTAGTTTTTTAAATCTAAATTGAAATAGCCGTTTTGTAAATCCTTTATTTTCCTCACGCCGTTTTATATGGGGAAGATATCACACAGGATTTCTACCTTTGTTCATATGTCTGACACCACTTTGTTTAGCACAGATCGAGAAACCCTTTTTGTAGAGGTTATTTTGCCTTTGCATATAGCGAAAACTTACACCTATAGGGTTCCGGTAGAGTGGAATAAAGACGTGTCGATTGGCAAACGCGTAATTGTGCAGTTTGGTCGCAACAAAATTTATGCGGCGGTTGTCCATCGAGTGTCTAAAGAAGCTCCCTTAACTTACGAGGCTAAATATATTTTGCATGTGATTGACGATGAGCCGGTTGTCGACAGCAGCCAGCTGGCCTTGTGGGAATGGATGGCGAGTTATTATATGTGTTATCTTGGCGAAGTGTTGCAAGCAGCCTTGCCTGCGGCTCTCAAAATGGCTAGTGAAACAAAGATCGTAGCAGCTGACACCGCAGAGCTCGACCGTTCTCTTTTGTCTGATAAAGGCTATTTGGTTATGGAGGCGTTAGACTTAGCCGGCGAGCTTACTGTTAACGATATCATAAAACTTCTTGGTCAAAAAACGGTTTTCCCCTTATTAAAGTCGCTCTTTGATCACGGTTACATTTTGATTTCGGAAGAGATCAAAGACCGCTTTAAGCCGAAACGTAAGTCCTTCTTGCGTCTTGCAACGGCCTTCGCGGATCCGGAAAATATGCGCGTACTCATGGATGCACTGAACCGTGCCCCAAAACAGCAAGATGCCCTACTGGCGTTTCTCCAGTTGCGTAAATCTAAGGCAGAGGTGACAAGGCAAGATATCATGGAGGCTGCTGGTGTCAGCGCGGGGATTGTCAAATCGCTCATTGAAAAAGAGATCTTCGATGTGGAGGAAAAAGTCGTGTCCCGTTTGGGCGGAGAGGATGTCGAAATCACGACCACGTTTGTATTTAATGAGAAACAGCAGCAAGCATTTGACGAAATAAATACACTTTTTCAACAAAAAGATGTCGTGCTGCTGCATGGCGTTACCGCCTCGGGTAAGACACAAATTTACATCCGTTTGATTGAACAGGTAATCGAGTCGGGGAAAAATGTCCTCTATCTATTGCCAGAAATTGCCTTGACTTCGCAAATTACAGATCGACTGAAAATGCATTTCGGCGATAAACTCGGCGTTTACCACTCCAAGTTTAATGACAACGAACGCGCTGAAGTATGGCACAAAGTTTTGAGCGGCGAATATCATGTCGTTATTGGAGCCCGTTCCGCCGTATTTCTACCGTTCAAAAATTTGGGGCTGATAATTGTGGATGAGGAGCACGAGAGTTCCTACAAGCAATATGAACCCGCTCCCCGCTATCATGCAAGGGATACAGCAATATACCTCGCACATCTACATCATGGCAAAGTATTGCTCGGCTCGGCAACACCGTCGATAGAGAGCTACTTTAACGCAAAAGCAAATAAATATGGGTTGGTAGAACTTAAAGAACGCTTCGGAGATGCTAAACTCCCTGATATTCATGTTGTAAATATTGCTGAGGAAGGGCGAAAGGAACAGATGTTCTCCTATTTTAGCGGAGTTTTGCTGCAAGCAATAAGCGAAGCTTTGGAGCGAAAGGAGCAGGTTATCCTTTTTCAAAACAGACGTGGGCATACACCTTTCGTTCAATGTAGTACATGTGGTTGGGTAGCTAAATGTATAAACTGTGATGTGAGTTTAACTTACCACAAGTCGACCAATCATTTGCACTGTCATTACTGTGGACATAACGAGCCTCCTATTCAAGTCTGTCCGGCATGCGGTATGCCACATATTGAAAGTAAAGGATTTGGGACGGAACGCGTAGAAGAGGAGTTGGAACTACTTATTCCGCAGGCACGTATAGGACGTTTGGATCTGGATGCGGCAAAGGGAAAATATGGATTTGACAAAATTATTACGGCGTTTGACGATCAAGAATTTGATATCTTGATTGGTACACAAATGGTTGCCAAAGGACTGGATTTCGGTCATGTTAGTCTTATCGGAATTATCAATGCGGACGCCATGATTAATTTTCCAGACTTTCGTGCTTACGAGCGGGCATTCTCACTTTTTTCTCAGGTGGCGGGACGCGCCGGAAGGCGAGAGAAAGATGGGCGTGTGGTGATTCAGACGTATTCGCCTAACCATCGGGTATTGGAACAAGTTATACTACACGACTACGAAAGGATGTTCTTGACCGAAGTGAAGGAACGGAAGAACTACCAATACCCCCCATTTTATCGATTGATAAAGATCGATTTACGAGATGCCGATATGCAGCGTGCTCACGATGGAGCACAGCGATTGGCCCATTTGTTGCGCGGCAACTTAGGCAGTCGCGTGCTTGGGCCCGAACCCCCCTTGGTGTCTCGTGTTCGAAATTATTTCATTCAAACTATCACATTAAAAGTGGAGCGGAACAATGTGAGTATTGCAAAAGTTAAGGAGTTGATTCAGCAGGCCATCTTGCAGTTTGAAATGGATAAAAGTAACAAAGGAATCCGTATCGCTATTGATGTGGATCCCTATTGATTCTTTTTTTTCTCCTGATCCTGCCATTGCTGCGCAAAAGACTTTTTAGCTACACGCGGCAAGCTGCGCTCTTTTCCCCAGCTTTTTTTCAAGAGATGCTGAAAGAGAAAGTTTTTCGTCTTATGTCCAAAAAAATCCAGTAAACGCCGGCGTAGGAACAAATAAGCAAAGCCACCCCAAAACCTTTTCTCTGATTTCCTCACTAAATTTTGTTCAACAGCTTCCTTACGGTTCAATAACAACATTTTGTCGATTTCTATCCGAACAGGGCATATGACGGATGCTTGGCCATCTAAGGGCGATGCAAAGCTTAGATGGCTGAGGTCTTTTGTCGTATTCATATGTGGCGCAACCATGGAGCCGATAGGTCCTGGGTGTACGTTGTCATCCATAAGTGTTCCACCGCCGCTGTTAACAGGATAAATATAACGGCAGGCACTGCATTGTATACAATATAAACCTTGTCGTTGTTCTTTTTTTGCTAATAGATTGCTGCGTCCATTGTCCAGCAGGATAACATACATTGCTTCCGGCCCATCCACTTCGCCTGCTTGTCGCGGACCACTCAAAATACTGTTGTATACTGCCGGACTTTGTCCGTTGGTATACGACGCGAGCAAAGGCCAAAATAAGTCCATATCCTGAACAGAAGGAACAATCTTATCGATTCCCGCAATGAAGATTTGTATTTTTGAAAACGAGCTGAGCAACATGGCATTACCCTCGTTTTCTGTAAGGCCGATGCTACCGCTGTCCGCGATTAAAAAGTCAACTCCGGCGATACCGATTTCAGCTTGATTAAGCTTTTCTCGAATAAGTTGGTTTACCTTTTCGATAAGCTGCTCAGGTTTGCTATCGATCGGTGTCTGAAATTTTTCGTGAAACTGTTGGATGATAGCTGAAAGGTTTACTAGAGAAGGAGGGAAAGTCCAAGTGGACGACTCCTTGGGGAATAGCCGCTTAATAAATGCCAAGGTATCTGTTTCTGCGGGGTCAAAGCCTTTATCATGAAGAAAGTCGAATAAACCAATTTCTTCACAGCTTGCCGAAGTGGTCTTTACTATAGCTTTTGTTTCCTGATTCGCAAGAATACGCCTTATTTCTTCCCGTGCCTCCTCTGCGTCATTTGCCCATATAACTTTCCCGCCACGGCGAGTAAAGTTTGCTTCGAAATCCAACAGATACCGGTCCAAGTTTTCAGTCGCCTTCCATTTGGTGAGGTGTGCTTTTTTCTTGGAGTTCTCTAGGTCGAAAAATTTCTCCGTTCCGTCAGCTAGTGCTTCTTTAAAGCTGTCTAGATTACTCTTCGTGATGTCGCTACGCATAGTGTCAATTTGTTTGACTGTGCTTTCGTTAATAAATATGTCTGCCAATTGCCGCGCCATATGATCAGTCTAGTATTTTGAAAGGACGACAAAAAGCTTTGCTATGTGCTTAAATGAAGGTCGATTTAATAAAACTGCTGTACGCTTTGATAAGGACAGCGCAAAGAAAATGCCAAGTGATACAAAATATGCGCACAACCGGGTGATGACATGGTCAGAATGGTCCAAAAAAGAAATTGAAATACCCTTTTTGGACCAAGTTCCGCCTGTTTAAAAAGCCTATAAGAACGCGTCAAAGCTCCTATCGTGCTAATCGAGATCCAAAGCAATACTGAGCTCTTCCAACTGGCTGCCGGCGATAGGAGAAGGCGCGTCGATCATCACATCGCGACCCGCGTTATTTTTCGGGAAAGCAATAAAATCTCGAATCGTCTCTTGTCCGCCGAGGATGGCTGTCAAGCGATCGAGACCGAAGGCCAGTCCACCGTGAGGTGGCGCACCGTATTGGAAAGCGTTCATTAGAAAGCCAAATTGTTCCTGCGCTTCATCGGCAGTAAAGCCTAGGTGCTTAAACATCAGCGCTTGTGTTTCCTTATCATGTATACGGATCGAGCCGCCTCCAATTTCGTTGCCATTTAATACAAGGTCATAAGCGTTGGCACGCACCTTCCCGGGGTTGGTGTCCAGCAAGTGGATATCTTCTTGTTTTGGTGAGGTGAACGGATGATGCATGGCATGGTAGCGTGCACTGTCTTCGTCCCATTCCAATAGCGGAAAGTCTATGACCCATAAAGGAGCAAATTCATTAGGCTTTCGCAAACCTAGACGGTTGCCCATTTCCATACGCAATGCACTTAGCTGCGTGCGGGTTTTCAAAGTAGGACCTGATAGTACGACGATGAGATCTCCCGCTACAGCGCCCGTTGCTTCGGCCCATTTCGAAAGATCCGCTTGATCGTAAAACTTGTCTACAGATGATTTATAGCTGCCATCCAATTCACATTTACAATAGACCATTCCAGATGCTCCTACTTGAGGACGCTTTACCCATTCGATAAGTTCGTCTATCTGTTTCCGGGTATACGAAGCTGCTTGCGGTATGGCGATGCCGACAACTAATTCTGCATTGTTAAAAACCGCAAAATCTTTATGCTGAGCAACGGCGTTAAGTTCTCCGAATTTCATGCCAAAGCGAATATCCGGTTTGTCGTTTCCGTAGGTACGCATGGCTTCATCAAATGTCATGCGCGGAAATTTGCTGACTTCGATCTTATGGATAGCTTTTAATAGATGTCTTGTCAATCCCTCAAAGACATCCAATATGTCTTCTTGTTCAATAAACGACATTTCGCAATCAATTTGTGTAAACTCTGGCTGGCGATCAGCACGTAAATCCTCATCGCGGAAGCATTTAACAATCTGAAAGTAGCGATCCAATCCCCCAACCATCAATAATTGCTTGAAGGTTTGGGGCGACTGTGGTAGCGCATAAAACTGGCCCGGGTTCATTCGTGAAGGCACAATAAAATCTCGAGCGCCTTCAGGGGTTGATTTTATAAGGTAAGGGGTCTCCACTTCGCAAAAGTCCAAGTTTGATAGGTAATTGCGTACCTCTTGGGTTACTTTATGGCGGAACAACAGACTGTTTTTGACTGGATTGCGACGTATATCGAGGTAACGATACTTCATCCGAATATCTTCCCCGCCATCGGTCTCGTCTTCTATCGTAAAGGGCGGAATCTCAGAAGCGTTCAACACCGTAAGCTCGTTTACCAATACTTCGATATCGCCAGTCGCTATGTTTTTGTTTTTGGATTCACGCTCGATGACCGATCCTTTTATTTGGATGACAAACTCCCTCCCTAAACCCTTTGCTTGCTGCATGATAGAGGTACTGGTTCGCGATTCGTCAAAGATCAACTGCGTGATACCAAAACGGTCACGCAAATCCACCCATACCATAAACCCTTTATCTCTCGATTTTTGAACCCAACCCGCAAGTGTTACCTCCCTATTTATATCGGCTATACGTAATTCGCCGCAATTATGACTTCTATACATCTTCAATGAAAATTAAAAAAATAATAAAATCGTGCAGACGTCCTGATACGCAATGCGCGTTCGCCTCAACAAGATTTCACGCAAAAATATCGGATTTCAGTGACAATAACGAAAGTTTGTCAGGAAAGCACACGGTATTACCAACGGTAAAGCCTTAATCGGGTAATTAAAGAACTGCCGTTAGAAAAAAATACTTGCCGATGCGCGTACGGTTGATTGGAAGCCTTCGTTAGCTACGTATACGAACGCCCCCGTTTACAAATAATGCTAAGATTAACATTCTTCTCCACTTTCCCCCACCGAGCAAGATATTTGAGTATAGTTAAGCTAAATTACCGCTTTTTACGGCGTATTGCCATTCCTTGCATGTGCTGCTGACCACGGCTTTTGGTTGAAATGCAGGTGGTTAATTTAATGATTTAATTAATTGTAATTCATTATTTTATATATGCTATTGATCGATGTTCAGTCGTATTTCGAAGGCCTGTGTTAATGTGGAAAACTTTTTTGTGTTAGTTTGTGGGGGAAAGTGGGAGAAAGTGTATACTTTTACATTAAAATTTGATTAGGCTCATAGAGGATGAACTATTTGATTGGAGAATACGAATGCAAGCTGGACACCAAGGGAAGAATGGTTGTTCCTGCCGCGCTCAAAAGGCAGTTGCCGGATGTAGAGCGGGAAGGGCTTGTTGTGAATCGTGGTTTCGAGAAAAATTTGGTCATTTATACGCGTGCAGAATGGAATAAAATTCTGAAGCAGTTGTCAAGGCTTAATCAGTTTCAGCCAAAAAACAGGGATTTTGTCCGTAAGTTCATGAGTGGCGCGACGGAGTTGGCATTAGATGCTGCTGGTCGGGTTTTGTTGCCGAAAAGTTTGTTGGAGTATGCAGAGGTTGCTTCGGATGTGGTGCTGGCCTGTAATTTAGAAAAGATAGAAGTGTGGTCGAAAGCGCAATATGATCAGCAGCTAGGTGCATTGTCCGAAGAGGATTTTTCCGATTTGGCGGAGCAAGTGATGGGTGGTTTTGATTTGGAAGGAGGTCTGGATGGATAGCTCTTCGGTTTACCACGTGCCTGTTATGTTGCGGGAGTGTATGGAAGCTATGGCGCTTAAGTCTGATGGAGTATATGTGGATGTGACGTTTGGCGGTGGTGGTCATTCGCGGGAAATCCTGAAGTATTTGGGTGCAACAGGCAGACTGATTGCTTTTGACCAAGATCCTGATGCGGTGAAAAATGCGATCGACGATCCTCGGTTTACGTTGATTCATCAGAATTTTAAATTCTTAAAAAATAATTTACGTTTACTGGGAATCAAGCAGGTAGACGGGGTGTTGGCTGATTTGGGCGTTTCTTCTCATCAATTCGATTCGGCTGAACGTGGCTTTTCCATTCGCTTCGATGCTGATTTGGACATGCGGATGGACCAGGTGGCGGATTTAGATGCTAAACGGGTTTTGAATACCTACGGGGAAGAAGAGCTGCACAGGATATTTGGTATGTATGGAGAAATTCAAAATGCTCGTTCTTTGGCTAAAACAATTGTTACAGCTCGTTTGACTGGTGCAATTCAAACGGTTGCTGGATTGAAGGAGGTGATCAAGCGTTTGGTGCCGAAGGGTAAAGAGCATAAGTACCATGCACAGGTTTTTCAAGCGCTACGGATTGAGGTTAACCAAGAATTGGTGGCTCTGCAGGATTTCCTTGAACAGACGGTGCCGGTGCTACGTCCCGGTGGTCGTTTGGTAGTCATGTCCTATCATTCTTTGGAAGATCGCTTGGTTAAAAACTTCATGCAGAAGGGCAAATTCAAAGGTGAAGTAGAAAAGGACTTTTTTGGAAATGAAATAAAGCCATTTAAAATAGTTAGTCGGAAGGCAATTACTGCTGGACAAGCGGAGTTGGTTGATAATAACAGATCGCGTAGTGCAAAATTGCGTGTTGCTGAACGGGTAGTTTAATTTTTTTGTGATGTCGAAAAATACGATAAAAGACAAGGAGCTAAGCGAAGAGGTTCAGGAAAAAATGAATGAATCGGTTGAGCGAAAGGTTGTGGAGACGCAGCATTTTCTGCGATCTATTTTTTCGACAAAAAAGCTTTCCAGTTATTTGGTAGCTAAAAATTTGCCATTTGCGGCTTTTGTGGCGCTGTTGGGGTTGCTATATATCTCTAATCGGCATTTGGCCGAACGCACGGTGCGGTCTATCGATCGGTTAGGGCGGGACGTGAAGGAGTTGAGCTGGGACTATAAGTCGCTGTCTGCGGAGTTGATGAAATTAACGACACAGACTGAAATTGCTAAACGGGCAGATACATTAGGATTAAGGGAGCGTATGGAGCCGCCTATCAAGATAGAGGTGGTTAAAGAAAATAAATAACACGTTAACACGTAGTCATATGAATATTAGGAAATCGATACTCATTCGGGTGTACCTGGCGTTCGGGCTGATGGTGTTTGGAGCGTTGTTGGTTTTCGGGAAGCTGCTTCACCTGCAGTATGTGGATGGGGGTGAATGGCGCGCTATGGTCGATAGCCTCACGATAAGGGAACGTTCTATTGAGGCAGCACGTGGTAATATATATTCAAATGATGGTAGTCTGTTGGCTACCTCCGTTCCTGAGTATGAATTGCGGTTTGATGCGATGTCCATTCCACACGAGGAAAGCGATGTTTTTAATTCAAAGGTCGATTCGCTGGCCACGCGCCTCGCAAACCATTTTGGGGACAAGTCCGCCCGACAATATTTGACACAGTTGAAAGGTGCACGAGCGAAGAAAGCACGCTATATGTTGTTAAAACGTAATGTGTCCCATCAAGATTTGAAAATTATAAAAGGTTTTCCACTGTTTCACTCGTTCAAAGAGGGCAAAAAGAGATATGCGACCAGCTTGGTTACGGTAAGGGAAAACAAAAGAATACTGCCATTTACAAATCTTGCTGCGAGGACCATTGGCTATAAAAACACAAAAGGGGATACTGTTTTGGTTGGTTTGGAGGGGGCTTACGGTTCCTACATCGACGGAAAGAGTGGTTCTCAGCTCATGCAACGTATAGCAGGAGGGGTCTGGGTGCCTGTAAGCAGGGAAGTGGAAGTGGCGCCTGTCGATGGCTCAGATATTATTTCCACCCTTGATGTCAATATGCAGGATATGGCGCAACGAGCCTTGGAAAAACAACTCGTTGCCAGTGACGCCGATAATGGCTGCGTGATTTTGATGGAGGTAAAAACTGGCGAGGTTAGGGCTATTGCCAATTTCACAAGAGATGCTGAAGGGGTCTTTCGCGAAAAATATAATTATGCCATTGCACAAGGTGCGGATCCCGGTTCGACATTTAAATTGGCCAGTTACCTAGCCTTGCTGGATGATGGATTAGTTGATACGTCTACTAAGGTGGACATAGGGAACGGGACATACAAAGTTCCGTCGCATACAATCAAAGACTCACATGCCCCAAAGAAATCGGTGCTTAGCGTAAAAGAGGCTTTTGAGGAATCGTCCAATGTGGGCGTAGCGAAATTGGTGCATACGCACTATGGCGATAACCCAGCTAAATACACAGCGAAGCTCCATCATTTTGGATTGGGGCAGCCATTAGGTTTACAGATTCCTGGTGAAGTAAAACCTTGGGTCAAGACGCCAGAAAGCCGTACTTGGAGCAAGCTATCGCTGGTGCAAATGGCCTACGGTTATGAATTGCGGCTGACGCCGCTGCAGATGCTGGCTTTTTATAATGCCGTGGCGAATGATGGTAAAATGGTAGCTCCTCTTTTTGTGAAGGAGATTCGCCATTTAGGAAATACCGTGGAACGTTTCGAGGCTCGCGTGATTAGCAAACAGATTGCGTCTAAAGCGGCTGTTGATAAGGTGCAGGGTATGTTGGAAGGGGTGATGACGGAAGGGACAGGCAAGAAGCTGAGCTCTCCGTTGTATAGCTCAGCAGGAAAAACGGGAACGGCACAGATGAACGATGGTGCCAGAGGGTATGGCGCTAGGCGATACCAGTCTTCTTTTGCGGGCTATTTTCCAGCTGAAAATCCGAAGTACTCAATAATTGTGGTTATTAGAAATCCGCGCAAAGGCTATTACGGTGGGGCGATTGCCGGACCTGTATTTAAAGAGTTGGCCGATATGGTATACGCGAACGACCTCTCTTTGCACGGCACTTTCGCTGGTAGAAAGGTCAATGTAGCGGGGTCTAGGACGCCGCTAACATTGGGTGGTTCTAAGGAAGCATCTAATGCCGTTTATGAAGCATTGGGCTTTCATCCGACAGCTTGGACCGCACTGGCCCAATCCATTGACTCTTCGGCGAAAGGAATACCATTTGTGGAAGTGAAGATTAAAGAGGGAGTGGTGCCCAACGTTTTGGGCATGGGGCTTTCCGATGCGGTGTTTACCATGGAAAACGCTGGCTTTAAAACCAAGATATCCGGAAAGGGCAAGGTGGTCACGCAGTCGTTGGTTGCAGGGGTAAAAATGAAAGTAGGTACGCCAATTGTTTTGGCACTGAATTAATACGTATGAAGCTGAAAGAATTATTACATGCTATTCCAGTGCAGCAACTCGAAGGTGCTATCGAGATGGATGTACAAGCTATATCGTTCGATTCACGGAAAGTTGTCAAGAACGGCATGTTTGTAGCAGTTCGTGGGCTGCATACGGATGGACATTTATATATCGATACAGCGCTGGAGCGGGGCGCTTCGGTGCTGGTGGTGGAAGAGTTACCTGCTGATATCCGCACGGACGTAACGTATGTTTTGGTGGATGATACGGCCTATGTATTGGGTTTGTTGGCTACTAATTTTTACGGCGATCCGTCCAAAAAATTGAAACTTGTAGGTATTACCGGTACCAATGGCAAAACAACCGTCGCTACGTTGCTTTTTAATCTTTTTACAGCTTTAGGATATCATGTGGGACTAATTTCTACGGTTCAAAATAAGATCGGAGATCGCATTATTTCTGCCACGCACACCACGCCAGACCAGATCGCGCTGAACGCGTTGCTCCAAGAAATGGTAGATGATGGTTGTGACTACTGTTTTATGGAAGTAAGTTCCCATGCTGTCGTGCAGCAGCGAATTGCGGGCTTGAGATTTGCAGGGGGGATATTTACGAATATTACACACGATCACCTAGATTTTCATGGCACATTTGATCACTACATCAAAGCAAAAAAGAAGTTTTTCGATGATTTGGATCGCTATGCTTTTGCGCTGACCAATGTGGATGATAAAAATGGAGCCGTTATGCTGCAGAATACTTTTGCGCACAAAAAAAGCTACGGTCTGAGAAATATGACCGATTTCAAGGCTCGCATTGTGGAAAGCCACTTTGACGGTATGCTGTTGCATATTGATGGGCACGAGTTGTGGGTGAAATTGGTGGGCGGTTTTAACGCATACAATCTATTGGCGGTATACGGTGCAGCGATCTTGCTGGAGCAGGAAACCATGAAGGTCTTGACCGCCATGAGTGAAATTGCGGGTGCAGCAGGGCGTTTTGAGGTGGTACGCTCCAAAAATGGTGTTACCGGTATAGTGGATTACGCACATACCCCGGACGCTGTGGACAACGTGTTGTCGACCATTCGTGAACTTAGAGGGATCAATCAACAGATTATAACCGTATTGGGCTGCGGTGGCGATCGCGACAAGGCAAAACGTCCGGAAATGGCGGCTGTGGCTGTGCGGCTGAGCGACAGAGTGATCCTAACATCAGACAACCCGAGGACAGAAGATCCATCCGCTATCATTCGGGATATGGAAGCCGGGGTAGCGCTAACAGACCGGAAAAATGTGTTTACGATTACAGAACGTCAAGAAGCTATCCGGGCGGCATGCCATTTGGCACAGCCTGGTGATATTATCCTTGTGGCGGGAAAAGGTCACGAGAAATACCAAGAAGTGAATGGGCAACGTCATCATTTTGACGATAAAGAGATTTTAGAACACACATTTAACGAACAATAATAGAAGCGAATGTTATATTACTTATTTAGCTGGCTACAAGAGCACGTACACATTCCTGGTGCGGGTCTTTTTCAGTACATTTCTTTCCGAACGGCCATGGCTGTTATTGTTTCGTTAATGATTACCACCGTCTTTGGCGGGCGTCTTATTCGAGCGCTGCATAATCGTCAGGTCGGCGAGACGGTTCGGGACCTTGGGCTGGAGGGGGAAAAGCAAAAGGCCGGTACACCCACGATGGGCGGACTCATTATCATCGCGGGGATCCTCATTCCGACACTTTTGTTTGCCAAACTAGATAATATCTACGTTCTCGTCATGATCGTCACAACCGTGTGGATGGGATCAATCGGTTTTTTGGATGACTATATTAAAGTTTTTAGGAAGAACAAGGAGGGACTGGCAGGAAAATTTAAGGTTATTGGCCAGGTTGGATTAGGGACGTTGATCGCGATAACCATGTACTTTCATCCCGATATTGTATCGCGAGAGGAGGTCACCAATCCCACCTCGACACGCGCTGTCCAAATTATGACAGATACGCAAACTGGAGAACGCTACTACGCGGAGAATGTAAAGTCCACAAAAACGAACATACCGTTCTACAAGAATAACGAGTTTGATTATGCAAAGGTCTTGAGCATCTTTGGACTAAATGGCTCTTTGCTGACATTTATCGTGTTTTTAGTTGTCGTTGTGTTTATTGTTACAGCAGTGTCCAATGGCGCAAACATCACCGATGGAATTGATGGTTTGGCTACAGGAACCTCCGCGATCATCGGGATTACCTTGGCTATTTTGGCCTACGTGTCTGGTAATGTCATTTTTTCTGACTACCTCAATATCATGTATATACCCAATTCGGGCGAGCTAGTGATTTTCGCAGGCGCTTTCGTGGGGGCCTGTACAGGATTTCTGTGGTATAATGCGTTTCCTGCCCAAGTTTTCATGGGAGATACCGGTAGCTTGGCGATCGGAGGAATCATTGCAGCCTTTGCTATACTTATCCGCAAGGAATTACTCATACCCGTGTTATGTGGGGTCTTTTTATTAGAGAATGTATCGGTGATCTTGCAGGTTTCTTACTTCAAGTACACAAAAAAGAAGTATGGGGAAGGCCGCCGCATTTTTCTGATGTCGCCGCTGCATCATCATTATCAGAAAAAAGGATATCATGAATCAAAAATAGTGATGCGGTTTTTTATCGTATCGATCATCTTGGCCATTTTAACCATTGTCACTTTAAAAACGAGATAATATGCCCAATATAGCACATACATATTATCCACAGTCCGGCTTTTTGGTGGTGCTGGGTGCCGGCGAGAGCGGGGTGGGGGCCGCTGTGTTGGCAAAAGATAAAGGTTTTGAGGTGTTTGTTTCCGACAAGGGAGCTATCGCTGAGTACTATAAAACGACCCTTTTGCAAGAGGGGATTGCATTCGAAGAGCTTCTGCACAGTGAAGAGCGGATCCTGCAGGCAGCGCTCGTAGTAAAAAGCCCTGGCATACCAGAAAAGGCTCCATTGGTGAAGGCATTGAAAGCCTCAGGCATTCCGGTGATTTCGGAGATCGAGTTTGCTGCGCAATATACCGATTCGAAGTTGTATTGTATCACAGGGTCTAATGGTAAGTCTACAACGACAATGCTAACCTACTACATGCTGCAAAAAGAAGGCGTTAATGTAGGTTTGGCCGGTAACATTGGAAAGAGTTTCGCATGGCAGGTAGCGCGGAAGGAGTACGATGTTTACGTATTGGAGATTTCGAGTTTTATGCTTGATGATATGTATCATTTTCGAGCTGATATAGCCGTTATCCTAAATATTACACCGGACCATTTGGATCGTTACGACTACAGATTGGAGAACTACGTGGCCTCTAAGTTTAGGATAGTCCGTAACCAAACCGAAGCGGATTATTTTATCTACTGTCTCGATGACGAAGAGACCGCTAAAGCTCTTTCATTATATGATACGAAGGCGATACACCTTCCGTTCTCGCAGAAAGAGATGGTAAGGCAGGGAGCTTACGTGGACGAACATAAAAATATTGTAATTAACATATCTAACAAAGAAATTTTCGCGATGAATATAGAAGAGCTATCCTTACAAGGGAAACACAATGTCTACAACAACATGGCATCCGGCCTTATTGGCAAAGCGATGGAATTGCGGAACAAGACGATGATGGAGAGCATGAGTTCCTACGTTAATATCGAGCATCGTTTGGAGCATGTGGCCTGTATAGGTGGTGTGAATTATATCAATGATTCCAAAGCAACGAATGTCAACTCGGTATGGTATGCTTTGGAAAGCTTTTCTCCGGATATTATCCTCATCATTGGAGGTGTTGATAAAGGTAATGATTATGAAATGCTTCGAGACTTGGTGAAAGCAAAAGTAAAGGCGATCGTATGCATCGGAAAGGACACCACCCGCATTCACGAATCTTTTGAAGACGATACGGATGTTATTGTAAACAGTTCGTCCATGCAGGAAGCTGTTGAAATAGCGTCGCATCTCTCAAAAAAAGGAGATACGGTGTTATTGTCACCTGCCTGTGCTAGTTTCGACTGGTTCAAGAACTACGAAGAACGCGGTGATAAGTTTAAAGAGGCTGTGATGGCTTTGTAAGGACCTAATAAACAGTTGCGCTGATGGATCAGATTTTTAACAAACTAAAAGGAGACAAGTGGATATGGATCATTGTGATCGTGTTGTCCGGTTGGTCGCTATTGGCGGTATACAGCTCGGTAGGCACGCTTGCCTACAAAGAGGGAAAGGGTACAGAGCTATACCTTTTTAAGCACTTCTCCATTATCGCCATAGGTATTGGATTAATGTATCTGTCACATAAGTTGGATTACCGCTATTACGCGGGCATTTCTAAACTACTCATGATCATTACCATACCGCTGTTGTTGTTTACCCTGATCGGTGGAAACAAGGTGAACGATGCGAGTCGCTGGGTTACCATTCCCGTGATAAATCAAACTTTCCAAACATCGGATTTGGCAAAATTGGCTCTCATCACATTTTTAGCACGTATGCTATCGCGTAAACAAGAAGATATCAAAGATGTGAAGAAGTCGTTTGTTCCCATAATGGGCGCTGTTTGTGCGGTATTCGTGCTGATCGCGTGGGCAAATTTATCCACTGCGCTGATGCTTTTCGGTACCAGTATTCTTTTGCTATTAATCGGGCGTATTTCGTTCAAGCAAATTGCTATCGTCTCTTTGGGCGTAGGTCTGCTCGGTTTGATCGTAATTGCTGTGGGACCGAGGCGGACTACATACTTCAGCCGTATCGAAGGTTTTTTTCGTTCAGAAGAGGTGGCCAGCGGGACAGTTTCTTTTCAAGAAGATAAAAATTACCAAGCAAATCTCGCGAAAATGACCATCGCTTCCGGTGAATTTTTCGGCAAGGGGGCTGGAAATAGTGTTGGGCGTAATCTATTGCCTCACCCGTATTCCGATTTCATTTTCGCTATTATCGTCGAGGAGTATGGTACATTGGGTGGCGCCATACTGTTGGCACTTTATATGGCGCTGATGTATCGTTGTATACGGATTGTCACGTTGAGTCCGCGCGCTTTTGGAGCTTTTTTGGCAGCTGGCCTTGGGTTTAGCCTGACAATCCAAGCGTTGGCAAATATGGCCGTTGCCGTTGGTTTAGGTCCGGTCACCGGTGTTCCGCTACCGTTGGTGAGTATGGGGGGAACATCGATCTTGTTTACGAGCGTCGCACTTGGTATCATCTTGAGTGTGAGTCGCAATATTGAAGAATTGAAGGATAAAGAGGAATTATACGAAGCACCAAGGACAAAAAAAGTGGTGGTCGGTACAATTTAGTAAGAAAGCATGGCAAATAAGGTAATCATAAGCGGCGGCGGAACTGGAGGACATATCTTTCCAGCGATAGCAATTGCGAACGCCCTTCGCCGTTTGCAGCCCGATATAGACCTATTGTTTGTGGGCGCAAACGGTCGTATGGAGATGGATCGCGTACCTGCTGCGGGTTACGAAATTGTAGGCCTCGATATACAAGGTATAGACCGAAAATCCTTGTGGAAAAACGTGGGTTTACCCTTTAAAATGTTGAGTAGTTTGCTGAAGGCGCGACGGCTGATTAAGGCGTTCGAAGCCGATGTGGCGGTAGGTGTAGGTGGTTATGCCTCTGGTCCGCTGCTGATGATGGCAAACGCATTGGGGCTACCTACATTGATTCAGGAACAGAATTCCTACGCAGGTGTAACGAATAAACGCTTAGGGAAAAAAGCCAAGAAGATTTGTGTGGCCTACGAAGGGATGGACAAGTTTTTTCCAGCGGAAAAGATCTTGCTGACTGGTAATCCTATTCGTCGCTCGTCCATACAGATCGAAGGTCGAAAGACGGAAGGTCTGGCATCTTTTGGCTTGCAGAAGGGAAAAAAAACAGTATTGGTAACGGGTGGAAGTCTTGGAGCCAAAACGCTGAATGATTGTGTATTGGGCGGTTTGGAGCAGTTTGTCGATCAGGACATGCAGGTCATATGGCAATGCGGAAGTTATTATTATGAGGCTTTAAAGAACACGTTGATCGATAGACTCCCTGTCAGTGTGGTGCTTTTGCCTTTCCTACAGCGTATGGATTATGCCTATGCCGCTGCCGATATCGTGGTGTCGCGCGCCGGAGCGGGTACCATATCGGAACTTTGTGCTGTAGGAAAGCCCGTCATTCTAGTGCCCTCTCCGAATGTGGCTGAAGACCACCAAACGAAGAATGCGAAAGCACTGGTAAGCAAGGGGGCTGCACTATTGGTGTCCGATGTAAGCGCGCGAACCAATTTGGTCGATACTATTTTGTCCTTAGCCACAGATGAATCGAAATGTTTCGAGCTAAGCGAACAGATTAGCAAGCTTGCCATGTTGGATGCTGATGAATTAATAGCAAACGAAGTTTTAAAATTGATAGATAAATGATGAATCTCGACCATATAAAACGTGTTTACCTACTCGGAATCGGAGGTATCGGTATGAGCGGTTTGGCCCGCTACTTTCGTCATTTGGGATGCGAGGTGAAAGGATATGACAGGACAGAAACTGATTTGACAAAAATGTTGCAGGACGAGGGTATCGAAGTTATCTATCAAGACGATATATCCTTGCTGCCGGCTGACTACCAAGAAATTTCTGCGCAAACATTGGTTATTTTCACGCCCGCTGTTCCGAAAGATTTACGTTTAAAAAACTTTTTCCTAGATAAAGGATTTACGTTATATAAGCGATCGGAGGTTTTGGGCATCATCAGCGCGAGCAGGTTTACGATTGCTGTCGCGGGTACGCACGGGAAAACAACAACCTCCACGATGATTGCACATATATTGAAAGATTCAGGCTATGATTGTTCTGCTTTCCTCGGGGGTATCAGCTCAAATTACAATACGAATGTACTGTACGGCGCAAATAATGTGGTGGTCGTGGAAGCAGATGAATATGACCGCTCCTTCTTGACCTTGCACCCCAACATAGCAATAGTCACTTCTGCAGACGCAGATCATTTGGATATTTATGGTGACGAAAAGCATCTGATTGAATCCTTTGCTTTGTTTTTGGGGCGTGTTGTAGAAACTGGCATATCTATTGTTAAAAAAGGTTTGCCGTTCACGGGATCATTAACCTATGCAAAAGAAGAGATATGTGACGCATACGCTAAAGACATACGGGTAGTTTCCGGAGAGTTTTATTTTGACTATTGCCGGAAAGAGGGTGCCACAATTTCGAATCTACATTTGGGAATTCCGGGGATTCATAATGTGGAAAACGCGGTTGCGGCGATTACGGTAGCACTTTCTTTGAACATCGACGAGGCAGCAATCCGTCAAGCATTGACCTCGTTTCGTGGGGCAAAACGGCGCTTTGAATATATTGTCCGAACCGATCGAGCTACCTATATCGATGATTACGCACATCATCCAGAAGAGCTGCGTGCTTTTTTAGCATCCATGCGTAAGCTGTATCCCAGGAAAAAGCTGACGGTTATTTTTCAGCCGCATCTATTCAGTCGTACACGCGATTTCGTAGAGGGTTTTGCTGAAGTGCTAGGGATGGCCGACGAGCTTTTATTGATGGATATCTACCCGGCACGCGAACAACCCATAGAAGGGGTGACATCGGCTTGGTTGTTGGATAAAGTCGGCATAGCGAATAAACGGCTGGTTTCGCCAGCGGCCGTATTGGATATCGTGAAAGTCGAAAGGCCAGAGCTAGTTGTGACAGTCGGAGCCGGAGATATTGACAGATTGGTTAAACCCTTAAAAGAACTGTTGGAGAATGCCTAACCGAATGCGCAACATACCTTGGAGGATTTTGGGCTATGGATGCCTGACGGTCGTCGCACTGATAGGTGTAGGCATGCTGATGGGTGTGGTCAACAAGAAGGCCGATGCACAAGTATGCACCTCTATGCGGGTTATGGTGGAAGGCAAAGAAGCCTTTATTGATCAACATGATATTTCGGATCTCGTAAAAGGCAAATTTGGACAGGTCGTTGGGAAACCATTGCGATATATCCCTGTCCAAAAAATCGAACAGGCATTGTTGGAGCTCCCGTACGTGTCTGCAGCAGAAATCTATGTGGATATGGACGGGGTATTGCAAATCGCTGTTCAGCAAAGAGAAGTTGTATTGCGCATTGTGAACAAGAATGGAAACGAGTACTATATCGATACGAAAGGAGCTAAGGTGCCCGTGACGTTGCGCTATGTTCCGCATGTGTTGGTGGCCAACGGAAATATTAAGGAAAGCTACCGAAAGGCGCTGGACACGGTGGAAACAGCGTTGGTGAAGGACTTGCTCCGGATCGTAGCACATGTAAAAGGAGATCCGTTGTGGAGTAACCAAATCGTGCAGCTTTATGTGAACGACTTCGGAGATATCGAAATTGTCCCTCGCGTGGGAAATCAGCAATTGGTATTGGGGAATGCCGTCAAACTAGAAGAAAAATTGGACAGATTGGTCGTTTTTTACAAGAATATTTTGCCGCGCGTGGGCTCGGATGCCTACGAGAAGGTTAATGTCAAATACGACGGACAGATTATCTGCGAGCGTAAAGAAGGGTGGATGCTTGATAGCCTGCAGACAAAGATGAAAATGAATTAAGTAACACAGAGAAAAATAATATATACAGCAACAAATACACAGCATATGAAACCAAGATTAGCAGAAAACGAAAAGGAGAATCCAATCATCGTAGGGTTGGATATCGGAACCACGAAGATTTGCGTAACCGTCGGACGTCGTAGTGGTAGCACCAAGATTGAGCTATTAGGTGTGGGGAAGGCAGAATCTTCAGGTGTAAATCGGGGCGTCGTTGCCAATATTCAAAAGACAGTGAGCAGTATCCGTGAGGCCGTTGCAATTGCTGAGGGGCAATCTAACGTAGATATTAAGGTGGTCAACGTCGGGATCGCGGGTCAGCACATCAAGAGTATCCAACACCGTGGTATTCTTACCAAACGTGACTACGACGAGGTCGGTCGTTTAGATGTGGAACAATTGATCTCAGACATGTATAAATTGGTGCTTCCTCCTGGTGAGGAAATTATCCACGTGCTGCCGCAAGAGTTTACCATAGACAATGAACCTGGTATTAAAGAACCTATTGGAATGGCCGGTCGCCGCGTGGAAGCGAATTTTCATATTATATCCGGCAGGGTTACCGATATCCGTAATATCAAACGCTGTGTAGACAATGCGGATCTTGAGGTTTCCTCGTTGGTTTTGGAACCTCTTGCCTCGTCTGAAGCTGTGTTAGACGAAGAAGAAAAGACTGCTGGTGTTGTTTTAGTTGATATTGGTGGCGGTACTACGGACGTCGCTATCTTTCACGAAGGGATTATTCGTCATACGGCGGTTATTCCATTGGGTGGTAATATTGTTACGGAAGATATTAAGCAAGGTTGTTCGGTATTACGCAACCAAGCCGAGCAACTGAAAGTACGCTATGGCTCTGCTTTGGCCGACGAAAATAAAGATAATGAGGTGATCTGCGTACCTGGTATCCGCGGGCGCGAGGCAAAGGAGATTTCTGTCAAAAACTTGGCCTATATCATCCAAGCACGTATGGAGGAAATTATCGAACATGTGTATTATGAGATCAAATCATCAGGCTACGAAGATAGGTTGATTGCTGGTATTGTCATTACAGGTGGTGGTGCTCAATTGAAGCACTTGGTGCAGTTGGTCGAATATATCACCGGCATCGGCTGTCGTATTGGCTATCCAAACGAATATTTAGCGAAAACGGAAATGCTTAACAAGCAAGCGTTGGAAGAGTTGAAAAGCCCGATGTATGCGACGTCAATCGGACTTTTGATTAAGGGTGTGCAGGCGATTGAAGAAGATGAAGCTACCCATCAGGAAATGGCCACGAAAAAAGTCACGAAAGAGAACGTTACGGAAATTGCCGAAGAAAAGCGTAAGAAAGAAAGCTGGTTCACTAAAATTTTGTCTGATTTTATTAAAGACGACGCTGGAATTGACGATGACACCTTTATTGGTAAAAAGTAAGTTATCCACAAATGGGCATTTTTCCACAATTTAACAATTGTGGAAAACTATGGTGAATAAATTGGTATTATTACATTGGAATTGTTGAACCTATGGGCGTTTATCTAAGTGGTTTAACAAGAGTTAAATAGGGTTATTTTATGTCGATACAATTTGAAATGTTAAAGGAACAATCATCGATAATCAAGGTTATTGGTGTGGGTGGTGGCGGGGGCAATGCCGTTAATCACATGTACAAGCAGGGGATTAGTGGAGTAGATTTCATCGTTTGTAATACGGATGCGCAAGCGTTGGAGTTGAGTCCCATTCCGAACAAAGTTCAACTGGGCGCTAGCTTAACAGAGGGAATGGGCGCCGGTGCTGATCCTGATGTGGGCGAGAATTCCGCTATTGAAAGTATTGAGGACATCAAACGGATGCTGGGTACCAATACCAAGATGCTATTTATCACAGCAGGAATGGGCGGCGGAACGGGTACAGGTGCAAGTCCGGTGTTGGCCAAAGCAGCCAAAGAGCTGGGTATACTTACCGTTGCTATCATTACTACACCTTTTACATTCGAAGGTAAGCGTCGTCGTTCCCAAGCTGAGGAAGGTCTGGAAGAGCTGCGAAAATATGTAGATTCTTATTTAGTAATTTCCAATGATCGACTGCGCGAAATATTTGGTAATTTAACTATGACTGCAGCCTTTGCCAAAGCCGATGATATCTTGACGACGGCAGCAAAAGGCATCGCTGAGATTATCACCATTCCGGGCTATGTGAACGTCGACTTTAAAGATGTTCGTACCGTGATGAACGATAGTGGCGTCGCTATTATGGGGAATGCTATTTCTTCCGGTGAAAACCGTGCTATCGAAGCAGTTACAGGTGCTCTCGCGTCTCCTTTGTTGAAAGATAATGAGATTGAAGGAGCACGTTATATCTTACTGAACATTACTTCTGGAAGAAAAGAAGTAACGATGGACGAAGTGGCGATTGTGACCGATTATATCCAAGAGAAAGCCGGCCTGTCTGCGGATTTGATTTGGGGTAACTGTATTGATGAGCATTTCGAGGATGAGCTGTCCGTTACCATCATTGCTACCGGTTTTCAGACTGCCGAAGAACGCGTGAAAGAAAAGGAGAAGGAAAAAATTGCGTTACCCTTAACCCCTGAACCTGTCGCAAATCAGTTCGTTAAACCTATCGTTCAAAATCAATTCGCTGCAACGCCCGAGCCAGCTACGACTCAATCGACACATGTTAAGCCTGTACAAAACTCGATACCATCAGGTCCGTCAGCGATTTCCTCTCCGCCTCCGGTAGATCTTTTTACATCGCCCAAACCTATTCATTCGTCAATTGTGAAAAACGAGGAACCACAGGTCATACGTCATACGCTCAGTTTGGATGAACCTGAGCAGGCGCAAGAACCCTCGATTGAGAATAATGGTGGATTTGAATTGAAGACCTCACCTTCGATGTTTGAATTCAAACTTCCTTCGGTTTTTGATACATACCGTGCTGGCGAGGAAAAGGAAAGCGAACAAGGAGCACCTGCGACGAGTAATACTTTTAACGATTCGCCAGCAGCACAAGAAGAACATAAAGAGATGGATTTTGAAGATCAGCTGATGAAAACGAAAGAGCGTATCCTTCGTCTGAAAGAGTTGAGCATGAAATTGAAGTCAAGTAACGGCTTGCAAGAGTTGGAGAATGAACCGGCTTACAAGAGAAGGCAAAAAGCGCTGGAAGATGTGCCCCATTCTTCGCAATCTCAAGTTTCCAGGTTCACGTTGTCCTTTGATGAAGGTGAGACAGAAATACGACCCAATAATTCTTTCCTACACGACAACGTAGACTAGACTACACTTATTTATTTATAGAAAAGACAGCGTACGCGCTGTCTTTTTTTTATAAAAATTTTTTTATTTGCCAAAAGGTACTACTTTTATAAAGCAATTAATTATTAATAGATTATAACACTTAAATCATTTCAATTATGGCTAGTATTGATAAATTCAACGAGCTGAAAGCATTAGTAGATGGCTTGGAAGCCGACGCGGATAAATTCTTTGTGAAAGGAAATAGCGCCGCCGGAACACGCGTTAGAAAAGGCCTGCAAGACATCAAAAACCTGTCACAGGATCTGCGCCTAGGGATACAGGAGCTGAAGAATAAGAAATAATGAATTCTTATACATAGCGAATTCGGAAAGCCCTTTAAGGGCTTTTTTAGTATATTTACGGATAAACTTAGCACAGTATTTTTATGGTGAATAAACTAAATAATCCCATTTGGGTCATGAGTTCAGCGTATGATAAATTGTCTTTGGATGAGCTGATTCGGACCTCTAAAGCTGTCGGCGCCCAAGGGATCGACCTCTGCGTATTCAGAAAAGATGGAACTCGTTCTGACCATACCGCAACACACCTAGCCTATGAGGGCTTCTCTGCCGAGAACGGTCGTACCTTGATCGACCAGTTTAATCAGGCTGAACTTAGTCTTTCCTTGGGGGCTTTTGAAAACATGATCGGAGGCGACCCCGTCGAAAGAGTAAATAACCAAAACCATCTCCTAAGGCTTATTCGTATCGCACATCTCCTTGGTGGAGATTCCAATGATGTGAAAGTGGGAACATTTGTGGGGTATAATCATGAGCTAGGTAACGAAATCGATGGTTTTCAAAAGAACCTCGAAGAGTATGAACGTGTTTTTACACCGATAGTGAAGTATGCCGAAGATCTCGGTGTAACCATCGTATACGAAAATTGTCCGATGGAAGGTTGGCGATCGGCGCGTTACACAAGCACTTACAACAATTTGCCAGGCGTATTAGCCGCCCGAAAATTAATGTATACGATCATACCAAGCAAGGCACACGGAGAGATTTACGATCCATCGCATGATATTTGGCAGAATACTAATCCGGTCGATGTGGTGGAGCAGATGGACATTTCGCGGTTGAAGCGCATCCATGTTAAAACAACGAGGAATTTAAAAACCAAGGCGCGTATCGAATGGGGTGGGATGTATCCTATGCAGCACGTAGACCCCAACTTGGCTCGGCAAGCGAACGTTGCTATACCGAAAAACGATTGGGATCGTCATCACTATGAAGCGATGTTGCCCGGTTTTGGCGGCTCTGACCATATGGACTGGAACGATTTTGTCAACGTCTTGCACAGGCGCGGATTTGAGGGACCCTTTGAGATAGAGAATGAGGCAAGAAATTCGAAGGACACTGGGAGTTCGAAAGCCACAGACCAAGGCTTCACCAATTGTATCCGGTTTCTTTCCCCCTTACTATGGGATCTAGATGAGCACAACGGTTACTATTATAAAAAACAAAAAGAATTAAGTATGCCAAATGTTGCCGATATTCCGGAAATAACGATCGCGCAACTGAGTAGATAATGTGTAGGAGCTGAAGAGCAGTAACCTAATGCTGCTCTTCATCGTGTAGTTTGAATAACTCAATCAATTCCGGCAAATTCGTAACATTAAGTTTTTCAAATATTCTACTTTTATAAGTGCTAACCGTCGAAGAACTCAATTCCATCAAATTTGCGACATCAAGAATCCCCAAGCCCTTGATGAGGTGCTTGGCGACATCCATCTCTCTGTTAGAAAGCTTGCGCAACTGGTCTTTGTCATCAAATGACGATTTACTTGTTGTCAGTTTTTGGATGTATAACTCCTTGACGGCTTCAGACATATAACGGCCTCTGCTCATGATGTTTTGTATCGCATTTTTTAGCTCGGACATCGCGGTGTTCTTATGCAGATATCCGCTGGCCCCAGCGCTGATATAGCGTAGGGCATAGAGGTTTTCTTCATAAGAAGAAAAGATCAAAATCTTGACCTGTGGTTGGATTTCCAAGATTTCCTTTACCATTTTGATGTTGTTGCCGCCTGGCATATTGATGTCTAGTAACAGTAAGTCTACAGCGTCCTTCTTCAGTTCCGTATAAACCTCATCATACGTTTCCGCTTGCAGTATGATCGCATCGGAGATAAGCTCTTTTATAATAAAAGATGCACCAAGTCGAACAATACTATGATCATCGGCAATTAATATCTTTTTCATCGTACTTGACACTGTTTAATTTTCTAAGCGCGTGAACTAAAAATGTATCCAGCCCTTTAACAAAGATATAAAAAAACTCAATGAAAGCGGTTTTATAGATGTATTGTGGCGCAAAAAAATACTTAATTTGAAGCTGAAAAACTACAATACGATTCGATTTTGTTAAAATTATTTTCATCTTTGTTTATTGATAACTTATAAATGATACATTATGGGATTTTTTAAAGAGTTTAAGGAATTTGCAATGCGCGGTAGCGTGGTCGATCTGGCAGTCGGTGTTGTTATCGGCGGTGCTTTTGGGAAGATTGTGACATCGTTGGTAAACGATATTATTATGCCGCCTATTGGCTACCTGACAGGAGGTGTGGATTTTAGCAATTTGAAATACGTCATCACTCCAGCCGACGAGGCCGCAGGGATAACAGAGGTGGCGATCAATTATGGAACCTTTGTCAATGTAGTCATTCAATTTATTATCGTCGCGTTCTGTATTTTCTTAGTTATTAAAGGCTTGAATTCTTTAAAGAAGAAAGAGGAAGCAGCGCCAGCCGCCCCAGCAGCACCTTCGAAGGAAGAAGTGCTATTGACCGAGATACGGGACATCTTGCGCAATAAATAGGCAGCCACGGTAGCAATTCCTTTAGCCAAAAAGCTGAAGAAGACAAGGGAGAGGTCTTGTTTTCGCGATGATGGAAAATTTTGCAAGATTGTTTGTTTCTTACGCAAAGAAACTGTACTTTTGCATTCCCCTTGCTGGGACAGATTGAACAAAAAAATATAAAACAAGCATAATAGCGTCATGAAAAGAACATTTCAGCCTTCGCAAAGAAAAAGAAGAAATAAGCACGGATTTAAGGAACGTATGAGTTCGGCTAACGGTAGAAGAGTATTAGCTTCCCGTAGAGCAAAAGGTAGAAAGCGCCTTACCGTATCAGACGAATACCGTCACAAAGGATAGTATGATATTGCCGGTGACTCCTCCGAGCCTCTGAGCCGGCGTTTTGTCACGATGAGCTATACATTTACAAAAGAAGAACGGCTATGTAGCAAGAGACTTATTGACGGTCTTTTCCATAACGGTTCTTCTTTTGTATTATACCCCTATCGTATCGTCTTTCTGCTTGCCAATAACCAGCATGATAATGACGGGCCACCTGCGCAATGCATACTTTCCGTCTCGAAAAAAAGATTTAAGCGCGCGGTCGACCGTAACTTTATCAAACGTAGGATGCGGGAAGCCTATCGGCTTCAAAAGTCGAGTCTTTACGGTTTTCTCCATGAACATTCCGTACATTTGTTGGTAGCTTTTCAATACATTGGAAAGGAAAAGTTGCCGTCGGTGCAGCTCCATCAACGGATGGGATTGGTATTGGATAAATTAAAAGATGAAAGTAGTAAGGTTTTTTTGGATTTGGATAGTTAAATGGCCGCTGCAGAGCGTGTTCGTATTGATCATTCGTTTCTATCAGATTTTTATTTCCCCATTCCTAGGTGCTAATTGTCGATATACGCCCACTTGTTCCCAATACGGGAAAGAAGCCATTTTGAAGTATGGTCCTTTTAAAGGCGGACTTATGGCCGTTCGACGTATAGTGCGCTGTAACCCATGGGGGGGGCATGGACATGACCCCCTGCCATAATTTAGCTATGAACAATATCTATGTATTACAAATAGAGACAGCAACACCGGTCTGCTCCGTTGCCATAAGCAAAAACGGAAAGACTATTGCTGCAATTGATGCCGAGTTGCCGAATCTACATGCAAGCCATTTAACGGTATTTATAGACCAGCTCCTTCGCGATGCCGATATCTCATCGGTTGATTTGGACGCTGTTGCAGTGAGTATGGGTCCGGGCTCGTATACCGGTTTACGAATTGGAGTTTCTACGGCAAAAGGTTTATGCTATGGCTTGGATATACCTTTGATCGCTATCAATACGCTTGATGCCATGGTAGCCGGCTTTGCACGTCGGGATCCCATGCAGATGGTCGGCAAAATGCTGGTTCCAATGATCGACGCCCGTCGCATGGAAGTGTACATGGCACAGTACAGGGAAGGGCAGGTCAAGGTTCGGGATACGGAAGCTTGTATAATCGATGCAGATTTCTTTGCCACCGATGATAAAAGTCAAGCGCAGTTCCTGCTCTTTGGCAGTGGTGCAAATAAACTGGCACTCCTGTTTACGGAAAATCCATGGGTTCAGGTAGTTCCAGGTTTTCTCAACAGTGCAGATTTCCTATCGGGATTGGCCTTTGAGAAATATAGCTTGAAACAATTTGAAGATTCGGTGTATTTTGAACCATTTTATCTCAAAGATTTTATTGCGACTACGCCTAAAAAGCGATAGAATCCGTTATAACCACTTCCGCTTTTTGAACCAGTAATAGATCACTAACGCCAACAGGGCCATGCCAAGCATCACCGCGGGGTAGCCATAATACCATGCTAACTCGGGCATGTGGTCGAAGTTCATGCCGTATACCCCCACGATAAAGGTCAGCGGCATAAAGAAAACCGAAAATATGGTTAGTGTACGCATGATGTCATTGGTGTGGTTGGATTCTATATTGAAATAAACAGATAATAGCTGCGCGGTATTTTCGGAAATATTGCGATACAGGGTGGATGAGCGAGCGTAGATATCCTTGAGATCTTGCGTATAGATGTTCTTGAACGCACGGAGGTGAAGTAGGTCGACGATATCCTTATACAGCGTGAGGATAATTCGAATGAGATCGATTTGCCGCTTGATATAATATAATTGGCGTAAAAAATCTTTCCTTCGTTGATGTAGGAAAACCATCTCCTCATAGCTGTCCAATTGCCTGTTGAGTTTGTTTATCACTAGATTTTCAAAAGTTTTTAAAGCTTCCGAGGTCAGATGATTTACAAAAAGCTTGCTGGTATGTAGTTTTTCAAGTGGAAAATTTATAGCCAACTTTTCCACGTAATCCACCGGCTCGCGATGGACAGTGATAACAAAATTTTCCCCAAAAAAGATGGATACTCGCTCTGTTATTTCGGTTAATGTGTCGGAGAAATTGTCGAACTTTTTTGGTATGGATCGTATTATCAAAAAGTAGTAGTGCTCAAATTCTTCAATCTTAGGTAATTGGCCCACCTGCAAACAGTCTTTTATCGAAGAATCGTGGAGATGAAACTTTTCTTTCAACGAACCGAAATCTTCGAGGGTCGGCTCGAGTATATCGATCCAGGTGAATTTTGAGCTTGCGTCCTCCAATATGTTCCTAACCATATACGCGTTGATTAAACTTGGCGCAATGTATCAATCAAATCGTTGAAAAACAAATAAAAGGCCCCTCTGTTTTTAGAGAAGCCTTTTGATTTCTTAAAGCTATTGGAAAAAGCTACTTTTTTTCTTTCGATTTTTTATCCTTATACTCTTTGTTCAGCGCGTCAATAACATCGGCTGTAATATCCAGTTTAGCGTCGGCATAAAGTACAGTAGGATTGGATTTGGAATAGGTAAGTACTAGTGTGTAACCATTATCTTCTGCATGTTTCTTCAGGTACTCTGTGATGGCGTTATAGACGTTGTTGAATTCCGTAGATTCGTCCTGTTGTATAGAAGCGGATGCGTTTTGGTCTAGACGGCCTAACTCCTGCTGTTTGCGGGATAACTTTTCTTCAGTTGCCTGACGCTCAGATGCGCTCATCGTGGCCGCCTTCTGTTGGAAATCAGCAACCTCTCTTTGGAATGCCTGTCCTTTGGATTGTAAATCGCTTTGAGCCTTCTTAACCTTCGCCTCTAATTTTGTCCGAATATCCTTGAAATACTCATATTTTTCTGACAAAGTGTCCGAGTTGATGTAAACGATTTTTTCTGTTTTAGTCGATGTGGCGGTGCTTGTGGCGGTTGAATCCTTGGTTGCCACCGGGTCGGTTTTTGTACCTTGGTTACAAGATACGATTGCCACCACTAACGCGAGGCCTAAGGATACATTGGTTAATGTTGCAAATAGTTTATTCATTCTAATCTAATTTTCAAGTTTTAAATTTTCAAAAAGCAAACCTAATATAAAAAAATTAGATTTTCCCAATTCCGGGTTCAAATCTTCAAAAAAATCGGTGTTTGTTGACGTTTATTTTGCTCATTTTTTAAAGCTTTGGAATCGTGCTAAAGTTTGATTTTTAGCGAAAAAAATCGTATTTTTGAATGTTAAACGGTACTCATTTTAATATCATTTCATGAGCGAAGAAAATAAAAATATCTCGACGTACTCAGCGGACAATATCCAAGTTTTAGAGGGATTAGAGGCAGTGCGTAAAAGACCTTCTATGTATATCGGGGATACCGGTGTCAAAGGTTTACACCATTTGGTTTACGAGGTAGTTGACAACTCGATTGACGAGGCTGTAGCGGGTTACTGTACGGATATATTCGTCCGTATTCATGAGGACAATTCTGTTTCAGTGAGCGATAATGGTCGCGGTATACCTACTGGGATCAATAAAAAAGAAAATAAATCGGCACTGGAGCTCGTCATGACTGTGCTTCACGCTGGTGGTAAGTTTGATAAGGATACCTATAAGGTTTCAGGTGGTTTGCATGGGGTCGGCGTGTCATGTGTGAATGCTCTTTCTACACATCTATCGGCAGTGGTACAACGCGATGGTAAGATCTTCCAACAGGAATATGAGAAAGGAAAGCCGATGTACGATGTTAAGGAAATTGGGTTAAGTGAAACTACAGGAACAACGGTGACTTTCCGCCCCGATGCCGAGATATTCACGATGACCACCATCTACAACTACGACACATTAGCCAATCGCTTACGGGAACTTGCTTTCTTGAATAAAGGTGTACGGCTTACCCTCACCGACGAGCGCGAAGTATTGGAAGATGGTTCCTTTAAGTCGGATGTTTATTATTCTGAGGGCGGACTACAGGAATTTGTTAAATTTTTGGATGGTACGCGCCAGCCATTGATTCCAGATCCGATTTATGTAGAGGGGATCAAACAGGGAATTCCTGTAGAATTGGCGCTGCAGTATAACGACACCTATTCAGAGAATGTCCATTCTTATGTGAACAATATCAATACCATAGAAGGTGGTACACATGTAGCCGGATTTCGTAGAGGTTTAACGCGCACGTTAAAGGCATATGCCGATAAGTCGGGCTTGTTGAAAAACTTGAAGGTTGATATCACGGGTGATGATTTTCGAGAAGGTTTGACAGCCGTGGTTTCTGTCAAGGTTGCGGAACCTCAGTTTGAGGGGCAGACAAAAACGAAGCTGGGCAATAACGAGGTAATGGGCGCCGTTGATATTGCTGTGGGTGAAATTTTGGGCATATATCTAGAAGAGAATCCCCGCGAAGCAAAGGCGATCGTACAGAAAGTTGTTATCGCCGCGCAGGCTCGTGCAGCGGCACGTAAGGCACGCGAATTGGTGCAGCGTAAAACTGTGATGGGCGGCTCTGGCTTGCCCGGCAAGTTGGCCGATTGCTCGGATAACGATCCAGATAGATGTGAAATTTTCTTTGTCGAAGGAGACTCCGCCGGTGGAACGGCCAAGCAGGGCCGGGATCGCCGCTTTCAAGCTATTATGCCGTTGCGCGGTAAGATTTTGAATGTGGAGAAAGCCATGGAACACAAGATCTATGAAAATGAAGAGATCAAGAACATGTTTACGGCCCTGGGCGTTAGTGTCGGTACAGCCGAAGATTCAAAAGCGCTCAATTTGGATAAATTACGCTACCATAAGATCGTTATCATGACGGATGCCGATGTAGATGGTTCGCACATCGCGACTTTAATTTTGACGTTCTACTTCCGCTACATGAAGGAGCTGATTGAAAAAGGTTATGTGTATATCGCTACTCCACCGCTATATATGGTGAAAAAAGGACGAGATTTTGAGTATGCTTGGAACGAAGATCAACGGATAGCCGCCATTCAGCGTTTGAAAGGGTCGGGCAAGGAAGATTCTGTCAACGTGCAACGTTATAAAGGACTAGGTGAAATGAATGCCGAGCAACTTTGGCAAACAACTATGGACCCAGAACATCGCACATTGCGCCAAGTGACCATACAAAATGCCGCAGAATGCGACCGTATATTTTCTATGTTAATGGGCGATGAGGTAGCTCCACGGCGCGAATTTATTGAGAAGAACGCACGATATGCGAAAATAGACGTTTAAGTTTTCTCCATTTTTTTGATTATTTAATAAAATTCCCAATCGTTCACGGTTGGGAATTTTATTTGTAAATTGTATAGGTTTTAACGTCTATTGTTATGTCTAATATTGATTTTATCCTTGAGGAGAAAGCCGCTGATATCGGTAATTTTTTAGTAGGTCGCTTGTTGCCCTTTCGTCAAAAACGATCCATAGGCCCCTTCGTGTTTATCGACCATATGGGGCCTGCCTGCCTAGCGGACTATGAGAACCTAGATGTTCCGCCGCACCCACATATTGGACTGTCCACTTTAACCTACCTGTTTGACGGGGCCATTATGCACCGAGACAGTATGGGTACAGAAATCGAAATAAAACCTGGTGCTGTCAATTGGATGACGGGAGGAAAGGGAGTAACACACTCGGAACGTACACCCGATTATTTACGTAAGCAGGACAAGTTTATGCATGGTCTACAGATTTGGGTAGCGCTCCCCAAATCGCTTGAATTTATGGATCCAGAATTTTTCCATATAGAAGCGAAGGATATTCCAGCATGGGAAGAGAATGGTGTGCACTACAAATTAATCGCAGGCGAAGCCTTTGGTCGCAAGTCGGGAGTACCCGTCTATTCGCCTCTTTACATGCTCGAGATTAAGGCAAGAGAAGAAAAGAAGATCGATATCGGTACGTATTTGTTCGGTGAAAGCGGCCTGTACATTTTGGAAGGAGAAATTGAAAACCAGGGATATGCCTATGGCCCCAAACAGATTCTGATAACAAAGGATGCGCACCTCTGTTCGTTCACGATGAAGCCCGATACAACAGTTTATATCTTTGGTGGAGAGCCTTTTCCCGAGGAACGTTTTATCTTCTGGAACTTCGTAGCTACGGATAGAGCGACGATCGAGCAGGCAAAAGAAGATTGGCGGAACCATCGCTTTCCGAAAGTGATCAACGACGATGGTTATGTGCCTTTACCCGAACCTAGAATAAAGTAAAAAAGAAAGTATAATATTGGCTTACTTTGCTTGGTACACCAAGCTCAAACCGATAATATTTCGTTAAAATTTCTCAAGCCTACATCTTTAATGTAGTTAATCGTTAGCATTTTTGGTGAAAATACAATAAAAAATCCCCAACCTTATGGTTGGGGATTGAGAAAAGTATTTTAAAATCTTATTTATTTAGATTTTTTTTCGTCACCTTCCATCTGCTCTTTCAACTGAGCAAGAACATCCAAATCACCTAAAGTAGATTTCTCGACAGAGTCTTTTACTTTTTTCACGGCTGAGTTGGCAGCTTTAGCTTCTTTCTTACGAGCATTGAACTCTTCGATACGAGCTTCCGCTTTTTGATCTTCCCAAATACGAGAGTGTGAAATGACCAAACGTTTGTTTTCTTTATTGAATTCGATGATTTTAAATTCTGTAACTTCATCAACTTTCAATGCGGAACCGTCCTCTTTTACGGAGTGTTTGTTCGGACAGAAGCCTTCAACTCCATATTGTAAAGCAACGATATCACCTTTGTCGCCGACCTTAATCACCGTACCTTCGTGAACGGAACCCTCTGTGAAGATGGTCTCGAATGTGTCCCAAGGATTTTCTTCCAATTGCTTGTGACCCAAAGATAATTTACGGTTCTCTTCATCAAGCTCAAGAACCACAACTTCTAATTTTTCACCAACTTTAGTGAACTCGTTAGGGTGGTTGATTTTCTTAGACCAAGATAAGTCAGAGATGTGGATCAAGCCGTCTATACCGTCTTCCAACTCGACAAATACACCGAAGTTAGTCATGTTTTTTACGATAGCAGACTGCTTAGAACCTACAGGGTAACGTTCTGTGATGTTTTTCCATGGATCAGGCGTCAATTGTTTGATACCTAAGCTCATTTTACGTTCATCGCGATCCAACGTCAAGATTTCCGCCTCAATTTCATCGCCAACTTTCAAGAACTCTTGCGGTGAGCGTAAGTTTTGTGACCATGACATTTCAGAAACGTGGATCAAGCCCTCAACACCAGGGATGATTTCTAGGAAAGCACCATAATCCGCAACGGTTACGATCTTACCTTTCACTTTAGAACCTACTGCTAACTCTGTATCTAAAGATTCCCAAGGGTGTTCTGATAATTGTTTCAAACCTAAAGCGATACGTTTTTTCTCGTCATCAAAATCGAGAACAACTACGTTGATCGTTTGGTCTAATGCCAATACTTCTTTCGGATGTTCGATACGTCCCCATGAGATATCCGTAATGTGAAGCAAACCATCAACACCACCTAAATCGATAAACACACCGAAATCTGTGATATTTTTGACTGTACCTTCCAATACTTGGCCTTTCTCTAATTTCGCAACGATTTCAGATTTTTGGTTTTCCAAATCATCTTCGATCAATACTTTGTGTGATACAACAACGTTTTTGAATTCATGGTTGATTTTTACCACTTTGAATTCCATCGTTTTGCCCACATAAATATCGTAATCGCGAATAGGTTTGATATCAATTTGAGATCCAGGCAAGAATGCTTCTACACCTCTGATATCAACGATTAAACCACCTTTTGTACGAGATTTGACGAAACCATCGATGATCGCATCATTTTCCAATGCATCGTTGATTGCTTCCCAAGATTTTTGTGTTTTAGCACGTTTGCGTGATAAAACTAATTGACCGTTCGCATCTTCCTGAGACTCTACGAATACATCAACCGCATCACCAACTTTCAAGTCAGGTAAGTCGCGGAACTCAGATAATGCTACAAGACCGTCTGATTTGAAACCGACGTTTAAAACGACATCTTTGTTATTGATAGATACAACGATACCTTCAATAATTTCTCCTTGATTGATTTGGTTGAAAGTTCCTGCATACTGCTCTTCCAATTTGTTACGCTCAGCTTCGCTGTAATTACCGAAAGCTTTTTCGTCCAACTCCCAATCGAAATCACCTTGTGGTGTGATCCAAGTGTTAGATTTAATTTCGTCGATCAATTTTGAATCTGCTTCAGACTCGATTTTTTCAGTGTCTTTCACTACTTTAGTGTCAGCACCTTGTAGCTCTGCGTTTTTTGCCGCTAACTCTTTTTCTGCTTCTTGTTTTTTTGCCATTAATTATTTTTTCTCCTTTTCCCCACGTCGTAGGGACTGCAAAAATACGAAAAACTTTTATATACAAGAGATTAAGTGAAAAAAATGTTTTCTTTGGATTTTTTGCTTACTGAGGTTCAAATACTGGTATTTTTTCCAGATTATAGAACCGCTTTTGTCGTCAATCCGTATGGTCATAAGCGATTTAAACTGTTGGATACTGCTTATTATTGAGGTACTGAATGTGGTAAATTGTTAAATAAAAATTTTCAAGAATCGCTTTTGAAGGAGTTGTACACGCGAGGTTTAACGATTTTAATACTTTGCTTGGACAATGCTATGGCAGCGTTTAGTTCAAAGCCTATAAGGAGAATGAGGGAATTAAGGTACATCCAAATCATGACCACGATAAGCGTTCCAATAGATCCATACAGCTTATTGTAAGCCCCGAAATTGTCGATGTAAAATGTGAACCCGGAAAAGGTCAATACTGCCAAAATTGTGGCCAAACTGGCGCCAGCATTAAAGAATTTCCATTTTTTGGCGTCGCTGGGACCGAATTTATAAAGGATACTCACTGTGAAAAAATAAATGCCAAACAGTACAATCCACCGTGACAGCGTGACTACAGACGTCCAAAACCAAGAAATATCGTAATCGATTTGTTTCTTTAAATAATTGATGACAAAGCCAGCTCCCGTGAATATGCCAATCCCCATTGCCAATGCTAAAATAATAGCAAAAGAGAGTCCAATGGCTGCTATTCGTCTACGAAACCAAGATCGCTTCTCTTTAGCGAGCGACGCTTTATTAAAAGCCATCATCAAGGTGGTCATGCCATTGGTGGCAAAAAATGTAGCCAATAAAAAACCTACAGACAATAGTCCAGAGTTTTGATTCCTCACAATATCCACCAGCGTAGCTTGTAAAAATTCATAAGCATTATGCGGTAAAGCCACTTGAATGAGATCTAAAAGCTTCTGTTGAAAGTTATCAACTGGAATATACGGAATCAACGTAAACAGAAATAGGATAGCCGGAAAAATAGCTAACATGAAATTGTATGCCAAGGAAGAAGCCTTATTCAAAATCGATTCGCGAGCAATCTCCTGAAAGAAAAAAGTAAACACCGTATAAAGCGGGAGTGAACCGAAACCTGGGACAATAGCTGCTTTCGTCCATTCAATAAACCGATCGTAAATTTTTAAACGTAAAAGGGAGCTATGTATGTTCTTTTGCATTATTCGCTAAAGTATCGAGCCATTTTTTCCTGAAATATTTGGGGAGCTTTGCAGGGGCGTTTTTTTTCCATGTCCACAAAAACAAGCTGCGTAGATCCTGTATTCAAAAGTACACCATTTTCATTAAAAACCTCATATTCAAATTTTATTCGCACGTTCGGCTTTTCACGGATATAGGTTTTTATGGTGATTAAATCATCGTAGCGAGCAGGCTGCATATATTTGCAGGTCAGGTCGGTCACCGGGAGCATCACGCCTATCTCTTCCAATTCTCTGTAGGAAATACCCGTACTTCTTAACATCTCTGTACGGGCGACTTCGTAGTAAGATGCATAGTTGCCGTAATACACGTATCCCATTTGATCCGTCTCTGCATATCTTGTCCTTATCGTGGTTTGGTGTGTAAACATCTTAAGCTTAAAATAGTAAAATGAGCCTTTGCCGTGTACGAGATACCGCCTACTTTCGTAACGTTTTCTTCCGTAGCTGCGCGTTAATTTGATTATTGAAAAATTATTTTTTGATATTTCTGGCGTCTAATGCACGTTGGAATTTTCGGGCGTTGACCAAATGCTCGGCCTGTGTGACCGCAAAATTGTGATAGCCAGAGAAGTCGTCTTTCGCACACATATAAATGTAATCATGCTTTTCGTAATGCAATACTGCATCGATAGCCGCTATGCTGGGCAACATGATTGGGCCTGGAGGGAGTCCTTTAAAACGGTATGTATTATATGGATTGTCGATCGTCAAATGCCTATTCAGTACACGACGGATGCTAAAGTCATTGTTTGCAAAGATTACGGTTGGATCCGCCTGAAGCAGAATGCCTCGTTTCAAACGGTTAAGATAAAGGCCCGCAATCTTCGGCATTTCATCTTTGTGCAGCGCCTCTCCCTTGACGATGGAAGCCAAAATACTGACTTCTGTTGGGCTTAGGTTCAATGCGGCAGCTTTTTCCTTTCGCTCTGTATTCCAAAATTTATTATATTCTTCATGAAAACGAGCGATAATCTTGTCCGGAGAAGTATTCCAGTAAATTTCATAGGTGTTTGGGATAAACATACTAAAGAAATTCGATTCCGTAAATCCATAAGATTCTGCTACCTTGTCATTTTGCAAAATATGCAGAAAAGCCGCGGAGTCGGCTTCAAAATTTTTACCTAAAAGCGCAGCGAAATTTTCTTTCAAACGAATATTCTCGAACCTGAACTTGACCGCTTCCTGATAGCCGCCACGCAGATTGCCGATAAGCCTTCTATTTGATAATCCTTCCGTTAATTTATATCGACCCGGTTTTACCGAGGCCGGATAGTCCATTGCCTTGGCTGCATAGTCGAAAAATCGCACATTTCCCACAATTTTTTTTTCTTTTAATTGTCGTAAAACGTCGGGATAGGTATCGCCACTGTGTACGTATAAATAGGGTTCGTTTTTTGTTACGCTAGGACCCAGAAAAGCTTGGTACCCTAAGTAGCCAACAACTATTCCGGCAATTAAAACGAGCAGTAGCAGGATTTTTAGGAATTTTGGGAAACCGTTTTTGTTGTCGCTCATGTCTACTTCTTTAATTTGATAATGTCAAGTTTACCGCTGTTCCTAGGCCGACAAACCCCGCGGTACTGTCGGGTTGTTGGCTAATGACTTTTGCACTGAGCGAATCAAGTATGGCGCCGCTATAATTGATCGTTCCTAAATTGAGACCTACACCTATTAGGGCAAAACGCGCTTCGTCCAGCGACAAACCGACAAGGTTGGGGAGCTCTACCTCACTGGCGCCTCGACCATTTCCTAAAATAAGGGTAACTTTGGAACCTTTCGGTACCATCCTACCAGCCTTCAACGGTTGGCCAGCAAATTTAACGTCTAAGACGACGTCTCGTGCAATATCCGAAATATACACCGTGTCCCCGACTTTGAGTGATTGATTCCTGAGAATAGCGGTAGCTTCGATAAAAGTTTTGTCGATAATGTCTGGAAATGACACCTCAGGAGGGACTTGAGTAATGATGGTTAGGTATATGGTACGGCCTGTTTTTACATGTGACTTAGGCTCAGGATCCTGCTCGATAACCAGCCCTGGCTTCATATCCATTTGGTAGACAGAGTCTATAAAATATTCCAAGTCGGCTTTTTCCAAAGCTTGGATAGCTTGGTCAATCTGCATACCTTTCACCTGCGGTACTTCGATGGCCACGCCATGTTTGGTATAGGCCTTCAAGCCGAAATAGATGACCAAAAATAACAGGACAATAACAACTAATGCTGCTATAAGATTTTTTCGAAAAGCATCTGTCTTCAGATACAACAATAGTTTTGACATGAATTCTTTGATATTATGCGAGCAATAGTTGCGCCAATTTGCGTCGTTTTGCCCGCACACGTTATATTAATATAATAAGCAAAAATATTCGTTTTTCCGTGGAACGCAAATTATATTTGCCTAGGTTTGACATTATTTGTGAAACTGGGTAGGTGTGCCAGATGATTTGATCGTTAAGATACCACCCCGCCTACTATCGAAGAAAATTAATACATGAAAAGAAAAGTAGCTTTAGTGACCGGTGGATATACCGGCGAAGCAGCGGTGTCTTTCAAAAGCGCCGAATTTGTGCATTCCCAATTGGATAAGGATCGCTACGATATCTATACCATAACTATTGCGGAGGATGCGTGGTTCCACGTAGATGATGCGGGTATAAAAATTCGGGTGAATAGAGAAGATTTTTCATTAACGATCGATGGACATCTAATTAAATTTGATATCGCATGCATAATTTTGCATGGTACGCCTGGTGAGGATGGGCGCCTGCAGGGTTATTTTGACATGGTCGGTCTTCCGTATACATCCTGTAGTGCATTGACCTCGGCGCTTACGATGAACAAAGGCTATACCAAAGCAATTTTAGCCGATATTCCAGACCTTTTTCTTGCAAAATCTGTTCTGCTCTTTGACACGGATCGACATACGGGAGCTGATAAAATTAAAGAACAGTTGCAGTTGCCTTATTTCGTCAAGCCCAACGCAGGCGGGAGCAGTATAGGTATGACCAAGGTTAAGGAGCTTTCAGAATTATCAGGCGCTTTAGATAAAGCATTCCACGCGGAGAACACCGGGAAGCAGGTGTTGATCGAGGAATTTGTGACCGGTAGAGAGTTTTCGCAAGGCATCTTCCGCGACGCAACGGGTAACTTGGTCGTATTGCCGGCGACGGAGGTAAAAACAACTCGTGAATTTTTCGATTTCGAAGCTAAATATATTCCGGGACTTACAGAGGAAATCACACCTGCCGACCTTTCGGACGAACAGCAAGCGAGAGCGTCACGCATCCTGCAGGATATTTACGTCCGCCTTAACTGCCGGGGTATGGTGCGGATAGATTATTTTCTGGAACAGGAAACTGATCGCTTCTATTTTATTGAAATTAACACCATCCCAGGGCAGACGCCGCAAAGCTTTATCCCACAACAAGTAAGGGCATTCGGCATGAAAGAGGGTGATTTTTATGCAGCGCTTATTGAGGCGGCATTAAAAAATTAAGGTTACAGATACCGCTGCTTGTGGCTCTTCCAAGCCGGTAGCCAATAGAAAAGGGGATAGCTTGATTAAAATCTATCCCCTTTACCATAACGACCTTCTCTAAGAAATGCGTTTCCATGTCTCAAATGTAAACGCATACTGGTGCCGCTCATCAGACTCGTGATGCACGCTGTCTATTTTTTTCCATTCGGAGGTAGGCAATTCTGGAAAATATGCGTCTCCTTCTATTGTGGTATGCACGCGTGTCAACAGCACCTCCTGTGCATGTGGCAACCACTGCTTGTAAATATGACCACCGCCAATAATAAAAATTTCCCGTTCATCACGACAGTAGGTCAGCACCTCATTCATGGAGTTTGCTACGTCAATCTCCTCGGCAAACCATTCCTCATTCCGTGTCAATACAATATTTCTTCTGTCGGGCAAAGCCTTGCCCATCGATTCGTAGGTTTTTCTGCCCATAACAACGGAGTGGGCAATAGTTTTATTTTTAAAATACTTGAAGTCGTCCGGCAAATGCCATAACATTTGGTTGTCTTTTCCAATCGCATTGTTCTCGGCGGCGGCTACAATCAATATGATCTTCAGGTTGCTCATACTTACAAAAGAGGATAAATAATTTTTTTCTTTGTCTTATAATAGTCGGCTACACAGCTACTGGAGCTTTGATATGTGGATGAAACGTATAGTTTTCCAATTCGAAATCCGTGAAGGTAAAATCAAATATATTTTTTACGGCGGGGTTGATCTTGATCGTGGGAAGAGGCTTCGGTTCACGTGTTAATTGCAGCGCGGTCTGTTCGAAGTGGTTACTGTAGATGTGTGCATCGCCCAATGTGTGCACAAAATCTCCGGCTTCCATGTCGCACACCTGTGCGACCATCATTGTCAATAGCGCATACGAAGCGATATTGAAGGGTACGCCCAAGAAAATATCCGCACTGCGCTGATACAGTTGGCAAGACAGCCGGGGCTTTGGTAATCCGTTCTCCGGGTCGGCTGGAGCAACGTAAAACTGAAAGAAGGCGTGGCAGGGAGGTAAGGCCATGTTTTCTATTTCTGCAACATTCCAAGCAGAAACGATTATTCTCCTCGAATCTGGAGATTTTTTCAGTTGTTGAACAACTTGCGCTATCTGGTCGATATGTCGTCCATCTGGTGTAGGCCAAGAGCGCCATTGAGAACCGTAAACCGGACCGAGATTACCATCGGCATCCGCCCACTCGTCCCAAATGCTAACGCCATTTTCCTTCAGGTATTTAATATTGGTGTCACCTTTTAAAAACCAAATGAGTTCATGAATGATAGAGCGCAGGTGAAGCTTTTTTGTGGTGACAAGCGGAAAGCCCGCCTGTAGATCGAAGCGCATCTGGTAACCAAATACACTGCGTGTTCCGGTGCCTGTTCTGTCCGTTTTATTTACGCCGTTTTCGTAAACGTGTTTAAGTAAATCGAGGTATTGTTTCATCCTGAAAAGTCCCAAAGGTGTGACCACGAAGATACTTGTTTTTACATCATTACAATATCACAATTTATCAACAACTCACATTTTAGTACTTTTTATGTATTTTTGCCAAAATCATGAGTAAAAAAGTCGCATTTTATACGTTAGGTTGCAAGCTGAATTTTTCGGAAACGTCGTCTATCGGCCGAATCTTTAAAGATGCTGGTTATGAAACCACGGCATTCAATAGTCCTGCGGACGTATATGTCATCAATACCTGTTCGGTAACGGACCACGCCGATAAAAAATGCCGTAAGGTCGTTAAAGAGGCTTTAAAGCATTCCCCCAACGCTTATGTGACTATCGTGGGATGTTATGCCCAGCTCAAACCGAAGGAAATTGCTGAAATTCCAGGAGTAGATATGGTTTTGGGGGCTGCCGAGAAATTTAACATCATCGAGCATATCAATGATTTGACCAAAACAGAGAAGGCAATAATCCACAACGCACCAATCGATGAAACAAACCAGTTTGTTTCTGCTTTTTCCATTGGCGATCGCACGCGAACGTTTCTGAAAGTCCAGGATGGCTGTGATTATTCGTGTACGTTCTGCACAATTCCGTTGGCACGCGGTGCCAGCCGGTCAGGAGGAATTGAAGATATTGTACATCAGGCGACGGAGATTGCATCTTCAGGTGTTAAAGAAATTGTGCTTACCGGCGTTAATATCGGCGATTTTGGTATCCGTGATGGTAAACGTCAGGATAAATTTCTCGATTTAGTAAAAGCGTTGGACGAAGTCGACGGTATAGATCGCATTCGCATATCTTCGATTGAGCCTAATTTGCTTGCCAATGAAATTATTGAGTTTGTCGCGCAATCCAAGCGTTTTGTTCCTCATTTTCATATGCCGTTGCAAGCTGGAAACAATAAGGTATTGGCCATGATGCGTAGACGGTATAAACGCGAACTTTATGCCGAACGTGTCGCAAAGATTAAATCGTTGATGCCAGATTGTTGTATTGGTGTTGATGTAATCGTGGGATTCCCCGGCGAAACCCGCGAAGACTTCATTGATACCTACAACTTCCTGAATGACATGGATATCTCGTATTTGCATGTGTTTACCTACTCAGAGCGTGAAAACACGATCGCCGCGCAGATGGAAGGTGCAGTGCCAGGCGTCCAGCGAAGTGACCGCTCCAAGATGCTACACATCTTGTCCGAAAAGAAACGCCGTGCTTTCTATGAAGGCCAGCTAGGTAAAGTTGGCGAGGTGTTATTTGAAGGTGATGTGAAAAATGGCTATATGCATGGCTTTTCGAAAAATTATGTGAAAGTTCGAGCTCTCTATGATCCTTTGCTTGTTAACGAGATTGTTCCTGTGAAGTTTTTGTCAATAACTGAACAAGGAGAGGTTGACATCGAGGAACTTCCCGAACTTCTCGTACATCCCTAAGGTTTCTTCATTGCATACTATCCTTTTTCGTGGGCGAATGCACCACGATATCCATCGATAGGCCGGCCTTTCAATGGCGCTATCGCTGCGTAGGGCGATTAGCTCCCCGCGGCATATTCAATACGACAACCACAATTAACATACAGACCACGCCCACAAATTGTAGCGTAGATACCGATTCATGCAAGACGAAATAGGACATGCAAACAGCAACCGGCAATTCCACCGAACTTAAGATGCTACCCAATGATATGCCGACTTTTGGCATGCCATAGGCAAACATAACGGGAGGAAGTACGGTACCAAAGACGGAGAGGAGCAGGCCGTAAGGTCCGATCTGCAAGAAGGTGTCTATCTGGAACAGGCTAAAAGGTTGCAATAAGATGAAGATAAAGATGCAAGCACCGGTTACCATGAATGCGCTTTTTTGCAGGGGAGGATGATCGTTGCCGACCCGTCCATTCACAATGATGAACATAGCATAGGCACTCGCTGCAAGCATGCCATAAAAAATACCCATCATATCTAAAGCATGAAAGTCTTGTTCCAGTAAGCCCGTAGCCAATACTGTCGCCAGTAATATCATACAAATACCAACGATGTTCCGTCGCGTCGGACTTTCCTTAAACACCAAAAATTCGATCAGCTGGCCAATCCAGATGTACTGCATCAGTAAGACAATGGCTAAAGATGCGGGAACAAGCTGTACGCATTTATAATACAGCAAACTTACGGCGCCTGTCGAAATACCACTTGCAAAAACTACCCACAGATTACTTTTCTTTGTATAGTTGCGGAAATATTTCCGATAGCTGGTGTACAGGATGAGTAAGGTCATCCATAGTAGCATCATACCAAATAACGCTTGCACACCTGTAACCTCACCCAAAGTGAAGCCCCTGGCGTAGGCTTTCTTCACAAAAGTCGACAGTATGCCAAAACTCGCTGCTCCGACTAATACGGCAGTAATCCCTTTGATCTTTTCCATGTTAATTCTTGCAAGTTACGAAAAGCTTGTTGGTTATAGTTTCTGTAAGTTGATTATTGATGATAGGAAGCCATTCGCTATTTTGCGGCTAGATCTAAGCGCGGATCTTTATAGTGTCTTAATAGGCTTGTTTTTTACGTCAGTAAATTTTCGCACGTTTATTGCTACTTGCAACATGGTTGATTACATTTGTTTATGGCTTCGAACTTGCATCGGTACGTATTTCACTTCCTGTATCTTGTTTTTATTATCGCTTTTCTCACCTCCTGTGGAGCTCGTCGGAAGGGTACGTCCTCTGTTCGCCCAAGAACGGAAAGTGGCGCATATGGGAAAAAAATTCCAACGGATGCGAGCGATGCAAGAGATAGACCGCTAACGAGATCAAAAATCGAAAATTATGCAGATATTCTTGGTGTTCCGGTTAGCGAACTGGAGAACAGGGAACTCTATCAATTTATAGACAAGTGGATGGGAAGTCCGCACCGACTTGGTGGGACCCAAAAATCTGGTATTGATTGCTCCGGGTTTGTCGGAATACTGTATCAGGAAGTCTACCGGAAGAATCTGCCCCGATCGTCCCGCGAAATGGGCGAACACGTAAAACGCAAATATGAAGATAAGCTTCGGGAAGGTGATCTGATTTTTTTCTCTTTTGGAGGTAAAAATATTGATCATGTGGGTGTTTATTTGCATAACAATAAATTCGTTCATGTATCTACCCGCAAAGGCGTCATCATTTCCAATATGAAGGATAGTTGGTATTATAAGTATTTTGTGCGTTGCGGCACCCCCAAAATCTAACATTTAAATTACATATCTAACGGTTTTCTACAAGTGACGGCGATCTAAGTTCGACCTTATTGTTTATTTTTGCGACATATCTCATCAATGTCATGACTAAAAGAACAAAGGCGATTTTCCTTGGATTGTGTATTATAGGTTCATTTTTTATCTATTGCGTTTTTTATTATTCCAATATGCTCAAAAATGCTCCCTATCGGTTTTCGGATTTTGAGTATATAGAGATTGCATATGGTACCAGAGACTCTATGCTGAACCGCTACAATTCCGCCACGCAAGATTATCAGTACCTCAACCGAAGCAATCAACTGCTGAAACAAAAACTGAAACTGACTGATGACGATTTGCTTTACTTGCACCGTAAAGCTATGGAGATGGGATTTTGGAATGTCGATGATGATATGACCACGCCGCGCAACAACGAAAACGAAGGTAGGGAAGTCCCACGTTATACCTTGGAATACAAATATAAAGAGAAGCGAAAAAAAGTGACGCTAGATGCCGATTATGGGGGCAACCAAAAAATGAAAGATGCGGCAAAAACTACGATCGAAAAGGTTCTTGAGATGATCAATATCGCGAATGCACGGTAATATCTTCAGCCTGTAATTGGCCTATATCAAGAAGAGCATGCGTAAGGATGCTCTTTTGTTTTTTCTAAGCCTAGGTATAAAATCGGTTTGTTTGTTTCAGAGATAACAACAACTTAATTTTATATTTACGATTTCTTTATTTCATTAGGCTATGTTTGCGAGCAAACAAATCATTCACTTTATGAAGAATATGTGTTGGGCATTATTAGCATATGCTCTATCAGGGACAGCGTTGGCGCAGGATGTTGCCCAAGGCATAGTTTACATCGATGCGAACGCTAATGGCGTACGGGATAAAAAAGAAGTAGGCCTGTCGGGCGTGGGTGTCAGCAATGGTGTACAAGTAGTACAGACTGATGCCAAGGGATACTACCAGCTACCCATTCAGGAGGATCAAATCATTTTTGTGATCAAGCCTGCAGGTTATCGGTTGCCGTTGGATGAGACAAATCATTCCAAATTCTATTACATTCATAAACCAAAAGGATCGCCGTCATTGAAGTTTGAAGGAGTTGCGCCGACGGGGAGGCTGCCCAAGTCGGTAGACTTTGGTCTACAGACCGTCGTAGAGCCCACGAAATTTTCTGCATTTGTCTTTGGCGATCCGCAAGCTTATGACGATGCGGAAATGACCTATTTTAAAAGCGCGGTTGTCGATGAAGCGAAAAAAATAAAGGGACCTTTGTTCGGAATTAGCTTAGGTGATCTTGTCGGAAACGATCTAAGCTTGCACCCTAGTTATAAACAAACGATCGGCGAAATGGGGATTCCTTGGTATAATGTGATCGGAAATCATGATTTAAATTTTGACGTAAAGAGCGATTCCTTATCGGACGAATCTTTCGAAAAACTTTTCGGCCCCGCAAATTATGCTTTTAATGTAGGCAATACACATGTTATTGTGCTGGATAATGTACTTTATCCACATCCGACCACAGGGAAAGGTTATCAAGGTGGATTTCGTAAGGACCAACTGGACTTTGTGGCCAACGACCTCCGTTTTGTGCCCACGGAAAAACTTATTGTGTTGGCCTTCCATATTCCTCTTAACCCCGATAATGAAGCATGGTTCAGGAATGAAGACAGGCAGCGCCTTTTCGATATTTTATCAGCCTACCCGTACACCCTTTCACTTTCCGCGCACACACACTTTCAACAACAGAATTTCTATAGCGATATACATGGATGGAAAGGGGAGAAACCTCACCATGAATACAATGTGGGCACGACTTCAGGCGACTGGTATTCCGGACTATTAAATGCACAGGGAGTTCCCGTGTCGACCATGCGCGATGGTACGCCAAAGGGATATGCCATTTTGCATATCGATGGCAATCAGTATACGTTTGACTACAAAGTTGTAGGGAAAGATACTGCGCACAGTATAGGTTTGTTTGGCCCTGCGGTCGTCGCCGAAAAATATGTCAGGAGATATGCGCTTTATGCGAACTTCTATATCGGTGCGAAAGGAGATAAGCTGCGCTATCAAGTAGATGGTGGAAAATGGAAAGAGATGGAACGAGTGGACGATCACGATCCTGCCTATACCCAAGAGGTTTTAAGATTTAATGGAACATCTGAACTGGTTCAAGGTCGGAGGCCCTCAGACGTCGTACCGTCCACACACCTTTGGAAAACCTCGCTACCGAAGTTGGCGATAGGTAGACACCTTATTCGCATTGAGGCACGCGATACCTTTGGACGCCTACACCATGCAGAGAAGGATATTACGGTAGTCGAATGATAAATCGGTAGGCCACTACGTTATTTAACTAACTGTTCATGTGGAATTAATATGAAATGTCCACCTTTGAATCACAGTAATTTTTGTTCATAGTGTTATGGTTATGTTGGCCTGTTGAGAAATATGCTTAAACAAAATTTGTTTTTATACAAATGGGAAAGGTTGCTTGCGCAACCTTTTTTTTGTGAAAAAATAATACCGGTATGATAGCCGATTACGCCAGTGCAGAATGGCGTGAATCATTATGTAACATCTCCCGCAAATCGTCGGAAGCTGGCAATTCGAAAACTTCAAGATCAAAGTATTTGATCGCTGCAAAAAGATGGTCAAAGATATTGGCCATCGTGTTTTCATAAAAGGTCCATTCCGTACTCGCTGCAAACATATAAAGCTCTAAGGGGAGTCCGTGTTCTGTCGGGGCAAGTTGTCTTATCATGAGCATGCGGTCTTGATGTATGCTCGGGTTGTTTTGAGCATAACGTTCGATATATTCCCTGAACAAACCAATGTTTGTCATCCTTCTCCCATTAATAGGCATAGACGCATCCGCTTGCACATCGATGTTATATTGCGCAATTTCCTCTTGCCTTTCTTTGATATAGGGCGCGAGCAGATGGATGCGGCTTAAACTACGGATTTCATCCTCATCAAGGTACCTTATCGAAGAGATTTTAATGTTGATCGCACGTTTTATCCGTCGTCCGCCAAATTGCCGCATGCCTCGGTAATTTTTGAACGAATCCGTGAGTAGGGTATGGGTAGGAATGGAAACGATGGTCTTATCAAAATTTTGAACCTTAACATTGTTCAGGTTGATTTGTATGACGTCGCCGTCCGCGCCGTATTTGGCCATTTCTACCCAATCTCCCACCCGCACCGAGTCGTTCGCAGAAACTTGTATACTAGCAACGAAACCTAGTATAGTGTCTTTAAAGACAAGCATCAATATAGCCGATGCTGCACCAAGCGAAACCAAGAACGACCAAGGTGAATTGCCGGTCACAACGGAAAAGATGATTGTGCCACAGATAAATAGCAAGATTATCTGTGCAACCTGTAGGTAGCTATCCAACGGCTTGTCGACAAAAACCTTAGAGGTTCTTAAAATATCTCTTGTGGTTTTTAGCAGCGCGCCGAATAACTGAAAAACCAAAATAATCATGAGAATGGACAAAAACTTTATTAACGCGGCGGTGAAAGTGGGAAAACCGACAAAAATTGCTGGAAGAAGCTGCTGTGCAAGGAAAACGGGGACTAAATGACTGAGGTGATTCAATACATTATTCTCCAGGAGTTTATCATCCCATGTGGCCGAAGTTTTGTGAATGAGTTTAACAAATAAACTTTTGAAAATCTTGCGGACAATAAAATCTGTCAGGAGTAATACAATAAGTGTGGCAATGAGTAATGAAATGGAGGTCATCAGGTGGCCAACTTGCTCTGGGAGACCTATGCTCACCATCATGCTGTATGTCCAATCGTAAATAAAGCTTTTCTGTAGGGTGGAAATGTCAATAAAATTTGTATTCTTCATATCAATGGACAAAGATACGAAAAATGAAAAAGATGGTTTTTAGGCCATCTCTTTATGTTGTGTTTCATGTCTATGCTTGAAAAGTACGGCAAATAAGATGGCTATAACAAAGGTGTATGCTGCAAATGCAAGCCAGATATGCTGCCAATCCTTCAAAAGAAGATTCTTACTCAAAGTGCCATCCTGAAGCACGGAGATACCTCGCCCCTTGACAAATCCAATTAAGTTTTCGTTCGACATCTCCGTTTTGAGGTAGCTGGCTAATCTAGACAGATCAGAAAAGTGTAAGGTAAAATAGTTGTCAATAATCCATCCAGATAGCAGGCTCCCCAATACGGCACCAAAGCCATTTGTCATCATCATAAACAAACCCTGCGCAGAGCTTCGTATGCGCGCAGTTGTTGATGTTTCTACAAACAGCGAACCAGAGATGTTAAAAAAGTCAAAAGCCATCCCATAAACAATACAGGATAGTACGATCATCCATAGTCCCGCGGACGGATCACCGTACGCAAATAGCCCAAAGCGCAGTACCCAGGCGAACATAGACAATAGCATGACTTTTTTAATACCAAACCGTTTTAAAAAAAAGGGGATCGCCAATATAAACAAGGTTTCTGACACTTGGGAGATGGACATGATGATGGTAGAATACTCCACGACAAAAGAATCCGCGTATTTTGGATAAAATTTAAATTCATCGAGGAACACGTCTCCATAAGCATTCGTTAATTGCAGCGCCCCGCCTAAAAACATAGAAAAAATAAAGAAAAGCGCCATTTTGTAATTGCCAAAAAGTTTAAATGCCTCTAAACCGAATGTCTGTATTAACGATTGATTCTCGCCCTTTACATTTCTTGGTGGACACTTGGGAAGGCTCCAAGCAAATAAACTCAATCCGAATGCAGCAGCACCTGCAATATGGAACTGGTGGGCAGTGGCCTTGTTGCCCGTCAAGTTGACTAACCACATCGCACCGATGAAACCCACAGTACCCCAGACTCTAATGGGTGGGAAAGCTTTAACGAGATCATATTTTCCGGTGGTTAATGCTGTGTAGGAGATGGAATTGGATAAGGCAAGTGTCGGCATATAAAAGCACATCGCCAACAGCATGATATAAAAAAATAACTGCGGATCGTCAACCTGTGGTAAGTAAAATAAGGTAGCAGCATACAGAAAATGCATGAGGCTATAAAGCCTTTCCGCATGAACCCATCGGTCGGCAATAATCCCCATTAGCGTTGGCATAAAAAGGGATGCGATACCCATCGTGGCAAATATGGCCCCAAACTGGGTGCCATCCCATTGTTTGGTGCCAAACCAATAGTTAGCGATTGTAATTAACCAAGCTCCCCACACAAAAAATTGAAAGAAGCTCATGATGGTTAATCGTAATTTAATGGACATAGTGTGGTTTTAGGATAATTATGATTTTCTACGTTCAATCTCGTCCCGTATTTTCGCAGCTGTTTCGTACTGTTCGGCTTCAATTGCTTTGCTCAACGTAGCTTCGAGTTGTTCGTCGTTTAGGTTGGCGTAAGGAGAGGCTGCCTGATTGCTCTTCTCGGATGTTGTCTCCTCTTTTTGGAGTGTATTCTCCTTAGGGGGGATATTTTCAATGTTTTCTAAGAAAGCGAAATCGTTGCTCTCGATAATGATGCCGGCAGCATCCATAATAAAATCATAGGTGTATATAGGGGATCCAAAACGTACGGCCAAGGCTACCGCGTCGGACGTACGGGAATCAAGTTCCACGGCTTTTCCCCCATTGGAGCAAATGAGCTTGGCAAAAAAAATACCATCTATCAAATTATAGATCAGGATTTCCTGGATTTTAATGTCGAAGTTGTCGGCGAATGATTTGAAAAGATCATGGGTAAGTGGCCGCGATGGCTGCATTTTTTCAATTTCGACAGCAATTGCCTGAGCTTCAAAACCACCAATAATAATAGGTAACCGGCGATTGCCGCCAATCTCGCCAAGTACCAATGCATATGCTCCTGATTGTGTCTGACTGTAGGATAACCCAACTATATCTAATTTGATTTTCTTCATTCTTAAAGCCTTACCTTGCTACAAAGATGTAAATATTCACGTCAAAATAAAAATGGCCAAACACAATTTCTTGATGTCTAGCCACTTACTTTGTTTCAATATGTTGTTTAGTTATTTTTATACGCTTTAATCGCTTCGATTAGCTGGGGTATCACTTCAAATGCGTCGCCCACAATGCCGTAGTCAGCAACTTTAAAAAAGGGAGCTTCTGGATCCTTATTGATCACGACAATCGTTTTCGAAGCACTGACCCCTGCCAGATGCTGAATGGCACCCGAAATCCCAATCGCTATGTACAGATTGGGTGTTACGGCCAAGCCTGTTTGGCCAACGTGCTCCTCATGCGGGCGCCAACCCGCATCCGAAACAGGTTTGGAGCAAGCCGTCGCCGCTCCCAAAACCTGCGCCAGTTCCTCGATCATAGCCCAATTTTCAGGTCCCTTCATTCCACGTCCCGCAGAAACAACAATATCTGCCTCCGGTAGCGATATTTTATCCGTCGCCCGCACGATATCCTTGATGATCGTAGATAAATCTGCAGGCAGCACCTGTGGCTCATACTTTTCCACAGTAACCTCGACAGGGGACACTTTTGCCTCTAAGCTATTTGGCGTTATGGCGATGACCTTTTTCTGCTCATGTAGCTCCTCCGTTGCAATGGCTTTGTTCGAAAACACCGCCTTTTTGATTGTCCAAGCCGCTCCAGAAATCTCCGGAAGGGAAATCGCGCCATCCGCTAAGGCTGCGCTCAGTTTTGCGGCCACCCGAGGGGCAAGGCCTTTTCCACTGAAAGAGTTGGCCAGCACCACCGTATTCGTATGCAGATTTTTCGCGACCTCCGAAATAACCGAAGCATAGGCTTGGTTAAGGAAGTGGCTCAGATCTTTTGTATTGACTTCAATGACCTTTTTTACCCCGTATTTGCCAACTTTTTCGAGTTGTTCCCCTGAAACATTTCCTATACTCAACGCCGTAACTTCCTCGCCTGTCATATCGCCAAGCGCTTTGCCATAAGATAACGTCTCATATGCTGATTTCTTTAGCTCGCCTTCAACGTTTTCTATATATACTAATATGGACATAATTATTTTTTCAAAAACATGGTTAACATTAAATTACTTTCGCTTCGCTATGTAGCAGTTGTACAAGCTGCTCGACATTGGCTTTATCAATAAGTTTGACCTCGCCACGCGGCGCAGGGGTATCGTAATGCGTAATCTTGGAAAGTACCGGAACAGCAATAGGATCTAAAACCTGTAAAGACTTCGTTCTCGCTGTCATGATGCCACGCATGTTCGGTATCTTAGGCTCCGCTACGCCCTCCGCTGTTCCAACAACGATGGGCAACGAAACGATCATCACCTCTTTTCCGCCTTCAATTTCTCTTTCTACACTTGCTTCCATACTGTTGATGTCCAGTTTTTTTGCAATGGAAATCGAAGGTATTTCCAATAGTTCACCCAGAAAACCCTGTACTTGCGCGCCGTTGTAGTCAATGGATTCGCGACCTGTCAAAATAAGATCAAAGGCATGTGCTTTCGCATAGTGGGCAATCTGGTTCGCCACAAACCAAGCGTCACGGGCAACCGAATCGATGCGAACAGCATCATCGGCTCCAACAGCCAAAGCTTTTCTAATCGTTGCGTCTGACGATGATTCGCCGACATGAATAACGGTTACAGTTCCTTGCGCCTCCGCTGCAAGCTCGACCGCTCTCGAAAGCGCAATCTCATCGTAAGGGTTGATTATGTATTGAACACCCGCGCTGTTGAACGAGGTATTATTATCTGTAAAGGTAATTTTGGATGTGGTATCCGGAACGTTACTGAGGCATACAAGTATTTTCATCAATTTATAAGTTTATTATTTTAAAAAGATCGAGGAGCGGGTAGTAGCCTTCTGTCTTCAAGCATAAAAACACGCCCTGTTACTAGCTGTCTTCACAAACCTATTGATTTTTGACACGAAAACCAAGCAATGCTATGCAAAGAAAATATCAATTAACAACGCTCTGATTTTATGAATATTTTAGTAAATCTGTGTTTGTATTAATATATTTATAAATATTATCGCGTTAACACATGCATAATTTTAATTTTTTTAAAATAAAGATTCATTGTTGTTATCGTCAATCAATTGTCATTTTTATATGCTAGCATAGTATTTTTTCTATTAAAATGTCAAGCCGTGTTCGGGATTAAACGCTACTATTTTATTAATTTTGTATTTTAAACAAGCCATAACGATCTATGTCGAACAGAATCGAAGAACTACAGGCATTTCTTGCGGAAACACCAAACGATCCCTTCTTAAAATATGCATTGACGCTAGAGTATAAAAAGCTGGGCGATCAAGATAAAACTTTATCTGGATTTAAAGATTTAGTCATGCACCATCCAGATTATGTAGGAACCTATTACCACTATGCAAAATACTTGGAGGAAATACAAGATAGAGAGCAGGCTTTCTTAATCTATCAGAACGGTCTTCAGGTAGCACAACGTGTAAAAAATAGGCATGCCTATAGTGAACTGCTTGCCGCATATAATCTCGCTCGTGGCATTGAGGAAGACGATTGGGATAATTAGACGGGGAGAACTTGCATAGTTAACATTTTGTGGTATCCTTTTTGTTGTTGATACCCAAAATCTTATGTGATGCGCTTCTTTGTATATTTAACTGGACTTGTAATTGTAGTTTTAACGACCTTTGGTTGCATAAACACTCGTACAAATGCGAGCATAGACAATAATAAGTTTGGAAAGATTACAGAGGGCAGGCTTGTCGGAACATATGGTGGCGATTTGCCCTGCACGGATTGCGAGGCTATTGCTACGGTGCTAACGATAGCAAGCGATAAGGCGTATACATTAGAATATGTATACGTTGGCAAAAGCACAGAGGCGTTTTCAAAAACTGGTAAGTGGGAACTGCAAGAGGGCGAGCTCAACTTGGAAGGCCTTGATTTTAAGTATAAGGTCGAACCAAACCAGTTGCGTCAACTGGATTTGTCTGGTAATGAAATTACAGGCGATTTAGCGGAGCGTTATATTTTACGCTCCTTAGAATAACCGGACGGCTGACTTGCAGCGTGATTGATCACCAATTATATCGATTAAGATTTTGCAATCCGCTTACTCGTAAAAAGTGCTGACTGTTCGTCAATGGTGGTTCTCTGTAAGATCTTTTAGCGTTTTCACTACAAAGTCTACCTCTTCCACAGTGTTGTACTTGCTGAAAGAGAAGCGAACGGAAGGACGTTCGCGATCACAATTCAGCGCCTGTAATACGTGGCTTCCGATTTCAGAACCCGAGCTGCAAGCGCTACCACCCGACGCGGAAATGCCCGCGATGTCCAAACTAAATAGTAACATATCCGCTATTTCGGTCTTTGGGAGTGCAATGTTCAATACGGTATAAAGTGATCTTGAAGCTTCTTCATTCCCATTTATGGTAATGCCCGGTAAAGCTTTCGCAAGTTCGCGTCGCATATAGTCTTTAAGGCCTTGGATATACTGCTGGTGATCCGCCATTTCCCGATAACTGATCTCAAGCGCTTTGGCCAACCCCACAATGCCGTAAACGTTTTCCGTACCACCACGCATGTTACGCTCCTGTGCACCGCCGTAAATGAGAGGTTTGATTTTGTTACGTCCATTGATGTAGAGAAAGCCTACTCCCTTGGGGCCATGAAACTTATGTGCTGCACCAGTTAGGAAGTCGATATGCAAGTCGGAGAGGTCGTGTGCATAATGCCCCATAGTTTGCACGGTATCGGAATGAAAAATGGCATTAAATTCTTGACATAGTTCGGATACCGCTTTGATGTCAGTCAAATTCCCAATTTCATTGTTCGCATGCATCAAAGAAACAAATGTCTTCGGATTGTTCGACAATAGTTCTCGCAAATGTGTAAGATCTACGTTCCCATGATCGTCAATGCGGACAAAATCCAACCGGATGTTTCCCCTTTTTTCTTGTTCTTCTAAGGTATGTAGAACAGCATGGTGTTCTAAGGGTGATGTCACGGCGTGCGTGATGCCTAGATCTACAATGGAACGAACGATCGCCATATTATCGGCTTCCGTTCCACCGGAGGTAAAAAATATTTCGGAGGGTGAAGCCTTTAATAAGCTCGCAATTGTTTTTCTAGCCTTTTCAACAATGGTTTTAACTTGTCTGCCATGTGCGTGGATGGAAGATGGGTTGCCGAAATTCTCGTGCATCGTTGTTGTCATCACCTCGATCACTTCAGGGTCTAGCGGGGTCGTTGCGGCATTATCGAAATATACTTGCATACTGCAAAAGTAATCAAAGGAAATGTAATTAAGAACAATAAATTCGTTAAGGAGTTAACAAATCTTTCGTTAAAAGCATAGGATAGCTTCTTTCTTCAGTCGATTCGGCTGTTTACTCATCCTTTTTTTTGAAAAAATGTATAGATAGAAAACAGTCCGCCGAATAAAGCTAAGTATAATATGAGGTCACCGTTACGCGTATAAAACGTCAGCTCTTCATTTAGGTTTATTTCTTGCGTCAGCGCACTAGGAACCCACCATTTTGTTTTTTGGACAATATCCCCGCGTTGATTGATAAAGCCGGAAATACCTGTATTTGCCGACCGAGCTACCCAACGCCGGTTCTCGATAGCGCGAAGTTTCGCGTATTGAAGATGCTGGTCTTTCCCAGAGGTGTCGCCCCACCAACCGTCATTGGTTACGATGGCTATAAACTGTGCACCTTGCTTGATATATTCGGCCACGTAGTTTCCCCAAATCGACTCGTAGCAGATTACGGGAGCTACGCCGATACCGCTTTGAGCATACAAGACCGAAGGTTCGGTTTGGCTGCCATAGCCGCCTGTAGAACCGCCGAAGTGCGCAAACAGTGGTTTCATAAACGCCAATACCCCTCCGAAAGGCAGCTGTTCTACGCCAGGTACGAGTTTGGACTTGTGGTAAAATTGTAGCTTGCTCGATTGGTCCACCAAAACAGCCGCATTAAATGGATCCAAAAAAACATGGTCGCCATATGGACGCGCTGTCATCGTTTTTTGGTAGTTATAGATTTGGTAACTCTCGATTCCGGAAAGGATGCTCCCGTTTTTGTAGCGATCAAGAAATACTTGAAGGCTATCAAATGCCGGCTGCCTCCTGAATTCTTCTTCATTTATGCCGCGGGTCGACGAGATGGCGGTTTCTGGCCAGATGAAAAATTCGGTATTTGGCTTCCCAACTGTGGCGGAAAGCTGTAGGAGGTTCCGCAGCTGTGCTTCCGGCGTAACCACATTAAACTTTTCGTAGGGATCGATATTAGGCTGTACAACAACAACCTCCGATGGACTGACATGCTCCTCGTAGTTCGTATACTGTAAAACTGATAGCCCAGCCGGGAACACAATCAGCGCTGCCAAAGTCAAAGCTATTTTTGTATTGTTTAGAACCGCTACGCGCTCAATCTTTTGCCAAATGAACAGAAAAATAAGTGCATTGCAAAGCCAGATCCAAAGTGTACCGCCATACACTCCCGTGATACTGTACCATTGCACTAGCTGATGGAAATTGGCAAAACCATTTCCTAAAGTCATCCAAGGAAAAGCCAAATCCCACCATTGGTGCAAGAATTCATAGCCCATCCATAACGATATAAGGCCGATAAAACCGAGGCCTATGCCCAGCTTCTTGCGCAATTCATAATACAGACGAAATGCCGTAGCCATCAGCAGTGGCGCAAGGCCGAAGGGTATCAGTGAAATCGGTAGCGCTACATAGCTGGGTAAGTAGGCACTCATGGCGTTGTATACCCAATAGATGGAGGCCGTATTCCAGACGAATCCTGTGAGGAAAGCTAGGGAGAATACCTTTCTGCCTTTGTTCGCTCTATCGCTACGGATAGTTCGCTCGATCGCAATGAGCAATGGAACAAATGCAAACAGTAACAGCGGACTGCTGTATGGGATAGGGGGCCATGCCAACCACAGTAGCATAGCGCTGGAAAGCGCAAGTAGATAATTGTTTTTCACGTGCTACAATTGTGATAAAAGCTCTGTCTTCTTTGTTTCGTACTCTGCCTGCGTAATCAACTGCCTATCGTATAGCGTTTTGAGTTTCTTTAGCTTCTGCGTCAGCTCATCATCTTCTTCCGAATGGAGGGTGGAAGATTCATCCCGCTCGCCAGAAAAAACTGCGGGTACAGGTAGTTGCCCGTCCAGCTCATCTATTTTTCGTGTGTGGGTATCCCCAATTTGCTGCTGGCTACTTGCCGCTTGATGATCTTTCTCGGGTTCGACGTTTGTCGCTGCAGGTTCTGTTTCTATGTGTTGGAAACTGCGGTCTACCGGAGGCCTTTCAACAGGTGCTTTTGTGCCTTCTAAAGCTTCTTTGATCAGTTGGTAGAGTTTTCGAGCCTGAACTTTAGGAATGTAATCAATTGTTAGATTTTCGCCAGCTTGTGGGATTACCGTCACTTTAGAGCCAAATATCTCTTCTTTGAATGCAATGTCTTTGATGTCATTCCAAGAAAATATCTCGAAATTGGTAGCCAAACCAAGCTTCGTGAATTCACATAGGAAAATTCGTTTGTTGCTGACCGTGATGCTATCGGGTAGCAACGTGACAGCAGGTTTCTTTTGCAGGGATATATATTGGATAAATTCGCCTGCCGTAAGCATGTCGATAATTTTATCGTGAATCTTTTCGACCACCTTAGGATCCTGTCCATCTTGAAGAAACTTTTCTATAGCCATTTTAAAATTTAATTAATGTTAATGCGCAAGGAACTAAACCATTACTGTGCAGCGCCGGCTACACAAAATACGAATTCTCCCTTTATGGGATTGTTCTCAAAATGTAATTTTAACATCGCTAAGGTTCCACGTGCGGTTTCCTCGTAAAGCTTGCTCAGCTCCCGGGAGATTGATGCCTCGCGTTCCTCGCCAAAATAGTGAATAAATTCATCGATCGTTTTTAAGATGCGGTGAGGAGATTCATAAAAAATCATCGTGCGTGTTTCTGCCACAAGTTGCTTCATACGTGTCTGTCTGCCTTTTTTAACCGGTAAAAAACCCTCAAAACAAAACCGATCGTTCGGAAGCCCCGAGTTGACCAGCGCAGGCACAAATGCCGTAGCACCGGGTAAACACTGTACTTCTAGACCTTCCTTGATAGCTTCGCGCACTAAAAGAAATCCAGGATCGGAAATGGCAGGGGTGCCAGCATCGGATATTAACGCTATTTGTTTTCCTTCTTTCAAAAATTTGAGGATTTCTGATACGGCTTTGTGTTCATTGTGCTGATGGTGAGCAAATACCCTTTTTTCAATACCGAAATGCTTGAGAAGCGGTGCACTGGTGCGCGTGTCTTCCGCCAGAATTAAATCCGCCTCCTTTAATAGGCGAATAGCCCTAAAGGTCATATCTTCCAAATTGCCTATTGGCGTGGGTACTAAATATAGCATAAACAAAGTTAAGAAAAATTACAGCTTATTTGCGTATGCGGGATCGTGCTATGTAGGGCCAAGCAACTGATGATACCTAAAATACGATGTGATGAACAATGTACAGGTATCTTAACCTAATCATTATAGTTGCTGTATGAAATCTAGGGAAAGCACGCTCAATAATTGTCGGGGCAATGACTATTTTTCCGCGAACCGTCTAAAACTACCGACAGGGGCTTGTCGATAGGAACGGAAGAGATAGCGAGCTAGTCTTCCAAATCAACAAAATCATCGCCATCGTAGGCAAATTCCTGAAGTTCAATGGAAGCTTCCTGTTCGAAAATATCTAAATCTTTCAACATAATCTAATTCTTTTTAATCAAGTATACACAAAGGTATCATCCTTAGGTAAATCGGAAGTTACCTTTAAATCAATTAATTGTTAATTCCTTTGTGATGCAATCAAATTTATGATATTTCTTTAAGACGAGCAAAGTTTTGATGTGAAATTTATAACAAATATGTCGTAGATTTGGAATATTGGCGATTCTGGGGGGAATTCGTTCTCACTTCTTATCTTTGTCCAAGTAAAAACGTTATTCTACATTATGCTACAAATAAATTTTATCCGTGAGAACAGGGATACGGTGATCGAGCGATTGGCCGTCAAGAATTTTAAAGACATCGATTTGATTGATCAATTGATTGAGCTGGATGAATCGCGTCGTAAAATTCAAAACGAGTCCGATTCCATCGCTGCGGAAGCCAATACTGCAGCAAAGCAGATTGGAGATTTGATGCGCCAAGGTAAGCGAGAGGAAGCTGAAGCGATCAAGTCCAAATCCTCCGGGTATAAGGAACAGGTGAAGCAACTCGCGGATAAGTTGGCAGAAGTGGAAAAAGAATTGCACGATAAGCTGGTGCAATTGCCTAATTTGCCGCATGCTTCAGTGCCGAATGGACATTCGGCAGAGGATAATGAGGTGGTTTTGGAACACGGGGAGGTCCCCGCATTATCTGCATCTGCCCAAGCACACTGGGAACTGCTAACGAAATATAATATTGTGGACCTAGAGCTGGGGGTGAAGGTAACGGGTGCTGGTTTTCCCGTATATAAAGATAAGGGAGCACGCTTGCAGCGAGCGCTGATCAATTTTTTCTTGGACCAAGCCGCCGAGGCTGGTTATAGCGAAGTCCAGGTTCCGATTTTCGTCAACGAAGCTTCTGCTTTCGCAACGGGGCAACTTCCGGATAAGGAAGGGCAGATGTACCATGTCACCGGAGACGACTTTTATTTGATTCCAACGGCAGAGGTGCCTGTAACAAATCTTTATCGGGACGTTATCGTCAAGGAAGAAGAGTTTCCGATCAAACACGCAGCATATACGCCGTGTTTTCGCCGTGAAGCGGGGTCCTACGGCGCACACGTACGCGGACTGAACAGATTGCACCAGTTTGATAAAGTAGAGACTGTTCAGATTGTGCACCCTGATCAATCTTATGCCGTTATTGAAGAGATGAGCCTATATATCCAAGGTTTGTTGCAAAAATTGGAACTGCCTTATCGTGTGTTGCGTCTCTGTGGTGGAGATATGAGCTTCACGTCTGCGTTGACCTATGACATGGAGGTTTTCAGTGCCGCACAACAGCGTTGGCTAGAAGTGTCTTCGGTTTCCAACTTTGAAACGTATCAATCTAACCGCCTGAAAGTGCGTTTTAAAAACGCAGAGGGAAAAATGCAGCTCGCCCATACATTGAACGGATCTGCATTGGCCTTGCCACGCATCGTTGCATCTATATTAGAGAATAATCAATCTGAAAAAGGAATTCGTATTCCAGCAGTACTGGTGCCGTATACAGGTTTTGAATGGATCGACTAAACACCCGTTTTGGGTGTCCTAAAGAAGCGTAGACGGTTATTTTCGTCTACGCTTTTTTTGCACAGCAACACGGTTTTATATCGCAGAAGGTCATTTACGGGGCTGATTCTTGCTCTGTTTGCTGCGGAGTTCTTGGTTCCATCCTGACCAAATATTGGTCATTGTCATCTTCAAAGAGTATTTGTACAACCCAGTTTTCTTCCCGAGCGATTTTGATCAGCTCGTCTTGGTCTATGTATAGCCAAGCAAATGGCTGTCCCGTATGACCTTTGTAGGCGTATTGAAATCGAATCTCTCCAAAGTAATGTTTTGGTTTTTCGATCTTGTACTCATCATACAAATAAGCAATGTTTGAAGAGTCAAATAGCAGCTGCCCATTTTTTCGAAGTAGTGTTTTTGCATGGCGTAAAAATGATCGAAAACCTTCCAGTGTCCCTGCTAAGCCAATGCCGTTCATGAGAAGGAGAAGGGTGTCGTACTGCTTGTTTTCCAATTTAAAGAAGTCGCCTTCCAAGATGGTTTGCACTCCGCGTTGGGCCATGATGCTGCAGGCGATGGCCGATTGCTCTATCGCATCCACTAGAAAGCCCTTTTGTTGCAGGTGTAAGGCATGGCCGCCGACACCTGCACCTACATCCAAAACATGCCCGTCACACAAAGCTAAAGCAATGTGTTCCAGCTCCGGAAAATCTTCTTCATCCCGGAAGAAAACCTCAATAGGCATCTCCTCGATGTCGCCGTAACTACTGTGCAAAAATAGTGGTTCTTTAAGCTCTCCCAGTGTATGGAAGTCATTTAGTGCTTCACCGTAAACATCTCTCTCCATTACACGCTTATCTTTAAAATTTCTTTTGCAATCGCTATTTCCTGCTGCGTGCCGGTATGTTTATTGGGCTCATCTGATAGTTTAATTACTTGCGTCCATTCACCATCCTCGGGCTTAGCCTCGGTCATTTTTAGAACAATATTCATGCGAGGAACACCTACATCGTTGGTAAAATCCGTTCCTATACCAAAAGAATGTCCGATTTTACCCTTGCAGAATGCCGCTATGCTTTCTACCTTGTCATAGTCCAAGCCGTCCGAGAAAATGATCGTTTTCGATCTAGGGTCTATACCTTTTTGCTGATAATGCGCTATCGTCATTTGGGCAAATTTCAAGGGGTCGCCACTGTCATGTCGTACGCCGTCGAAAAGTTTAGTCAGCTTCTTATCAAATTGGGTGAAAAACACTTTTGTGGTGTATGTGTCGGAGAGGGCAATGCCTAAATCCCCGCGATACACATCCGACCAATGTTCGAGACCGAGCAGGTTGGCCATTTTGTAGCCATACTTCGCAGCATGAAACATAAACCATTCGTGTGCATGCGTGCCGATTGGCGTCGTCTCGTACTTCATGGCCAAATGTACATTAGATGTGCCGATGAAGGTGTTGGACGGATGTCTTTTTAATGTGCGGATCACAAGGTCATGCACGGAATAGGAATGCCGGCGACGGGTTCCAAAGTCTGCCAAGGTAACGGGCAGCTTGTCGTACTTCAGCATTTTGCTGTATGCAATGTCGCAAACTTCTTCATCAGAAACTCTACTTAGGCCGGTTACTTCGTAGTAAAGCTCACATATCAAAGACATTATAGGGACTTCCCATAAAATCGTACGGTACCAATACCCTTCGATACCCACGGTTAATTCGCCGCCCCGCTGCTCGATATGAACCTCTTCTGGATCGTAGCGATACCCTTGTAGGAAGTCGAGATATGTAGGGTCTATGTAAGGACACTTTTCTCGTAAAAACTGCTTCTCTAATTTGGTCAGCCGTAGTTGTGCCATTTCGCTGATCGCCTCTCGCAGCTTTTTGTCAAAACCGTCTGGAAATTGATGATTCCCGCGATTGATGAATTGATAGCGTGCCCTCGCCCTGGGGAACAATTTGCTAACTGCAAATTGCATGGTGAATTTATAGAAGTCGTTATCGAGTATCGATGATAATGCCGCCATGAAAGGAACTTAAAATTTAAAACACGTGAAGTTAACAATAAAAACACGAAACTTACTTTGTATGCTTTTAAGCTTTTGTCTATAAGTTGTTTATTTATTAAGGTAGCATGCAGCCGTCTGGCTTCCATCGGCCAAGGAGGGTATGAGCACTAGACTACATCGATGGGTTACCTTGTGCTTGCTTGGGGAGCAAGGTGGTGTTAGCGTTGCATTTGTGGGGTACAGGACACGATTCGGTTATAACGTGGTCACGAAACAAGAACGGAGGGCATAAAACCCTCCGAACTAAGTGTTCAATTAAAATAGTTCTTTATCTAACGTGTACTGCGGCCACTGGAACGCTCGCTATTGCTACTTTTCGAGGCTCGGCTGCTCCCTCCTGCACTACTCCGTTCTGTTCGGGATGAGGCGGAGCGGCTTGCCTGTGCATTGGAAGTGCTGCTACGTTGACTTGCCTGCTGCACCGGCGCGCTTTGGCGTTGCGGTGCACGGCTCTCGCTGCGATTTGGTGCGCTCCGTTGCTGAGGAGCCGCTTGCGGGCGCTCAGTCGCGCTGCTTCGGCTTGGTCCCTGTGCAGGTGTCCTACTACTGTTTTCCGCGCGCCCTCCCCGAACCGTGGCACTCGAGCTGCGTCCACCATTTTGTAAGCCTGTGTTATTCGCAGCTGAACGCCCAGCGTCGCGGGATGCACGGCTTTCGGTCTGTGTAGCACGACCGGCAGTGGTCGTCCGCGTATTGCTGCGAGGGGTGGTGGGGGCTGTGCCTACGTTACCACGCGACGTTCGTGACTCATTTGTTGTTGCAGCGCTTCTTGATGTGTTACGTGAATTTCCTGCCGAACGCTCATTTCGACTAGAATTGACCGTACTGCGGTTCGCCATTCCTGTATTTGCACGAGAAGTGTTGTTGCTTGAAGAACGCACGGTATTACGATCGGGTCTGTATAAAGATACAGAACGGCTGTCTACCCGTGAGCGTCCGGGGCGATCGATCGTACGAATCTCTCGCACATTCACCCGGCGTCCTATGTTGCGTTCGATATCACGACGCCCAGGGCCACCATAATAGTGATGGTTGTTTACCACATAGGTATTGTTGATGATAGTGGTGCGATTATAGATGCTACGCTGCCCATAGCTCCAGTGACGCGAAATATAAGGATCGTAGATGCGACGTACGGGAAGAAATACCCAAAGATTTAGCGGCATTGCGACCGCTACCTGCACCCGGCTGCGTGGAGCCATTGGCGCCCAACCGTAGTATCCGCCACCAGTTCTCCAATCGACCCAAGCCGGGCCCCATTCGTAATCGGGGATCCATCCCCAGCCATTATAGTTTGTGTACACCCAGCGTCCATAGTGAAACGGCGCCCAACCCCAATCATAGTTGGAGACCCACGTATTGCCATATTCGGTCATCGTCCAATAACCATTGGTTCCGTACGGACGAAAATTACGATCTACATGTGGAAACCAAATATCACCATAGTTCGCATCGCGATCCCAATCACCATAAGGCGATAATTCGTCGTAGAAAAGGTCAAATGAAACCTCTCCGTAAGGCTGCGCATATACCGCCTTAGTTAGAAAAACGGAAAAAAAGATCGCGACGATGGCCAAGTATGTGGGGAGTGTGTTCATGCGTTTCATAGTCTTGTCGTTTAAAGGTGAAACTAATTTTGTTTGGTAGTAGGACTGGTGCGTATATCGGAAGGTTTAATCTTTGCTAAGAAACTGTAAACAAATGGCAATTATTTTGGTTATGTAATTATTGACAAGGGACAGCATAGCAGTAGAAACAAAAAGTTTGTACATTTGTCGCGTATTTTTTTAAGCACATCAGTTTGTGCTTCAGTGTTAACTTCATATGTAAATGGGAAGTAAAATAGAAAAACTACTTATCGAGTTCGCTCGGATCCACCGTTTTATGGTGAGTTTTTTGCGAGAAGCGGTATCTCCACCTTACGAGTTCAAAGAGATAATTCGCCAATGTTATGAAATTGGATGGAAATCTTTCCCATTGATCAGCTTGACAGGCTTTATCGTAGGCTTTGTTTTTACCAAGCAATCTAGGCCATCGTTGGAAGAATTTGGCGCGACATCTTGGTTGCCGGCGTTGATTTCCATAGCTATTGTGCGGGCTTTAGCACCCCTGGTAACCGCACTGATTGCCTCCGGGAAAGTGGGATCGCAGATTGGTGCTGAGCTTAGTTCCATGAACGTAACCGAGCAGATTGACGCTATGGAGGTTTCGGGAACAAATCCCACCAAGTTCTTGGTTTCTACACGTATTATAGCAACTACCTTTATGATTCCGGTTCTTTGTTTCTACGTGGCGGGGATCGGTTTGTTTGGCGGTTACTTGAGTATCATTGGTAAAGACGATCTCAGTATGCTGGCTTTTTTTACCCAAGTGTTCGAATCTATCGCTGCGAAGGATATTTTTGCCATGGTGATCCGAGCGGTCGTATTTGGTTTTACGATAGGCTTCGCCAGTTCATACGTGGGTTACTACTCTACCAAAGGCACCGAAGGTGTAGGAAAGGCTGCAAACAGTGCAGTCGTTTCGTCTATGTTTTTGGTGTTCGTCGAAGAGTTGCTTATAGTTCAATTATTGGCACTGATCAATTGATAAAAGATGGAGAAGAATAAAGTGAATATCGATCAGAATGAAACGGTCATCCATGTAGATGATGTTAGTAAATCATTCGGTGACCTGCACGTTCTTCGTAATGTGGATGTCAGGCTTTATAAAGGTGAAAATTTAGTGGTGCTAGGGCGATCTGGAACCGGTAAATCGGTGCTTATCAAGCTGATATCGGGATTATTAAGTCCTGATACGGGAAATGTTCGGGTGTTGGGTGAGACCGTGAATGAACTGGACGACCGCGAACTGCGCGCACTACGGCAACGTATCGGTTTCTCTTTTCAGAACAGTGCGTTATATGATAGTATGACCGTGCGCGAGAACTTGGAATTTCCGCTTGTTCGGAACAAACGCAACTTGACAAGAGCGGAGATAGATAAGGAGGTAGAGGAAGTGCTGGAAGGTGTAGGTCTATCGCAAGCCATTAATCAAATGCCATCTGAACTATCTGGTGGACAACGAAAACGGATAGGTATTGCCCGGACATTGATCCTTCGTCCTGATATTATGCTTTATGATGAGCCTACTGCCGGGCTTGATCCGATAACCTGTTTAGATATCAACTCTTTGATCAACGAGGTGCAAGAACGTTACAATACCTCTTCTATCATTATCACGCACGACTTGGCTTGTGCAAAGATGGTGGGCGATCGTATGGTCATGCTATTAGATGGCAAATTTGAGCGCCAGGGTACATTCCAAGAGATTTTTGATACGGAGGACAAACGTGTCAAACCATTTTATGATTATAATTTTATTGTTTAAAGATATATGAGTACAAACGAGAGAAAGCGTACGCTTACAGTTGGATTATTTGTTTTAATCGGATTGATTATTTTGGTGGCCGGGATTTTGGTACTGGGGACGCAACAAAATAAATTTAGTAAAAACTTGGTGGTAACTACCTATTTCCATGACGTAAAAGGCCTAAAAGTTGGTAACAATGTTTGGTTTTCGGGTGTAAAGGTTGGTATTGTCAAGGAGATCAAGTTTCAAAGTATAGATGATGTGAAGGTTGTGATGCACATCGAAGAGAAGTCGAGCGAATTCATTCGCGAAGACGTGGTCGCAAAACTTGGGTCGGACGGTTTGATAGGTAACGCTATTGTCAGCTTGATCGGCGGATCAGACCAGGCAGCCGCGATTAAAAATGGAGATGTAGTGAAGTCTGTCGGAGGTACCGATACGGACGCCATGTTCGCTACGTTACAAACCAACAATGAAAATTTGGTAGAAATCACCAAGAATTTTGCACTGTTATCGAAACAGATGGTGGAAGGCAAGGGAACTGTTGGAGCCTTGATGACGGATTCGACCATCGCCCTATCGCTGAAGGGGTCTGTCAACTCCCTAAATAAAGTAATGAGCGATGCCAACAAAGCGTCGGCAAATTTGGCGGTGCTGATGACGAAGTTAAACAGTGACCAAGGATTGATCCATGATCTTACTACAGATACAGCAGTCTTTGCCAGTTTACGGCAATCTGCTGCACAGCTGCAAGGTGTAACGCAGACAGCATCAGCCCTGATGGAAAACTTGAACACGACGTCTGCTCGCTTGAACGACAAAGATAATGCTATCGGTGTATTAACAAATGACCCGGAAGCAGCTGCGGAAATTAAGCAAATTTTGAGAAACCTTAACCTGAGCACGGAGAAGTTGGACGATAACATGAAGGCGTTGCAAAGCAACTTTCTTTTTAGGGGCTATTTCAAAAAGCAGAATAAAGAGAAGGACAATGTTTCAGCGGACACTTTGAAATAGTATATGCAGGAAAGGCAAGCTGTACATCGTTGTCACCTTCCTGCTAAAAACAGACCATGAATATAACAGATAGGGATGTCATTTATGAAGACAACCATTATATAGCAATAAACAAAAGAGCCGGGGACATTGTGCAGGTAGATGACAGTGGCGATCTATCGATGGAGGAGATGGTCAAGGAATATTTGGCTACAAAATACGAAAAGCCCAATGGTGCATTTTTGGGGGTAATTCACCGATTGGACCGGCCTGTGAGCGGCATGATCCTCTTTGCCAAAACCAGCAAGGGGCTTGATCGGATGAATCGCTTGTTTCACGATAGAAAAGTAGCAAAGTCTTACTTGGCAGTGGTACGAAATAGGCCTGAGAAAGATACGGACAGCCTCAAGAATTGGCTGCTTCGCGATCGGAAGAAGATGGTCACGAAAGCCTATGATAGGGAAGTCAAGGGAGGTAGTTTTGCCGAGTTGAGTTACGAAGTGCTAGGAGAGTTGGATGGCTACTATCTCTTGAAAGTAACTCCGGTCACAGGCCGGACACACCAGATCCGTTGCCAGTTGGCATACATGGGATGTCCAATAGTTGGCGACAACAAGTATGGTTACCCCCGTGGAAGCCTTCGTCGTTCTATTTGCTTGCATTCGAGGTCATTAAGTTTTATTCACCCTATTAAAGATGAGGCTGTGCAGATCACAGCGGATCTGCCCGTTGATGGTTTTTGGGAAAAGTTCAACCTGCTTTTAGAGCGCAACTAAATTGGAAGCACGGGGTAACTTAATGAAAAATTAAGTACTTTTGTGCTATGAAATCAAGAAATCCGAGTATTTTACTGTTGGTGTTGCTTGTTATCGGGATAATGGTTTGTGCCGATGTGGCCGCCCAGTGCGCGATGTGCTCACTAAACGCGGAAAATAGTGCGGCAAATGGCAATACGCAAGGGAAGGGTCTGAATGACGGTATTCTATTTTTGTTGGCTATTCCGTATCTGATCGCTGTGGGTGTCGGTGTTTTGTGGTACAAAAAGTACCGCAAAAGTCAACCTAAAGGTGTCTCTCCGTTTGAACAATAAACTTGCTGCATGTCGACAACAAGATTTAAAGCTTTGCTGCAGTCCAAATGTCCGCGATGCCGGGTTGGTAAAATGTTTGAAGGCCCTATCTACGGCTTTAAGAAGCAGCATATGTACGAGCAATGTCCACATTGTGGATTAAAATTTGAGATTGAGCCCGGCTATTTTTATGCAGCTATGTATGTGAGCTACGCTTTTTCCGTGGCAGAAGTGGTGAGCTTAGGATTGGCTACGGCATTTTTCACGCGGAGTGAGTCGCCATGGATGTATATTGCGGTGTTATTCCTAGCAATTATTATATTCGCACCGTTTAATTTACGTTATTCCCGTCTAGTCTTGCTACATTATTTATCACCTAAAGTAGTATACAATCCTCGTTTCGAAAGCGAATTGGAAAAGTAGCTTTTCATAGGATAGCAAACAAGCCTATTTTTTACTGATCACGCAAATACTGTTTAATCGATTGATATATATTGCATTTTACTGTCGAAAATAAACGCTTTTTCTGAATGCTTGGTAACAATGTATTGCTGCAAAGTAGGAAGGATTTCTGCTTGGAGCAAGCCAATTGCGGCATCGTCTTCTGCAGTAATCTGTAGACAATAAGTAGTTCCGTCATGCGGAGAGTCCAGCATTTTTAACAGATGGATGCCTGTTGGTAGCTGCGGGATTTGTTTTTTGATCCAGCCCAGCAGATCGTCGTGGCTACTATCGTCGACGATTATGGAAATATTGTACAAAATCATGCGCAAATGTATCAAAAAAGCGGCATAACTCGTCTGTAAAAATAAGGTTGCACATGCACCATTATGGTAAAAATTGACAATATTTGAATTGGAATTGGATTGAAATATGTATAGATGTTTGCTTTGGGGTTTTGCTTTTGGGATGATGGCGCTATTGCTGTGTTGTGGAGATAGGCAGAATACCGATCGACTTATCCCTGTTGAAGATTTTTTTGTGAAGCCCGAGAAAAGCAACTTTCGGCTCTCGCCCGACGGAAAGCGAATAGCGTACTTGGGCGTGGATGACCATTGCCGGAATATTTTTGTGCTGGATCTGCATGATAAAAGTAAATCTAAACAGCTGACCTACCAGTCGGACATGAACGTACAGTATTTCTTTTGGGTATCTGATTCGGCTATCGTTTATTCAAACAGCCATACCCCCAATGATAGTTTACGCGTCTTTGGCATAGCGGTCAATGACGAGCAGAGCAAACCCCTGTTGGCCGTAAAGAAAGCTAAACTACGATGGCTGCAGCCCCAAAAATTGTATGGCAATTATTTGTTGGCAGCCATCAACGACCGAGATTCCACTATCTTTGATATCTATAAAATATTCCTCGACGGAAGCAAGCCTCAGCTTGTCACAAGAAATCCTGGTAACATCTTAAACTGGTTCCCATCACCTGATGGTAAAGTTCGCTTGGCGGTTACAAGTGACAGCGTACAAGAAAGTATGCTCTACCGACCCGATGAAAATGTTGCTTTTAAGCAGGTTGCGACGACAGACTATCAGACACTTATCCAACCGCTTGGATTTGTGAAAGGTGAAACGAAAATCATCTATGCGCTTTCAAATCATGGGCGCGATAAATTGGCTTTGGTGGAATACAACATTGAGCGCGGCGAGGAAGAGCGATTGATTTATAGCAACGCCGAGGTAGATCTTGAACCCGTAGGCTATTCGGACAACTTGCAGGAGATGGTGTTCAGCCAATATACCGCCGATAAGACAGAAAAGCAGTTTTTCAACAAGGCATTCCGCGACAACTTTGAGAAGCTTTCTTCACAGTTTAAGGGTCAAAGCATTGAGATTGTAGATACGGATAGTAGCCTGCAAAATTGGATTGTCAAAATATCCACCGATGTGAATGCAGGGGCTATCTATTATTTCAACGTCAAAAAGCAGCAGGCAGATCTGTTGGTCGATATGAATCAAAAGTTGGTCAATGCTACCCTATCGCCCAAGCAGGCCATTCGTTACCAAAGTCGGGATGGCTTGACGATCCACGGCTTCTTAACTTATCCGGAAACAGGAAAACGGAAGGATCTGCCCGTGGTGGTACTCGTTCATGACGGGCCAAATCGGCGGGAGAGTGTGGATTTTGACGCCGAGGTTCAGTTTTTAGCAAATCGGGGATATTTAGTGTTCCAACTCAATTACCGAGGTTCTATTGGTTATGGGCGGAAGTTTTGGGCTGCAGGCTTTAAGGAGTGGGGCGGCAAAATACAAAGCGACATTATCGATGGAGTGACTACCTTGATTCATCAGGGTATTGTCGATAAAAAAAGGGTCGCCATTATGGGGACGGGATTCGGTGGGTATTCCGCATTGCATGCTGCGACTTATAATTCATCTTTCTATCGCTGTGCTTTGGCAATGTCCGGTTACACCAATCTTTTTACCTATTTTAAAGAGATTCCACCTTACCAACAGCAGTACGTGCGTTTATTTTACAATATCATAGGCAATCCCAGTAAAGAATACGAGATGTTCAAAGCTATTTCTCCAGTCTTTCACGCCGACCGCGTAAAGATCCCCGTGCTGTTTGCACAAGGAGGAAGCGATCGTTATAGTTCCTTAACCGATGCAAATCAATTCGTGCAGAAACTGAAAAATAACAAGGTCCCTGTCAAATATATTTATCGCGAAGAAGAGGGACGTCGATTTAAAAGCGAGGAAAATATTATCAATTACTATCAAGAAGTTGAAGCATTTCTAAAAATGTACTTGTAACGATTCATGGCCTATAACCAATTAAGATACCGGAAAAACTTTGGATTGCTGATTGCTTTCGTGGTATTGGTTACCATACTCTTTATCGTTGCGATGCTGTCTGCGCGCTCGATGATAGCAAATTTTATAGAAACAGAATTTAATAACCGAAAAGTTGAGGTCTTCGATCAATCGGTGCAGCCTTTCCAAGAATTTTTTAATGACAAGATTCCTGAAATTTCTTACTACCAAGGATATTTGGACTCTGTGAAAGCGGCAGCTTATGTCAATGACGTTATCCGGAAGAATGCATTTGTTGAAAGTGTGCTTTTTTATGATATCACCGTGACCAATTCGGATTCCATCGAGGCCGGTATTAAATATAACCATTTACTGGTGTACCCAAAAAATGTGATATCTTTCAGGTTGGATACACAGAATAGATTAGTTGCCCAACGTAAGGAAAGCACCGAAACCCGAGCCTATACAGAGGATTTCAATAGTATGGTGTTAAAATTTGTCGGTTTTTTAGATCGTGTGAATGACTCAACCCGGATGTCAGATAATGATATTTACAAGGTCTTTTATACGTTGAATGCCGGCAAGGTGTCTTATATGAATATCCCGCGAATTTCAGACCTGCTTGCCTACAAACAAATGATGTCATCACCGGACAATCCCGTGGTTTCTTACGATCAGGATATGTTCCTATTTTTGATCAATCCAAGTAAAATTCAAATTAAAAACGTCGCACCCAATCTCTACGAAAAGATTGAGATTTTGCCGATTGTGTCCGGAAGAGTGACTGACCAACGGTATTATTTCCAGACCGAATTGTCCTTGCCAGGAGCGCTATCAGACTACAAATTGCAGTACACCAGCTCAGAAAGCTTTTTGAATAAGGAAATCAATCGGCGATTTTTACCCGTTAGTGTGGGAGTTTCAGTGATTTATCTCATTTTGATATTTATCGCGTACTTGATTTATCGGAATGTGACCATCAACAGCAAACTTTTTCAGCTACAATATGATTTTATCAACAATTTGACACATGAGTTTAAAACGCCGGTCAGTGTGATCAAAATAGCGGGGAATAACATACAAAGCTCTGATAAACTGTCGACAGAGGAGCAGCGGATGTATGGAAAAATCTTGGATCAGGAAGCAGATAAGTTAAACAGTTTGATGAATAAACTGCTCTCTTTCGCACAGATCGAAAACAAATCGATCAAGGCACATAAGGAGGAAGTAGGGGTTGAAGAATTCTGCGAACCGATTTTTGATGCAGTAAAATTGAAATATCCTGATTTAAACTTTTCCTATCAAATCGAAGTCCAAAACAATATGATGATCGATACGACTTTGCTACTGAGTGTTTTTCAAAACCTGATTGATAATGCATACAAGTATTCAGAGTCAAAGCGAAAGTTTTTAAATATAGATGTACAACAAAATAAAAAGAATTTTGTTATTAGGTTCAAGGATCAGGGCATCGGTATAAGTAAAAAAGAATTTAACAGTATCTTCAAGAAGTTTTACCGAGTTAAAAACCAGTTCAATCAACAAGGCAGTATTGGTTTAGGCTTGGCATTTTGCAAAGAGATTGTTGATTTTATGGGTGGGGAGATCCGGGTGGATAGTGTGCTGAATCAGGGGACCACATTTACCTTACTGTTGCCCCTTGGTCCAAAAATGAATTAAGTAATCATTATGAGTAAAGATATCACTATAGCGGTAGTCGAGGACGATGAAAATCTTCGTTTTTTAGTTGCCCATCGTTTGCAAACGGAAGGTTATAAAGTTATCCAAACCGGAAACGGTACGGAAGCCGAAGAGCTTATTACACAGCAGAAACCTGCTGTCGTACTACTGGACTGGATGCTCCCTGGTAAAGAAGGGATCGAAGTTTGTGAGTCCGTCCGGAATTCGGGCTTTGACAACATCATTATTATGATGACCGCAAAGTCACAAGATGTCGATAAGATCGACGCGTATAGTTACGGTGTCACCGATTACATTACGAAGCCATTCAATATGGATGTGCTGGTGGCTATGATCGAAAACAAGGTGCGGTTCTTCTTGCCGAAGAACAACGATATCTATTCGTTCGGGAATACCGAACATCACCCGAATATCCATTCTTTGGTGCGGGACGGTCGTAAGATTGAATTAACCATCTTGGAGAATAGAATTCTGCTGTATTTTTTGCAAAATGTAGGGCAGGAGATTACCCGAGAACAATTGATGGAGGTTGTTTGGGGTTACAGCTCCAATGTAAATACGCGTACCTTGGATATGCATGTCGTACGGTTGCGCAAAAAAATCGAAACAAACCCTGATAAGCCGCACTATTTGCAAACCGTGCGTGGTTTAGGGTATAAATTTGTCGATAGCGAAGAGGAAGAATAAAAAGAATTTGCTTTTATGATTGTTGCTTGCTATCTTAGCAAACAAGGTACAAGACCATGTTGTCCTGACGAAGGATGGTATGGTCTTGTCTTTTTTTTTGATTTTTTGATACATATAAAATGGCAGAAGTAACGTATTACACCCAAGATGGATTGGACAAGCTGAAACAAGAGTTGCAGCAGTTGAAAACAGAAGGTAGAGCGAATATTGCTAAAGCGATAGCCGAAGCGCGGGATAAGGGAGATTTATCCGAAAATGCAGAGTATGACGCGGCTAAGGAGGCGCAAGGTCTACATGAAACTAGGATTGCGAAATTGGAGGAAGTGTTGGCGAGTGCGCGTCTGATAGACGAGTCAACCTTGGACACTTCCAAGGTACTAGCTTTGTCTTACGTCAAGATCAAGAACAAGAAGAATAACGCTGTCATGACCTATCAGTTGGTTTCGGAGACCGAAGCGGATCTGAAATCAGGTAAGATATCTGTCAAGTCGCCAATTGCGCAGGGACTTTTAGGTAAATCGGTTGGAGAAGTTGCCCAGGTAGAAGCGCCAGCAGGGGTGATGGAATTCGAAATACTCGAGATATCGCGGTAAAACAGATGTAAAGGTTATGTGCGGTATTGCCATAGCCGCACATACTGTACAAATATTGCAAAGACGGTTGTAGATGTACAGCCGTCTTTTTGTTTCTTTTGGATACGTATCGAGGAGCTATTGATCTCGAGGCCTTCCAATAGTAAATAGTAAAAGTTCTTTATGTTTTGGTTTTGTACGTCGAAACAGCCTTAGTGGGCGATACGTACAGCGATATTCGGCGCGATTATAATTGCATATGATTGCAAATTTATCTAAGTTTGTTTGTGATTCTTAAATGAAGATAAGATATGTCAACGATTTTTTCAAAGATAGTTTCCGGTGAGATTCCAGCGTACAAAGTAGCTGAAAGCAACGATTATCTAGCTTTTTTGGACGTACGTCCTTTAACCCACGGCCATGTGTTGGTCATTCCAAAAAAGGAAACAGATTACATTTTTGATATTCACGACGATGAGTATATGGGCATGTGGGTATTTGCGAAGATCGTTGCGCAAGGTATAAAGCGTGTTTTCCCATGTCGGAAAGTTGGAGTAGCTGTCGTGGGTTTGGAGGTGGCACATGCGCATATTCACTTGATACCTTTAAATCAGGTCGACGATATGAATTTTGGCCGTCCTAAGTTGGAACTGGTCGAGGAAGAGATGACACAAATTGCCGAGCAGATACGCGAGGCTATTTCTGAAGTGACGAATGCTGGTAAAAATCAATAACGGGTATAAGAATGATAAGAGCGGTCTCTCGGCCGCTCCTTAACTATAACGTATGCAAGATTTGTGGCTGTCCTTTCAGCAATTGATGGATCCCGAGTATCTATTGAGCCATGGTGGGTTCTACATTGTTGTATTGATTGTCTTTGCGGAAACGGGACTTTTCTTTGGCTTTTTTCTGCCCGGCGATTACCTGTTGTTTTTGGCCGGTCTATTTTGTGCGCTTGGGAAGATAGATGTCGATATCACCACGATGTACTTGGGCATTCTTGCCGCAGGTATTCTTGGTAATTTCGCAGGATATTGGTTCGGGTATCGAACAGGTCCGATGCTTTTCAAACGAAAGGATTCCTTCCTGTTCAAACGCAAATATGTAATTATGGCCGAAGAATTTTATCAGAAATATGGGGGAACAGCGCTTGTTATTGGACGCTTTGTTCCTATTATTCGTACATTTGCACCTATATTTGCCGGAGTAGTTAAACTAAACTTTAGGAAATTTGTCCTCTACAATATTATTGGAGCGTTTTTATGGGCTTCTTTGTTGACCCTTACGGGTTATTTTCTCGGAGTCAAATTTCCATCGATAATAAACTACGTCGAATATATCATCGTCGGTTTAATTGTTATAGCATTTTTACCTATAGCTATTGCATTGCTGAAAAGATGGTTGAAAAGTAGAAAACAAACAAAACAGTCATAATAATTAATGAGTAAAACACATCCTTGGCATCAGATAGCTCCCGGTAGCGACTTGCCAAATTCCGTCAATGCGGTTATTGAAATTACAAATGGTTCTAAAGGAAAGTACGAGTTAGATAAAGATACCGGATTACTTTTGTTGGATCGCGTGTTAAGTTCTTCGGTCGTATATCCAGCAAATTACGGATTTATTCCGCAAACCTATTGCGATGATAAAGATCCACTGGATATTTTGGTCATCTGTTCGGTTGATATTTTGCCATTGACATTGGTCGAAGCGAAGGTCATCGGCGTGATGAACATGGTGGATGGTGGCGAACAAGATGACAAGATCATCGCGGTTGCAAAAAATGATCCCATTTATAGCTATATCACAGACATTGAGCAATTGGCACCACACGTTATGAAAGAAATCGTACAGTTTTTTGAGAGCTACAAGGCGTTGGAGAAAAAGTCTGTGCAGGTAGAGGGATTGCATGGTCGCGAACGGGCTCAGGAAATCTTGTTGGAAAGTATCGCGTTGTACAACAAAGAATTTGGTAATAAATAGATTCTAGCATGGCCGTCGACGTTTTCTGGACAATATTTTTGGTATTAGCTAATGGCTTTTTTGTAGCAGCAGAATTCGCCATTGTGAAGGTAAGAGCTTCGCAAATTGAACTGCAGGCAAAATCCGGTAGCAAAGTGGCAAAGATTGCCAAAAATATTACGGAACATCTCGATGGTTACCTTGCAGCGACACAACTGGGAATTACTTTGGCTTCTCTTGCGCTAGGATGGGTAGGAGAAGCGGTAATGACCGAGATCGTCCATAAGATATTTGGTATTTTCAATGTCGAGCTGAGTGGACCTATTGCCAAAAACCTAGGCCATGTGTTAGCATTCAGTATCATCACCTTCTTACATATTGTATTCGGCGAGCTGGCACCTAAATCCATAGCGATACAGCGTCCTGTCGCTACAACCATGCGTATCGCGGCTCCTTTACAATTTTTCTATTTTATCTTCCGCCCTATCATATGGTTGCTGAATGGATTTGCCAATTTCCTATTGCGCCTGATTGGTGTAGACGTGCACGGACATGAAGCTAGCCACTCCTCGGAAGAACTGCAGTATTTGTTGGAAAAAGGGAAAGAGAGCGGAGCCCTGAACAACGCCGAGCATGAGTTGATTAAAAACGTGTTCGATTTTAACGAAAGGATTGTGAAGAATATCATGGTTCCACGTACGAAGATCGTAGCGGTCGATATGCTCGATTCTGCAGATGAATTTATTGCTACCGTAACAGAGGAAGGGTATTCCCGTATCCCGATCTACGATGATAACATAGATCAGATTGTCGGCATCGTCCATACGAAAGACATCTTGCCCATTATCGTTAAGGGGAAAGAAGTCGTATTAAAAAATATTATGCGTAAGCCCTACTTCATTCCAGAAACAAAGAAGATTAACGATTTGATGACTGAATTTCAACTGAAGCGGATTCAAATTGCCATCGTGCTGGATGAATTTGGTGGTACAGCAGGCATGGTGACGTTGGAAGACATTGTGGAAGAGCTGGTAGGCGAAATACAGGATGAGTATGATGAAGAAACGCCCGTTGTAGAGCGTATTTCAGAAACAGAATATATGGTTGATGCTGGCGCAAATGTGCATGATGCTAATGGCTATTTGCCATTGGAACTGCCAGAGAGTTCTGACTACGATACTATCGCGGGTCTCGTTAGCCATTTCTTCGAAAAAATTCCCGATGTCGGCGAAGTAAAAGAAGTGGAGGGTTATGCAATCACCATTATTAAAAAGACACAGCAAAACATTGAATTTGTGAAACTTGATCTTGTCGAAACGCCGAACGACGACATCGACGAAGACTAGCATATGCATTTGTTTTATACACCATCATTAGCGCCTCAACATCTAAACTTTGTATTGAACGAAGAGGAAAGCAAACATGCTGTTCGTGTGCTGCGACTTCAGGAAGGTGACACCGTATATCTGGTGGATGGTTTGGGAGGCTGGTATACAGCAAAGATCCTAGAACCACATCCTAAAAGAACCACGCTCGTGATCGAACAGGTGGTGCAGTCGTATGAGAAACCTTCCTATCATTTACATGTCGCTATTGCACCGACCAAGAACAACGATCGGACGGAGTGGTTTTTGGAGAAAGCTACGGAAGTAGGAGTTCAAGAGATCACACCAATCATCTGCGACCATTCCGAACGAAAAGAAGTAAAGCTTGATCGATTGGGGAAAGTCACTGTTTCGGCGATGAAACAATCTTTAAAAGCATATTTACCCGCCATAAATCCAGCGGTATCCTTTACCCAGTTTTTGAAGGAACAACGTGGCCGTCCAGACGTGGTAACTTGCATCGCGCATTGCGCAGATGGCGAGAAAATGTATTTAAATGATGTATGCAGGCCTGCGGGAAACTATTTGGTATTGATCGGCCCGGAAGGTGATTTTTCCGAAAAGGAGATCAATCAGGCTATTGAACATGGCTTTCAACCGGTGTCACTTGGTCGTAGCCGCCTGCGGACAGAGACAGCAGCACTAAGTAGCTGTATAGAGATAGCCTTGCTGAACAGGTCCTAAACAATTAGCGCTACGTGAATGTGCTATACCCCCGCTTACTTGATCACGACCGCATCCACAATTTGTATTTCAGCATTTCCTTTTAAAGGCTCTGGATTGAACTTCATTTTACCCTTAATTTTGATCGGTTCTTCCGTAAACAAGACCGAGCCATCTTTCAAAAAGATCTCGACCATCGGTGGGATTCCATTGGATCCGCAGAACATACACTGCATCACGGGAAGCACAGAAAGCATGAATTTTTTATGCGAACGGCCGCTGGTCAACGGGACCAAATAACCAGGTAATTCAACCGTTTTGTGTTCCAACGCCTTCAATGCTGGCGGATAGGTGGGTGTATATACCTTTTTGTTACCTTCGTAAGTTACTTTGTACATCATCTTATCAATGGCCTCCCATGTGCTATTCATCATAGGCGTATGGTCGGGTACGTTCATTTCAGGAAATTGACCGACTTGTGCTTGTGCAAAAGGTAGGCTTGAAAAACTGACGAGTAGAAATATGATTAACTGTTTCATGTTATTTATCTGATAGAATAGTTGAAATAGATGTATTATAAGCGCGTACTGCCGGAATCAGTGCTGCCAAAAATCCGATAATACAGGCAGCCAAAATTAAGAATAATTCTTTGCTATTCACGCGAAAAGCCTCGATGAAACCAGCGCTCTCGCTAGCCTGCTGATTGATTAGATAGAGCGAAAAGTGACCAAACAGCAAGCCAACTAGTCCACCAATGCAGGTGATCACTAGTCCTTCGACTAATACCAAGCCGAATAGTTTAGTTTGGGAAGCCCCCATAGAGCGCATAACTGCTAAATCATACTTTCTTTCTTTTAAGGCGTTATATAAGCTAATAAATACGCTAAGTCCTGCAATAACCATGATCACATAGGCCAAAATGGCCAGTGAGTCGAGCCCGACGCCTAAGAGTGAAAATAACCGTGTGCTTTCAATAGCCGGTGATGCGGCCTGCATGTCGGTAGACTGATTGACCAAGCGGGGGATAATACCCATGGCAGCCGGAGAGGCATATTTTACCAAAAGCGCGGTTACCTCCTCACCACGGTGATTCAACATATCTTCACCAATACTTTTAATAAACACATCGCTGGGCTTCTCTGCGACAATTTCACCGTCCCCGCCATGCACATGACTATGACTTTCATCGTCGTGATCCTGTGCTTCCACAGTTCCCTCATGATCCTGATGAGCGTGGCGGTCGTGTTCGTGCGCATGATCCTGTTTATCATGATCATGGCTCTCCTCCCCATGAGCAATGCCATGCACGTCCCATACGCTTTCGAGATTGCAGAGGATAAGGTTATCCACAACGGAGTTGGATTTTTCCAAGATGCCGACCACGTGAAACGGATGCTCGTCATGAACATGCCCATCCGCTGAAAGGCCATGTGCTGTATTGAATGTATCGCCAATCCTTAGCCCTCGCTTACTCGCCACATCGCTTCCTATCAAAGCTTCAAATGCTTTACTCCATACCTTACCTTCTCCCACTTTTAATTCGTATAGGTCTAGATAGCTGGGTTCCGTTCCGATTAAGCGATGTCCCTTAAAATTATCGCCTAGGGATATAGGCACTGCAAATTCGATAAAAGGATTGCTGCCGAGCTTACGTGCCTCGTCTAGGGCTATGTTGCCCGTAGGGTTGTCGACATGGTAAAGCGAACTTAAAATCAATTGTAAAGGACTGCCTTTTGCACCAACGACGAGGTCAATATTTTTGCTGTTGTTGGTCAATTGTTTTTCAAATGCATCACCGGTAATGTAAATCACACAAAGGATGGCTACGCCAAATGCTGTTAGCAATATACTGAGCAACGTCGATCCCAGCTGTTGTGTTATGTTTTTCCAAACGAGTTGTAGCGTATTCATAAATATGTCATTGTTGGCGCCTAGCGCGTGTTACAGTCTAAAGTCATTCCGTATTTGCGCTACAGCTGGTAGGCCTGGGCAAAGTGATCCTTAATTCTTTTGTCATGGGTTGCTATGAGGAGGGTAGAACCGTGCGTAGTGGCTGCTTCAAGTAACAGTTTGAGTACCTTTTCGGTATTCGTATCGTCCAACGAGGCTGTGGGCTCATCAGCCAATAACAGCGCCGGACGGTTGATGATCGCGCGCGCAATCGCCACGCGTTGTTTTTGGCCACGGCTGAGTTGGTTCGGTAAAGCCTCCGCCTTATCGGCGAGCTGCAGCTGATCAAGAACTGCGGAGATCGCTTGTTCATCGACCGGCCGCTTCGCCAGATGCTGAGCCAGCTTAATGTTTTGCGCAACCGTAAGATTTTTCAATAAATGTGCTTCCTGGAAAATAAATCCGAGATGTTTGGCGCGATAGGCATCCAATGAAGAGCCCGAAAAGCTATGTAGATCTGTCCCCATCAGTTTTACTATTCCCTTTGTTGGTTCAGAAAAACCACCGAGCAAATGTAACAGTGTGGTCTTTCCTTTACCTGAATCACCTAGCAAAAGGCTATGCTGGTTGCGTGTTATCACGATATCAGGGAATGTGAGTAGCACCCCTTGCGGGTATTGGTAGCTTAGTTCCGAAGAGGATAATACAATATCTGCCATACATCATCGTTTTATGCTGCAAATTACAAACAATTCCATAGAAGTGCGAATGAAATTGGGTTGCATCTAGGCAACTAACGAAAAAAATACAATAGGGATTATCACATGACACGCTGTGGTGCCGGCGAAGCCTAAAGGCTAATAATTGATCGTGTACTTTGTCCCCGAACGGCAACACTGCACGAATTATAACATCCGTATGTAAAATCGGCGCATACTGGCACATACGGAATCTAATGCGGAACAGAGACGACGTCCCGTAAATATGGTTGTGCTTTTAACATGGTTGCACCTTGGATTACCGGAGGTACTTACGACGGTATGCAAGTTGGCGAGCAACTTCCTGATAAAGTTTACCGTGGGGAATAATGATATACAATTTCATAGTGTTCAGCAGCGTGCCTTGCCGATACTTCACCAAGGTTAAGATCTGTCTCTTGAGGAGTGGGCTCGCATATCGTGTAATATTCCCCTTTGTAAAGTATTCCTTTGCCAATTGTTTTGTCAAATTGGACAGCCACCGTTACATGAGTGGGATAACGGATGGCGATCATCGGGAGATTATAGATTTCTTTTACGAGATAAAAAAAGAGTGCAGCTCTGTCATCACAGTCACTTGCTTCGTTAATCAAGGTTTGCTCCGGAGACAAACGCTTTTCTTTGCCATATAGGATACGGTCGTCCTCGTACATAAACGAGTAACGGGTAAAGCGCATCAAATAATCGATACCCTTTTCAACCTTCATCCTCTTGGTGTAATTCCGTAGTGCAGGAATCAAAGAATCGTAGGTTTCCGTGCTGATCGGTATGTTGAAATACGAACTGTAGTCGACGATGGGGTAATTGTTGAAAATATCGTTTATCTCTTCATTAATGCGTAGTTTGAAATTGTAAACCTTACCCCTATACGTAAAAGCAACGTCCTTTCTCCTATAGTTTTCGGATTTAAGCGATGGAAGTTTGGTGACCCGATAGCTGAAGTTTTTTTTTAATGAGGAATCGTAAATGTCTGCCAAGATGTAGGGCACATCAATCTTGAACGATGTGCCATAATCATGATAGTTTAAACAAATGTAACTGCTGTTATCAAGTCTGAAATAAGGTAAATCAGAAATATCGTCTTCACTTCTCACATATAAAATCAGTTGGTTGTCACGCGTTGCCAAACGTGCATCATAGCCTGATTTTATAAGATAAAACCATTTTAATAGGGTGTACTGGTTATAATTTTCAAATTTAGAAATTTGAGATTGGGCAAGTTTTCGAATCAATTGGTAATAAAACCAATCATTTAAATCCTGCTGTTTTTTAAAAGCTTGTAGGGCATTTACTGTAGGCTGATAGTTGCTTAGGCTCATTTCTTGGTAGAAGGCATTGATCGCCGTCGTTTTGACGTCAGCAGAAAAAGGCATATGTTTGATGGTATCTGATGGGAATGTGAATGGTACTCCAAAAAAATCAAATGAGCTTTCCTGTCCATTGCAAAAATTGGAATAGACTAAAAAACTCAAAAAGAAAAGTTTTTCCAAGAAGCTATGTGGCACTACCCATCTCAACCTGCAATTAGTTAACGTAATGATTATATAAATTTAACAATAAATTTGCTAATGGCAATTCCTGCAGGTATGATTTTTCCAAAAGCTTGATTTCTTTCTATCAGGAGGCGATCGAATGGATCATAAAATTGCTTTTGGTACAGCCGGCCTCTTCGCGATAAAAGGTCGACGTTTTATCGCGGGATCATTTGTATGTGTTAGCGGTCTCTCATCACAAAGAGGGCGATTGTTGAGTTTTACAATCGATACCAGTGGGGGAAAGAGGTGAATTAGCTTTTATGAACGATTTGGGAAAAAGGTGCTTCCCCTCGTACATTGACGTACATTTAGGGGAATCACCTTTTCGATAATGGTAGCAAAGCATGCTATGGTATACGTGTTAAAAAATTAAGCGCGAAGGAATGCGATTAAATCTTCGTTCAGGCGGTCGGCATGGGTTATATTTAATCCATGCGCTGCGTCGTCGTAATTGATAAATATACTATTGGCAATAAGCTTATGAGCTTGTTGTCCTGCCGTTTCAAAAGGCACTGTCGCATCTTTCTTTCCGTGAATGATCAACGTGGGTATACGTACGTTAGCACATTCGGCGCGGAAGTCGGTATTGGCCCAGGCATCGGCTGCTTTTATAGTCGCCTGAGGGGCTGCATGGGACGCTATGCTGAAGTCGTAGTCCAATTGGCCTTGCGATACAGCTGTTGCATCTTTATCTGCACCATAGAACTGTTTATGGAAATCTTGTAGAAAACCGACGCGATCTTCCTGTAGCGCTTGCGCTATTTCTTCAAGTTTTTCTGCAGGAACACCATCCGGGTTGTCTGCATGCTGCTTTACCACAGGGATAATGGAGGAAATCAATACTGCTTTAGCAATCTTCGCGTCTCCATAATTTGTTAGGTAGCGCACCACTTCACCGCCGCCCATGGAGAAGCCCGCCAAGATAACTTGACTCAGTTTCAATTCTTCGATAATGCTGTGCAGATCACTTGCTAGGCTGTCGTAATCGTAGCCATCCCAAGGTTTGCACGACGCTCCGAACCCTCGTCTATCGTATGCGATGACGCGATAGCCAGCCTTCACGAGTGCTGGGATCTGTCGTTCCCAAGACTTATGACTTAATGGCCATCCGTGAATCAATATGATGGGTTGTCCCGTGCCGTAATCTACCACATGGAGCTTAATCTCTTCCGATCCTGTTTTGTTTATAATTGTTGACATATGCTTTGTATTGTTTTATAAGAGAACTGCTAAAGAGAGAATAAGTTTCCGGTGAAGCTGTTTTTGCTTGCTGAAAAGTGGGGTGACTTTACTGATAAAAGCAGCCGACGCTACCGCTACGCATCGCATTTAGTTTCTGTTTTTGGTTTTTACTTCCTATCTTCGTGCAATGGATAATTTTATTGTTTCGGCACGTAAGTATCGCCCCATAACCTTCGATTCAGTCGTTGGGCAAGGGCATATTACGGGCACGCTCAAAAACGCCATTCACAATAACCAATTGGCTCAAGCTTTTCTCTTTTGCGGGCCTCGTGGTGTGGGAAAGACGACCTGCGCGCGTATCTTAGCCAAAACAATAAACTGTGAACGCATGACCGAAAGGGTGGAAGCTTGTGGGACATGTGACAGTTGTAAATCATTCCAAAATGGAAATTCGTTTAGTATCCATGAGCTCGATGCCGCATCCAACAATTCGGTAGATGATATACGTAGTCTTATCGAACAGGTTCGCATACCACCGCAATCTGGGAAATACAAAATCTACATCATTGATGAAGTCCATATGCTATCGCAAGCTGCATTCAACGCCTTTTTAAAGACCTTGGAGGAGCCACCATCCTACGCGATTTTTATTTTGGCAACGACAGAGAAACATAAAATCCTTCCTACCATATTGTCTCGGTGTCAAATTTTTGACTTTAACCGAATAAAGGTGGAAGATATGGCGCAGCATCTTGCAGCAATAGCGCAAAAGGAAGGCATATCGTACGAAAACGATGGGTTGCATATCATCGCGCAGAAAGCGGACGGTGGTTTGCGGGATGCCTTGTCCATGTTCGATCAAATTGTGAGTTTTTCGAATAAGAATATTTCTTATCAGTCCGTAATCGACAATTTGAATATTCTGGATTATGACTATTATTTCCAATTGTTGGACCGTATTGCAGCAGAAGATGCGGCACAGGCGTTGCTGATTTTTGATAAGGTCCTTAATAATGGTTTTGATGGAGGTCATTTTATCAGTGGATTAGCCTCACATATTCGAAACCTTCTTGTTTCGAAGGAACCGGCTACGTTAAAACTATTGGAGGTAAGCGATAATATAAAACGTAAGTACTTGGAACAATCGCAAGCGTTGGGTTCCGGGCTACTGCTTTCTGCATTAAACATCGCCAATCAATGCGAAATCAATTACAAGATTAGCAAAAATCAACGTCTGCAAGTGGAACTGGCTTTGTTGAAAATGTGCCATGTATCGGCTGCTATATTACTGAGTCAACAAGGCAACTTTGTTCCCTCAGCGTCGACTGAGCAAAAAAAAAAACGCCCTGAAGAATCCCTAGTATCTGCGGAACCGTCATCAGCTAATGTTGCGGTTGCTAAAGCGGCCATGCCAATCATAAGCGCTCCTACTGTTGTCTCGGAAAAACTGAGGGCCACTCCGTTGCCTGTTGGGCCCAACATAGCAAACGAAGTTGGAGAAGCGCCGCAAACCAACACCGCAAAAAGGGGATGGGGCAAGGTATCATCATCTATTGATGTCCCGAACCTGAATACCATTTTTGAGGAGAAAGCTCGTGAGGAGTCGGAAGAAAACGATTTGGTGCAGGGAAATGCCTACAATGAAGTGACACTCAATACATTTTTATCGAAGTGGAACAGCTACGCTGAAGGATTGAAGAAAACCACGCGTGTAACGCTCTATACAATTATGACCTCCAGTACGCCCAGATTGAACGGCACAACCATAGAAGTAGATGTTGAAAATGCCGTGCAGATGGACGAACTCAAAGTCGGGAAGATTGATATCCTGAATTACTTGCGGGTGGAACTGAATAATTTTGCAATCGATCTGCAAGGGGTGCAGGTAGAAATGACGAAGGTACGTAAGCCTTATACATCTCAGGAAAAATATCAAGCCATGCTGTCCAAGAATCCCGCTTTGGAGACACTCCGTAAAGCCTTTAACCTTGGTTTAAGTTAAGGCAATTCATTCCATTTATTTGTATACCAGTTGTCGTCAAATGCAGCTATCGGTTCATTTGACTGGCTAAATTATAAAAAAATGTGAAATGTAACTTTGAATATATAACGTTATAGATTTCCGTCGCCTGAAGGCTTGATCTCTATATTCTGTTAAGAAAAACTCTTAACACTTTTTCATATCTTTGCAGACTGGTATGGTCCAACGGGGCGGGGATGTCCCGCTAATGGCAATCCACTTATTTTTACGTTTTAATTTTCGACAATGCAAAATTTTCAACAGCGCGACAGAGGCGAGCGACGAGAGACAAATCAAATGGTTTTTGGTATTCGTGCGGTTATAGAGGCGATTGATAGCGGCAAAGAGATCGAGTCGTTGTTTGTGCAGCGCGGTTTGAGTGGAAGCTTGTTTTTGGAGCTTAAAGCGCTATTGAAAGAACGTAACATTGGTTTTCAACAGGTTCCTGTCGAGAAGCTTAACCGCATTACGAGGAAAAACCATCAAGGCGTCATCGCGGTGATTTCGCCCATTGTTTATCAAGATATTGAGGATTTGCTTCCTGCAATTTATGAGAAAGGAGAGGTTCCGTTTTTATTGATGCTGGATGGTGTGACAGACGTGCGGAATATGGGCGCTATCGCACGTACTGCCGAGTGTGCAGGGATACACGCTATCATTGTTCCAAAGAAGGGATCGGCGGAGATCAATCCGGACGCCATCAAAACGTCAGCAGGAGCATTGTATAAAATTCCCGTATGTCGACAAGATTCGCTTGGAAAAACAGGACGCTTTTTGATCGAATCGGGCGTGCAGTTGGTGGTAAGTACTGAAAAAACAGATGATTCCATTTACGAGGTCAATTATACGGTGCCGACTTGTGTGGTGATGGGAGCTGAAGATGTGGGCGTTTCTGACGACCTGATTCGGATATCCGATAAATTAGCGAAAATACCCATGTTTGGTGAAATAGGCTCGTTAAACGTATCTGTATCGGCAGCTGTGGTCATCTACGAAGCAATTCGTCAACGCAGTCTAAAATAAACAAAGGTGGGAAAACGTTTGCGGCGACAATTAAGGGTTTACCGATATGTTTTTTACAAGGAGACCCTTGTTGATCCAAAGGAACATTTTTGGTCTTTTGCGGGCGCTTTTGTAGGAATATTCTTAATTGCTTTTCTGCAGTCGTTGAATCTTCCGGTTTCTGAAAACGTGTTCCTTATAGGCTCTTTTGGAGCCTCTTCGGTTTTGGTTTATGGCGCTATACAAAGTCCATTGGCGCAACCGCGAAATCTGATTGGTGGACATATCGTATCCGCTATTGTCGGCGTTACCGTGGCGCAGGTATTGCCGGACGTTATCTGGATAACGGCCCCGTCTGCTGTTGCATTAGCTATCGTAGTGATGCAAATGACACGTACGTTACACCCGCCTGGTGGAGCGACAGCGCTTATAGCGGTAAGTAGCGGAACAAAAATAGCATCGATGGGGTACTGGTACGTTTTGAGTCCTGTATTATCCGGCTGCTTGATCTTGCTTGCCGTAGCGCTTGTCTTCAATAATATGACAGCGCAACGTCGCTATCCTGTCAGGCAGTCGCGCTTGCACCGTGTTATCCGTAGACGAGTTAAGGCGTAAAGGAGCTAAATTCATGAGGATGAAGGCATTTGTGTGCTGCATTATGACATATAAATGATTCTTCCTTTCGTTTTGTCGATAATTTTCCTTATCTTTGCACCGCCTTAGGCAATAGAGCCTATTGTATATTTTATTTCATGAACCCATTTTTAGACTTGGGAATCCGTCATGAAGTTGTTAATGCCATCGCTGAGATCGGTTTTGAAAAACCCTCTCCCATCCAGGAAAAAGCCATTCCTGTATTACTGACTGGTAACGACGATTTTGTCGGATTAGCCCAAACCGGCACAGGAAAGACCGCGGCATTTGGTCTTCCATTATTAGAGTTAATTGACTTTACTCAAAAACACCCACAGGCACTTGTATTGTGTCCTACTCGTGAGTTGTGTTTACAAATTGCAAAAGATTTAGAGAAATTCGCAAAGTACATTGATAATGTACATGTGGTCGCTGTTTATGGTGGCGCAAACATTTCGGATCAATTGCGTCAAATCCGTCGTGGAGTGCAGATTGTCGTTGCTACTCCCGGCCGTATGTTAGACATCATCGGCCGTAAGGCCATCGATTTTTCCGACGTCAAATATGTGGTGTTGGATGAAGCGGATGAAATGTTGAACATGGGATTCCAGGAGGATATCAACAATATTCTTTCGGAAACGCCTGACACGAAGAAAACCTGGTTGTTCTCCGCTACTATGCCAAAAGAGGTACGTCGTATCGCACAAAACTATATGCATAGTCCTTTTGAGCTTACAGTTGGGACGAAAAACACAGGAAATGCAAACATTGAACACCATTACTATTTAATTAGGGCTAAAGATAAATATGCGGCGTTCAAACGTATTGTGGACTTTTATCCGGAGATTTTCGGTATTGTTTTTTGCCGTACAAAGATTGAAACCCAAGAGATTGCTGAAGCTTTGGTAAAAGATGGTTACAATGCTGATTCCTTGCATGGTGACTTATCGCAGCAACAACGCGACAAGGTAATGAAGCGCTATCGCGAGCGCAGCCTTCAATTATTGATCGCAACAGATGTTGCAGCTCGTGGTATTGATGTGAATGATGTAACACACGTCATCAACTTCTCTTTGCCCGATGAAGTGGAAAATTATACACACCGCTCTGGTCGTACAGCACGTGCTGGTAAAACCGGTATTTCTCTTTCATTGGTAAATATCAAAGAGCAGAGTAAAATCCGTCATATTGAAAAGATCATCGGCAAACCTTTCGAAAAGAAAGAAGTTCCTCAAGGAGCCGAGGTATGTGAGAAGCAGCTTTTCAAAATGATCAACAAAGTGCACAACGTTGATATCAATGAAGAACAGATTGCACCATTCATGTCCAAAATTATGGAAAGCATGGAGGATCTTTCGAAAGAAGATATCATTAAACGTTTCGCTTCATTGGAATTCAATAGATTTTTGGAGTACTATCAAAATGCACCTGATTTAAATATCGATGCTCGCGATAGCAGAAGAGACGGTGATCGCGGTGATCGTGGCGAACGTTCGATGCGTTCCTCGAGAGGGTATACCCGTTTATTCATGAATCTAGGTTCGGTAGATGAATTCACTCGTGGAGATATATTGGGCTTCATATGCAACACGGCTAAGATCTCCGGTAAGTCCATTGGTAAAATCGATTTGAAAGGCGTGTTTACGTTCTTCGAGGTGGAAGACGCCGAAGTGAACAAAGTGTTTGAAGGATTCAAAGGTGTCGACTTTAACGGTCGTCAGGTACGTATCGAGGTTTCTGGTGAAGCTGGTGGTGGTCGTTCTGAAGGCCGCAGTGGACGTTCACGTGGTGGCGATAGAAGTCGTGGCGGCGATCGTGATCGCAACCGTGGCGGAGGCGACAGAAGAGGTTCTCGAGATCGGAGAGATTCAGGTGGCTTCCGAGATTTCTCCGGAAAGAAGCAAGCTTCGCGGTCTAAATATTAGTCAATTTTATTGATAAAAGCCAGATGTTCTTCAAGATGTCTGGCTTTTTTGTGCACAAAAAAAGGCTTCCCGAACGAATTTCGAGAAGCCTTTCTTCGCTTCTTACTTAATTAATATAAGGTAAACTCTACGCGACGATTGGCTTGGCGTCCTTCAGCAGTTGCGTTGGTAGCTATTGGCTGATTTGGTCCGTAACCAGTTGCTTCGATACGCGATGCATTAGCTCCCTTAGAAACCAAATATGCTTTTACCGCTTCGGCACGTTCCTTGGACAAACGCATGTTAATTTGCATAGAACCCGTGTTATCCGTGTGTCCCGCTAATTTAAGACTGAAATTTTTCTCAATTAGCAAAGATGCTACACGGTTTAGTGACGGGAACGAACCTGAACGTATAGTCGATTTGCTAAGGTCGAACTCTAAGTTCTTGATGGCCTCGTCAACTACTTTTCTGTCTTCTTCTGTTACCACGATCTTTTCAATAACCTTGGTTTCATTTTTCATTTCCGGAAGTGGACAGCCAGATCCGTCGACTTTGACGCCCGCAGGGGTATTGGGACATTTGTCGTAACGATTTGCAACACCGTCTCCGTCGTCATCTTGCAGCTCTTGGTTTAATGTTTCCATCTGCGATTTTAACGCATTGTTGGCCGCAACAAGTTCATCACGCTCGGCTTTTAGATCATCATATTTTGCCGTGTAGTCATTTACCAGTGTTGCAACAGGGTTAGAATTGTTTAGTGCCGGTTTTGCACCATTTCCTAAAGCAATCTCAATGCCCGCGTGGGCGTAAGAGAACAAATCGTTCTTATATTGTCCACCGGTTTTACCATCGAAATCTTGGTTTGCCCAGTTCAGCTGGTAGCCAAGGTCCAAGTTGATGCCTTTTGCGACAGCGAACTTGAAGCCGAAGTCTGCTGGCACATACAGTTTGGTTTGGCTAGGTGCGGTGTTTGTCTGATCGCCTATGGTAGTCATCGTTTCGAAATTCAAAGCACCTAAACCAATAGCCGCGTACGGCTTCACGAAGCTGTTAAAAAAGCGCCAGTTGGTGTTGGCCATTGTCCATTCTCCCGAGAGGGCAGCAGACCATGGCATTCTGGTTTCGAATGATGCAACCTCGCCCGTGCTTGGGTTTTCGTTTACCCCGGCCACTTTTCCACCAAGGTATTGCGCTTTGATCCCAAAAGAAGGGGAAATTTGTTTTTTAATGTAAGCACTATATCCTACGTTGTGCTCTAGTTTTGTGAAGCCATCTTGGTTGAAGCCGAAAATATTACTTTGGTTTAATAAACCTGCATTTATTCCTACAGACCAAGTGCGGTACTGCGTTTCTGGACCTAGCGGTGTGGTCCCCTCAATCGAAGTTTTGTTTTGTGCCTGCGCAACTGCCAAACTTCCAAGCATAAACGACAAACCTAAAAAGGCAACGTTCGTTCTAAAGTTAAAGTTTCCCATGTAAAAAATGTTAAATGTTGTTAAATCTCTACAAGGTACTATGCAATTGTTTTGCCAAAAAAACTGCGAAAGATAAATTTTTTTGTGAAGGTCAAATTTTGTAGTTGGTATGTGACAAAAAAATATGGCTGAAAAATCGGTCGAACAGGTATCGAAGTACTGCATTTTAACATTGCCGCCAGGCCTACATGACAATCATCACAACCTCCTTGGGAGGAGTCGTTGTTTAGGAAAATTAACTTTTTGCGTGCACCCTGGCAAATAACGTTGGAACCGGCATTTGATAGGCCAGTTTCCTGACAATGTTTTCGCCCACAATCTGTCGGAAAAAGCTCTTTCTGCTTTTTGTTACAAGCATAATATCGATTTGCTCATCCATCAATGCATGGTTTATAGCTTGGGCGATGTTCTCGGCTACATGATTGTAGAGCATCTGCGATTTTACGGTGTAAGAAATGTCTTCTACTCCCGTTTGCGCTATAATTTCGTCGATCCAACTTTTGAACTGCTTGTCAATCGTTTTGATATCCCTGTCGTTTTTATTGACGTGGATGAGAATCAGCTCAAACCCCTTACCAAAAATTTTTATAGCTTGCTGTAGTGCTTCCAGTTCTGCAGCTTTGAAATTACAGAGCAGGCCCACGCGGTTTTTCTTAAAGGTGTCGACATTTTTAGGAATGCCTAATACGGGTGTTTTGGTGTTCAGAATTACATCGTAGGTATTGCTGCCCAAAAAGATGGCTTCCAATCCAGAGGTTCCTTTCGTACCCATGATGACCGCATCGTATGCGAAGGCCGCAGTTACCTTGCTGACTTCTTCAAAGAGATTGCCAGATTTGAAAATTTCGTGACAGATCACGCTTGGATAACGCATACGAATTACTTCCCGGAGCTTTTTCATTTCTTTTTCTGATATCGCTATTTGGGGATCGACCAAATCAGCGCGCAGTTGTCGGTTGACATAGAGGTTCGACTGGTTGGTGAAGACATGTACCAAATCCAGCGCTTGTTCGTTATTTTTTGCTATAATAAGTTGGCAGGCGTAGTCTACCGCACATTGCGAATATTCAGAGAAGTCAACAGGGATCAATATTTTCTTCATAACGAAACGTGTTAAATAGTTTTACCAAAAAAAGCGGGTTTTTGTAAATCCAAAGCAATAGCCTTGGATACCGAGCTCGTAAACAGACGCTCGATAAAAGTCTTTCGGCTTTTGGAGACCAATATAATGTCGATATGATTGTCTTGGATAAGTTTTGTCACGACTTCAGGTATCGTATCTTGATCCTTATCGTCTTTGACGATTGGCGCTATCAGCTTGTCGATCCGGCGCACGGCAGAAAATTCTTGCACATTGAACGCCCAAGAATCTAATCTGTCCAAAATCGAAGACGCGGATTCGTTTTCTTTAAACACGTGGATCAGACTTAAATCGAAATCATCTTTGAAGGTATGCACAAATTCATGAAGCGTCATTAATTCTTCTTGATTGAAATCAGTGAGTAAACCAACTTTCTCAACGGCCACATCTAATGGTTTATTAGGCACGGCAATGACGGGGATAGGAGACTTTCTAGTCATCAATGCCGTATTGCTGCCCCAAAAGATATTCTTGTCGTCCGTTGCTCCAGTTGTTCCCATTACGATTGCTGCGTAGTCACCTTTGTTCGCTTCTTTGGTAAGGGCCTCATCCAATAGGCCGCGCTCGTTATGGAAGGATATCGTAATTTCGGGGAATTGATTGGATAACTTTTCCGCCAATTCCCTAATTGTCAAATCTGCTTTCAAAATATCGGATTGCTCTGTCAATGTGTTGATTTCGCTGTCCGAGAATGCCGAGGAATTGGCCGTGTAGAAATGTATGATGTGCAAACTATATTTCTGTTTTTTACACAGCTCCGCAGCATACTGAGCGGCTAAGTAGGCATTGTCAGAAAAATCGGTTGGAACGAGAAGTTTCTTCATAGAAAAAGTTGTGGATTACTGTCTAAATGTACACAAAATATGTGAAGATTGTGCGGTCGCTATCGGCTAATTGTCAGAATTGAATGGAATCCATTTCTCTTTCAAGAACGTGGATTGGAAGAGCAACCAATTTTCAGTAACTTCGCACAAATAAAATTTTTTAAGAGTCCATGACGAGTAAAGAGATACGTGAAGCTTATTTAAGTTTTTTCCAAAGCAAGTCCCATCAAATTGTGCCTTCGGCACCGGTTGTTGTAAAAAATGATCCGACCTTAATGTTTACTAACGCGGGCATGAACCAATTTAAGGAATTTTTTCTAGGCGAAGCGCAACCAAAATTTAGCCGCGTGGCGGATACGCAACGCTGTCTTCGGGTGTCGGGAAAGCACAATGATTTGGAAGAAGTTGGCATCGACACGTATCACCATACTTTATTTGAAATGCTGGGCAACTGGTCATTTGGTGATTATTTTAAGAAGGAAGCCATTACGTGGGCATGGGAGCTCTTGACAACAGTTTACAAACTGGATAAGGACCGCTTATATGTCACTATTTTTGAGGGGGATGAGCGTGAAGGTTTGGCACGCGATGCGGAAGCCTTTGAATTTTGGAAAGCCTTGATCGCCGAAGATCGTATCCTCTTGGGGAATAAAAAGGACAACTTCTGGGAGATGGGAGAAACAGGCCCCTGTGGTCCTTGTTCGGAGATTCATTTTGATATGCGCCAAGACAGTGATCGTTCGCAGCAGTCTGGGCAAGAATTAGTGAATGCCGACCATCCGCAAGTGATAGAAATATGGAATTTGGTATTTATGCAATACAATCGCTTAAAGAACGGTACGCTGGAGGCATTGCCTGCTCGCCATATAGACACAGGGATGGGGTTTGAGCGTTTGGTGCGGGCGATACAGGGGAAAACTTCCAATTATGATACCGATGTTTTTCAGCCACTCATTCAATATATTGCCGGACGTTCTCAAATTGCTTACGGTGCTGCTGAAAAAACTGATATTGCTATGCGTGTACTATCCGACCACATACGCGCCGTAAGTTTTGCCATTGCTGACGGACAACTGCCCTCCAACAATAAAGCGGGGTATGTTATTCGCCGTATCCTGCGCCGTGCGGTACGTTATGCCTACACGTTCTTGGGCTTTAAAACGCCCTTCCTGAATGAACTTGTACCGCTGCTCGCAGCACAGTTCGAAGGCGTTTTTGACGAATTGATTCAACAAAAAGATTTCGTGCAAAAGGTTGTGCTGGAAGAAGAGGTTTCTTTTCTGCGTACGCTGACTACGGGGATACAGCGTTTTGAAAACTATGCTACAGAACACCTTAGTGTGGATGGTGATTTCGCTTTCGAACTTTTCGATACTTTCGGTTTTCCAATTGACCTAACGGACCTACTGTCACGGGAAAAAGGCTTGGTGGTGGATATGGAAGGATTCCAACGGGCGCTGCAACAGCAGAAAGAACGCTCACGTGCAGCTACGGCTGTCGATACAGGGGATTGGGTTGTGTTGGTGGATGATGAAGAAGGGGTTTTTGTCGGATACGATCAGTTAGAAGCTACGACACAGCTCCTTCGATATCGTAAAGTGACGACTAAAGGAAAAGAGCAGTATCAGTTAGTGCTGTCGACAACACCATTTTATGCCGAAGGAGGTGGGCAAATTGGTGATTCGGGTGTGCTGATTTCCGACAATAACGAGAAAACGTATGTCGTCGATACAAAAAAAGAAAATGGTTTGATCGTACATTTCGTTCATGCCTTGCCAGCTAGTCTAGAAGGTAACTTCAGAGCGGTGGTCGATCAGGCAAAACGGCAGGACACAGAAAACAACCACTCGGCGACACACCTGCTGCATGCTGCATTAAAGAGCGTTTTAGGTGACCACGTCAATCAGAAGGGGTCGCTTGTTACGCCAGATCTGTTGCGTTTCGATGTTTCGCATTTCGCGAAAATTACAGCTGATGAGATCAAACAAGTGGAAGATATCGTCAACCAGAAAATCAGGGAAAATATCGCTTTAAAGGAGGACCGCTTGGTCCCGTTTCAGGAGGCTTTGGATGCGGGGGTGACAGCATTATTTGGTGAAAAATACGGCGATTATGTACGGGTGATCTCCTTTGATGATACGTTCTCGAAAGAGCTTTGTGGCGGGACACATGTTAACGCTACCGGGCAGATCGGTTTTTTCAAAATCACTTCTGAATCGGCTGTGGCAGCTGGAGTGCGACGGATTGAGGCTATTACGGGCACAAAGGCCTATGCGGTGATTCGAGAGCAGTTTGAACTTGTTGCTAAAATGCGCGACCTGTTGAACAATCCAAAAGATTTTGTTAACGCCCTGTCGAAATTAATAGAGGATAACGGTGCGCTCAAAAAAGAGATAGAAAATAACATACGCGAACGCTCCTTAGCATTGAAAAAAGATTTGGAATCTAAGATTCAAAATATTGATGGTGTAAATTTTTTAGCGGTTAAGGTCGATTTGCCCAATGCAGATGCTGTTAAGACCTTAGCTTACGCATTAAAGGGGCAGATCGAGAATCTGTTTTTGGTGATCGGCGCCGATTTTGATGGTAAGCCGAGCCTCACGGTAGCAATTTCCGACGAACTGGCGAAAACCCGCGGTTGGAATGCTGGCGCCATCGTAAAGGATTTGGCAAAGGATATCCAGGGCGGTGGTGGCGGGCAGCCTTTTTTTGCTACAGCTGGCGGCAAACTAAGTGCGGGTCTTCCGATAGCTATCGACAGGGCCAAACATTTTATACAATAAAAATTGATATTGATGAAAGGAGTTTTCACAACGCTAGTTGCAGGCATGATGTTCCTTACAGGATGTGGAAATAAAGACCTGATCCATGTTTCCGGACATATCGATAATCCCGGGAACGTAAAGGTCGTAACCTTCTACGAGGGAGACAGGAAATTGGATTCTGTTTTTCTAGCCGATGGGAATAGATTTACATTTGAACGCAACGCAACGCAACCTCGCCTCCTTTCGTTGGGGGTGGGCAACAACAAATATCCTATTATATTAACCCCAGGCGAGAAGTTGACCTTTGTAGCAGACATGCATCAGCCTGAGGCATATACCGTGGAAGGATCCAAGCTGTCCACCGCATTAAAAGATTTCGCACCTTACAAGCGCCGTAAAGAGTTTGTGCAAGATTCCTTGCAAGCTGCTTTTGCAAAAGCAACGCTGAACAAATCGGCCGAAGAAATTGAGAGGCTTCGTTTCGACTATCTCACCGAGTTCAAGTCTAAATTGGCTCTGTACACTAGGCAGGCGGTGGATTTCGCTCGAAAGCAACCAAATCTCGCAGGATTTTATGCCATCAGTACACTTGATCCAGAAGTTGCAGAAGCAGAAATTGTCGCTTATGCGGAAGAAATTAAGGATAAGTTTCAAGATAGTCGATATGTTTCGCAATTTAAGGATGAGGCTAAAAAGCTAAAACGTTTGGCGGTCGGTCAACCGGCGCCCGAAATAGCCTCATTTACGCCCAATAACAGAGCTGTCAGCTTATCCGATTTTAGAGGGAAGTATGTGTTGGTTGATTTTTGGGCTTCTTGGTGCGCTCCGTGCAGACAGGAGAATCCCAACATCGTACAGCAGTATCATGCCTTCAAAAACAAGAATTTTACAGTACTTGGTGTTTCATTAGATAACAATCCCGGAAGTTGGATGCGGGCTATCCAAGATGATAAATTGGAGTGGACCCAGGTGGCCGATTTACAGGCATGGAACTCAGCGGTGATCGCCGACTACCGTATAAAGGCTATTCCTACCTCTTACCTTTTGGATCCAAGGGGGATTATTATTGCTAAAAACCTTCGTGGGAAGGCGTTGGAGCTTTTCCTAGAAAAAACATTAAACTAAATTTTATGTTTAACTAGTGTTAAGTATTAACAATTTAATAACGTTGCTTTAACTTTATTTTACCATTTAGTACATAATTTAGCAAAAAAACAAGCATGAGCGCCAACCAAAAAATACTAGTGGTAGATGATGAACACGATATCGTCGATTTAATAGCGTATAATCTCACCAAAGAGGGATACCAAGTCTACCAGGCCCATAATGGCAAAGAGGGTATAGAGATGGCCAAACAGGTCAATCCAGATCTGATTATTTTGGACGTTATGATGCCGGAAATGGATGGTATTGAAGCTTGCCGTCTAATGCGTTCTATGCCGGAATTTAAGCACACGTTTATGGTTTTTCTAACAGCTCGTAGCGAAGAATATTCCGAGATAGCTGGTTTCAATGTGGGAGCAGACGATTATATCGCCAAACCTATTAAACCACGTGCACTGATGAGTCGTATTAATGCGATCTTACGTCGGAATACGGCAGAGGCAGAAATCGGTAGCGGCGATAAATTGGAAATCATGGATTTGGTGATTGATCGGGACTCTTTTTTGGTTTATCGCGATACGGATCGCATCACCTTAGCAAAGAAAGAATTTGAATTGCTTTATTTGCTGGCTTCCAAGCCCAATAAGGTATTTACCCGCGAACAAATATTAAAAGCTATCTGGGAGGATTCAGTCGTGGTTACCAATCGAACCATTGATGTGCATATCCGGAAATTGCGTGAAAAGATTGGTGAAAATTACGTAGCAACCGTGAAAGGGGTAGGCTACAAATTTGAATTGAATTAACACCTAGTAACTATAATTGAAGAGGCCGTCTCATAAGGATAGCCTCTTTTTTTATTTGGTTGAATTTTCGTACTTTAAAGTCATGGGAAAG
>NZ_BNAF01000001.1 GCF_014653155.1 Sphingobacterium griseoflavum | reverse complement strand
TTCCCTCCTTCTCGTTGGGACTGCAAAGGTAGAAGATTTTTCCGGTTTCGCAAAATAAATCTGAACTTTTTTCAACGCCCTTTCGGGCCTTTTAACCGTGGAAACGCCCTTCGTTAAAGGCCTTTTCCATCTTCTGTTTTTCGCTTTTCAATCGTCCCTCCCTTGCGGAGTGGTGCAAAGATAGGAACTTTGACATATATCCTGCAAATTATTCCAGCTTATTCATTCGCCATAGACCGCAACAAGCTGGTGTAGTGAAGGATAATTTTAAAGAAAAAGACAAAATGAGCCAATGGAAGCCAGTGAACACTAGATCCAGCTAGCAAAATAGGCACAGGCCAGTCATTCACGCTATACCTCCAACTCCCCTATTTTGGGATGCATATATAAAAAACGCTACCAAGTCCGATCTTACTTTCCATCCGAATATGCCATCCCATACGATTTGCAAATTCATGGCACAGCATAAGCCCTATCCCTGCGCCTTTTTCCTGAAAAGTGCCCAAAAAGCTTTCCTGCATATCTCTATTCTGCAGCTTTTGCAATTTCTCTACACTCATACCCGCTCCTTCATCCGCTATAGCGATAACCACCTCATCGTCGAATTCCTGATGGTAAACAGTTATCGTTTTCCCCAAGTAGCTGAATTTTATTGCATTGCTAATGATATTTCGAATGATAAATTCGAATCTTTTTAAATCTCCTTCGATAACAACAGCAGGATTTACCTCGTTCAACAGGCTTAACTCTTTAATCCGCAAACGATCGGTAAAAAGCTGCTTACACTGATCCACCACATCATATACCACAAGCTTCCGGAAAGACAAACTTTCATTGGTCATTTGTTGCGATGACCAAACGAGCAGTTCATCCAACATTTTGGACGCTGTCTCCACTTCATGCCCAATAGCGATTAGTGTCTTTTTTATATCATCTGCTGGCAAATCGACCAGACGTGACACAGAAAGAAGGACTTGAAAGTTGGCGATTGGGGCACGTAAATCATGTGATACAACAGAAAATATACGCGAACGAAATCGATCTGCTTGCACGAGTTCCTGGTGTTGCAGCCGTATTTTTTCCGCCTGTTCCTTTACTTCGTCCCGCGCCTGCTCTACCTTACTTTTCTCATCATGCAATTGTCCATTTTTTCGTTGCAACAACACCAGCATCAAGATAACCATAAACAGCATGGCTGCAGCCCCGCCTAATAGAATCTTGAACAATAACGACTCCCGTTCAATGGCCGCATTTTCCAACAACAGGTTTTTATTTTCCAACTCCTTTTTCTCCGTCTCGTATTTCTCGCGTAGCTCCTCCCGCACTTTAAGTCGAAGCAGGTCTTTCTCCTCACCCGCCACTACGGCAGCGCTATCTACATCCGTCAAGACGATATTCCTGTCGTTTTCCCTAATCGCCTTATCGATTTTTGTAAAATCATCACTAAACTCATCAAAGAGATCACGAAGTCCACTTTTCTCAATATTACGCTTGATGATTTCGACTTCTTTTTTCGCAGCATCAAACTGTCCCTGCTGTACGAAAATATTGGCTCTGTTTATTCGTGCGTAACATATGCCATAGGTAAAGTTACCTGCTTCGGCAATATCGATCGCTAGATCGGTATAATACGTACTTTTCTTTACATCTTCGTTTTTAAGATATAGATAGCCAAGCAAGATATAACAGTTATACAAATCCACCTCCGGTGCTTTTCTTTTGCAGAAATCCACCGTTTTCAACAAATAAGCTATGGCATTCACCACATCTGATCTGTTCGTTCCGTTTAACGCGCCCTGTGCCCGGATGTTTCCGATATTCACGGCGATATTTGCTTCGTTACGCAGGTCACCAATTTCCCGCGCCAAAACCATGGCCTGCTCATAATACACGAGCGCCTGTTTTGCATCCCTACTCATATTAAATACATTGCCGATATTGAGCAAGGACAGCATTGCTCCTTGCTTATCACCTTTTTGCTCCCGTGCACGCAGAACCTTAAAATGCATTTTTATACTTTCATCGAAATGATACAATTTCGATTCAATAACACCTATTACGTTCAGAAAAGAGAGCTGCAATTCATCCATTTTATTTTCTACGGCAAGCTGATAGCCTTTTTCGGCAATTTCTTTCGCTTCTTGCGGAGAGCTCTTATACAATTCCGTCGACACTTTATAGTGCGCCATCACCTTTAGCGAATCGTCGCTGAGCTTGGCGAGCTCACTGTTCAATTTATTCCAGCCTGTCTGCTGTGCAATAGCTATGAAACAAAAGAGCAGAAAGAGATTGCTCAATAAGGTTGTTTTTAACGTTGGTGTCAAGATGCCTGAATTTAATGCGGTTGATTATGAATCCACAAAAATAGCAAAAGCTACGAAATAGCGTAATATTTGAATTCCAGTCGAGTTTCAGACAAGAGCACAGCAATCATCAAAAATTTTGATCACTTTCGTAGGGATATAACATCTACTCCGTGAAAAAGAAGAAAATAACGTTGATCTCCCGCTTACAAAGTTTGAAGTATGCGTACCATGGCCTGAAAACGGTATTCAGCGAAGAACCGAACGCCAAAATACATCTCGCCGTAGCATTCTTGGTTACCGTAGCTGGGATTTACTTCCAAATCGCTATACAAGAATGGATTGCATTATGCCTATGTATAGCTTTCGTCATCACCATGGAACTGCTGAATACATCAATCGAGCATTTAGCAGACGCAGCCTCGCCAACCTGGCATCCCTTGGTAAAAAAAGCAAAGGACATCGCGGCGGCAGCCGTGCTCGTAAGCGCCACAGCGGCTATCCTCATCGGACTTGCTATTTTTATTCCTAAAATATAGCTATCTGTTGTACACAATACAAGGCATGGATGTATGCAATAGACAACAGTGCCGAGAGTCATAATGGAAAAACCCGTACCTACGCTGCTGCGCATTTACCCGGACGCCACTGTTTTGTCCTGATTGCCCTATTTCAGTGCTGAGCAGCAGTGGCTGATATAAAGCCTTGATTCGTAATATTGACGTGACAATATAGTTATGGCACAGCAATTGTAATCTTTTAAATTCATAATTTTTAGGTTAATAATTGGTTAGTTTAAAGAATCCTGAGGCTCCCAGCTAAAGGATTTTTTTTTGCCGCTAACCTTCACGCTGCTTAACAACGCGACCGGTACATCTCATTTTTCTCCCTATTGCGGGCACTTATCTACCAACCTATACCGTAATCTTCGCCATTGTTACTACTTCCACCCCACAAAGTGCCGTGTTTTCTATCAAAGAATATTGCGTTGATGGGACCACTGGTACGATCTCCAAATTGGATCGTGTATCCCATACCCTTTAATTTATCGGCTATCGAAGGATCCAAACGCCGATCTAGCAGCAGGCTTCCAGCGCGCGGTCTACGATCGTCAAATGTGCTTCCGCCCAGCGATAGCCAAAGTTGGTTACTGTTGATGTTCGGGGCCTCCGCAGCTTCTTGAACGGACATGTCAAATTCAACGACATTTAGAAAAAATTGCAAGAGGTTTTGATCTTGCGTATCGCCCCCCTGTACCGCAAACGACAGGAAAGGCTTGCCATCTTTCAGCGCCAATGATGGTGTCAGGGTTACGCGCGGACGTTTACCGGGACTAATTACGTTGAAAGGACTAATCAAGGAATCCAGCACAAAACTTTGCAACCTTTGGCTCATTCCTACTCCCGTATTTCCTGCGATGCATGCCGGTAGCCAGCCCCCGCTTGGCGTGATAGAGACCACCCAACCTTCTGCATCCGCCGCCTCGACACTTGTCGTCCCGCGGTGCAAACGGTCCATATAATTGCTGTCTATTGGCAACGATGCTGTGTTTGAGACATTTGAGCGTTCCAGATAGCCCTGCGCGGGCTGCGCATCATGTTTCGGAACAAAGTCCTTCACGCCTGCGCCAGCGGTATCCAAAATTCTCGCACGATTTTCCAAGAGATCGGAATACGGATTTTTCCGATTTTCAAAGCGATAGGGATCGCCGGGTGCAGTGAAAGGATTGTTTTTATTTGGATCGATTTCCAACGCCCTAGCTTTTGCATAATCGTCGCTCAACAAACCCTGCATCGGCGCCTTTGGTGTGAAATAAGGATCTCCGTAGTAAAAATCACGATCAGCGAAGGCCAAGTTCATAGCTTGGTATAGGGTATGGATATACTTCGGAGAATTATACCCCATCTTTTTCAAATCAACGTATTTAAGTATATTCAAGCTCTGCAGCAATGCCGGTCCTTGCGTCCATTCCTGCAGTTTGTAGACGTCGACGCCCTTGTAGTTGATGTGTAGCGGCTCCTCTTCTATTGGTTTCCAACGTGCAAGATCTTCCTTTGTGATTAGCCCGCCCTGCTCTTGGCTTCCTCGCACAAACTCATCGGCAATATCGCCTTTATAAAAACGATCATACGCTGCCATTATAGCTGCGCTCCGGTCCTTCCCTGCTTTTAATGCTTCGCTTTCCGCTTCGACCATTTTGAGTAATGTGTTTCGCAAGTTTTCCTGTACAAAAAGCTCTCCTGCCTCGGGTGCTTCCCGAGATTCACCCGCATGCACCAAAAACACTTCGCTGCTGTATGGCCATTGCTTTATCCGATCTTTACCCCTTTCGATGCTATTTGCCGTTTGTGCATCTATAGGATAACCGGCCGCCATTTGTAATGCGGGTTGCAATACCTCCGCCAGACTTTTCGTACCATACTTGGCCAACATATGGCAAAGTCCCCCTGGGGTGCCCGGGGTTACGGCTGCTAGAGGACCGTACTCTGGAGGAAACATATAACCTTTCGATTTAAAAAAATCTATTGTGGCTCCACTAGGTGCAACACCCAGTGCATTGATGGCAATCACCTTCTTTTGCTTGGGGTTGTAGATAAGTGCTTGCGTTTCACCACCCCAGCTCAGCACGTCCCACATGGTGCAGGTTGCGGCAAGCATGGCACAAGCGGCATCTACCGCATTTCCGCCTTGCTGAAAAATAGCGGCACCCGCAGTAGCTGCTAAAGGCTTTCCAGTAATAGCCATCCACTGCTTACCATGAAGGGGCGGTTTTTGTGTACGCTGCGCAAGTGCTGATGGAACAGAAACTAGCCCACAACTGCAGAATAAAAGAAATAGGATGAAATTTCGCATGGCAGAAAATATATGCAGCCAATATACCGCTTCAGGAGGGGTAATGCAAATTCTTTCCCATGCGTATGCTCACTTTTGCCTATCGGCCTTGCCAGCATTTCTTGAAAAAACAACCCGCCATAGAGCCATGCGCCACTTAAAACCAGCTTAAAAAAATGATACCGACAATTGCGTCGACTTGAAGGGCGCCATTGTCCTATAAAACAAACACTGGCACAATGAGATAGAGATAGTCAGCTAGATGTTTTGAAACAAGCTAGCCGTTGTGCTGCACATGACTGCATGATAGAGACAAGCAGTGGCGAAAGCTGATATCTTTGTTAGTTCACACCGTCCGCCAAGAAGTAAAAGCGCGCCGATTGCGCATTTTTTATAACAGAGCTATGCCCGACGTCTTCCGATAAAGGAAGGGTCTTTAGGTTTTTTTTGGTACAGCTTTTTGCGTCATCTAGAAAAAAAATAGCTATAAATTGAAAATGATGAGGTTGCGAGCGCAAATGCGCGATTTGTGGCACAGAATTAGTAAGGGTACTATCAATCTTTAAATTTAAATATAATGAACAAAGCAGACTTGATCAAGCATATTGCCAGCGAGGCTGGAATTACGCAGACACAGGCAGAGAAAGCAGTTAACAGTTTTACTGGGGCGGTATCCTCCGCTTTATCACAAGGCGATTCGGTAACCCTTATCGGATTTGGCACATTCGGTATCTCTGACCGTGCTGCAAGAAACGGAAGAAACCCACAAACAGGCGCAACTATTAAAATTGCGGCGAAAAAACTACCAAAATTCACGGCAGGAAAAGCGCTTAAGGAAGCTGTTGATATGCCGAAAAAAGGTAAGAAAAAGTAAGTATAAGCATAAAGGGAGCACAGCTCCCTTTATGCCTCTATATTGAGGCTAATGTTTCTTTAACCGTCTCCGCTAAGGGCGTTGTAGGTCGCCCCAATAACCTAGACAACTCCTTCCCTTGGTCAAATAAATCCCCTTTTTCCGCACATGCATCCCAGCTGGCTATCGTATGGGCAAACGCATTGGGTACGCCGAAGGTTTTTAGCACTTCCGCATAGTCATTTTCCGAAAAATTCTTATACGGTATTTCTTTGCCAGACTGTGCTGTAAGCTCAGCGGCCAAATCGCTCAACGTGTAAGCATGGTCTCCTGCCAATTCATACGTTCTACCTTCTTGGTTCTCGCTGGTCAGCACGATGGCTGCAGCCTCCGCAAAATCTAGACGTGAAGCCGAGGAGATCCTGCCATCGCCTGCACTCCCAATAAAAGCACCGGCTGCCAACGATCCTGAAATAGATCCGGTATAGTTTTCCGTGTACCATCCGTTTCGCAATATGGTGTAACTGATTCCCGATTTTTTCAATGCCTCTTCCGTTGCCAAGTGTTCAGGTGCTAAACTCAGCTTAGATCGATCTGCATGTAGCAAACTCGTATAAAAAATATGCTTTATACCCGACTCTTTCGCTGCTGCAATCACGTTTGCATGCTGTGATTCTCGTTGCCCGATCTCATTCCCAGAAATAAGCAGTAGCTTTTCGATCCCGTTCAATGCCAAGCTCAATTCTTGCGGTCTGCTATAGTCAAAAGGTCTGGCCTCAATACCAAGATCCGCTGCCTTTTCGACATTCCTAACCAACGCGACAATGTCGGTCGATTCTATTCGTTCTTTTAGCTTGTCAACAACCAATCTGCCTAGCTGACCGGTCGCACCCGTTATTCCTATCTTCATATCTCTTATTATAATGTGAAACTAAATCTTATATGTAACAAAAAACATTACATTTAATGTGAAAAAAAACTTACCTGAACTGCTCCGAAAAATCGTGTAGAGATTTGGTCGTCAACAAATGATTCAGCAACCTATCGGTTTCCTGAAAAAGATCAGTCAACTTGACGTTAATCTCCTTTCCTATCGGACACCGTGGATTTGTGTGCTGGTTTTTACGCCCCAAGACTTCGGTTTTCCGTACCGCCTCATAAACTGACGCCAAAGAAATATCAACGCTGCTTTTCGCCAGCATTGATCCTCCCTCCTTACCTTTACGACTGATCACTAGGCCTGCCTCTTGCAATGCCCCCAACTCTTTTCTAACCACAACGGGGTTCACATTGATACTTCCGGCAATCCATTCCGACGTTAGCCAAACTTCCGGATTATGATCCAAAAGCGTCAATATATGTATAGCCGTGGCGAAACGTGTGTTGCTCATCTGCATACAAAAGTACGCATATATTTTAATGTAACAACTTTTATTACATTATTTCTTAACATAGGGCTTTTTTAGACATTCGTTTGACAAAGCCTATGCTTTTGTAGCGCTTTTATAAGAAATCGATTGTCGCCAGTCTACAAAAACATTGTTTCACAGCACATAGCATTTCATGACTTGCCCATTCCATTACACCCCTTTTGACTTGCTTATCGTTTAGCTACAGCTTTTTCTCTAACTCCTTGACAAGATACAGAACTATCTTTATCTCTTCCTTCAGCTGGTCATATTCTTTGTTACTCCCTTTAAACCTTTCCATATCTATTTCGGCTTCTTTGATCAGCCCGACAAGTTTAAACATTCCTGCGGCAGCGGCTGTGCCCCGCAACTTATGGAGAACGCTTTTTAATGCAGGAAGGTCGCCTTCGGCATACATTGCATCAAGTTTGGCCTCTCCGTTTCGTATCTCTTGGAGAAGCAAACGCAAAAAAGACAACTTAAATTCCGGGTCATTCCCAACCTGTTCTTCGAAGCCATGTCGATCTAGGTGCTCCTCTGGCATAATAGGGTTCTGCAGCTGAAAATCTGTTGCTATTAAAGAGTTCCGCACGGCGGTATGAAGATCTTTCAGACGAAGGGGTTTAGGCAAGAAGTCTGTCATACCCGCGTCCAAACACTTTTCGCGTTCTCCGGTGATATTGCCTGCGGTAATTGCGATGATCGGTGTGGTGTGATAGCCTGGTAGGGACCGTATTCTACGTGTCGCCTCGATACCATCTACGCGCGGCATCTGTACGTCCATCAAAATAATGTCGAAAGGCTTTTGATTTTGACAGGCAGCGATCGCCCGCTCACCATCTGTAACCTCTGTTAATACGGCATTGGGCATCAACGCTTGCATCATCCTTATATTCAACGTCCTATTAACCGGATTATCATCAGCAATCAAGATCCGAAAGTCTTGCGTATAAGTGGTAAGCACATTCGCTTTGACAGCTGGATCGATATGCTTTGCAGAGACGTCTTGCGTAGCCCTTTTTAGCATGGCATAAAGATCCTGCGATTTTATTGGCTTTAGCAAACAGTAAGCTTGTTCCTCCCTACGGAATGTTTCGATTATCTCCTGTTCATCGGAGAACGTGTGTAGAATTACCAGTGGAATACTTTTGCTTTGGGATTGAAACAACGCTTTGATTTGTGTCATCGTTTCGATACCAGATAACAGGGGCATATGATAATCCATAAGTACGATATCAAATGGGTCACCTCGCCTTAGGATGTTTATCGCCTCTATACCATCCGCTGCTGGCGTTGATTCGATATTCCGGTAAGCGAGCATATCTCTTAAAATGACGCGATTGCTTTCGTTATCATCCACAATGAGCACATGCTTAACCGACAGCTCTTCTACGAAAGCATCAGCGTCTTTTTCGTAGGGCACCTCGATATCGAACGAAAAGATAGAGCCTGCGCCAGGGTTGCTCAGCAAAGACAGCGCGCTCCCCATATACTTCAAGATCGTGTTCGAAATCGTTAAACCCAAACCTGTTCCCCCATACTTTTTGCTGACAGAGCTATCCTCTTGCGTAAAAGCATCAAAAATGCGCTGCTGCTTGTCCGCTGCAATACCAATCCCTGTATCCCGAACGGATAAGCGGAGGACAATCTTCGTTGCATCAGCAGCCAATTGATGGATCTTCAGCTCAATTTCACCATGCTCCGTAAATTTGACCGCATTGCTGAGCAGATTGATCAACACCTGCTTGATGCGGGTATCGTCGATATGGATGATCGGCGGCAGTCCCGGCTCAATGTTTAAGAGTAGCTCTAAGTTTTTTCTTTGCGCTTGGTAAAGGACCACGTTAACAACTTGCTTCCCTAAGTCATAGAGGTCATGCCGGTCAATAACGAGTTCTAGCCTTCCCGACTCGATCTTGGCGAAATCAAGGATATCGTTGATGATGTTAAGGAGGCTATTGCCTGATTCGTTGATGTAATGCACATATTGCTGCTGCACTTCGTTGAGGGACGTTTTGATGAGAAGGTCGGAAAACCCGATGACGCCGTTCAAAGGTGTTCGTATCTCATGGCTCATATTGGCCAAAAACTCTGACTTCGCTTTGCTGGCCAAATCTGCGAGTTCCTTGGCCACTTTGAGTTCCTCGTTCGCCCGCACGTTATCGGTAATATTTTGAATCAAAATGATAATTCCCCCGACTTGCCCATCGGCCATATGCCAAGGCCGAACCTCCCAATTAAAATGCTGGGCTTCCGTCTCACCTCCCACACTAATTACCTGATCCACATTTTTGTAGGCCTTACCCCGCAATGCGTCTTCATAAATTTGACGTCGATCGTCCGGAATATTCGTGAACGTACGATATAGATTCTCTCCCAAAACATTTTTGCCATCGGGGCGGAATTCATTCATCCACTGTTGGGTAACGGAAACAAAATCCATATTTCTATCGAACATAGCGGCACATGCGGGGACATAGTCCACAAAAGACTGTAGCATAGCTTCCTGCCTTTGCAGGTCTATATATAACTTTTTGCTTTTGTCGATATCCTGTATGATACCGAACACACGTCGGCACACCCCATCCTCCCATTCCGGAATTCCCTTCACACGCACCCAAACAGTCGCTCCGTCTTGTCTGGTCAAACGTAACTCTTCATCGTAGGCTTCACCGTCTTGAACGGCTCTATCGAACAGCGATCGGATTCGATCTTGACTTTCGTCTTCAAAGAAAAATATGGCGCTTTCGAAATTAGGCTCATACTGTCTATCGACGCCATGGATATCTTTGGTAGAGTCTGACCAATACACCGATTTTCGCTTCCAGTCCACTTCCCATCCTCCCACCTTAGCGACAACGCTCGTTTGCTCAAGAATTTTCTTCGTATACAATAGATCCCGCTCCAGCTGTATCCTCTCGGTCATATTGATGGCTGTACTCATCACGACGACCCTCCCATCGCCATCCGTTTCCAACATGTTTTGGTATAGCCAGTAAATTTCTTGTCCGTCTTTACTTAAGAGTACCATCATGCCGGAATCTTCACCCTTTTCGGCGATGCGCTGCAGATACTGGTCGAGTAAAGCGTGATGGGCCAGCGGTACAACTTGTCGGAGGTTTAATTGCCGGACCTCCTCCTCGCTATACCGAAGTAAATTTCTGCCTTTTTCGTTGACAGCAAGAATGTTCCCCTGTAGATCGTGCACGCTCATCAGCCCGATTGCATGCTCAAAAAAAATGCGGAATCGACGTTCCGAATGTTCCAACCTCAACTTTTCATCAAGCTCATGCGTCACATTGCGGCCGAATCCAATAATTTCTTCGCTGGCTTCATGATATTTCAAATACCAGTCTATCGAAACAACTTGGCCATCTTCTTTTTTGGTCGTGCTGGTGAAGGAAACGCCGTGGCCTCCCTCGTGCACACTCGAGAGAATACTCTGCATTGCTCGTTCGTCCTTTTGCAGTACCGTAGCGAACGGCAAGTTTATCATGTCAGCTTTTCTTCGACCGAACCCTTCCTCGAAAGCCGGATTTATATCCTGAAGGCGATAGGACGCATCAATAACACAAATAACATCCTTCGTTAATTTGAATATTTCTGAATAATAAGTCGCCTGAATCTTTCTCTTTTTGGCCAACAAGGCTTTACTGACAGCTTTTCCAAGTTGCAATAAAGAATTTACCTGTTTATCCTGAAGCTTTTTCGGTTTATAGTCAATGACGCATAGCGTACCAAGTGCATCCCCTTCCTCATCGAGCAACGGCACGCCCGCATAAAACCGAACCTTTCCTTCGCGTACCAATGCGTTATTCATGGACCGCTCATCTAGATCGGTGTCTTCGATCATAAGTATGTCCGCGTTGAGTATGGTGTATTGGCAAATAGTATCTTGTCGCGCTAAGGTATTTAAAGAAATCCCTACACAGCTTTGTACAACCTGATTTTTATCTTCCATCATTGCGATCAACGACACCGGACAATCTGCAATAAGGCTAGCGGCCTGCGCAAAAACATCCAAATCTGGATCTTTTCCCGAACCGAGTAGACCATATGCAGCCATTTTCGCCAGCCGCTGTTGCTCATTTTTAGGCAGCGGATACTTTTTCATAAGCCGTAATCATAAAGGGATTTACTTGTTAACGATGGTGAAGTTAACAAAAAGTGAAATCACAACCTAAAACTTCTGATAATTTGGTGCGTTGCTCGATACGGTTAAAAGCGAAGATCCACGACGACCGGAAAATGATCGGATGGCATGCGCACCAGGTAATCTTTAAATGACAGTTCCTTCGGAAAGTCACCTTTTTTTATCTCTTTTTCCTCCCCTTTCGGACTACGGTACGTATCCGTCAAAACCGCATACTTGTCAACCTGCACATTCGGTGTTACAAAAACGTGGTCTATGCGGCTGTTTGTAAAAAGGTTTGCATCGAAGGCATTGAAGGTTCCGTTCCAGGCATAACGGTAGTCTGCCACAACATAGCTATCTCGCAGCTGCGACGATCCAACTAAAATTTGATACATCGGATTTTCTTGGTCAACATTGAAATCTCCCGTGAGGATAGCAATCTCATCGCTTTTAACCATCTTCTGTATTTTCTTCAGCACCAATTTGCAACTTTCCTCCCGGGCTTTTACACCTACATGATCCATGTGGAGATTAAAGTACCAAAAACGTTTCTTGGAGCTATTATCTTCCAACTGCAACCATGTACAGATGCGGGGTAGCGCAGCATCCCATCCTTTAGAAGGCTCGTCGGGCGTGTCAGAAAGCCAAAATACGCCGTTTGACACTGCATCGAATCGCTCTTTCTTGTAAAATATCGGGGCATACTCGCCTTTGGTCCTTCCGTCGTCACGACCGACGCCTACATATCCATAGGTGTCACCAATAAGAGAATCCAGCTGCAGCAACTGATGATGCAAAACCTCCTGCGCACCGAAAACATCGAAGTCAACATTTTTTACGATAGAAGTAATAACAGGAAGGCGTTGTGGCCACCCATTACCGTTCTGTCTATCGCCTTTGTTGTCGTAGCGAATGTTATAACTACCTACCGTCAGCGATTGCGCATGCACAGTCATCGCGACCAGCAACATGACGGATACAAGAAATGCAAGCAAATAAACTTTTAAATGGTTCATATTATTCATTGTGCTATCGAATAAGCAGATAAAGGTAACATATTCATTGTACCAAAAGCCAGGATAACGCCGCATTTTTTGTAAAAAAAACAATACTGAAGCATATCCAATGGCTGTTTCGCAGGTTATCTTTTGCCTTTACCGGTTGAAATACTTTTTTACGAAGCGGCTAGATTAGTAGGATAATGAAAAAGCCAGCAGCCCTCCGGTTCGGGAAGGCTGCTGGCCATTTTTATAAAAAGCAATAAAAAAAGGTTATTGTAGATGCTTATGGTAGAATCCCATCATCGCCTTATAGAATTCAATCTGGTTCTCCTCTTTAGCGAAGCCATGTCCTTCGTCATATTTAACCATATAAGGTACATCGACTCCTTTTTCGCGCAACGCTTTTACAATTTGATCCGCCTCCGCGATTTTCACGCGTGGATCGTTTGCTCCCTGTACAACAAACAGGGGTGCCTTAATTTTATCGATATGAAACAATGGCGACACTTCTTTTGCTATGGCTGCCTCATCTTCCTTGTCAAGGTCATACCAAATTTCGTATAGCATCTCTTTGTAAGGCTTCCAATACTCAGGAATCGAACTCATGAGTGTGAAGATATTAGAAACGCCAACGTAATCTACTCCCGCCTTATACAGATCCGGAGTTTTAGTCAAACCGCGCAATACGGCGTAACCACCATGGCTAGCGCCATAGATTGCTATATTATTTTTATCTGCCCAACCTTGATCAATCACGTATTGCACACCGTCTTCGACATCATCCATTGCTTTTCGACCGATCTGCTTAAAACCGGCACGCAAGAATTCCTTTCCGTAACCGCCCGATACGCGGAAGTTCACCTGCAACGTAGCGTAACCACGGCTTGCAAACAGTTGGGTCTCGGGATTAAAACCCCAGCTATCACGTATACCCTGCGGCCCACCGTGCGGATTGACGATAAGCGGCACTTTTTCACCGTTCAATGCCGCTTTTGGAAGTGTAATATAACCATGAAGCGTTAACCCATCGCGCGATTTGAAGGTGATTGGACGCACTTCAGCCATATCTTCTTCTTTCAACTGCGGCATAAGATCAACCAACAGCGTCGATTTGCCAGATTTTGCATCATAATGGTAATAGCGGCCATACAGCTTATCACTCTGCACGACGATCAATAGTTGATCTTCGTTGTCCGTCTTTCCTGCGATGGAAAATTCATAGCCCGGGAATTGCTTTTCCAGGTTTTTGTATATTTTTTTGAAGGTTGTACTGATGGGGTTAATCACAACTTTTTCGCCTTCGTAACCTACAAAATCAATTTCCCAGTTGCGCTTTCTGGACAAAGAAATTAGATTAGCATCATACGCTTCATTGGAATAAATTTCTTTTAAGATTTTTTTGTTCTTCAGGTCATATAGGACAATGCGGGCCTTATCAGCGTCAAGATTGGTCAACACGTATGCCTCATCTGGATTTTGGGAAGCATAATTGAATGAAACCACACTAAATGTTTCATCCCATTTGGTTGTATGGAACAGATCAAATGAAGTGGCACCTGCCGGCTTGTAGAAGAATTGCGTATTAATGCCGTTCGACATTTTTGCATATCCGCGAAGCACACCATTTTTATCGAATTCATAGCCGACTATTGCATTTGCAGCATCATCGTTCGTAAACAATTTTTCCATCGCTCCCGTATGAACGTTGACCTTGTACGGTTCGAAAACCTGCTTATTATCCTTGTTCATCTGAATAATGATAAAGTCTTTTTGCTCCTTCAACATGTTTAGGATTGACGCCTGCACATCGTCAAACGGTGTCAGATCGATACTGTTTCGGCCGTCGATATCAATTGCATAGAGATGATAATTTTCGTTTCCGCCTTGGTCCATTACATACACCAAGCGTTCATCGTTGATCCAACCCATGCCTCGGATAAGCTCGTCTTTTTCTTCGATTGCCCGCACCACTTTTCCAGTAGCCACTTCCTTCACCATGACATGGCGTTTGTTATTTTCGTCCTTTTCCCGGTAAGAGATGTACTTACCGTTCGGCGATAATTGGAATCCGGATGTTTTTGGTTTCGCGAAGTAATCCTCCACGTTATAGGTAAAACTTCCTCGATCCAAGGCTATGAGATCGGCCAATTGCTCCTGGGTTGAAACCAACGTCGTATCGCCTGGTTTGGTAACCAGCGTTTTCTCCAAGACTAAAGGTAGATCCATTCCTCCTTGACTATACGTACCCGTTATTTTGCGATCATCCAGCGTCCCGCTATATTTAATTCCCGCCTGCTCAATGGCCAATGTTAACTCCGGGCTTTCGAATGTAACCACCGTTAATGGAATGCCTGCAGCTCCCTGCATCGGGACATCCATCGTTCCTGATAATGCACCATTCGTCTCCGTAAAATGAAAAATAATCTCGATGGCAGTACCTTGGACATCAAGCGTACCTTTCCAATCGCCTTTGATTTGTGCAATTGTATTTGACATTCCCAAAATTACAAATACCATCGAATAAAAAATCTGTTTCATCATAAATTCCGTTGTTTTCACTATATGTCGAGAGGGAGACCAAAATGTTACAACAACAGTAGAAAAACACAGTGATCGATATTGATAAATTCGTAACAACCGAATACAGAAAAACATAAAAAATTGAAAATCTATTTATTAAAGCTATTCATATAACGTTAGAAGTTAGCATTGCAATACAAAAAACTTGGCTTCCCTTCTAAGGGATGTATCCGCCTTCATATTCGGCTATATTCCCTATCAGGCAATTGCGTTAATGAAGACTATGGCGATCAACAAGCACTTATGCACGCTGCGTAAAACGCTTATTGCGATGCATACATTAATAAAAACAAAAACATTAATTTAATTGAACAAATAACCTGAAAAACAATCAACTAAATTTTTCAAAGATAATATTTTATCCAAGCCAAGATAGCGTCATAGTGTAACCGATAAGGAGCCTAAAGAAGATCCTGCCATCGCTTGCCACCCAACACTTGAAGTTGCAAATGTTTTGCAGGGTATTAATTTTCTGGCATCTTGAAAGAGGGCGGTGGCGACTGCGCTGCCCAATCACGGTTTGGCGTATCCCCCATCACCAATAAAAGTTCCCCACCTGCCATCAGGTCATGATGATGGATCCAGGCAGCATTCCACGTCTTTCCATTAAGTTTAGCCGATTGTATGTATTTGTTCCGTTTTGAAAAGTTTAGCGCTTTGATGCGAAATGATTTCCCATTCGATAATTGGATCTTGGTTTCCTGAAAGAAGGGACTACCGATGGTATAACTCGGCAAACCGGGCGTTACAGGGTAAAGCCCTGCCATAGAAAAGACGACAAAAGCCGACATCCCGCCGCCGTCCTCGTCCCCAGGAATTCCCATTAGATCGTTTCTAAACCACTGGCGGATAAGCTCGTGAATGCGCTTTTGTGTCATCCATGGTTGCCCGGCATAGGCATATAGATACGGAATATGCAAACTAGGCTCATTGGCCATAGAGAATTGCCCTACATTTCCAGTATGATCGGGCAATTGGCTGTAAAAATCGAATTTACTTTTCCCTAGCGGCTCGCGGAAGGTTTGGTTTAAATTCTTAATAAATAAATCTTTACCACCCATCAACGAAATTAAATCTGCAACATGATGTGGTACATCCCAACGATATACCCAACCGTTGTTTTCGCCATAATATGCACGCGCTCCCTGTCCACCCGCGTAGCGGTAGTCGAACGGTTCTATAAATCGACCATCTTTATCCTTTGGATGAAAAAAACCGGTTTTTTTATTATACAGATTACGGTAGTTGGTTGCATGACTTAAGAACTGTTGTGCATCCGCTTTTTTGTTCAGCGCAGTTGCCAACTGCCCTAACGCCCATTCGTCATACGAAGTGCCAAGCGTTACCGCCACGGGTTGACGTTTTTCGAACTTATGCACTTCGGGCACCGTTTCTTCCTCCCCAGGACGCAGTGCCGGAATATATCCTTTCTCTTTATAAAATTGGTCGAGCCATCCGGCGGGTGCAGCCGACCAAGGAGCCAAAGTTTTTTCCTGCACAGCCTTCTTTCCGCTTTCATAGGCTTTCTCTACATCAAAGGTGCGTAGTCCTTTCACATAGGCATCGGCGATGGTTACCACCCCATGGTTGGAATTCATACGGCGAGAGTCTCCCGTAATCTCCGGAAAGGTAGGCATCCAAAAATGATCCATCTGTTCGGACATCCGAACAAAGGAATTCAAGATATTCGATTCTGTGGGTTCATCGATCAGTAGGCGCAGTGGGTGCGTGGCTCGGTAGGTGTCCCAAATCCAGTCGTCCGTATAAAAAGGCTGGGGATCCACATGCACCTTACCGTCGAATGCACTGAAATATCTTCCTCCCTCTGAAATATTAACGGGACGCTCGAAACAACGATATAAAGATGTATAAAAAAGCTCTTTATCATCTATTAAAGGACTTTTTACTTCAATAGAAGACAGTGCTTTGCTCCAAATAGCACGGCCCCTTAATGCGACTTTTCGCAGGTCAAAATCCTTTATCTCACGTCGCAGGTTCTGCTTTGCCTGCTCTATATCGATAAAGGATATACCATACCTAAAATTGACCTTTGGTGTGTTTGCAGCGAACTGAAAAGCCGCGGCAACCTCCTGTCCTTCCGCTGCCGTTTTATTTTTATCGATGGCGTGATCAACAACCATCCCTTGTGCTACAGGTTCCACATCGAACTCGCCGTAAAGAAAGACGGTGGTATTGTTTTGTAATCGTTGCGATGCGTAAATTGTTTTCCCGTTCACTTCCACGTTTCCGGATAAGGCATTCAAAATCACGGAACGTAGTCCTTTGTCGTTAAATTCCAAGGTATAAATGGCAGACTGATGGGAAGGGGCGAATGACACATCGATTTGTTCGTCTAATAAAGACACCTCATAGTAGTAAGGTTTAATCACTTCGTTATCGTAGGTGTAGTGATAAACATGTTGAAGCGCTTGGCCAGCTTCTCCCTGTGTGGCGCTGAGGTTGAAGGCAGAACGGCCACGGTGACTCGTTACCACCAATGGCAATCCCTTGATCTCATCGCCCGTAAAATCCGGCCGCTCCGGATAAACCCGCAGCATGCTGTTCGGCAGATGAACGGTGGGAAATGTCGGCACTAAGAGGTGGCTGATGTTCCCCATATATGGATTCACATAATCTACTGCAGATTTTTTGGCCTGTGCTAAGACCTTAAGTTCCTGTCCGTGTAGAAGGCATACCAAACTGAGAAGGCTTAGGATTTTCTTCATGTTTTTATAGTCTGTTGAGCCTCGAATATAAAAATAAATAGCTCCCGACACGAGAAAGGAGCTATTTAACACTAAAAAATTACATATTTAAGGCAGCTTGAAATATATAGACACACCTGCTAACTACCGGGTGCGCGACATCATCAGTCTTGAGCCAGAAAATCGTGGAAAAAGTCGTCCAAATCGTCTAATTCACCTTGTGTGGTAGGATACCCTGCCGACTCCTCCTGTCCCAAAGGATTACCTTTAAAATCGCGGACCATAGCGATCGTACAGTCCTTGTTTTCGGCGTGATAGAGCCCAACACCAACGATCTCACCGTTAAGCAACACGTAATGAAAGGCAACATCCATCGTTTGGTCTTCTGCTTTCCGTTCCCGGATAAGCTTTCCTCTTTCTAATTCTTCTCTTTTCATTGGTACCGATTTAACTGTTATATCGAACAGTGAGGTGAAGCAAATAGTTTCAAGAAAGGGAAAACAGCTTGCTTCCATCCTATATCTTTTTCAATTTTGCCTTTGACTTAGTGGTTTTACGTCTTTTTTGCCACCATATGATATAACCGGTTATCGGCAATAGCGCACATATCAGCGAGACGATAAAAGCCAAGATCTTTGTAGGAATTCCACTGATATTTCCGGTATGCAGATCGTAGTTGAGGGATGCCAATTTATCCCCCGGGGGTAAATTTTGGCTTTGGTGTACTCGGTTGACCCGTAGGTTTTCTTTCTGGAAATAATACCACTTGAAAACACCGCTACGGTTTTCTTCCAAGCGTATCTGTATGTCGATCAGTGGTTCATCGGCGTCACGCAAACGAATGGACATCATGCCGGCGCTTGGATATTGCCGCAGCAAATGCAGCAATGCATTATCTAATGGATCCTTGTAATCGCGCGCTATAGCGGTAGTCTGTTCCACCCGTGGTTCCGTCCGAGCAACCTCGGTTTCGAAAGCATTGAAAAAATCGGCGTATACTTTCTTGAACCCGGGAAAACTAAAAACCAAACCCGTGACCGCAATGAGCAAAGCCAACGAGCAGCTATAAAATCCCAGGACGTTGTGCAAATCGTAATTGAGCCGCTTCCATTTGGCCCCACTATGAAGCGTAAAGGCACGCCTCAGCGGCTTACCTCGCCATTTCTTGGGCCACCATAGCACCATCCCCGATACTAATAGCACTGCAAAAATTGCTGTGCTATACCCCACGAGTGCATGACCGTAGGTTTTACCCAGCAGCAAGTTCATATGGAGCTGTAAACACAACTGGAAAAATTCATTTTTCGTATCTTCTACCGCAAGGATTTCCCCCGTGTACGGATTTAGGAAGACTTTTTTGTAATAGGTGTGATAATTCCAGTGTCCAAATCCTTTCGGATCGGTTCCTGAAGCGCGAAAGACCCAAGATCTGTGATTTGCCGGGTAGAGGTCGACACGCGAAATTGTCTCGTTCGCGGGCAAGGCAGCCTGAGCATTCGCGATAAGCGCTGTCAACGGCTTTGGTTGCTGCTGCCCAACAACTTGAAGGTAATATTTATCCGGATAACAAAGGAGTTTAAGCTCATCCTGAAAAGTATATACAGCGCCGCTGAGACTAACAACAAACACCACCAAACCCGTACATATTCCCAGCCATTTGTGCAACCAAAGGATGTATTTTTTCATGATCCCTTAAAAACGGTAATTCAGATTTAATGACATGTTAGCACCCTCCCCTTTCACGTAATTAGGATCGGTTGCGGCAAATTGGCTATACACGGTATAATAATCTTCGTTTAACAGGTTTGCGACACCGAAGCCGACGGACCATTGCTTATTCACCTGATATCCCGCATTAAAATTAAGGATATCTACCGCTTTTACCGGCCCTTGATTTCCCAGATAAGCGCCATTTGTACCGGGCTCAAAACGATCACGATTGCCGGTGTGCACCCATGATAGTTGAAGATCCACCGCATCGATCGGCGCATAGTTTACATAGCCGGTCGCTTTCGGTGGCATAATACGCGCACCGCCTAGGTATGTTCTGGTACCATCCTCGTTCTTCAGTTTTCCTTCCACATAAGAGTAGCTTCCACCGACGGATAAGGTTGACGATAGTCGCGCGTCAAGGGCTACTTCTACCCCATGAATACGCTCCGGCGCCCGCTCAGGAAAGAAATAACCGCGTTCGTCGGCTGTTAGGTTGACGCCCAGCTTCGAGGTGCTAATGAAGTAAGCCGCCGAAAGATTAAAAATACTGATTTGACTAGAAAATCCAGCTTCGTAGTTATTGGTAACAATAGGATCAGTCTGTATGTTTTTCAGATCGCTATCGGTGGCATTCCGCACAATACGTCCCAGCTCATTGATGGTAAAGCCTTGCGAGAAGCTCACAAAAGGATTAAAGCATGCATACTTGTTGTAGCGCAGTCCCGCATTAAAGGTTACGCCCCGATAAGGTATCGTTCCCCCCTGCACCGCTATACTTCCTTCCGTGCCAGGTCCTGTTGGCAGGGTTTCAAAATCCTTAATCTTCACCGTCGCATCTTCGTAGCGCGCTCCTCCTTTAAAGATAAGGTGATCCACAAATGTCAAGGTCAGCTGCGCAAAGGGTGCGTAATTAAACATATCCATTTTAGGGACAAACACCCGTCCATCGGTCAAGTCTTGGTAAGTCACATCATTCAATAGGTCGATACCATAGGTGACACCGCCCAGCACATTACCCAATTGAAAAGGTGTATTTAAGTCGGCACGGAATCCTTTTTTATCCGAGTTGATCTGCGACTGGCCGGGACCATACCAAGAATTGGCACGTTCGACGTAGCGGTTCATAGAGCGAAAGGTATTGTAATAAACCGATGCGTTGAGCGAAGTATGGCCAAACAATTGATTTTTCGAATAGGTCAGCATCGCATTGTGGTTGTAGCGTGTCCCGGTATTCTCTCCAGGATCCACGCCAAGTATCCCGATAGTTGGTGTTTGACCATACTTTCCATTTTGGCTAATATAGCGTGCATGTTGCAGGCTATTAAAAAAATTGTAAACGATCTGTAAGGAGGAACTTGGATCGATATCATAACCTAGCTTTAAAAAAGCATTGTAGGATCTGCTGTTTGAAAGACCATCCGTTTGACCTAGCGGCACACCTTCCCCATCGCGCTGCAAGCCTGTGTAATCTACGGCGCCGCTGGCCGTATAGCTAAACTTGTTTCGCCGTCCATAAAGAGTTTGGGCAAACCGGTAGCCTTCTGTTTCTTTATTGTGAGCAGGATTCACCGTGCCACGCAATGTCGTCAAGCCGCCAATAGCTTCCGCATTTGGATCATTCTTTCGCGTGATATAATTTATAATACCGCCTGCAGATCCGTTTCCGTAAATAGAGGTTGCTCCTTTTATGACTTCTATGCGTTCAACCACACTCGGATCAATGGAACGAATGTCGCGCGCACCATTCATGAGCGGTGTGGATTGTGGGATACCGTCAATCAGCACAAGCACCGCCCGCCCTCGCAACGTTTGCCCAGCATTTGTACCCTTTGGGGTTGCCACCGCAAGACCGGGAATGGTATTCCCCAATACGCTGGCAATATTGGTGCTGATTTGGCTTTGTGCTTCGATCTCTTTCGCTGTTAAGATAGAGATCGATGAGGGAATATTAGCGATACTCTCAGGCTTACGACCAGCTGTGACCACAACTTCGTCCAATTTTCGTTGATCGCTCATAACGACCAGTATCGGCGAAACCAGTGTGTCCAGGTATACACGATGCACACGCTCGGGATAGACCCCCTGCGAAACACGAACTTCTATGCTGCTGGCAACAGGTCGAGAAAAAGCCAGACTACCGGACATGTCTGTCATGCCCTGCAATTTCCCGTTCATCCAAACATGTGCGTCAGCCAACGATCTACCTGTGGCATCCTTCACCTGTACACCAATATCCTGTCCAAAAGCATACGTTCCGAAACACCATAAAAAAACCATCAACAACGAATTCATACGTAGTTTTCTAGCAACCAGCATAGCTTTCTTTTATTTAGACTTGTTTTAAATTGCCCAAATATAGAAAAGTTTTGCGACTCATCAATTCTTGACTGGAGAAAATCAGAAAAATCTGCGCCGTCCTTAACGCCGCCCCAGCATGAATTCCGAAATGGAACGATAGAGCATCCATCAAAAGAAGCAAGCCTTAGGCGAGCGTGTTATGTATCGTTCAAAAGAAAGGTTGTCCGCTATTCTGCAAACACTGCTGATGTGCTGAAAGCCCGATAGCATATAAGCGCTGGAAATAAATTTCGAGTACGATTATGGAATCTTGCGACATGCTGCATCCGTCAAAAAACGAACAAAAGATGTTATATTTATACTAATATTCTATAAATTATGAAACGAAACCTCCTGTTATTACTGCTTCTAGCACCGATGTTCCTCTGTGCACAAGAACAACCTCTGCGGATCGGCATTGATGGTCAATGGAAGCAAATCGAGCAACTTATTGCCATCAAAAACTACGAACAGACGCTACCTATCCTTGCTGATATCAAGGCGCATGCTAAGCGAAACGGTCTTCGGGATGTATACATCAGGGCCTTTTTGGCTGAAACGCAAGCCCTTCGTGTAAACAAGACCGATGATAAGACATTTGAAGAAATTCAAAAGCACTTCGAGCGCACCCTACAGGAGGGCGATACCGTGCAACGCAGCGTTATCAAAAATTTCTACGCCCTATTCTTAGAATCGAACAGCCACCGGTTTCAGCCTATCAGCTCCAATCGCTTTATCAAGGCCACATCAGAAGAAAAACAACAGATCATCGACAGCGTCTTTCGCACATCGCTAGCTGCCAAAGAGGCGTTGCAGCAGGAGCTCACAACACAATGGTCTTCCCTCTTTGACGATACGCGAAACAGCTATCTGATGCCAACACTATACCACCTCCTAGCCTACCAATATCTTGAAGTATTGCGATCGCGTAGCGACAGCTTGGGCGAGGCAGATCAATTGAAAGCGGAGGTGTTGGCCTTCAACAAGCAAGCAGGATATGCCGAGGCGACCTCTTACCTCCTCAGCAAAAAGCTATTGGACGACTCTTGGAATATTGCTTCTCGACTAGCGGAATTGAACCGCATCATGGAAGAGCAGCCCAGTGCTTATAATGCCTACATACTCAGCAGAATCGCTTCGGCATTCCAAGAACGTGCCGACTACAAACAGGCCATGCACTATGTACAGCGCGTTTTTAGTGCCTACCCTAGTTCAGTATGGAGGGTCGAGGCCGAGAAGATAGAACAGCAAATACGGGCAACATCCATCGATGTTCAGCACGACCTGCGCATCCCAGCACAGGCCTACCATCCAATCAAGATCAATACGCGAAATGCCGACAGCCTATTTATTCAGGTTTTCCGAACAACGAATACGGCCAACTCCCCCTATCAGACCTTTAAAATACGTCATGATTCCACGACGCACGAAACGCGCTTGGACGCACCTTTGGCCTATCAAGAATCCATTGCCTTAGGTCAATTTGATGATCATTACCATCATCATAGTATTTACAAGATCAATCCATTGGATCATGGGCATTATACGGTACTGCTCTCCAACAATGCACAATTCAAAGACGATGGTTTATACCAAGAAGTCGTACACAGCAGCTTTACGGTAAGCGATGTATTTGTTTCGGCGGTACTCGACGAGGAAACGGACCATGATGAGCGCTACCGTATTCTCCTGATCGATCGGAATACGGGTAAAGCCTATGCGAATAAAAAAGTGGCGCTATACGAAACGAATCCTAAAAGTAAAGCGCGTAAGGTACAGAGCTTCACGACGAATAAAGCGGGAGAGTTTACCTACAGAACCAGCGACCGTCGAAATCGCGACGATTTGGACTATTACGACCTGCTACTGCCCACAGAAAATCATCTCATCTCCCTCATGGATCTTGAAATACCCGAGCATTACGGTGATGAAGACGATATGGACGAGGAGCTTGAGGGCGAAGAAACGGCGATTACCCTTACGGATAGGTCAATCTACCGGCCCGGGCAGAAAGTTTACTTCAAAGCGATCCTCTATAACAATAGCTCCACAAAAGGCAAAATATTGTCACAAAAGAAGATTGCCGTGTATTTACACGACGCCAATGGCCAAAAGGTAGACTCGCTAAAAGTCGAAACCAACCTTTTCGGGTCGGCAAACGGCATCTTGCAACTGCCTCTCAAAACCCTGAGCGGTCGTTTCAATCTAAAGGTATTCGCTGGAAAACAGGAATTACATTCGACCTACATCCGTGTGGAAGAATATAAGCGACCGACTTTTAAAGTTACTTTTGAAACCAACAAAGAGACCTATAAGCTTCTTGATACCGCTGTCTTCGTTGGCCATGCCGAAAGCTTTGCGGGTGTGCCCATAGCGCAGGCCAACGTACGTTATAAGATTGAACTTTATGGTCAATCCCGCAACTACAGCCATCACAATTTGTTGGACAGCGTGACGCAGACCGACCAACAGGGAAAATTCCACTTACGCGTACCGCTCAACGACAGCAGCATGTTGCAGGAGAGTAACTTTTCTATCCGTTATACGGCTGAGGTAACCAGTCCTTCCGGCGAAATGCAATCAGCAAATGAGCGCTACTTCTACGCGAAGACACCTTGGAACATAGACATTATGGCCGGTTCTCCCAGCGCAGAAAATCGATGGAGCGAACTCACAATCGCCACCAAAAATCCGAATGGCCAACCGCTACCTTTTGCTGGTCAGGTACATATTTACAAAGTTAAAGAGCCCGATTTGGTCGTTGCTGATCGGTCGAAGAGCTATTTTATGCGTACAGATTACCATCTGCTATCCGTGTCGGATTACAAGCGATATTTTCCAATGCAGTTTGACGAGCTTCTGCTCAGCCAGGAAGAGCAAAAAACATGGGTAAAGACCTACGAGTTCAACAGCAACGACAGGGATACCATTCATTTGGATAGCATTATGTTTTCGCGAGGCAACTACCGCATCGAGGCCATCAGCATCCAAGGTACGGACACCATCCGGGCTCATAGCTACAAGCAGATTTATGATCCAGTCAGTCGACGGGTATCTGCCAAAGAATTCCTTACTGTAGGTTTAGACAGCAGCAGCTATGCCGTTGGCGATAAGGTCCAAGTGCGATTTGAAACCGATCTCGCCGACGCCAAGCAGCTGTTTGTTTTTCATAAGCGCCGTGGTAAACCTGCCAAAGCCATCGCCATAGACATCCAAAACGGAAAAGCCGTTTACAGCTTCAATATAAATAAAGAGGATGTTGCAGTGCTGCCTCTCGCGCTCCATGCCTTCATCATTAAAAACGACATGGCCGAATTGAGGAGTATCCACATACCCATCAAGCAAAAGGATAAACAGCTAGCCATCCAAACCGTAACCTTTCGGGATAAGATAACACCGGGACAGGCAGAAAGCTGGCGTTTTAAGATCAAACAAAACGAGGATGTGATACCGGCAGAGCTGGCATTGAGCATGTACGATGCGGCCCTCGATGAATTTGAGGCACACAGCTTCCCCCATTCTTTTGATCGACCGCACCCCTATTACTACCACCGACAAGAGGCGCAGCAGCATTTGTTGGGCGATTTTTACGAGGAAACCAACAGCAGCAATGTTTTCGTAGGTACGCGCTACCAAGCCCAACTGTACATGCAAACGCCCATAGTTCGTTCCTACGGTTTATGGACAGCAGGCCGATATCACTATGTCGCAAAAAGCCTGTCATCAGCACTTCAGGGTCGTGTTGCTGGGATAGCGGTAACCGGCTACTCCACACTGGATGAAGTCGTCGTTATACGTGGAACAGCGAGTGCTGCGCCTAACGCGCCTCTATATGTTGTCGACGGGGAAGTGATGGAACAGATCGATATGAGTAAAATAAGCCCCGACCAAATCAATAGCTTCAGCGTCTTAAAAGATGCGGCGGCCACCGCACTGTATGGATCGAGGGCGGCAGGGGGTGTCATTATTATAACCACCAAAGAAGGAAGTAAAATACAGGAGCAGTTGACGGCTGCACAAACCCGCAGCAACCTCCAAGAGACTGCTTTTTTCTTTCCTGCGTTGTACACCGACGAGCAAGGAGACGTGTCGGTAGAATTTAACAGCCCCGAAGCACTCAGCAAGTGGAAGCTGTTATTGTTCGCGCATGGCAAAAATCTCGAAGCCGGCATGGGTACCTTCTACACCCGAACACAGAAAGAGTTGATGGTGAGCCCTAACATGCCCCGCTATTTTCGAGAGGGAGATCAGCTGCTGCTAAAAGCTACTATTCAATATCTTCGTGAGGAAGCCATGACCGGAAATATACGGCTTGAATTTATTAACCCGGAAACGAATGAAGTTATCTCGGCGCGCTTTCTCGACAAGCCTACACAGCCTTTCGCCGTAGATTCAAAAAAAAATTTGACTGTTTCTTGGGCTGTGCAAATACCGATGGGATTCTCCACCGTGCAAGTGAAAATTGTGGCGGCCAGTGCTGGTTTCTCCGATGGGGAGATCCATGAATTGGCTATTCTGCCTAACCGTGTGCTCGTTTCCGAAACCAGTCCGCTGCTCTTGCACCCCAATGAAACGAAACAATTCCAACTGGAGACGGCCGACAAAGAAAATCTGCAGGCCCGTATACAGATACAGAGCAACCCGGTATTGGAGGTTATCGGTGCGCTGGATTACCTCAACAATTACCCTTACGCCTGTACCGAACAGCTAAGCAGCAAATGGTTTAGCTTAAAAATGGTGCAATACATACAGCAGCAGTACCCGGCCATTGCCAACTACTTCAGTGCGTTGCGGAGCCAGCAAACCGAAAGTAAGCTTAGCGAAAATAGCGCATTAACAGAACTTAGCGCCGAAGAGATGCCTTGGATCCGCGATATAAAGCGTGACAGTGAAAAACTAGCGGCATTGAGCAAGCTTTTTGACGAAAACAATACATTTGAAATCGCCGAAATAGAAAAGAAACTGCTTAAGCAACAGCTGGAAACCGGCGCATTCCCTTGGTTTGAAGGAGGACGAGCCAATGTCTATATCTCTATCCGATTGTTGGAGATTTGGGGAAAAGTATGGAACCTAGACCATCGGTTGGTTTCCAATGACATGCGTAAGATTGCAGAAAAGCTGATGCAATATCTCGACACGGATAGCCTGATCGTGGACAAGAAAGCTTCTACAAGTATGGCATTGGACTACCTATACGCCAGACATTATTGGCAGGGACTCTATCCGTTGGATACAAAGCAACAGGCGCTATTGACCGATAAGATCAGTCAGTCTCCCCTCCTCACAGCACAACACAGTGCCGGCATTGCTGCTAAAAGTTGGATCGTAAATCAGCTTTTTGGCAAAGGCGAGCAGACCGATCAACTCAGGAACCGCATCATCCAAGAAGTGCTAAACGATACGCAAAAGGGAATGTATTGGGAAAGTAATATGAAAAGCTATAACGCCGTAAGCCTGCAATCTTATATGGTAGAAGCCTATAAGCTAAATGACCCCAGCAAGCTAAACGCCCTTACCCAGTGGATCTATTACCATAAGCAGGCTAGTCATTGGCAAACGACTTGGATGACCGTCGATGCAATCTATGCGCTTTTACTGGCGAATAATCCCAGCGAATTTGTTTTGGAAAACAGCGTTACCCTGAGCGTAGATCAGCAAGCAGTGCCCCTCGAGCCCGCCAGTTTGGGACAGGTGGCCAAAACATTTACTCGCCAAGACTTGCAGAAGAATGTGGAGTTGGGGGTTCAAAACAATAACAGGCGAGCGATCTATGGCTATCTGAACCATCAGTATTTTGCCAACGAAACATCGCTTTCGGCAGTAGTTAACAATCTCTCGATCAGCAAGGAATATCAAGTACAGCGCGATGGAAAGTGGATTGTTTCGAAAAGTGCCAAACTTGGCGAAAAAGTAAAGGTTCGGCTTATCGTCATCGCAGGAGAGTCATTCAGCAATCTACATCTGAAGGATAGTCGTCCGTCGGGCGTAGAGCCTATCTACCAACCGTCAGGCTATCGATGGTGGCAAGGCTACTACTTCAGCATGAAAGATGCTTCGACCAATTACTTTTTCGATCGTTTATCGAAAGGCAAGCATGTATATGAGTACGAGGTAAAAGCCAATAACGCGGGTGTATTCCAATCGGGCATAAGCACAATCGGGTCTATGTACGATCCCTCGGTGAATGCGCGGGCAAGCAGCATAGTGCTGGAAATTGAGGAATAGACTAGCTACGCTACACCGCGTGTAGATTCCGTTTAAAAGGAGTGGAAAACGTTTGTCTTCCGCTCCTTCTTTTCTTGGTATTGCCTACAGCTGCATAAGGTTGGTTCATTACCTCCTCAACGGATTCGGCTGCTTGCCGCAAACAGTCTTTAAATTTTGCTTACCTTTGTAGCTTGTCATTCAGTTAAACATTGTGCCGTGTCTTTAGATAAACTCAAACTTAGCAAGCGTCTTCATGCATCCATGAACGATCTAGGATATTTTACAGCAAAAGAAATGCAGCTAAAAGCGCTTTCCCGCATCATTGGTGGACATAGCATTATCGGCATTGGACCCGAAGGTGCTGGAAAAACGACCACATACATACTGGGCGTTCTAATGCGGCTGAAATATACACATGACGAAGCCCCGAAAGTTTTGATTTTGGCACCAAATGAAGAAAAAATCAAAGAGATCGTTGATAACTTCTTCGCTATAAGTCAAAATAGAGAGCTTCATATCATGGGGCTGAAAAGCAGCGGAAGCATGGAAGAAGAGATCGAAGACTTGGTACGCGGAGTGGACATCGTCGTTGCTACACCCAGCCGAGCTCGTGCGGTCTATCTAAAATTGGGTCTTAACCTCAACCGCATACAGACCTTTATCATCGATGATGCCGAAGAAATTGTAAAACAAGGTATGCAAACCAATGTTAGGGAACTGGCGCAAAGCTGCGGCGAAGTGCAGTACTTGGCATTCAGCACGGTAGACCATGATAAATTGCACCTGATGATCGACGATTTTATGCCTTTCGCGACGACTGTCGAAGTAGATGAGCTGAGCGAAGATACGTTAGATACGCAGGATCTTATACTTTATCATGTCCCGAACTTCACGACAAAGATCAATTTGCTCAATGACTTCATGCGTGATCAGGAAGTATTCGATAAGGTGGTGGTGTTTGTGAATAGCCGACTGACGGCGCATAATTTGTTAAAAAGACTGCACGTCGGCAAGGGCGAGGCGGCCATCTATCGGCCATTTTTCCATGATGATACGGGTATCGATGAGATCCGTGATTTTCTAGAAATAGCAGAATGCAGAATACTTTTGGTCGCTAATGAGGGTACCGCCGAAATCGACCTTTCTAACATCCCATTTATCATCCATTTTGAGATTCCGGAAGAGAGGGAGGTGTTCGTGTCGCATATTCTGAAAACGCCAGACTCGGAAGCCTTGGCCATCACCTTTGCCACAGATATTGAACTTCCAGCGCTTCGTAAAATAGAACAATCCATCGGCAAAAAGATTCCTGTTATGCCTTTACCAGAAGACCTTATTATTTATCGTCCTACGGACGGTCCAAAGGAAAAAGAGAAGGTCGATGAAACCCAGGGAGGTGCCTTCCATAAAAAGAAAGAAAGCAACAGCAAAACGTATAACTATGGTAGTGGCCTGAAGGCTAAAATGACCAAGAAAAATAAGAAAAGGTAGGCGACCAACCATAAATGGAAAATGCCCTTCTTAATGATTTATATGGAGCTCCTAAAATTTAGGAGCTTCTTTTTTATAGCACGCTATGCCATAAACCGCCGAAATAAGCGCAGTAATCTTTTTGTCTTATCGGTATATGGGAACCAGAAAAACTTTGACAACGGCATAAGTTTCACATCGGCTACTGCCCTTTCGTGCGAAAAAGCGCGAAAGCCATACCAGCCAAAAGACTGCCCTATGCCCGAATTATTCACGCCACCAAAAGGCAGATTCGGGTGCATCACCTGCACCATGGCATCGTTAACACAGGTGCTTCCCGCACTAGTATGATTAATTACACGCTGCACGAAGGCATTGTTGCCGCTAAATATGTATAAAGCCAATGGTTTTTCCTTTTCTTGGATCAGTTGCAAAGCCTCGTCGATGTGGGTGTAGTAAATCACGGGCAAGATAGGTCCAAATATCTCATCCTGCAATAAGGTTGATTCTGCTTTTAGATCGCTCAATACCGTTGGTGCGATATAGCGTTGCTCTGCACTACTATCGCCCCCTACCCAAATCGTAGCCCCATCGTCAACAGCTTCGTTCAGCGCCTGCGTCAAACGATCAAACTGTTTGTCGTTAACGATGCGTGCTAGATCGGGAGATTCTGCGGGACGATCTCCAAATGCACGGAGGATCTCCTCCTTAAAAAGTATGGGTACCTCGTGCTCGTATGCATGATCTATCAATACGTAATCCGGAGCAATACAGGTTTGTCCGGCATTGACGAATTTAGCCCAAATAATATTTCGAATCACTGTCCTTAAATTGACCTTAGGGCCGATGATAGCGGGAGATTTCCCGCCCAATTCGAGGGTAACATCACTCAAGAATTTGCTTGCGGCCTGCATCACGACCTTGCCTACGGCCGGCGATCCGGTAAAATGTATATGGTCAAAACGAAGACCCAATAGAAAGGTCGTCTCATCTTTCGCACCTTCCACCACAAAAACATGATCTGCTGGGAAAACAGCTTCTATAATTTTCCGAATCACGGAATTGATATGCGGCGAAAATTCAGACAGCTTCAACATTACCGTATTGCCCGCTGCTATGCTGGAAATCAAATGCGCCATCGGCAATTGAAACGGATAGTTCCACGGCGTAATGATCAAACTATTGCCCTTTGGCTCATAATGCAGGTAAGGCTTTATCGAAAACAGCTTCCACGAACGGGAAACCTTCCTATTCTTCATCCAACGAGGCAGCTTCGCTATTGCTTCCTTCAGTTCCATCTGTACAGGCATCAACTCCGTTACCTCTACTTCTACGGCGCTTTTCCCAAAATCGCTTGCGATGGCAGCAACGATAAGGTTTTGGTTACGATCGATCTCTTGCGCAAGTTTACGCAATATGGCTTGGCGCCAGCTTGCATCGTGTTGTTTATAAATCGTGCGGCTTTGCACCTGCGCGTCGTAAGCACGTTTAATATCGTCTATTGCTGTATACTCGTTCATACTTTTTTCGGATGCTGTTCTTCTTGTTAACTGCGCTCCGGTTGTTTCCGTTTTGGCACAGGCCTATTAATTTCAAAATCGGATCTAGGGTTCCTGTGTATGCGTACAAAATATGCAAAAAATTATGTAAAGGCAGCAGCTCTTACTTTTTGTTTTTTTGGCAACATCCAACGCTGGTGAAATCGTTCAGTCGACCGAAATGGACCGCTATGGACAAAAAGCGACGCTTCTTTCTTTTTAACTTCTCGGATCAGCATAGCTTGGCTGGTCTTTGGCCTACAAAAAACATCAAGACTAGGCTGGCTTTCGACTCGTTCTTGATCACAGCGTTACTGTTCTGGAGTCGTAAAATTGGGTTGACGAAAGTGCTGCAGTATAAACCCTTGCAGCGAGCGCTCCACCGTTTGTTTTATCGGATCAATCTCGGAACTGATCGCTTCGCCGTAAAAGGGAGCTGCGGCATGGATCAACAGGAGCTGTATGAAGCATCGTTCTCTGGCAAATCGGAGGCCAAAATTACCGCTATCGTCGCTGCTGAATTGACCATACTGGTTATGCAAAGCCCGCAAACAGGCGTTAAGCACATCCATGATTTTGTGCTGGATATCCCTAATTTTATCAAGCAGCTGGAGCGGTACGATCGGGATTTTCGTAGTGTGCTTTAATGGGGAATTGTTTTATGGAACGGACTATGTCGTAATCCGTTCCATAAAACAACATCAAAACCTAATCCTCTCGACTACCATCGTCGGCCATCCGCACAATCTTAGGCGAGAAAGTAGCCAACACGTCAACAAGATCCTGCTGCGCAGCCATAACGGTATGTATGTCTTTATAGGCCATAGGCGCTTCATCCATACCGGCACCCATCAACGTGATTCCTTGATCATTTAGGATAGCCTTTAAATCCGCTGCCGCAAGGGTTTTGATTGCCTTTGTACGGCTCATCAATCGTCCGGCACCGTGCGAGGCCGAGTTGATGGACTCCATCTGTCCTTTACCGCGCACCAAGAATCCTGGCGAGGCCATGGAACCCGGAATAATACCCATTACCCCTTTGGCTGCAGGCGTTGCTCCCTTTCGATGCACAATCAGCTCTTGCCCATTCCACATTTCCTTCCATGCAAAGTTGTGGTGATTTTCGACCTTTGCCAAGCGCTCCGCCCCCAACTGTTGGCGCACCTTTTCATGGATCACTTCGTGGCATGCCGATGCGTAGTCGCCCGCCAGATTCATCGCCATCCAATATTCCTGTCCTTCCGCCGTTCCCAAATCTAGGTAAGCCAAATGTTGTGCTTTATAAGGCAGCTTACAAAGCTGCTTAGCTAGTTTGGTGTAGTGGTCGGCTAGCGTTGCTCCTAGCCCGCGCGATCCCGAATGGGTTAATAAAGCCAAATATTCACCGGCTTGAACACCTAGATCCGCATCGGTCTGCTCAAAGGCAATCACACCAAACTCTACAAAGTGATTTCCACCGCCGGAAGTGCCCAGTTGTGCCCAAGCCTTGTCCTTCAAGGACCGCAACAAATCATTCATGGCAAAGGTATCCTGCTCTAAAACGGCATGGCTTGCTCGATCTCCTTTTTGGAAACCTTGGCCAGCGCCAAACTTCGTGGTTTGCATAATGACTTTCTTTAACGCATCGCTATGCTCCGTCAAGTATGCGGCAGGTAGATCAAAAATAGACAACGCCATGCGACAACCGATATCCACGCCCACGCCGTAGGGAATGACGGCATTGCTCGTGGCCAGCACCCCGCCGATAGGCAGGCCATAGCCTTGGTGCGCATCTGGCATCAGGGCGCCCGCTACAGAGACCGGCAACGTCATAGCTACTTGCATCTGCTGCTTCGCCCCTTCTTCAATATGCTCTTCCCCGTAAATTTCGTAATGCCCCTCTTCTTTAAGTGCGATATACGAGGCTTCCAGCTCATCTTGTTTCAACAGTTCCTGCGCCAATGTCTTAAAAATAGCATCTTCTAAATACGCTTCCGGATTGGCCAATACAGCCGAGAAATAAGCTAGCATCTGCTCACGCGTGAAGCCCAATCTTTTCTTATTAATCTGCAAGGCGACGCCCAAAGCAGAATTTTCATCGTAGCCTAATGCTAATAGATCGTTACCATTTATACGTTTATTTTCCATTTTTCTTCTTTTTTATAGCGCAAAGCGTTTAAAATTAACTTCTTCTTTAAGCAAGGACAACACCTCTTTATTTTGTTGCCCTTGCGCCTCTTTCGACTTTATCTTTTTATGACCTAGTTTACCAAGCTCGCGTCACAATTAGCTCTTGACAAACCACTGCTTAAGCTGATCGATAAGCTGCCCATTTCCGGACAGCGATACCGTACTAATCTTTTCGGAGATCTTCTCAACATACTCCATTTCCTTCAGCTTAAACAGCATAACATTTTCTTCCATTAGCTTTGCAGTATTCAGCAAGCTTCGCGTCGATGCCGTCTCTTCACGCCGCGTGATGATATTTGCCTGCGCACGCTTCTCGGCAATCAACACTTGGTTCATGATATCCCGCACGTCACCTGGCAAGATGATATCCTTGATCCCACAGAATTGTATTTCTAAACCCAGCGACGCTGCTTGTACATGCGCTTCCGAGGAAATAAATTGGTTGACGTCATCTTTCTTTTCCATGATCTCGTCTAGTGTCATGTGTCCTATGTACGTACGCAGCAACAATTGCATCAACATATAGAGCTGCTTTTCATGTTCTTTATTCTCCAACAGCGCACGTACCACATCAAGCACCCTGTAGCGCACGGAAAAGTTCACGCGGATTTGTGCCTTATCCTTCGTCAGGATCTCTTGCCCATTGATGTCTATGGACAACACACGGGTATCGACCTTTGAAACCGCAATGGCGGTAGCATTCTTCCACCAAGTGTACACGCCACCCTCCAGCACCTGCTTAAACTGCCCATCGACAAATAACAATCCTTTTTCTGCAGGGTCCAACTTATACTGCCGCACAAAAGGTGCGAACTCTGGCCGTGCCTTATCATGAAGCTCCAGCTTCTCGCCAAAGCCCAGCCAGTATTTCCCCGATGTCAGTACCCGTTGTACCACTTGATTTTTAACCACAAAACCTACGTGGTTAAAGGCTATATGTATTCTTTTCATATCTTCTATTTTTATATTGTTTCATCTTTAAAAAAGGTAAGCGATCGTCCGATCCATCGGTCGGCTACGGGATTCAAAAGGAGACGCCTGCCTTGGTTTGTACTTCTTGTTGACCGCTGTCCTACCACAGTAAAACGAGTCCATCTATGTTCGAAACCGCATCAAGCAGCTTGTTTTCAATCGCGAAGCAGCTGAACGATTGCAAGAAAGCACCCAAATACTAGCCGCTAAATTGCCAGATCGAATATCGCCTACCCATTCGTTTTAACTTTTTGATGAAGTTTAACATGTAACCAGATTCTACAGATCTGTGCGATACCATTACGCTATTCTACCGAAGTAGAAGTGGGATTCGAACCCACACTTTGTTGTTTGCTGCTCTAACCTTCTGAGCTATTCCGACAAGTCGGAAGAAGGAATCGAACCTTCGACCCGCAAATGGGGCTGTACTCTAACCTTTGAGCTACTTCTTTCGAAGAGGGGACTCGAACCCCTAACCTCAGCCGTGGTGCCCAAATACGTCGTTACCCCCAGTATATCGTGTCCCAGTGGGATCGACACTATCCTGCCATGCAGAAGCAGATGATGCAGGGTGCAAGTCGGTAATTAAGGCTTCTTTAAGCTCTGATGAGCTATATCTTTAAGCGATTGCTTGTTTTATCAAAGAACGTTGCCATTGCTGACATGACAAAGTTGCAAACAGCTATGCGCAGCAGGACTGCGCAATAAAAAAAACGAATCGACAACAGCATAAAAACCAAGGAAACAACTGTAATACAAACAAATAAAATGAAATAAAATGTACAAGCTATAATACGAGCGAGCCTACTACGCAGCTATATTGCGTAATTCAGATATTCTTTATAGCTTTAGCTACACAATAGATCGTCATCATTAGCTATGTCTACAAACAAAGCTGCACTCATACGTTACAAGACCATAGACAATTGCCTACGCCAAACGCACAGAAAATGGACGCTGGAAGACCTTATCGATCGTGTTTCCGATGCGCTATATGAGTTTGAAGGCATCCACAATGGGGTCAGTAAACGTACCATACAGAGCGATATACAGGTTATGCGCAGCAATAAGCTCGGTTATAATGCGCCTATCATTGTGTTAAAGAGGAAATACTACACCTACGAAGACCCCGCCTATTCCATCAGCAACTCGCCGCTCACGCACAATGATATGGAGAAAATGAAAGAGGCTGTTGATATTCTCAAGCACCTCAATGGATTTGCTCATTTTGAGGAAATGAGCGATATGATCGTGCGCTTAGAGCATAATATGGCCAAACAAGCGAACGAGGCTGCTACGAGCATACAACTGGAAAGCAACAGCTTACTGAAAGGACTGAACTGGATCACGCCCATATATCAAGCCATTCGCGAGCGCATACCGCTCTTGATATCGTACAAGTCCTTCAAATCCAAGCAGGCTACTGAATCCGTATACTACCCCTATTTGCTAAAGGAATACCGCAATCGTTGGTTTGTCATTACGAAGCCCAAAAAGGGGCGTATTCTGGTCACCTTGGCCTTGGATCGTATTTTAGACATACAGGAAATGGCCAAAACAGGCTTCGTTCCCTATGAAGGTGTTAGTTTCGAAAGTTATTATGCCGACACGATCGGTGTCACAAAATCCGAGCGTGACCGGGGGCAGCGGGTCATGTTGGAAGTGGATGCCCGAACCGCCCCCTACGTGGAGACCAAACCCTTGCATGCATCGCAAGTGGTGGTCAATCGCAGAGAGGACGGCAAAATCATCATCCGATTGGATGTAGTGCTTAACTTCGAGCTGGAGCGGGAGATATTGGGCTTTGGTGAAGCTGTACAGGTGCTGTCTCCTAGGTTGCTACGCAACCGCTTAGCTTCGCGCCTGCGACGTGCCTATAATAATTACAGTAGCGATGATACAAAAAACAACACACAAAAACCCGATCCGCCACCTCATACATAACACCTTGAACTGAAACAATAGTTGCTTGCAGCATGCATAGCAAGGATTGTTTCAGTTCAAAATATAACATTGCATAAAAGAAAGAAAAAATTTGTTTTTTTTGCAATTAATAGGCATATTCGATCTATCAAAACTAACTGAACATTACTTATCGTTTCCATATCAAATCAGCGACAGGCATCGACAACAACAGTGGTGGGTGCATTCTGGAAATTACACGTTAAAAACCTCCGCCATGCATAACGAAATCACAAGCATCCTGTTGCGCCTAGAGCAGCTATTTCAAAGCAATGGCCACCATTCATGGGCCAGAAAAACCCAACGTACCCTAAGTTTACTACAGGAAAACCAATTTGATCTTGATCTGGTGATAGACAATTACATTGGATCCGGACTGGATTCGCTGCAATTTGTTGACCTAGATGGCGAGCAGGTAAAAGAGTTGGAAACGCTTTGCGCTGCTTTGCTCCAACAAAACGAACAACTAAAGCTGCAACGCAATTCGTAACGTCACTCCTCTATTACCCGCTCTTCTACCGCATAGCTCCGTGACCTACTCCATTTTAGACTTATTTTCGGGTTTCGGTTTGTTAAACTTCCGAAATTTCTTTTTCTTATTATTATTGTTTCCGTTAGGTCGTTTCTTAGCCTTTGGCTCATACGCCGGACCCGCTGGAAAACCTTCCGGCAAATCTTTTTTAGGCACTTCTTTCTCAATCAGTTTTTCGATACGCGCAAAACGTCCTTGATCTTTATCGTTAATAAAAGTTATCGCGGTACCGGTGGTTGCAGCCCTTGCCGTACGCCCTATACGGTGTACATAATCTTCCGGATCAGGTGGCACATCAAAGTTGACGACCAAACTGATGCCCACGATATCTATTCCGCGCGAGATCACATCCGTGCCCACCAATATACGCAGTCGTCTAGCTTTGAAGCGGTGCATAATTTCCTCGCGCTGTCCCTGTTCCAAATCCGAGTGAAAGCCTTCTGCCGAAAGCCCCATCTTGATAAGCTCACGCGTCAGACGTTTCACGATATCCTTCTTGGAGGCAAAAATAATAATGCTTTCGTAACTGGGATTTTCCAAAAGAGCCTTAATCAACGCTATCTTGTTATCATCGAATACCAAATAGGCCTGTTGGTCAATACCTTCGCTAGGCTTCGATATAGCCACGTTAATCTCTGCAGGTTCGTGAAGAATTTTTTTCGCAAGCGTCCGTATCTTGGGCGGCATCGTAGCCGAAAAAAGTAAGCTTTGCCGTTTCTTTGGCAAATAGCTAATGATGCGCATAATGTCATCATGGAATCCCATATCCAACATGCGATCGGCTTCGTCAAGAATAAGGTGCTCTAAATGGCTAAAATCGAACTTTCCCGATGACATATGGGCTAGCAAACGCCCTGGCGTGGCCACAATAATGTTTACACCTTCGCGAATCGCACGCTTCTGCTGTTCGTATCCGATACCGTCGCCCCCTCCGTATACGCAAATGGAGGTAGCTCCCGTAAAGTATCCAAACCCCATGACCTGTTGATCAATCTGCAGTGCGAGTTCGCGCGTAGGAACGAGGATCAACGTATTCACGCGCTCTTGGGGATTCTCCGCAAGTCTATTCAGTACCGGCAAGAGATAGGAGGCTGTTTTTCCCGTTCCTGTTTGTGCACACGCGATAAGATCGTGCTGTTTCAATATGACGGGAATTGCTTGTGCTTGTATGGGAGTAGCATCCACAAATCCCATGCTATCCAGGCCTTCCTCTAATGAAGAGGAAAAGCCAAATTCAGTAAATTCCAAATTTAATTATTGTTTTTTTTTAAAAATAGCGTAATAAATTAGGATTAGCAACAGTCAACCCATTAATAGTTTGAGCATTTCGGTAATTTATTCGTAAAGGCAAGGCAGAGATGCCGCCAAAAAGGGCGCCCCTCTGCATCAAGGGGGATCAATTTGAAATAAAAAAAACGCTATGGTCAACACATTGTTATTTTTAGGAAACAACTTAAACAATTAGAATGACACAGTATCTATCCGATTTGGCAACGAAGATGCCAGCTTGGACCTGGAATATGGCCGTCATTGCATTCGCTATATTGCTGGGCATCTTATTGAAGGCTTTTTTGGTTCCGCTGGTCAAAAAGCCGTCCCTTCACAGCAGCAACTATTCAGTTATCCGATCGATTATTCGGCATTTCAGCAAAATTTTCAGTCTTTTTGTACCTTTATTGGTGTTTAACGCTTTGTTGCCGGTCACACGATTTAACCCTGCGGCGCTTGCCGTCGTTGGCAAGATCACAGAAATACTCTTTGTGGGCTGCTTTGCAATCTTGATCATTCGGCTGATGCGGGTATTTGAGGATTACCTCTACCACCGCTTTGATATCACCAAAGAAAACAACCTTCGGGAGCGGAAAATACGTACGCAAATCGTCTTCATCAGGAAACTCATGGTGAGCATAATCGTCATCGTTGCGCTATCCATCATTTTATTAAGTTTTGAAAATATGCGAAAGATTGGCGCAGGGCTTCTTACCGGCGTCGGTATCGGTGGTATTATTATCGGATTTGCCGCACAAAAATCGCTTGGCAACCTCTTAGCAGGATTTCAAATAGCCTTTACCCAACCCATACGGGTGGATGATGTTTTGGTTGTAGAGGGCGAATGGGGCCGCGTTGAAGAAATCAACCTCACCTATGTGGTTGTGGCCATCTGGGACAAGAGAAGGTTGGTATTGCCGATCAACTATTTTATCGAAAAGCCTTTCCAAAACTGGACGCGTACTACGGCAGAAATATTGGGTACCGTTTTTATTTATACCGATTTCACTGTTCCGATCGACAAGCTACGCGCCAAGCTCACCGAACTCCTGAAGAACAACAGCCTATGGGATGGACAGGTAGACGTCCTCCATGTTACGGATTTAAAAGAGCATACGATGGAAATTCGCTGCTTGATGAGCTGCCACAACTCGGGTCAAGCTTTTGAATTGCGTTGCCATGTTCGCGAAGAAATGATAAAATATATCAGTACGAATTATCCAGATAGCCTGTCACGTACACGTGTAACGTTGGCAAACGACGACGCGAAGCAAGAAATGGCCTCATAACCCAAAATTAGCAGACCTCCATGATATGCTTTGTTTTATGTACAGCTTTCATGGAGGTCCTTTATCTAAAACTACAAGCGCTATTTATCGGGTCATGATTAAACTTCGCAACTTCTCGACCGGCAAGTCGGTTACCGTTTGATCCGACAAGCTTCCTGAAAACCGCTTGGCCTGCAAACTATCCAATTTAATGTCGTTTGTTCCTTGCGTAGCCAAAATTAAGTCATCGAGTGCTCGGCCTTTATCACTATTGCGCACCCTAACTTTCGCATCTTTCGCCTTTATCGTCAAGCGTCTCCAACCCTGTCTGTCCAAACTGACGTTCGAATTATCGACATCCAAAACAAGACTACCCACCTCGTACTCACCTCTACCTTCACGATTATGTTCATCAATACCTAGGTAAGAATCTTTGGCAGTTAGCGCTAGGTGATCGACCTTAGAACCGGGCTGTATCGAGAACCCGCGAAGTCTATAACCTTTTACTGCCAAGCTGTCCGCTTGAATCTTGATCTGCAAGTCCACATCCTGTAGGTCCAAAGCTGTAATCCTCGGTGAAAATACATATAGCTTACTGAAATAGACGTGCTGGCCGCCACCATCGCTAACCGTTAGGACGCCATTTTTATCCACGTCAAATTTTAGGGCTTCCGATATATTTTTGTCCAATTTTACGCCGTGTTGGTCGCTTTTAACGACAATCAATTCTATCGGGCCCATTTGGTCATTTCCTTCAAAACGAATTTTCTCAAATGCATCAACTTTTGTGGAACGCAGATACACATCTTCCACCTCAAGCGACGAAGATTCTTCGTCCATATCCCGTTGGTAATCGAAGATGTCCACCCGATTTCGCAGCACCGTGAACGACATGATGGAAATAGGCACCAAAAACAGGGCTATTCCTAGTATGATTAATAATTTTGAACTTGTTTTCATCATCAGTTTTGGTTAAAATTTTCCTCAATAAAAGTTTGATATCGCTTTTGCAACTCCTCCAAATCGATTTCCAATAAGTAGACATTCCGAAACATCTGCGGAAGCTCATCCGCTAGAAATACCGATTTTCGGTAGGCTTTTACTTGTTTTATGGCATCAGGTGTAAGAAAGAAACCGATCCCTCGTTTGTTTGCAATAATTGCTTTCTGCTGCAGCAAATCATAGGTACGCATGACCGTATTTGGATTAACTTCCAACTGCACAGCCAGATCGCGCACCGATGGGATTTTCTCCTCGTCTTTCCAGGTACCCAGCATGATGTGCTCGCAAACATGTTCCGCAATTTGTAAATATATGGCCTTATTCGCGTTAAAATCCATCTTAAACCTCCTTCTCTTTTAAACGGAGAAAAGCTATTCCCCAAAGCAAGATAGCCAACGTGATCCCTGCGGACAGAAATACTTGGAAAATACGATGCTCCTCTTCCCAAAAGTTATGCTGCTGAACCGATACCGATCCCTCGGTCAATGTCTTCATGATGTAAACCGTAAGAAAACTCCATATGGCAATGTAGACGATTAAAGATATAGCCGTTTTGATATATTGAAAACTTTTAAAAGCAATAGAACCTAAAAGAAAGATGGCATTGAACAGAAACGGCAAGAAGTAAAAATATTTAGCATTCTTGGGTATATTCAAATTGATGAAATAGGCTAAGCTGCGATCGACATATCCGACATCATCAGCAGCCATCGCCGAAAGGGCCGCCGTTCGGGTGCGCAAGTAACTTACAAACGCAAAATCGAGCAGTAGAAACACGGCGATGTAGGAAATTAAGCAGGCAACTACGGTATAGAAAATCGCCGTTAAAAACTTCTCAAGGCGCGATGCCGGGATGAGCGTCTCAAAAATGGCTTTCGGTTTTTGTCCATAATCAGAAAAGTAGGTTCCCGAGATAATGGTTATGAAAAACATACCTAAAAAAATAAAAAGCAGAACACGAAAATCGAGCAGACCTTGCGGTATGTAATACGAACCCGCTGTAGCAGCGTTAAATTCGTAAAGTGCATAACCGTAGAAACACGCGATGACACCAGCTACGATGCCAATTGCCATTAAGTAGATCTTGCCAACGCTGATCCACTGCCGAGCGATCAGTAAAAAAAGTCGGTTGATATGGAATGTATTAGACATAATGAGGAGTGTGTAAAAGGTTGGTAATGGTTTCCTGTTTCTGTGACACCGCGTTAAACAGCAACTCAAGATCGAGTTTAGAATCTTCGCCCAAACTGTTATGTTGTATGGCGTTGTATCCGCCTATTGCAGGTTCCGCATAGATAATTTCTGGAGATAGCTCCTTCACCTTTTTAAAACAGAGATTTTCCGTAATGCTGGATACCGATGCGTTGACCGCCACTCGATGCTCATCCAAAATGATAACAGCATCAATCAGGTTATCTAAATCACGTACCTGATGCGTAGAAATCAACACACATCGTTCGTCGGTTATGGCTGAAGCCATTATTTTACGAAATTGCACCTTAGACGGAATATCCAAGCCGTTGGTTGGCTCATCCATGATAATTAGCTTGGTATTCGTGGCTAAGCCAAAGGATATTAAATATTTCTTTTTCTGTCCATAGCTCATGTCGGCCACTCGTTGATTAAGCGGAATTTCAAATTCACCTAGTAGCTCCCTAAAATAACCGCTGTCGAAATTTGGGTAAAAAGGGGCATTCGCTCGTACAAATTTATCTGACCTCACTTGGGGTAGATAAAACTCCTCAGGAATAAAACTGATTTCGCTCAACAGACTTGGTTCTCTGTGCCTCGGATTGTGTCCCAATACTTGGATGGATCCACTATCCGGATATACCAGACCCGCAATATTTTTCAACAAGGTTGATTTTCCTGCGCCATTTTTTCCCAATAGTCCGTAAATATGGCCCTGCCCTAGCTGGAGGTCCATTTCTTTAAACAAGGGTCGGCCCTTATTATAACTGAAATTTAGATTTTGGATAGCTATCATATTAGTATACTATTTAATTAATACACTAAGATACAAACAAAATTAGAAAAAACAACTTTTAGTAATATTTTCAAAGAAAAAGCATCATGGCTACCATGATGCTTTTTCTTTGACTTCTTCAACTTGCAAATTATGAAAGCCCTTAGTCTTTTTTCGCATTACGCTCTTGTACGTATTTACTGTACAAAGGCTTCTGCTCTTCGGTCAAAGTTTCCATAATCTTCGCGTCAGCACTAGCTGATAGCGCTTCCATTTGCTGTTTAGCTACATCCTCGGCGATAGTTGTATCCGCTTTCAATGCCCACTTAGTTTTGGTGTGTTCCAATACAATGTCGTAGACGACGGTCTGTTGTTCGGGCGTAAGCGTCACCTTTTCCGTAATCTTTTCTACTTTAGCTTTCGCTTTGTCTTCAGGCGTGCCCTCTTGGGCGAATGTAAGGGTTAATGCAAATAACAAACTTAAACCTGTCAAAATTAACTTTTTCATACTTTTATTACTTTAATTAAACAATACAATTATTTACTCTTTTCTTACTAAACGCATCAGCTAAGGAAATAGTTTACTAATCGTATCAAGTATGTTACAAATTAACAGTCTTTAACAAATTCTTATCGAAAATCAACAAATTAAAATAGTTGGAGTGAAGATTAGCTTTTCAAAACCGGTTGCATGCTGTAGGAACTCTGCGCTGACTAACAGATCAGCAATTAGGGGGGCTTCCAGCTTATGATATGAATTGTATGCGTTCGGAAGACCCACAAATAGAGAAAGGTTTCCATCCGGGCGAATGAAAACCTTTCAAAACCAATTATAACTTGCCGCCATGCTCATAGCGGCCTGAATTATGAATTTCCAATTTCGGGATTACTTTTCACATTTGCAAATTTTTATTAAAAATCATGTAAAAAAGGCTGTTCACAAAAAAGCATTTTCCCGAATAGACCATGTAGCCCATCATACAACCTATTACGTTCTAGACGCTGCTGCCGAGCGGCAGCAGCAGATCTAAAAATGATTTTCATAGGGTAGTGTAAATCTGTTTTCAAGTGAAAGGAGGGTACGTGTATTTTCTTCTGTTTTGGTTTGGTTTGGCAAAACCCTTACTAACTGCACAAATCTACGCTGGTGCAACAAAAACGCACCTATACCAAAGTATAGTATTCGCAAATTTTTAGCCCAGGCCCTCCCCAAAAGCTTCCGTTTTTTATGTTTCTGGCGCATTTGCCTAAAAAAGGCCACGTCCTAAAACAAAGGTGGTAGTTATTCCAAATTATTCCTATTTTTGGCCATCATCTACGACCTAGCTGTATTCATTTTATTTAAGACACCATGCGACCTACATATTTTGCTGATCCATTAATCCTATTGCTAAGCCTCTTATCTTTCCTATTAACCGTATCTCCCTATCTTGTCTCGGGATCACCAAATGACAGCTTAAGGAGAAAAATCGACATCGACAAAATCATTGTCAATTATCCTACGGGCAATGCCGACGCCAACGAGACCTGGATAAAAGGAAATATTCCTTCCTCATTGCGAGGGAGGCCGATCATTCTACAGATACCATCTGCACGCTTACATCAATACGATCTGTTCCTACCGCATCATGGCATGTTACGAAAACAAACAACTGTGAAAGACAGGGAAGGCCATCATTTCCGAAGCAGATTTCCGCAGTTCCATTTACAGACGAACGATTCGGTTTACTACCTTCGGTTTGAAGGCCATGCCCTCAAAATTGCACAGGTGCAGCTGGAAGACAGGTTACAATTCAGCAGCTTGGAGTCTATGCGGCTCTTCCGTATAGGCTTGTACTATGGCTTGGCAATAATGTCAGTGGTCTTCAATCTTGTTTTTTACCTTATTTTTAAAGATCGACGTTTTATCACCTACTGCCTACTCTTGCTCACAACATTCATTTCCTTTTTTTACGAAGATGGCATGTTTTACTACTTTTCAAAAGGCGCCTGGACGTTTGACTACCTCATGGTGTGGAACAATTCCGTCACCGCGCTGATCGCGATCCTGTTTACAAAGTATTTTTTGGATTTACATGCTTTTTTTCGTCGCTATCGATCTTGGTATATGTATGGAGCCGCGCTTTTGTTGCTTTCGGCGCTTCTTTACACCCTAACCGATTTTATTGTTTTTTATGCAGCAGTATACAGTCTGTGTTTTCTACTAACAGGATCATGTATTGCATTGGCGATAGGAAAATTTAAAAAAGACGTCTACGCGCGCTTCCTTGTTTTGGCTTTCGGCTTGGTTGTGTTGACTGCGATACTATATGTCCTTTACACCCACATTGATTCCAGCACCTACTATCTTTTTGATTTAGGGACATTTAGATTGGTTAGCGCGCTGGAAATCATAAGCGTAAGTTTCGCCATCATTTATAAGGTGCGGGCACTGCAGGATGATAACGAAAAAAACAGGCGGGAACTGGATAAATACCTACTCGCCATTGAACAGATCGGAACAGCGGAAGATCCGACAGAACGATCCATACCAACGCAGGGAGCATCTGTGGAGACAAATACCGAACAGCGCATATCCGTAGCCGAACGGCTTAAGTTACAATTCGATCTTACGGACCGTGAGCTAGAAGTATTGCTGTGCATTTGGGATGGCCTAACCAATAAAGAAATTGCCGATAAGCTGTTCATAACCGTCAGCACAACAAAATACCACATTGGAAATTTATACGTTAAGCTCGATGTCAAAAACCGAAATCAAGTCCAAACCCTACGCGAATAGCACGATATTTACATGATCTGAAAGCTATAACATTCGTAGCCAAACATGTATTGCATGATAGTCCAGGCGCGCGTCATCATCTAGGATACATCGATTTGCACATCTGTAAACAAAGGGGTACTTATTCTTCAAAAACATTATATTTGTATAATGCTCGATGTTTTTAACAAAAGACATAATCCAAAAATCTAGAAAGGATGCTATCAAGAGCGTCAACTATAAATGCACTATCAACATAGCATGATGTATGTGTAGATCAAAAGGTGGTAGGATACCGCTTCAGACAATGTGGCAGAAGATTGGATCCATCGGCGTCAGAACGGATATGTCCTATTTGGACAGCCGGCGCCTGAAGATGGTCAACCTGATAACGGCCTCTGCCTTTGTAGGCTCCTTATGCTATGGTTTTGGAAACCTGATCAGCAATGAACATCCGATCTTAAGCATGGTAGACCTCATTTATTCATTGGGTACGCTCGTTGTCTTTCGACTCCACCACGTTCGACGCTACGCAGAGGCAAAAGCCTACCTCTTGATCATAACATCGATATTCCTGATCACAATCAACTTTCTATCCTACAATATCGCCGAGTATTACCTACTTTGCGTGCTGATTGTAAGCATTCTTGTTTTTCACCGGGTATGGGTACAGGCTGTAATTAGTGTCAGCTTGATCGCGGCAATACTGATTCCCAAGTTTTTCAGCGCGTATCTTCCCTATTCTTATGCCATTGGTGAAGATCGTCTTCTTATTAATGTCCCTATTGCCATCCTATTTATTTTCATATTGGTTAGGCATTTTAAATCAATTCAGCAACGTTACCAAGAAGAAATAGAAAAACAGCAGCTTCATTTGGAAGAATTAAATCGCGACAAAGAACAGCTATTCGCTATCGTAGCGCACGATATCCGTTCGCCCTTGGCCGCAACGTCCCAAATTTTACAAATGCTGTCCCAAAACGGAACAGATGAGGCTTGGGAAAAAAAAGCTATCCATCAGGCTAATGCACAACTTCTAATGCTGACGGAGAATGTGGAAAATCTGCTCCATTGGAGCGCAAAAAATCTAAAAGGCCTTATAGGCCGACCGTTGCACTTTCAGGTCGGTTCACTGCTGGATCAGGTGTTGCTGGGTATGCAAACGCACAGCTTGGAAAAGAACATTCGGCTCGATACGTACGGCGATTTGGACCTATACATCCTAGCTGATCCCGAACATGTCCGCATTATTCTACGTAATATATTAAGTAATGCGATCAAGTTCAGTTACGAGAACGGAATGGTGGACGTACGCGTGGCTGCTGCGGATGGCATGGTGCACTTCGCGGTTACCGATCACGGCCTTGGCATGTCGGAAGCAAAGGTCGAAGAGCTGTTTCGCCATCCTCTATATCCAAGCTACGGCACATCTGGGGAACGAGGTACAGGCTTGGGGTTGATTCTTGTGCATAACTTGATGGAAATTAACGGCGGAAATATCCGTATCGAGAGCATACCCTATGCGGGCACGACCATCCATTTGCGCTTTCCAAAAGGCGAGAAACCAAGTAACCAGAAAATGCAGGCGCTACCTGCTGATAGAGCGCCGTAGGGTTACGGATGGCTAAATAAATTTCAGCTCTACGGCCCGCCGGATTAATGAAGCTGAATTAGCTACATTAAATTTATGGAGCAGATTGCGGCGATGTGTTTCCACCGTCAGCTTGCTAATGAATAACAACGAAGCTATTTCAGGCGTTGTTTTGCCTTCCGCCAGCAGATGGAGCACCTCCTGCTCACGTGGTGTCACAAAGGGTATATCCATTTGCTTTTCTGCTAATGCCTGGCGCATCTCCTCACTGACAACTAGTTCACCCTGGCAAACCTGGACGATGGATTCCATCAACTCGTGCGACGAAACATTCTTCAGCAGGTAACCCGATGCACCGCATTGCAGCATTCGTTTTGCCACACTAGCTTCATTCAGATTGCTGATAGCCACAACATGTGTAGATGGCCAGTTCTTTTTCAATTCCAGCGTCGCATCGATCCCATTGATATCGGGCAAGTTAATATCCATCAGCACCACGTCGACCGGGTTATCCTTCAAAAAATCAAGTGCATCCACCGCTGTGGAAAAACAACCCAACAAGCCGATCTCTTTGCTAGGACGGAGGATAAATTCAAAACCTCGTAGCACCAATGGGTGGTCATCAACGATAATAACCGATATCTGTTTATTCATTTAAATCGAAATCAATGTGAAACGATGCTCCTTTGTCAGGTGCAGAATCGACCTCCATCTTTCCGTTAAGTAGTTCGACTCTGTTTTGAATATTGGAAAGACCTATTCCAATAGAAGAGCGCTTGGCCTCAACAAAAGAAAAACCCTTACCATCATCCTCCACCGAAAGGTAAACATGTCCATCGTTTTCAAAACACTGCACCCAGATCTTTTGTGCACCGCTATGCTTGACAGCGTTGGTCAAGAGCTCCTGCACAATGCGGTAAACTGAAATCAGGAATGCCTGTCCATAATCGTCCCGCAAGCCCCGAGCCTGAAATTCTACCCGAAGTCCGCGATGTTCCATGGCGGCACAAAGATCTCGCAAAGCAGCTTCAAGCCCCATGTAAAGTAACGACTCCGGCATCATATTCCGAGCTACGCGACGAAGTTCGTCCACCGATTGATCCAACTGCTTTATGATGTTATAGAGCTCCATATCCGTTTCGTTTAAGTTTGATCTGTGCTGCCCCTCAGCTACGGCAGATAGCTTATGCTTGACACTGGCCAGCATGCCGCCCAAGCCATCATGCAAATCGCGGGCAATACGGCTACGTTCTTTTTCCTGACCTTGCACCATGGCATTAAAAACGTTGATCTTCTCCCGCTGTTGTACGTTTTTCAGTTCCTGCTCTAGCAAAAGCTTTTTTTGCAAAATCCATCGTCTCCGATTACGGAGTGCGCTGTACCACAGAAAAAACACCATGGAAAGCACCAATACCGCCAGTCCGGCGACAAGCAGCCATCCTTGTGTCTTTCGAAGCGACAGCTCTTGTGCCTGATTTTTGGATCTCGCCAACAACAGCTCGTTTTCGCGCTCCTTGGCATGGAATTTTTGCTCCAGCGCCAGTATCTTCTGCTCGCCAGCATGTGCGAATACCGTGTCCGAAATAAGTTTGAACTTTTCGAACCAACTTGTCGCTTCCTTATATTTGCCCATCTGCCCATAAAGATGGGCTACATTATAGTATAATGTTTGTTTGTTTCGAAGCAAAGCTTTCCGCTCCACATAAGGAAGCACGGCCAAAAGTGTTCTTTTTGCTTCCTCCAATCGATTGGCGCGTTGGTAGATCTCATATTTTCCATAAAGGATCGTGGGCACGAGGTCATCACTTTGCATTTCGTTCGCCAGTTCTAGCCCGCGGTCTAAATAGTGTAGCGCTTTTTCCAGTTGCCCGTTCCGCTCCCAAAAGTTAGCCTCGACAGTATAATACAGTGGTAAATAGCTAGACAACGGAACCTGTTTAACGACCCTTTCTGCGCTATCCAACAGCTTCCGGGCAGCCTCCATATCCTGCTGAAACATACTGTTTTTGGCTGCGTTCACGTATAGTGTCAACTTTTGTTCTCCACTATTTGCTTTACCACGCAAAAGGAGCAATGCTTCTTCATAGTAGCTGTCGGCTTTTTCATAATGCTGCAAATTCATCATGGTCATCGCCATGTTTTGCAGATTGTTACCCCAAAGTACAGAATCTTGGATTGCCTTGGCTATAGGAATCACTTTTTCCAAAAGCACCGCTGCATAACCTGCAGCATCTCCGTCGCGCTGCAGCAGCGCACCATAACTTCCCCACAACCGGGCCCGGTAACGCAGCGCTTGTGGGTTATCCCCCAGCGGACGCAAATGACCCTCCGCATCCATATACAATGTTTTGGCCAGCGCACTGTTCAGCTCAAAATGTACGGCAGCACGATAAAACGCAAAGAGTCCACGGTAAAACGGCTCTTGAGCGCGCACGCCCAGTACCTTCTTTGCATCGTCTACGTATCTCAAAGCCTTCACTGTGTCGTAATCTCCCCAGAAAAAACTGAGTTCAAGCAACGCCTCTGCTTTCTTGTCTATCGCTCGATGCCGTAGAGCTGCTCGATACAGGCTGTCCCCATGCTGCTGCACCCGATTGGATGGCTGCGCAAGTAGATCGTTTGCCGAGCAACATACATACAACAAAATCAAACTAAAATATCGGCACATAACAATCAACGTATTTCACAGTTTTTTGCGGAAAATACGCATAATTCCTGTTATTAGCAATCCGGAACCATGCCCATTGTAACACCCGTAGGGCTCCAGATGGGTACCAAACGTAATGCACAGCCCTCGGTGTCGCTGCCCTCCGAAATATTGCGTTCGGTATCAAACCAAAGGTCAAGCACCGAATTTACCGGAAAAACAGATGTTCCCTCCAAAAATTCCACCCGCATATGGACAGCTGCTTTTTCCCGCTGTAGGTTCCCGCTAAAAACTATCGATTGGGCACTATTTACAACTTGCCCATTTATCCGCTCTCGTGCTACAGAAAACACCTGCGTTGGAGCATCTCCGTCCGCCAAGAAATCCGTCGCGTTGTAAGCCCCTCTCACCTTGAAGTTGATTTCACCTTCTGCGTCGAAATCAGCCATAAACAAGATGGAAACCGAGTCTGCCGTTACGTCCATCAACACCACTCTACCCTCTCCATTCCATTCATAATCAACCTGACCGTTTACCGTACGCTGTCCTTTTGCACTTCCTACAAAGGGCTTTCCTCCATAGTTGTGCACAAAACTATCCGATACTGCCGTATCATCATCTGTTTTCGCGCAGCTAACAAGAAATAGACCAATCCATAGGAAGCTCAACTTATACATCCAATTTTTCATATATTTTTGTTTTACCGCCAAAGCATCTGTCCGCCCGCCGTCTCCATCCTATCTTTTCCTTTCCAAATAACGGGTATAACTTCCGGCGAATTAGCTTCAATCGGATCTACTTGGTAGGGACCTCCTGCGCTGGGGACTATTTTTAAAGACCACATGTATCCAAAAGGTCCCGTTTGACGGTATTCTGTACCAATAAGCAGAAAATTTCCATCCGGCGAGAACACCGGCTCGGCTTCTTTAAAGTTGCTTGTCGTTAGCTGCTTCAGCTCCGTTCCATCAGCCTTCATGGTATAGAGGTGGTTGCCGATACGTACCGCTAGTTTTGTTCCCTGTTGGTTTACCTGCAAATCACCCCAGTCGTCATAATCCATCTCCTTCACGAGCGTCCCCGACTGATAAGGTGGGTCCAACCGTATAATATAATTCTTATGTTTGAGCAACAATACGTTTTGGGGTAGCCATAATACCGTTTGATTGAATTCGAACGCTTCTCCATTGATATCATGCAAGCGTCCGACAAACTCACCATTTCGTTTTAAAATAGTGATCCCATCCTCTTTATCGTTGGATGTCACAACGATCAGACTGTTATCCGGAGATAGATAGCCTTTGCAAAAGTTATTCCCGGCAGGACTATTATAAATAAATTCATCGATGATACTGCCGTCTGCCATGTTGCCGGTTGTAAAGCGCACGTCATATTGACCAAGCGTACTGGCATTAATCACGGATAGTTTCATACGGCCGTCACGTGAAATATCGAAGTTATTGAGCTTACTGTTGTCGGGTATAAATGCTCCCCCGGTACCATCCGGAAGGCTCATCTTTAAAATGCCTTCAGTCGCCCAATCATAATAAATCGTCCCAGAAAGGGAATTGGGATATCCGTTTGTGAATCCATTGCCGGAAGAGTCGTCTTTCGAACAACCCGCCCCCATGAGCAATAGGCTGCAGCAAACAAGAAATGAAGCGTAGCGGCGGCATGCATATATCCACTGCACGACATACGGGTTGCTTTTTTTGATCTTTCTACACATCGCTTATGTTTTTATCAAAGCTACACGTAAACCTCCTTGACCACAATCCACGAAAACCAGTAATTTGTCCAACTGCGGTCCGCTGTATCGCTTATCGAACGACAAATGACAGATTTCATCAATTGGGTAATGAAAGCATGACATTAACACTTCCTTAACACCAGTAAACAATGGGTTTTAGTAGTTTTGGTAAATACTACAAACCATGATTTAATCTATGAAAAAGACGCTACTGTTTTTCCTTTTCTTTCTAGCACATGGGATAGTACTGTTTGCACAACAGTACGGATCCATCAAAGGCGTTGTGCTGAACGAAAATAAACAACCACTGGAAAAAGCTACGGTATCGGTGATTCGCGACGCTGATTCTTCTGTTGTGACCTATACCTTAACAGATCAATCGGGGAAATTCCATCTCGTGCGCTTACCCGCTCAACACAACCTTACCCTTGCCATATCGCACGTGGATGGCGCTACGAAAAGCATACAGCTACTGCTTCAGGAAAAAGAACTCCAAGATCTAGACAGCATCACCTTGGAAACCAACATAATGGACGAAATTATCATTACAGCAGCCCCTCCTATCCGGATGCACGGCGATACGTTGGAATACAATGCCGATTTCTTTAAAACAAGACCCAACGCAAATGTGGAGGAGCTGTTGAAACAACTGCCCGGTCTTCAAGTAAACCTCGATGGCACGATTTATTACCAGGGGAAAGAAGTGTCGTCGATAAAGGTAAACGGAAGTGATTTTTTTGCATCGGATCTCCGTGTGGCCTCGCGCAACCTAGATGCCGCATTAGTAAAAACGGTCCAGGTGTATCGAGACCGAGGCGAATCAAAAAATATTGTAACAAACGAAGAGGAACTACCTGTTACCATCAACCTAAAATTTAAAAAAGATTTCTTACGTGCGAATTTCGGAAAAGCCTACGCAAGTGGTGGGACCCGAGGCCGTTACGAAGGCGGAGCATTGTTCAATACATTTCGCGACACCTTGCAACTTAGCCTAATAGGTTTTGGAAATAACATCAATCGCCAAAGTTTTGATTATAGCGAACTGAGCGAACACGGTGGCATGGCACGCGCAGAGAATTATGGATTCGACCAGCTTGGTGGACGAAACTACTGGGGTATAGGCGACGACAAAGGTATCGGGTTTAACCTCAACAATAATTGGGGAAAAAACACAAAACTCAACGTCATGTTTATGACCGCCCACAAAAACAATCGTACGTCTAGCGATGGCTACACCAATTCTCGATATGACGGGGAAACGCAATTTTTTGATTACATCAATGAGCAGCAACAACGCTCGCTAAACAATTCGCTGCGTGTCCTTTTCAGGCATCGAATAGATAGCAATAGCTACATCGAATATCAACCAACATGGACGCGCGTAAATCGTCGGGAAAATGATCAATCCAATAATGAGATGCGCACCGAAACAAAAAGGCTGACGAGCGATAGTAGCCGCTCCGATCAAGATGGACGTAATTTCTCCTACGCCCACAACCTCTATTGGGAAAGACAATTCGCCAAAGTGCACGTGCTGTCCTTACGCAATACGGTAGACTATGGCCAGGACAAGACACAACTTGTCAACGAGCAGAACGTCAGCCTTTTCCAAACCGAATCGCCAAACAACAGGATTTGGAGCAATACCAACAACCGGCGACGAAACAGCAATGTTTATATCATCGCCAATTACGCGAACAAGTCGATAAAAAAGCTGAATTTTGAGTACTTTATCTCTTTTCGGCACAACAACAGCAATCCCATTCAAGAAATATTTGTCGACCGCAACGCGAGCGGATCCGAACGGGAACCGACATTGGAAAACAGCTACCGATACAACTACCAAGACTACATTACCGGTATGCGCTTATTTATAAAACCAATTCCCCACGTTTCTGTTAATCTCGGAAATTCCTATCTGCTTAAGTCCAACCACTTTGACTTCTTTGGACAGGCACCAAGCACCTTGACCACGACAGCATATTGGCTTCCAAACCTGACGCTTCGTTACAAAAATTTGAATTTTACGTGGGCAAAAGACGTGCAATCTCCACAAACGCATGCGATCCGCGTCAATGAATATAATTTGAATCCGCTAAATGTTCAATTACCGTCAACAGAATTTGACAATATCAGCATTCAGGATTACAGGTTAACGTACAACAAATACAACAACAAAATTCAATTTGGCCTACATACCGGTATCAACATACAAGATAAAAGCATCGGCGTGCACACATGGCGCAATGCGCAGACCGGTCAATACACCACACAACAGTATCAAGCCGGGAAGACAGCATCGGGTCAAGCGGGGATGAGCCTCCGCTATCAACTGCTGCAGACACCGGTCTGGCAACTGTATACTGCCAACCAAACGACAGCCTACCGCTATCAACATTACAATTCGATAAACGATATAGACAATATGATCACGCTCTGGAATACGCAGATCCAGCAAGAAATGACACTCGCTTGGAAATCGCTTGTCAGTATATCCCCATCTTATGCATTCGGATACAATAAGAACTTCAATACGGTGCAAGATCATCCTGATTTTACGGAAGTAGGCTATCAAACCCATGTTTTTAAACTGGGATTGAACGTCAATCCCATCAGACATTTTTCGCTTGAAGCAAGCTATGCCCTGGAAAACCGTGCCAGCGGAATTAATCAGCGGCAAAACTTTAATATCTTGAACACTTCGTTTTACTACACCCTGAAAAACCAAAGTCAAATCAAGCTTTCGGGTTTCGACATACTGAATCAAAATGTGTCAAATTATTGGGGAAACAATGGTAACAGCACCTACTACAGCAACCAAATTACGCTGCGTCAATATTTTTTATTGGGTTACGTGCATAAGTTTAATTACATCAAAACGAAATAATTTGACGTAGTAAAACGAGAACAAAAGCGAGACTCCTTCTCACGCTGATCCTTCAACGTGGAAGAAAAGGGAGCAAGACGATGCCGTGAACTCGAGCACAGTACACAGATTGGAATGACACGCCTTGCATCCCCTTTTCTTTACCACGAACAGTTATAATTGGAGGTATAACTTTCACTCTTTAAGCTGTTGGCATTAGCAGCTACACTTCCTATACCAGCTTTTAAATGCCTTTGCAATGCCCCTGCTCACCGCTATCTCTCTGACGTCCTGCAAGTCCTCGCTCAACGTAACGATAACGCGCCCGTTGGGGGTATCTCGGTAACCACATATTACTGCCCTATTTATTATGTAGCGCCGGTTTACCTTGTAGAAGGCTCTCGGATCCAGTCGTGCCGCTAGAGCATCCAAGCTGTAGTCGAAGTCGTAACGCTTGCCTCCTTGCCGTAGCACGCAGGACCGCCCCCCAGCAGAGGCTTCAAAAACCCCGATATCTTTAACGCCTAACAGTTGACGACGAAAACCATAGCGCACTTCTACCTCGTCCCAGCAGGAAGCTTGTTGCTCTTCACGTATTTTTCGTAGTTGATCGCACAGCAGTGCTAGCTTATGATGTTTCTCACCATACTGCCTGGCAGCAAAAAAAGAGAATTTGACAAAAAACCAGACGAAGTAAACTACATTGACGATGCAGCCTACTATAAAAAGCGCGGGATATAACGCGGAAATGTAGGAAAATGTGCTCGACCACTCATCCGTGACCAACGAAAAGAAAAAGACCATACACGCTGTCGCTAAAAGCGCAGGAATAGCAATGCCAAATAGCAACTGTAGGAAAAATCTATTTGGTAAACATAAAAGCCAAGGACGTCCCCTATCGAGACAAACGGTCAGCTTCTGCAGCGTGCCTGAAAAAAGGATAATCAATAAAAAAATAAACATAAAGGCGACGTCGTCCATTGTATCCTCCATTTGGTCTAACAAGTGGCTAGAAGCAATGCAATAAAACGAATAGGCGAGTATAAAGCTGATAATGAACTGTACGTAAAACGGAAAGTATAGCACTTTATTCTCCACACAAAATTGGCTAGTTAACTTTTTCAAATACATCATAATTTGCAAGAACTAAAACAAAATCTCAAATTCAGTCATGCTAAATTAATTAATCAATACTAGATATTAAATCGCGAGATAGATAAAATTATATTTTTTCTACGAATGGTGGCTCGAATGCTGTTTAAAAGCTGCACTAAAATTCCAGTCAAACTACTACAGAAGTGGCGCCTTGGCAAAGCATATTACTATAAAAAAATCAAATTAAACCATTAATTTACAATACGTTAATAACAATATTTGAAATAATATACCAGTAACATTCCCCTTAACTTTTTGCACATATAAATGAATCCGGAATAGCACGAAAGGGAAGAACTTTTTCGATGAACGGTAAAACGCGATAGCAGCCAACAGTTGCTAACGCCTGTACTCCTCCGTGTTTATACGGCAGTGCGACGATTTCCTCTGCCCCAGAGCCTGTTAAAACACCTGTTCACGAAGAAATAAACCGTAAATTGTTTTTGCAAGGGAAATTTGGCACAGGCTTTGAAAATATCCACATAACAAACATGATGGTAAAACATTAATACAACACCAAATGGAAACTATAGAAATACAAGCAGCAAAACTAGGATTAGAGAAAGGCTACTATCTTTTATTGATGGCCATTTTGGAAGAATCCGAAGAAGAACAAAAACTTAGCAAAGCATCTTAAGCTATTACAACTACGCTTTATACACTAATTGCGAAGAGCAAAAGCCTACCAGCCTTTGCTCTTTTATTTTGCTGCGTTAAAGCTCTGCGTTAAAGCTGGGTACTCGCCTTATCCTTTGATACGATTTTTTGGTGCTTCGCGCCCCAAGCCTCCAACTGCTTGATAATCGGCGCCAGTTCCTTCCCGATTGCTGTCAGCTCATACTCTACACGTGGCGGAACCTCCGCGTAAACCGTTCGGTTTACAATACCATTTTCCTCCAGCTTACGTAATTGTAAGGTCAGCATCCTTTCCGTGATGTTAGGAAGCCTAGTTTTTAACGCGCTGAATCTTAATTTTCCTTCCAGTAGCCAAGAGCAGATCGCCAGCGACCACTGTCCCCCAATAATATAGGCGGCATACACTTCAGGGCATTCATCCGATAAAGCGGTTTTATTGGCAAAATTTGTCGACGTTCTTTTAATCTTGGACATCGCTTACATTTTTTATAGTAGCTAACATTAGGTTGCTAATATAGTATTTCCCTATCACAGACCTTACTTTTGTGGTATATAATATTAAATATGACAATCATGAAAACGTTGATAATTGTAACCCACCCCGACATTACCTCGTCCGTAGTGAACAAACGCTGGGTGGAAGAGCTGGAAAAATTCCCGGAAAAATATGTGATACACCAGCTTCACCGCGTATACCCGACTGGAGAAATAGACGTATTCGCCGAACAAAGATTAATAGAGCAATATGACAAAATCATCTTTCAATTCCCGTTTTATTGGTTTAGCTGCCCGGGATTTCTGAAAAAATGGATGGATGAGGTATTGACACATGGATGGGCTTATGGTAGCAAAAGCGGTTACAAGATGTCCGGAAAACGGATTGGACTGGCTATGTCCGTTGGTGTAGACGAGCACGAATACCAAGAAAACGAAAAATACAAATACACCATCCAAGAATTATTGCGTCCTTTCGAACTGTCGTTTGCCTATGTCAAAGCAGCATATCAACCCTTTTTTGCATTTTACGGACTGGAATACAATGCGACCGCGGAACGGGTAGCGCAAAGTGTGCCAGCATACTTGGCTTATCTGGAAAGTATAGACGCTGTCGACATGAATTGTCCTGTATAGGGTAGTCCAATCTCATGGGGCGTGGGCTGTTATGACAGGATGCACCAGTGGCCCAGCAGCCCTGCCGGGTAGCAGGGCTTTTGAGCAATCACCAGATTACTAAACAACAAAATTTAATATTTTTTTTTGTTTGCGCCACGATGGACGAACCTACGCCTATATAAAAGGAAAGATCAGACCTTCGTCGACCTTTCCTCTTTTTGCATATGCTCGGGAAACATAAATGAAAAGCGATAAATAACACCGTGAAATTACCACTAAATGAACAAAAACACAAGTTTTATTGCACTTTAATTTGAATTTAAAGATAATACGCGTAGAAAAGAAGTGTTAACTTCGACATATGGCAAGCGCTGCGTGCCCAAATATTCAGCGCATATCGTTCTCGTAGCTGGCAATTTTATCGCGTCTTCACACGAAACGCGAAGGTTAAGCACAAAAGCATACTGCTATTGATCGCCTATATGATCAAAAAAACTGTTATTGCACCGTTTCGGAGAAATGCATGACGCAGTCTCTAAACAAAAGCAAACTGTCGGTTCCACATCTGTGTATACAGTCCATTGTCCCGCGTTAGCAGTTCGAGGTGGGTTCCCTCCTCGGCTAGCTGTCCCTCGTGCAACACCATGAGTTTATCTGCATGGACAACTGTACTTAAGCGATGAGCAATAACGATCACCGTTTTCCCTAGCGTCTGCCATTGCCGCAATGCTGACTGCACAATCTCCTCCGATGCCGTATCCAAAGCCGATGTCGCTTCATCTAGAACCAGGATCTCTGGCTGTCGATATAAGGCTCGTGCAATACCTATCCGCTGCTTTTGTCCAGCCGAAAGCAGCACTCCGTTTTCGCCGAGATAGGTATGCAAACCATCTGGCCATTTTTCCACAAAACCAGAAATCCCGAGTTCATTTGCGACAGCAATTACTCGTTTGATGTCCGGGTAATCGTCGCCTAAGGCTATATTTTCAATAACATTGCCCGAAAGCAAGTGAATTTCCTGCGGCACCGTTGCTATCAAGCTTCGCAGGCTGTCTTGCCGGATATAACGGATATCGTAATCGCCGATCTTTATTTTCCCTTCTTCCACAGGATAGAGCTGTTGCAGCAGGGCAGCCATGGTACTTTTCCCAGACCCGCTGGCACCCACGATAGCCGTTGTTTTCCCTTTTTCGAAAGTACACGTTAGCCCATTCAGCACCTGTACACGGCTGCCATATCGGAACGTTACATTTTGGAAACGTATATCCGATATATCTTCAGGCTTAAGTTCGAACTTACTGGATTGTTCTTCCCGTTCAAGGTCCATAATGTCAAAAAGACGGTCCGACGCAATGAGGGCATGCTGTAACGTTTTGTTCATCCCGACCAGCTGGGATACCGGCAACGTGAAATAGCCGATTAGCGCATAGAATGACAGCAACTCGCCTGTAGTCATACGATCCTGTAAGACGTATGTTGCTCCTACCCAAAGAAGGATGATGGTAAAAATACGGGATAGGAACTCCGTCGCACTACCGGAAAACAGGCTATTCATGACAGATTTACGAATACCTGCCCATAAAATGGAAAAGCGATGCTCTGTCCGCTCGTGCGAAGACTGCTCGACCGCAAACTGTTTAATGGTTCGCATAGCATGCAGTGATTCCACAATGTGGGCATCAAGATGGGCGGCGTCCTCCATCAATTTTCTTTCCACACGTTTGTTCGATCTGTTACTCAACCCATAGACCAGCGCATAAAAAGGAATAGCGACACCCACAATCAAAGCAAGCTTCCAATAATAGATGGCCATCAGGGAAAGGGAAAAAAATACAATCAGGACATTGATAACCAGCTGAACCGCGGCATCATTGATAAAGGTACGGATCTTCACGGCATCGTTGACGCGAGATATGATCTCACCGACTTTCATGGTATCAAAAAAGCGCTGCGGAAGGCGCAATAGATGTTTGTAGTACCCTAAGATCAGGTAGCGGTCAATCCGTTGGCCAGTTCGCAGTACCAACGTGTTTTTCAAAAGACCGATCCCTTGTTGCATAAAAAGGAGCAAAATCATGGCTATGGACAAACGATGCAAAAGTCCTATATCACCGTCCGAGAGCACAGCATCGGTAATCTGTTGTACGTATATCGCGGTAGACAGCCCCAAGAGCGTGTAAAGAACCGCTCCCACCATGGCGAGTACGGCCACAGAGCGATGTGGCTTGATCAGTTGCCAAAAACGTTGATAGCTGCTGGTTTTCAAGTTGCCCTGCTCGAAATGGGCATGTGGTTCCATCAACACCAACACCCCGGTCCAGAGCGACTGGAAATCCTCAAGTTTATGTGTAACCGACATTCCTACGGAAGGATCCATCACATAAATAAAATTTTTATCCACTTTATGGATAACCACGTAATGCCGGCGCTGTTCGGGCAGCACAATATGTGCGATTGCGGGTAGCGGCACGTGTTTCAATGCTTCCAAATCGCCTTTGACCCCCTTGGCGTGGAATCCCATAGCATCCAATCCCTTCACCAAACCCAAAATATTGGTGCCTTGCGTATCGGTATGGCAATGTTGTCGTATTTTAGCGATAGGCACATGCAAGCCATAGTGAGCAGCCACAGAAGCTATACAAGCTGCCCCACAATCACGCTGATCCTGCTGTTTCACCCTTATTTTTTTGTTCATCGTCCTGAAACTAATATTTTCTCGGATTAGCGCCACGAGTAGCAAGCATCATGTTGTGGATTTGATTCGTTTGCATTATCTTTCCAAAAATTATCTATACCGATGTCCCTTTTTGATGTTTTACCGACCTTTTACGAATCACCATACTCCTACACGCTTGTACCCATTGTTTTGATCAGCAGCATCATCGGGTTTTACCGAAAAACCTATTTCCATGCGTTGCTGCTCCATCCTTATGAAGTAGCGCGCGGAAAGCGCATACATACGCTGCTAACATCAGCATTTATACACCGAAGTTGGCTGCACCTACTTTTCAACAGTTTGATTATTTATGCACTTGCTTATGACATGTTCGGATGCATAAAACAAGAAAACGGATTGTTGACAGCTGCGCTCCTTACCCCCTGCTTGTTCATCATATTGATTGTTGTTCCGAACCTGTTTCAAGTTTGGATAAAGCGCAATAATTTCTTTTTCACCTCGGTAGGTATTTCCGGCCTAACACTTGGCCTCTACGGCTTTGGCCTCTTTTTTTTCCCAGAGCAGAAAGCAGATAATATCTTCATTGCTTGGGTCAGTAACAGCTTGGAATATTGGATAGTAGCAACCGTATTCCTTTTTCTGCTTTCTTTTATACCGAAAATCGGCATCAACCGTCAATTACATATTATCGCTTTCCACACGGGATCTTTTTTGGCGCTGCTGGTACGACCGGAATCGCTAGCCGAAATGTGGCCGCTAATTCTAAATCTAACCCACGAAAATACCTAGGATTTTGTCCCAGATACTGCCCTGCTTTTCATCGTTGCGATCGCCGCCGCCGTCGGTTTTAATTTGTTCTTCGATACTCAGGTCTTGAACCGGAAGGTTGTCCGTCATTTGGCTGTTTTTGTTTTTCACGTTTTTCATAATTTGTTTTTTATTCAAAAATCAGCATGCGGCGGAAGGTCTGCCACAACCACAGGTTTTAGGCTAAAACCTGTAGTTTTAACCAACGATTTCCTTACAACTTCAGGTTATATTTATTAGATTTGTGCTAGTCTACTAGCACGTACAAACCATGGCAAAAGGTGAAATCGGAACATTTATTCGTCAGAAGAGAGAGAGCTTAAAGATCTCTCAGGAAGCGGTGGCTTTCGTATTGGATATGTCACAGGCGGCCTATTCTAAAATTGAGCGCAATGAAACCAAACTGAAAGTAGATCAGGTATATAAAATAGCCGATTATTTTGGTGTGAGCGTCTATGAGTTGCTCCCACCCTCGTTGGCAAGCGATTTCACCGGCGGAAGTATTTTTGGATTGATAGGCTACTATTTAAAATGCGTATTCGATTGGTTGCGTAATAGAAAAAAAACGATAGACCGGACGGCTTGAAGCATGCAAATGAGTCAAGCATGTCTTTTTCCAGCAGCGATCCTCAGATCGCAGGTGTTGGAAGGAACGCCTTACCATGGCATTGATTTAGAGCTCCTCCCACCTGCTTTTCAGGTCGTTAAAAATCAGTAACGTATCCCGAGCATAAATTGGGGACACTACCTCCCAATTTACATGGCGATACCGATCCCAGGGATTGGCAAAACGTACTAATTCAAAGAAGCGGTTCTGTACTAGCCGACAGAACCGCAACAGCTTCTCCCCGAAGCCTAAATCATAAGCACGGTAAATTTCCTGAAGTGTTCGCGCATTTCCTACAACGTGAGGTTGTATTTTCACTTTTTTTTCGAACACGATCTTCACCATAAGGGTATTTAAAACATCGTTTTTTTTCGGGTGGTCCATTTTTGTTAATAGCCCAAAATAACAGACCATCTCGACCAGCGATCTTCGTCTGTGATCGAGCAGAACAACGACAAAAATGTTTATCTTTGGAGAAAGAGCTTTTGGGGAGAGCTCTTGGCAGCGATTTTTCCTAAACGGATTGTATCTAAAATACATCAGGTGACGTTTCATTTAGGAAGAGGAGTTTTTATAGAAAAAATAACAAGATGAAATATTGCTTTTTTGCCTTTGTTGCAATGATCGTGTTTGCTGCGTCCTGTTCTGAAGAAGAAAAAGAACCTGTAGGCCGCATAAATACCATTTCGAGACTTTACGTTTCTTTTGAAGAGTACGAGAGTTCTAACGATGGCATCGCCGACACCAATATACGGATTTCAACAAACGCCGATTCAGCTATCTTCGTGCTCGACACAGCACACTTATCTATGGCACGCGGAGGTGGCGTACTCCTGTTCAACCCTTTTCTAAAATCGATCATTCAGGCAAGTGCCAATCCGGAGGATCAACAACGCGACTCGGCTATATATATCAGCCAAGTTCAGCTACAAGGGCAATTGACTAATGGCGCCATGATGGCTAGCCCGTTCCTCCGCAAAGTGCGCGGATTGGCCTACCACCGCGCATCGGACGCCTTATTTATCGTCAATGCGGACGCTAACCGATCGGGTATCTTTGTTGTGGATAGACCGAATAGCATCAATCAAAACAGAAAGCCTTGGAAGCAATTTTTCACCGGTGATCTCCCCATGTGGGGCGCAGCCTACCACAACAATAGACTGTTTGTCGCCAAGCAGGGCGAAGCGGGAGGTATCTATGTCTTCGAAGGTGTCGCCACGCGTCCCGTCAACGTAGCAGATTCCACCGCCAACCTTTCACCCGCCCGTGTCCTGTCTATTGAAAATGCGACTAACCTACATGGTATGGCCTATGATACCACAAGAAATATGTTGGCCATTACTGATTTCGGCGATGGCACGACGAATGGTACCGGCAGAATTTTGATTTTCGAAAACTTTAACAGCATGATAGCGGGCGCCAGCATTACCCCTACCAGAATTATCACTGGCGCTGCCACGCTCCTCACAAAGCCAGTCGATGTCGCTATCGACCCACGTGCGACCGGTAGATATCTTTATGTCGCCGACAAGTCAAAAAAGGTTCTGCGTTTTCTGATCACAGACAATGGAAATGTTTCGCCAAATCAAGTCATTTTAACCGACACACTCGGCACACCGGTAGCGCTGGCGCTCGACAGCCGAGATGATTCGACATTGCCTCAGTTCTAAGCTTATTCAATAATTGGGTTAGAAACAGAACATCTTGCTCCCAACCCAAAAATAATATGCAGTGCATCTCTTTCACCATCGATATACCCTTTATTTTTGCACACCGAATACCTGCACCTCCGCCAGCGACAGCGGATCGTTTCCTCGAAGCTGTATACGGACATAACGCCCAGAACGCAATACAGGTATGGAGATGTTAGCCCCCACCTGACCGGTGTAAGGTATAGCTAAAACGCCGGGTTGAGCCAACGATGCGGCAACAGAAGTTCCCGTAAACGGCTGATCGGAGATGAAGATCACAAAGTTACCCAACCGCTGTCCGCAACAATCTGTACGGTTAAATAGCGTGATCGTTGAAATGCCAGGCGACACAGCACCTAAATCCACTTCCCACCAATCTTCGCCCGATCCAGGTGTATGCGTCACCGAATTGTTGCCCCATCGACCATCCGTATTTCCATCCACAGCCCTTTCGCTCGCACCGCCAAAAGCTGTTGAAGATTGCTGTGTACGCTTGCCGAGCGCAATATTCGAAGCATCCTGAAGTGTCAACTCCGCGACAGTAGAAAAACCTTCCTTTCCGGTGATTTCCACGGCAACCAACGACGGCGCATCGTCCAGATCAAATGCAAGAGAATGACCCGTTGTTGTTTCCGTATATATCTTGGTCAACACTTCGCCGTGTACAAGATAATATAAGGTGACCGTCACCGGTTCCTCGAAAGGGTTACTCCAAAAGATGTAACGCTGATCGGCCACTTCCTGAAATTGGAAAAAGTCGACAAGACGTTTGTAATTTAACATTCCTGGCTTACTAACGCGGGAGGCCACCGCTCTCTTCTCTAATTGCTGATCGAAAACCTCGATAGTGAATTCCACCTCCCGATCTTCGTCCGGTAAGCCGCCGGCCTCGATGGACGCTGCGCCCACAGCTTCCGTCCTGATCTCTACAGCCTCGTCTTCCCGCATGTATTTAACAACATAGGTGAATGTCTTTTCCGTTTCCGTGTCTGGAAAATAGAATGTGACGCCGGCCGGACTAAGGACGACGTCCATATTTTGGAGCTTAAAATCCGTCTCGAAAGGAAGGCTGTGCACCGTAAACGTTGTCAGCTTGGACGCGGTGTTGTCCGAAGTAAAATAGGTCGCGCCAAAGCTGTAATCCCCGACCAAATCCACATTGATGACGGTGGGCACTTCAAAATTGGTGATTTCCACCTGACGTTGTGTGCCGTCCTCCTCATAAGTCAGTATCGCCCGAGATACCCGGTCACTTAACACTGGCCAAAAAATTTCAATCTGCTGATTAAAGGCAGATACAATTGTTAGGTTTTGTGGTCTGGCCGTTGGCCTCGTCTGCGTAACAACGACCTCACTGTTACTACTTTCAGGAAAAACAAGTTTCTCCTTTTTACAGGCCCATTGGCTCAATACCAAGCAGGCAATTACAACGCCAGCTCGGTGTACAATGTTCTTTATTTTCATCATGGCGGCATTATTATGGATGTAAGAATTCAACTTCAAATCTGTTTAGAAAGATCTGCCCCTCCAAATTCCAGGATTCCTGCGTTTGAAGCTCTAACCAGTAAAATATCTGCGGAAAAAAGTCGACCGCATGGAAAAAAATGGCGTCGGGTGTCGGATCCAGTGTAGTGAAATCCAATTGCTGAAACCTCTTGTTTTGAAAAAGGACGAAAGTATTCCGCTCGAGGTCGCTATTTCCACCATACGAGCGGTCTATCCCTCCATGGTTGGACGTGACGATGATTAGCCAATCCTCTTGTTCGTAACTTCCACGAGCAGCAACTGCAGCCAAGATCTCGCCAACATAGCCGTCGACCCGTTCTATAGCTGCTATGTAGTCGCTGTTATCTACCGAAAAACCGCCTGTGACGCCTGCCGCCAGCACATCCGTAAACTGCACGACCACGACATCGGAAGTCTTGGTCTGCAGCGTGCTGACCACTCGGTTTTTCACGGCCTCGTCAGATGATTCCAAGAAACTTTCGGTGGCGCCGGCAAGCAGCCTGTTACTGATCCCTTCACTACGCGACACCACATAGCTCCGTAAGCTGGAAGCGACAGCGTTCAAATGCGAGAACAAAGAGCGATAGCTATCGGGGCTAACGTGTGGATTGTCCGGATTTGGCCGAGGAATAAAGCTATCGTCTTCAATGCGATGGCTGGACGATGACACGCCCGCCATCATCGTCATCCAGCTGGCTGCATCGCCGGTATCTTCATCAGCAAGCCCATAGAAAGTATACTTGCTTGTCGGTAATAGACCCGCAATATGGGTTGGCATCACTTGTCCGACGATTTCACCCCCGGCTCCATCGATCGAAATAAAGAGTACCTTGCGTCTTCGGGATTGTCCCGCATCCTCCTCTTGCTCTTCAAAAATCGGAGCTGGATTTTCATATCGCGTACAGCTCGTGTGCAGCAACGGCAGGAAGAGCACCAACGCGAGCCATCTATATGTTCGTTTTTTCATTAGTTCTACATTTAGTTATCGAAAAATGCCCCAATCTCCGCAACACCGACAAACCGACTACCACTGAAGGATGTCGCACTTGGAAACGTAAATCGTATGTAGCGGGGTTCTATGACAGATCTTAGTATAAACTCCTTACGGGAGCGATCCCACTCGCTCAAATGGAAAGCTTCCAATGTCGTATCATAAGTATAATTTTGGGCATTGGTCAGGCTTTCCGGCGTAACAAGCTGCCAATTAGTTCCGTTGAAACTCGTTTCAATCCTTAACGTCCTCGGAATATTGCTTCCGGCGTTGCGTGCCTGATAAAAAACACCTTTAAGCGGCGTAAGCTCGCCCATATCAACCCTTAATACATGTGGCGATTGTCCCAAATTGGGATGGCTCATCCAAAATGTATTGGGATTACCATCTACAAGCGCTGCCACAACGCCATTGCCATTGCCTTCTTCCGGATATTGGGTAGAGGCCGTCACCACCCAAGATGTACGGTCCAAATCATACCTAGGGCTCAATGTGTTATCGCCACCCTGACGGGTCACCGGATTATACTCCCATATGGCACGATCCATCGGAGGATACAGATTCCGAATTTCACGACGCGCTATACCGGAAACACTAATGCCCCAAGCAGCGAAAAAACGCGCGTAATCCCGCCCGGTAAAATGACAGAGCTGTCTATAGAAATAATCTTTCTTGGCTTGATCGAATCCAAACGACGTAGTGGAATTTCGTGCATTCGTATACAAGAATGGGAAAAAATCCCATCCCAATTCACCATTTCGGCCCACGGCCTTATCAAATATTTGTAAGAAGGGTGTTATCCGGAAAAATGGTGCGCTGTCTTTAATGTCGTCGGGTAGATCAGAAAAATTTTTCGCACCTGAGCTCATGGCCCACGCTACAGCTTTTGGAAAATCTACCGCCACCGCCGGGTGAAACGTCGAACGATCCATTATCCCACGATTTCGCGCCCCATTAAATACAAAAAGGTTATTGGTGGTCTCACCAAGATCTGACCAGCTCCAGATGGAACTCTGTTGATAGTTATGGCCCACTTCGTGAAACGTGCCCCAAGCTTCCTCCTGAATGCGCACGGGATCAATAAGTGTTTCCAGCCAGTACTCATCCTGCTGCATCACCCAAGGATTACCGGCATGGGCGTAGCCCGCTCGCGGATGAATGTCCATGACACCCCGCTCGGGCAACTGCGGATAGCGGTGGTGCGCCTCTGCAGCATTTTCGGTTAAGCCCATCCAATCGTAGAAATCCCGTCGATAATTCGTATTCCATTGCGTGAGCGCCTCCGCGACTCCATCAGCCCTTCCTTGCCGTATGTAGCGTACCAGCAAAGAGCGCGGAACCGTGTAGACGGTATGCCGCGAACGCAACTCCAACCAAGGGACATCATTGGCGATAACATCTCGCTTCCATGCTTCTAAATCCGTCACTCCCAAAATAAAATCAGAAGTACGCACCACACCGGCAAAGCGCAGGGTAACAGGTTGCTCCTTTTTAATCTCATTAACAATCCAGACCAGACCGCCGAAGAGATTTTTCACATAGTTTACACCCGGGAATAGCTCTTTGCGCGTATAGATAATGGGTTCACGCCGAAGCGCAGCAAGCCCTGTGTTGTTATCCATGTGTGCCCCCAATTGTACGGTCAAACCCACCACACCCTCGGGAACCGTGATACGGATATTTTCACCGGCCGGTGCATACAAACCCGTACTGTATATAGGCCGCGGCGAGCTCGCTACGCGGTAAGCAAATGCTTGCACATAATCCTTGCTCATATCCAGCGTCACGCTCGTATCTCTCTGAATGCGTGACACCGCGTCGCCCACCAAACCCGGATAAATGCGCGCCTTGGCATACATACTCCTGTCCGCAACGAACATGGTTGTGTCTGTCAAGATATCCGATGGTATGGAATCGCCCTGCTGATAGCCGTTTTTAAAATCAAAATTGTATTCTTTACAACTTTGGGAAAGCGTGCAGCCTATCAGGCACAGGCCTATCCCTAAAAAAATCTTTATCTTCATTGCTGATCAATTACGTACACGGATAAAGTTGGGGCTCCAGCTTTTGCCATCCAACGCCCAAGATTGCTCTACGCTAACGCCCAACCATTGGTAAATAATAAAGGGAATATCTACGGCATTGGGCACCATGCGGTAAATCGATGCCGTGATAGGGGGTTGAAGGAAATCTACCAGCTCATTAAAGCTTGCCCAGCTCCATTGGCCATCCAATCGAAAATTGGGCGCTTTGCCCGTCTTCTCCGTTAAGGTATTGGTATTGACATCCTCATAGCCTGGCCAATAGCCGATCAGACTAGCATAGTAAGGGTGGTTTTCGTCAATCCAGGTAAGCCCCGCGTAGCGTTCTACATCTTCCTGGCTGAAAGCGTACTCGTAGATTTGGAGATTCGCTATCAAATAATTGGCGGCATTCATATTGCCAGAAGACGGCATTGTGCCAATAATCAACGGGTGACTATTGATCGCTGTTTCGTTGCCGTTTACGTTTGCCGGATTGCCGGCAACGCCGTCGACATACAAGATCAGTCGGTTCGTCGCACGATTAAACACCCCCGTTATCGCGTGCCATTTACCATCCTTAATCTGTACATTGGAGTTGCCTGCCACGCCTATGCTCGTATGAAATTGGCACCCCTGATCGGCATTGATGAAAGTCCAGCCCGTACCGCCGTCTGCACTTGGCCGCTTCCCTAAAATTGCCGGCCAACTCAAGGCTCCCATATGATTACTTTTATAGAGAAATTGGATGGTGTAGCTTTTTGAAGCTTCGATGTTGCCGACTTGTGTATTGCCGGATACCGCGCGAACATTTGCGTTGTATCGGTAGTTTACAGCACTTCCCGAATAGGGAATATCAGCAACACTCGGTCTCGCGAGCACCCTGGCGGAGAATTTTGGGGAATAGAGCATGGTAAAGGTTTCGCGCTCCGTATCGCCAAAGGCTGTGAAATCTGGCGTGTCCCGCGCGTAAAGACCACCCTTGCCCGAGGTAATGACCACCAGCCAATTTTCGTTGGGATAGCTTTGCCGCGCGTGCAGCACATCAATCAATTGCTTGACTTGCGCATCCAGCTTGCCTATCGCTGCGGCATACATTGGGGACGCAGCGGTAAATCCGCTGGCCTCGCCGGCGGCCTCTAGGGCCGTTAGATGCACAACCTGAAGCGCCGTGGTATCAATCTGCAGGCGGGCGGTGGCCTTCGCCACAACAGCATCATCATCAGTGTCAATTTGAACGCTGGCCGTACCGCTCGCAAGCGCCTCGGCATGAATGGCTGAGCTTGTATATAAGGTAGAACTGCGCGCTTGATACATGTTATGCAGACGCATAAACATCGTCGGATAGTCTGCCGTATTGAGCTGGGTCAGATTATCGGTGGTAACACCGTTTTTTTCGGCTGACACCCCCGTCATCAATGTCGCCCAAACGGCTTCATTGCTGATTTTAGCATCTGTGCGGCTGTCTGCCAGACTGCTATAGCTCAGTATGGCGTTACGCGCCAGTACACGGAAGTTGGTCGGTTCTAGTTCCTGAACCGCAGCCCCGCTCAATCCATCGACCACGATCAGCAATACCTTATCTTGTATGGGATCAGGATCCTGTGCTGCACCAAATTCATGCAACAAATTGGGAAAGTCCCTATTGCAACTACCTGCCAAGAAGAGCAACGAGGCCCCGAAAAGCATGCGTCGAATGGACGTACTAAAAAAATTGCTCATAATCATTATCATAACATGTTAATCCCTAATTTCCATCCGAAAAAAATTACCTACCCGATGCGCATCAAAATTGGAAATATTGCCCCCAAGCAACAGCGCAGGACGTCCCGTTGATGATGTAGCCTCCAGCACTTTTTGCAGTGTTCCGGTAAATGGTGAAAAAGAGTTATAGCGCTGCACTAAGCTTCCATCGGGCTCCAATAGCAAAAGGTTGGCACGCGAGACACCGTTATAACGCTCAAAAGTTCCATGCAGGATCATTTTTCCATTGTTCAGTAACTGGCCATATAATGGTCGCGCCGCCTCAATCTCGCCGAAATGAAAAGTCTCGTCTTGCGTCCCGTTTTCGGACAACAGCACGATACCCTTGGCGGCGACACCGTTGAAGCTGCTGAAATTGCCCACCACCACAAACTTTCTGCGTACAGGGTTGTAACTGATACGCTGTATGCGGCTTGCGGCGCTACCCACAGCAAAGGTTTCGTCTATCGTTCCATCGGTATTCAATCGAACCATGCCGGGTGCCGGTCGGCCGTTAAACGACGTGAAACTGCCCACGATAACGATTTTGCCGTCAGGCATCTGCGAGGCATCTGCAATCACTCCATTGGCGCCCGAATGGTTGTACAGAAAGGTCGAATCCAAGCGTCCGTCCGGATGCATCCGAACAATGCTGCGGGCCACTGTGGGTATGGTATGCCGGTTATCTCTAGACGAGTAGCTATAATCTACATGGAGGTGATGGTCAAAATTTCCCACAGCGACAACCTTGTTGTCTGCCGCTCCGAAAACCCTGACAATTGAGCCCCGTACGCCTGCATTGAACGCCGACACCGTATCATAACTGTTCAACGGGTTTTCGGTGGTGTTAATGACTTCCACAATCATGGTGTCGAGTTCACCGGATGGCCAAATCCTCGCCATACCTTGCACCGGCCTGCCGTTGAACGTGGATAGCGCACCGCCCAAGAGGAAACTCCCACTGCTGCTGCGCGCGATGGAATTGATACCGAAGCCCCCTTTACCAAAGGTCATCCGAGACGAGGTCCTGCCATTGGCGTCAATAAAATGTATCCCTTGGATAAAGGTGCTGGTATTATTTGCTTGATTTTCGAAGTTCGAGAAGTTGCCAACGACAATATAGCCGCCTAAGTGATCGATAAAGTCATTTACGGGACCATTAAACCCATTAACCATCCCATAGTTCGTATCAAAAGAGGCATCGCCTTCGATTTGCAGGCGAGGTCCGTAAAACACCTGATTGTTCACAACGACCTTAGCATTGCCGGAAGAAATTTCTTCCGGAACCCGGATGACAACCAGCGAATCTTGCACAGAAACCAGCTCCACCGGCGTATCGTTAATAAAAAACTCCAGATTGGCACGGTGCAAGGTCAGACCCCGTACAGTAAACTCCACCAACTCGCCCGGCCTGGCACGTTCAGGCGTAGGAAAATTCCCCAGAAATCCGATCCCCAGCGACCCTTGGCCACCAGCATATGGATCTTGGCCCACCTGTAGATTTTTATTGCAGGACACCATCAGCAAAACGATGGATAGCCATCCAAAAAATAGGGTTATCGTTGTCTTCATCATGGTTCGTTTTGGTAAGTTATACCTCCGGCTAAAGCCTCTTGTACAAATAGTTGGGAAAGAAAACCGAAGCTGTGGAGCGAAAACTGCAAGACATGCAGCACGCCATTATGCGGCCTGATGTCGGTTGTAGCAACAGGTCCGGTGATGAAGGGCACAAAATTGACTGTTCCCTCAACACTTCGCGAATAAGGCATATTGAGATACAGCCTTCGGTAACCAGCGTACTTAATGACCTGCTGGCTACCGTCGGAAGTAACAGTGGCTACATCGTTGTATAGCACGCCAATATTCATATCGGTGCCATCGTAGGTCAGATAACCTTGTCCTGGGAAAGCCGAAAGATTAAGCGTGTCCTGTTGCGGAAAATCGCGCAACCGGTAGTTTCCACGTAAGATGTAGCGCGACAAAAACTTGCGCCACACGGCAGGAGACACCTGCTCCAATCTGGTAATCGTGTCCTGCCCAGCAGTTCTTAAACTACTGTTCAGCGCCCATACCGATCGCAGGATCGTTTGGTCACTGGGCGCAAAAAATGTAACATCTTCACGCTGCAATGTTCCTTCAAAATCTGCCAGCCGCAGAGCTACCCGCAACGTATCGAAGAGCTCGGGCCGCGTCCCCAAATATTCCCACATAGAACCGTTGAAATTGGGGTCGTGGGTACCGGAATCATCAAAGTAGTTGGGTTGACAGGCTTGGAAAAGTCCAGCAACCAATAAGATACAAAACAGTATTTTTTTGCAGTTATTCATTGTTTGATTGTTGTTAGTTTGTCCAATAGGTATTCAGTCGCATAAACGGATTATTTGCCAATGCCGAAGCCGATATCGGCCAAGTCCAACCACCGTTGCGATAGGCTGACACACTCATGGGGGCTAACGTATACGCTACATCGATCACTTTGCCCGTGCGCACCAGGTCGTAATAGAAATTGCCTTCGCCAAATAGCTCTCGGGCGCGTTCCCACCAGATAGCATCCTTAAGTTCATTCCCTGATTCGGTGATCTCGGCTGCCGCGGCTCGTCTGCGGATCACATTGACCACCGCCCGTGCTTCCGCATCGCGATTTAGCTCTGCCAAGGCCTCCGCACGCAAAAGAATGGCATCGGCATAGCGGAAAACCATCTGATTATCATCGGGATTAGCGTCTTCTCCGATCTCCCGAAATACATTTAGAAATTTCAAGCATTGCATCTGCCCTGCTGTGTTATAAATATGCTCATCAAACCAAAATGTCTTGCGCAAATCCTGTCCCTGCGGAGGATAAAGCCTTTCAAAAAACTCACGTTGGTAGTAGAGATAGGATACCCTCGTCGTCTTGTTTGGAAAACGCAGTACATAATCCGAGAATGCGGCTGTTAGGCTAAATGTCTCTCCGAAGTTTAAATTTTGGACAATTTCAAACAAACCTTCACTGGTACGCCCTTTAAATATTTCCCTAGTACGTGACAAGGGCAGCAAACTATAAGCGTTATTATTTTCTTCCATCAGCTGCTGTCCGAGCGCGGCCACCTTGTCATAATAGGGGGTTTTGTCTTGGTCGGTGAAGCCCGCTAGCCACATATTGGCGTGCATATTGAGGACCAAGGCACTACCGCGCATGGCACGTACAGCCACAATAGACGGATCAGAAAAGGTCCAAGGCAAAAACTCGGCATGGGCATCCAAATCGGCCGAAATATGCTGCAAGACCGTCAGCATATTGGTTCGTGGCAGCGGATTGGTATTGACGTCTGTATAGTAGGGCACATCACCGTACACCCGAACCATCAAGAAATAAGCGAGAGCACGTAAAAACACCGCTTCTGCTTTGTATCGATTAACCTCACTCGCACTCAAAAAAGGCAAATTGCTACTTTCTAGCCGTGCGTAGAGAATGTTGGCATGTTGCACCATCTGATAGAAGGTGTTCCATTCGGTGATACGCGTGAATCCGAAGTAGCTAAAGTCCTGCCCGCGTGCAAAAATTCCGTTGATGTTATTTGTACGCAACAGGGTTAAATAATCGCGTCCCGGATCCGACGAAGAGCTCGTGCGCATAATGGGCGCACAACGAAAATCTCCGGTGGCTGGAAAAAAAATATTTTGCATGGTGGCCTGTCGAAGCGTGGAATAGATCCCTCCGACAAATTGTTCAACATCTCGACGCGAAGTCCAGTAGTTATTGCCGGTTAAACGATCTACTTGGTTGATATCCAAAAAATTTCGTCCGCAAGATCCCACGAATAGGGACAAGCAGGTCAATAGTGGATATACGAGTTTCTTTTTCATAGCGTTAAAATTGAATGTTCATACCAAAGGTGTAGCTGCGCCGGTTTGGAAAACCCGACGATGCGTCGCGCCCCAGCGCCGTAACGAGCTCGGGATCCGGGCCGGAATACCGGTTAAAATTATATAGATTGAAGCCGGAGATATAGAGGCGGGCCGAGCTGATACCAAACCGCCGTGTCCAATTCCGATCGAAATTGTAACCGAGGGTCGCCGAATTGAATTTTAAATAGGAGCCGTCCTCCAAAAAAAGTGTCGAATTATAACGATAGGGATTGTACAAAGGCAAACGCGTAAAATCAGATACGTTAGGAAAATCGGCATTGTCGCCTTGGTTTCTCCAGACGTTATACACGTCGAGCGGCACGTAGCTCCCAGCAAAACCTACACCCGCCGGATCCGCGTAGTTGCGGAAGCGGTCGGTCAGCGCCGTATTGAGGATATCGCGATCCAAGGTAAACGAAAACGAAGTAGTCAACGACCAGTTCTTGTATTGCGTGAACGTGTTGAAACCCCCAGTTATGCGCGGCTGCGAATTACCCACGAACACCAGGTCGTTCTCGTCGAGGATGTAGTCGCCGTTGATATCGGTAAACTTTGGATCGCCTGCCCGGAAGAAACGGCCTTCGGCCAATGTCCCCCCAGCACGATAACGTAGGCCTGTCAACGGATTGACGGGCACATCTTCGTCACGCAGATATACACCTTCATAGTTATACAGTACGAAGCCCAATGGATTGCGTCCCAACCGGTACAGTTGTGGTAAATCGAATGCAGAACCATCGGGCTGCAGCAATTGCCGCACGCCGTCGGGCAGTGCTGCCGTGCGGTCTCGGTTGATGGCTGCATTGGCACCGAAGGTGAAGTTCCAGTCCGGATTTGCCATCTTGGGTCGGAAATTCAGCATGAATTCATGCCCATAGTTTACCAAACTGGTTTCGTTGGTCAATACATTCGCAAACGCATTGTGATCGGCGATCGGTTTGGAGCGTAGGATTTGGTCACTTTGGCGATAGTAGGCTTCATAGGTAAAGGAAAGCCGATTGTGCAAGACACCAAACTCGACCGCTCCCGACCATTGCGTCGATGACTGCGGACGTAAATTGACATTCGGTGCATTGATTAGATCGAGCGATGTCGTGGGACGATTGTTGTAGGTTTGCGGATCTATTTTGTACCAGCCATAAAGATCAGAAAGGCTACCTGTAGGCGTAATGTTTCGCCCGTATGTGCCTCGGATCAGGGCATTGTCCAGCCAGTTGATATCCTTCGCAAAACCTTCTTCTTTAATGTTCCAACGAAGCCCCACTGAGGGATTGTATGACCAAGGCGAAGCCCCGCCCGTGGTCGATGTTCCATCCACACGATAGGTACCCTCCACGATGTAACGGGATTTAAAGCTGTACATCGCACTTCCGGCATAGGAAACCGATCGGTAGTTCGTCATATTGTCTAAAGTACCTCCTCCGGAAAATCGTGTATCGTAACTCAAGCCCGCTTGGAAACGATCGTTTACGGTACCCACGAGGTTGCTGGTCTCGGCGCGGTAATCTGTCATCTCCATTTCGCTAAAGCCAAAAAGATTCAGCAGATGTGTACCATGCATCCAGCTTTTGGTATAAGCCAATGAATTTCGGTTGTACAAGCGATTGCGACGATCATAATAATTATAGAGAAGAGACCTGTTGCCGTTCAGCAACTCTGGTGTGAACCTGTCTTTGGTAGAAGCGAAGTAGGTGAAGTTGAGCGTACTCGTCGCACGAATGCCACGAAAGGGTTCATATTGCATTTCTACTTGGGAAACAAAGTTGCCGGTTTTGTTATCGTCATTGACACTGAGCGCGGAAAGTGCTTCCATGCTTCCGGTAAAAATAGATGGTGCCGGATATAAGGAGCTGGTATTAACAGACCGGCCAACACCGCTCTGCATCGTAGCATTCCCACTGCCTACACTATTACGAGCTAGGCTCGAGTTGACATTAGCCATCAACATAAATTGTTCGGTAGGACGGTACTGCATATTGGTCTGCAAGGTGTAGCGCTTCAGACCCGTATTTTCAATGATCCCACGCTCATCAAAATACCCCATATTCACTTTATAATTAAAGGTTTGCCTTCCACCGGAGATATCTAGGTTATGGCTTTGATTGATGGTATTGCGGTAAAAATAAGATTGCCAATCGGTAGAATTGTTCCAATAGGGATTCAAGCTATCTGCGAGGATAGGCGAATCGTTGATGCGCTGGAAGGCCCTCGCCAGCGTGGTGTCATAGCGCAGGATCTGATCCACACGCATCCAGCGTTCCTGCCTTCCGCCCAAGGTCTGACGTAAAGCAGGTACGGCGTTGAAGAAAGTTTGTGCCGTGTAACGGACAATCGGCACTTCCGAATTACCCCTTTTGGTTGTTACTAAAATGACGCCGAAAGCTCCCCGCGAACCATATAGGGCCGTTGCTTGCGCATCTTTCAAGATGTCGATAGACTCGATATCTTCCGGTGGAATCATTGATATAGGTGATAACCCGGGCCCTGCCGTTTCAAATCCGTATTCGAATCCCGTATTCTCGTCTACGGGCACCCCATCGATCACAAATAAGGGTGAGGTAGGCGTCAGAAAAGCGTTATCACCACTACCGCTCACATTGATATTAGAGATCCCCCGCAAAGCGATCGTACCCCGCATTCCCGGACTTCCGGTGTTATTCTGAATGTTTAGCCCGGCTACCCTACCCTGCAATAGCTCCACCCAGTTGCCGCTCGGGATATCTTGTATCTCCTTGCCGGAGATGGATACCACCGAGCCGGTCAGCGTAGAGCGGGCACGTTGCTGATAGCCCACCACCACGGTTTCTTCGAGCTCCTGCGTGGTAGATTCCATCATGAGGTTATAGGTTGTTTTTCCAGCGCTGAGGGGCTGTTTCAACGGAAGATAGCCCTGCAAACGGAAAAGAAGCACACTTTTTGCCGGCACAGATACTTCGAAACGACCGTCGTCCTCTGTTTTTCCGACGTCGCGCTTCGGCGATTCCACAGAAATGGTTACGTTGCCAAGGCCAGTTTTATCTTTATCAGTGATACGTCCCTTGATCAGCACTTGCTGCGCAACGGCAACATGCAAAAGCAGCAAGGCGGCACCGACCAAAAACGAACGAATAAATTTTATTTTCATCTGTATGTAAGCTAATGGGTTAGTTAAATGCGGGCGTCTCTCCCATGAAGCGGAACTGTATCTCCCAATGTCCCTCTTCGAAAATCCGAAAGTTGTATCCAAAGGAGGCACGAACAATGTCGCCAAATACATCGCGCTGCCTATACCCAATATCCAGCCTTGCCATCTCTCCGCCAACACTCGTGTATCGTGTTTCAACCCTTGTCAGTGGTATCGGATAAGCTACATCATAGATGACTTTGTTGTCTTCGATACGCCGATTGAAGCCATGTACCATGTGCGCCCAATCCGTATCATTGAAGTTGCGGGGATCAATCGGGTTAAGAAGCGAATCCAAGAAGCTTAGTGTCAATGTTTTGCTGGTTGTTGCCGGCATATTTTCCAACTTTCTGATGTACACACGAATGGCCGAGGCCGGAATGCCACCCCGCGTGCGTTGTCCCAGCATGCCTCTAACGTAACTGGCAAAACCATGGGGTGATAGGGATAAACCGGTTTCCGGATCGACATCAGTGGGTTCGTAGGGTCTTTCCCGCTGCGGCTTCAAACGAAAGCCCCGTACATAGCGTCGCCCGCCAGAGTTACTGACCTCGACATCGAACGTGTAGCCTGAATCGGGCTGGGTCCGGATGTAAGACGAGCTGCCCGCATTCCAAAAATTTATATTCCCAGAATGTTCCAAAATTTCGAGAATAGGCCGGTACTCGACCACCCGCTTTGCTTCGATTTCTTCAATGGACGATTCGGTTCCATCATACATCTGACGCCATACCTTCACCGGAAATTTGTCGGAAAATAATGTGCTGACAGGTTGCCCGTCCGCATCTTTGAGGTTGACAATCCGGAAAGTAAGGGGTTGGGAAGTATTGGGACCCACGGAAACAATATCGTTGTAAAAAGTACTTCGACCAATCGTGGGAGAAAATTCCGTCACATTGTATGAGATATCCTCCCCAAAGGAATCCCGGTCATCAGGTATGTATTTCGTACATCCGAACAAGCATGAGGTGGTTAGGATAACGACAAGGGTATGGATACGATGTTTGGCTAGTTTCATAATCAATAGCTGGCTAATTGTGTAATCAGTTTACTAAATCCGAAATTGTGACTTGGAGACAATTGATGTACATAGCCATTTTCCGTTTGGATGTTGACCATGGCCGTAAAGCTTTCTTGCCAGTAGCGTTGAAAAATAGAATTGTTCACATCACTCAGCTTGATTTGCTGCTGTCCGCCACCAACATAGCCGGAAGCGGGGGAAACCAAATATTGTAGGTGCATCCGGTAGTCGTTTAAACTCCGAATTTCCACACCTTCGACATAAGGTCTCAAATCTTCGGTAGTTACGGTGTTTGCAAACACATAGCGGTACAGCGCAGAGTCCAGTAAGACTTGTGGGATATCCTCAATGTACAGCGGACGACGTCCTGCATTGCGGCGCACCGTATTCATGCCTTCGATCGCGTTCGTAAAACTGTTGTTGGTGATGGCAAACAACGTGGTGGTATCTTGCTTTTGCAACAAACGCCGACGTAAAATAGGTGACCGATCTAGCGCTAAGAGCAAGGAATCATAGAGCCCCGGGGATGCTTCCAAAAAATCTATCGTGCTGCCAGGAAAGCGTGCGGCTCCGGGCTGCCGGTTTTCATAATAATCGTTTCCTTTTTTGCAGGCAAAAAAAAGCGCACAGCATAAAGAAAGTATAGTTAGTGACATGGTACTTTTCATTTTTTCTCCTCCATTTATCTCCAGTAGGCATTTTGAATAAGTTTACGGTTCCGCTGCAATACCTCGCCCGATATCGGCCAAAAAATCCCTCCTTCTTCAATCAAGGTGTTTACGGTGGGATTATTTCTTTTGATGCGCGCATGACGCACCTGGTCATACCAACGCCAGCCTTCTCCCATAAGCTCTCGGCGACGCTCGGCAAATATCTCGTCGACAAGATCAGATCCAGACGCCATAATAAACGGGGACGTCCCGCGGTTGCTGCGCACGAAATTCAGGTAAAGCATGGCTTCGTCGGTATTGCCCAGTACGGCACAAATCTCTGCATACAGCAATTGCAACTCTTCCAAGCGAGAGAAAACGATATTGGATCCAAAGAGGGAAAAGTCCGGATCGCCATCACCGGCACGGATGACATTGATTTTACTGAAGATGGGGATGTCGCCGTTGAAGTCCGTGAAATAATTTGTCGTGATCAATCCGGAGATCGTATCAACTCCGAAACGTGTATCGCTGGCCTGTAGAAAAAGCTTATTGATTGTATCTTTAGGCACATAGATATCCGGACGGGTACGGGTAACGAGTGGGTAGGCTAAACTGAGCGACTCAATGTGTCCCGTGGCAGTCGCTTCACTGAAAACATAGGACGCTCGAATGGCAAGGATCTGATTTTTATCGCTCGGCGCAAAAAGTCCTGATGTCCTGTTCACCAAGTCGTTTACGCTATAGGCGACAATCCTTGATTGTTGGGCATTTGCTAACGCAAAACGTGCATACACTTCGGCATTCAGGTATTTACCTTGCCAGGCACAAAGGTGTGCCAAGATGGTGTAGGCCGAAATTTTGTTGACCAATACCCCTACCCACGTATTGAAGCCCTCGCCATAGTACTGCTGCGATCCTTCCGCATAGAGGTAGGGAAGCTCTTGTGCGGCCGCCAAAAGCTCCTCTTCGGCAAAAGCTAGCACGGTACGCTCCGGTGTGCGTGCCACTTCTGCAAAAATGCCATCGTCATATGAGCGTGTCAGCAGTGGCACATCCCCCCAGATGCGTACCATGTAAAAATAAGCGAATGCACGTATTGTTCGTGCCTGTGCAATATCAAACTTCAGGTCGCGCTCCGTATATCTTCGGTCTACCGCCAGTACAGCGGGAGCACGCTCGATAAACAGCGCTGCCGCGTTGATAACGGCATAAAACCTGCGCCAATTGGATAGTTCTTTAACGATTGGAAAAGAAGCATTCAGCCTGTTGTCAGCCACGGCCCTTAAATCAGCACGTATATAGGGCACCAGGTCGCCATAGCGCATCTCGCCATATACCCAATGCGCATAGTTATCCACCATGGCCGCCCGCAGCAAACCATAAATGCCCATCAAAGCTGCCCGCGTATCGGAGACAGAGGCCCATTGGGTGTCGTCAGCCCCGGCATTTGAAGCAACAATATCAAGCTTTTTGCCGCATGAACTCGATACATGGAGCAGGACGATGGTTAAAAACAGTGCCGCAGCATGGCGATTGAGTTTCGATAACGTAAACATTTTTTTCATCTTTTGGTTACAATTCGAGTTTAAGACCAAGTGTATAGATCGGTGCCAGCGGCAGGCCATAGCCGCTGTAGTAGCCATTGAAATCCGTGAGCTCGGGATCTGCTCCTGAAAATTTTGTCCAAGTCAGCAAGTTGTTGCCCGAGACATACACAATCGCTTTTCGCATGGTTTTAAACCGATTTTGAAAGGCGGGGCGCTTGGCAAAGTCGTAGGCCAGGGAAGCAGCCCGCAATTTGACGAAAGAGGCATCCTCCAAGAATAAATCCTGATTGACCCGATAGGGCACGACGGCGCTCCATGGGTTGTAGATTGGATATTTCAGGATGTCAATATCTTGCTGCCAATGGAAAATTTCGCGGATTCCGTCCAATGTATTGGCTCCTTCATTATTGATAAAGTCATATTTGTTTGCTGCCCGCTGATTGAGCAATTGATGCCCCAGTGCAAAATAAAACTGCAGACTTAGATCAAAATTCCTGTAAGAAAAATTGTTTTGAAAGGCACCGACTACTTTGGGCATAGCATTGCCCTGTAGCACGCGGTCATGCTGATCGATGACAAAATCATTATTGCGGTCAACCCAAACCGGATCGCCCGGTTGGAATGGAATGCCGTCGAAGGTCATCGGCTCCCCGTTTAACACGGGAATCTCAGCAATATTGGTGTAAATACCTTGGTTTTGAAAAAGCCAAAAACGGTCGATTGCCTCACCAACCTCCAGCTTCCGCTGCCCCACGGTAAGTTCCTGCAAGCCGTTGGGCAAGCTGGTCAGCTTATTCCTGTTCCAATTGAGGTTGACGGAAGAAGTCCAGTGCAGACCGGCTGCTGAAGGCTGCAAGAGCTGTCCCGTAACCGTCATATCTAGCCCCCTATTTTGCACGGACATACCATTGAGTAGCCTACTGCTATATCCATATTCGGCAGGGATCGGTACAGGAATCACTTGGTTTTGATCCTTTTTCAGATAAGCACTCATCCGGATGTTCATTCGGCTGTGCAATAGGTTTGCATCCAAGTCAAGTGCCGCGTGATCGGTGTAGGCCCAATCCATATTATAGCCTACCCATCCTTCGGAATAAGGCCGTGATACCACTGCAAAGCCATTATAGGATAACAGCCCCGCTTCCGAACCCCAAGCCAAATCGGACACATAGTTGGGGCCAATGGCATAACGGCTATTGAAGTTGGGCTTGCCGATACGCGCCCAACTGAGGCCCAGATCGAGCTGGTCGAACAGTTGGCTAGACCGACCGCTACCGTTGATCAAATGGTACGTTGCCGCAAAGGATGGCGTAAAGAGCCAACGATTGTCTGGCTGTACCGTGGAAGCGCCGTCATACCGCAATAAGGTCTTCACGTCCAGCAAATCGCGATACCGCATCGCGGCAGAAAAATAAACGGAGTGCATCCTGAAATCCTCCCGGTTACTCCATTGGTTGGTAAAGACATTTCCATCGTTGAAGATATTAACGCGCACAAAATCATTTGGCCCGTCATAGGCTCGCGCATAATTGTATCGGTAAAGATCCTCTTGGTAAATGGAGCCCGCAGCGAAGTTTAGCTGAACATCCGGTGATGCCTCATGTTCCCAAAATAGTTTATTGCTATACAGATAACGTTGGTTGAACCCGAAGTAGTTGGAAATGAAATTATTCTCCTCCATCAGGGGCTGAGGAAAGAATGTATTGCGATACCCCTCGCTGTAATCGATGCTTAAACTCGTGTTGTACATGAGTTTCTTGGAAAGATATAAATCCAATGTCAGCAACACCTGACCTGCATTTACGATATTGTCGTCAATGACGGTGTTGTAGTTTTCGAGGTAGCCTTGGTAAACATCTCGGTTGGGCGACATGGGCACTGATAGGTTGGGCGTGTAAGCGACCTCTGCAAAACGGTCGCGCAGGCTACGGTTGCGGTCGCGCGTGTTGCGGGATGCATTGATTACCGTTCCCATATTCAACCATTTATAGGGCGCCATATTGACGTTGAACAACGCGTGGTAGCGCCTGAAACGCGTATCATCTGCTGCAGCACCATTATTGGTGTAGCCGCCGTAAAACGAAAAATTTGCGCGATCGCTGCCTCCACGAATGCCCAGGTTGGCGTTATAGGAAGGCTGGTTTTGATAGTAAAGTTGGTTCCAATTGGACGGCCCATAATAATTGACGTTGGTCGAATCGTTCAAATACGTCGGATAGCTCAGCTCATCAGCCGGTGTGGCATACCTGTTGTAAAACTGCCGTCGAAAAAGATTTTCATACTGCGCATTGACCGGGGTTACGGAAGGCGCTGTCGCAACCCCTGTATAAGCTGAAAAAGAGATTTCCCTTCTGCCGCCCTTGCCGGGTTTCGTCCGTATCCATATCGCTCCATTCGCAGCTAATGGGCCCAGTAGTGCAAGTTTCAAGGGATCCTTTACCACCTCGATCGATTCAATGGTCGACAGATCGATACCGGCAAAATTATCCGTCGCCGGTCCCAGTCGATTAAAATCATATTGCTGCATACCGTAGGTAAAGTTATTTTCCCGCGCTATCGGAATACCATTAACATAGACTGTAGGCTGTACATGAATAGCATCCTTTTGGGAAAACACCGGACTACCCAGACCACGAAAAACCACTTGCTTAACAGCGCCCGGTTCACCGCTTTTTTCTTGGATGTAGAGACCGGAAGCTTGCCCTTTGACATACTCAAGCACACTAATGAAAGGCTGAGAATTGATCTCGCTAAGCCGAACCGTGTCTTTGCTATCCATCCGCTTGTACAGCCTAGCCAACCTGCGCTCCAAAAGAACCTCCTGTACGGCCGCTTGGGAAATGGTATCCTGCGCAACAACCCTACAGGTTGCAAGCAGCTCTCCAATGAGTAGAGCGACGGATAAAAAACAAAGAAATTTTCTCATCATAATTTACAATTAGGTATTTAAAATCAACGTTACGCCATAGACGATCCCGAGCTGCGAGCCTGCTCCGCTACCGTCCTTTGGGCCTTCCATAATCAGCTACTAGCAACCGATCTTATCTATTTATAAATTCGTTAGCATCGTGAGTAAGGCTATATTAAACCAAACAGATCATCGTTAACAACGTAAAGAAAAATCCTTTTCACTAATTCAAATAAAGAAATTTAATTTCTATTATTAAAAATAAAATTTAACACAATCGATTGCGTAAATTACGCAATCGATTGCTTTTCAAACCAAATTGATTATACACCGAGGAATAATATCAGAAAGTAAAATAAATTGTAAAAAATACATTTAATAAGCCTTGACAACCGCTGACATGTAATTTTTAATAAAAATTATTTTACAAAAAGGCCATACCATGACCAAATAAACTTTTAAATTGGTAGATAGCAATAACAAAGAACAGCTGTAACGCATAAAGAAAAAGATAAACTCAACGAGGCGCAATTGGATATCGCCTAAGTTGAAAACAGCTTTTACCACAGTCTGCAAGCGTACACGATTAACGGCAGGGCGTCGCGTAAGTCAATGGTACATGGCGTCGAAGCATGTTTTTTTCTTCATATATGGTTAACGGCAAAGACATCGCTATTCCCTAACTTTCCGCTATGGTTAGTGTCAAAAAATTTGTTCTCATTTACAGTAGTATAGCAAGCTTCGGGATAATTTTCTCGTGCAATAAAGGGCATACGGCTCCTCCTATGGGATCCAATGAAGCCCTTAATCACTGGCAATATGCGCAAATGGAACGATACTATTATTGGGCACATAAGCTACCAAAAACCATAGATTATGGGCGCAGTCCTGACGATTTTTTCCATATGCTTCTAGCTCCTGAAGATCGATTTTCAAGCATTTTGCAGAGTCGAAACGAGCGCACTTTCGGAAAAACGTTGACCAATACTTTTGGAATCGATCTGCTCACTGTAGACCAAGAAGATCAAAGCCTACATATACTTAGTCAAGTTGTACCCTTCAGTAATGGTGCCTTAGCAGGGCTAGCACGGGGTGATAGCATAGTACAGATAAACGGGATTGATCTCCGTTTTGCCGACATGAAACAGACAGTCAATGAAGCTCTATCGAACAACACCTTGCGACTAACCTTAAAAAACGGTAAGGATGTTGAACTTCCTTCCAGCTACATCGCACAGCCCGTACTTTATGCCCAGGCTATACTTAACGATCCTGCCAACAGCGGATACCTCTACCTGAGCCACTTTGATTTCGCTGGCGCATACGATCTCCTTTATGCCGTAAAGACCCTAAAAGATGCGAAGGTAAGCCAATTGATTTTAGATCTCCGGTACAATCCAGGCGGGCAGGTATCCTTTGCCGCATTTTGTGCGCTATTGTTTGCGCCTGTAAGCGCAGATGATATCTTTGTCCGTTACCGCGGTAACGATCGCATGGCAAACATCGACGATACCTTTGCCGATGCATTGGCAAGGCAGGCGGATGGCTATAGCTTTACCGCAAGCGAACTCATTGCAGCGCGTTTGCCACTGCAGCGTATCGCCATATTGACCACGCCACATACCGCATCCGCAGCCGAATTGCTCATCAACAGCCTTCGCCCCTATGTGGAAGTGGTACATGTCGGCGAAGCCACGATGGGCAAAGACATGGCGAGCGTGACGCTCACCTCGCCACCGGAGGTGAACGGCGAAAATGCGAGCTGGCATATCCTGCCACTCGTCTATAAGATATACAACCGGGAACTTCAGGGAGATTACGAAAAAGGAATTTCACCGCAGCGGTTCGCAAAAGAGTACCAGACCTTACCCCTATACCCTTTTGGCGATATGCGCGATCCACTTGTCAAAGAAGCGCTGACCTCCGCAACACGCAGCAGCTCGAAGCAACCGCTAGCCATCCCGAAAAGAACAGTCTTGCGCTTTGAGTCGAGGCCTTACGAACATATGCCGATGCTTCGGAACTAACAGTACCTTCTGTTATCGGCTATCGAAAGGTAATAGAAAGTCGTAAAAAATGAGCGGCTAGAAGCCGCCCATCTATACCGAAAAGGTTAATTTTGTACAGCCACCGCGAATCCGTCCGGGAAATTCCAATAAGGACCGGTGTTGCTGTAGCTTGTTGTTGTACCGAGTACATCATTGGTTATGTAGAGCGTGAAAGCATGATAGCGTGACATGTCTATCGTTCCTTGTGCGTAGGACACAAACACCTCGAGACCGTTGTAAATAAGCGGCGTGTAATCGGCTTTTAGCACCTGCGCGCGTCCTGTAAATCCCCATATTGATTGTTGATTATCGGAAACATCGATGCGTTGGTAGCCGTTTGGAATAGTCGATGTCACCTGCCGAATCGTATCCCCGATCTCGTGAAATGTGATAGCCTGCGGTGGCCTAACCCGAAAATCCTGCTGTTGGTAAAAGACGAGATGGAACGGCTCATCATCCAATAGATCTGCTATTTCTTTATTGGTATTAACCATCCTTACATTGATAAAGCCTTCTTCATAAGGCAGAGGTTCCTCCCGCACCAATGCTGGCGGAATGTCATCTGATAGGTTTAAGAGTGTCAGTGTATCTCTTCCTTCAGCGATATCGAAAACACCCTCCACGATTTTTTCCGACCCCTTATATATACCCAAGGTTCTCCTGCCAGCCTGCACACGGTAGGCACGCCCCCCGGTGGCAACATAGGGTTCGTTATCGACATAAAGTTGAAGACCCGCAGCATTTTCAACCACAAGCTGCGTGAACGGCACATAATTATCAATATGTTCTCCCTTCGCACATGCATATAAAAGCAAAGAACCAACAACGAAATAAAAAAGCGATTGTCTGTAAAATCTCATGTAGCATAAAATTTAATGGTGTTTCAACCTGTTTGTTGGAAGAACGCTGCAGCGTTGCGCAGCAGCGTTCTATCAGTTCCTCAAAAGCAGATTATACTTAGTACGTTTTCGGCTGAAACTGCGTCCAGTTGTCTGTCCATAAAACGCCCGTTGTCAAGGCTGCCGGATCGAAAGCTCCTTTGTACGTGGATGCTGTACCATAAGCAGGCGATGAGGCCGTCGGCACGAGGTTAAATGCATCGAAAGTTGCAGCCGATGCCGTGGAATAAAAAGGATTGCCGCTAAGCAACAGGTAGCTATTCGCGTTTGCCGCGGTACTCGTGCCGTTACCGGTGTAATTGGCCGGTGTTGGCGTACCCGTGATGGCAGCGGTATAGCCGTGCACCAAGTTGTTACTGAATGTACTACCTGTACTGGTAATGCCCTCGAAAGCTACTCCGGTAGGATAACCTGCGATAATCGAACGTTGCATCGTCATAGAAGTCGCTCTTCTCCAACGGTTGCCGGCTCTTAATTTTGTTGCAGCAGTAGCCGAATTCTGCAAACCTAGGAAAGTAAAATTGTTGAGCTTGGGATTTGTTTTTGGAGAAGCAGCCGAACCCGTGCCATCATTGTCCGATTCAATACCGTTGGCATCGGAAACACCTCCAGATAAACTGTTTGTCGCATTCGGATCTTTTAAAGACAATCCGTAAGTAATGGTACCGGAATAACCGAAGTCAAAATCGAAATCATCATCGTCGGCCGAGAGCGCCACCAAGTGATCGGCATTAACGGTACCGCCAAAAAATTCAAACGCATCATCCCTACCCCAAGACACTTGAATATGCGATAGTTCCGTGCCGCTGCCGACGCCACCCAAAGTCAAACCGTTGATCTCGTTATTTGCGTTTAGGTTGTACCCCGCAAACTCAATACGCACATAGCGCAACGTGCCTGAGCTTTCGCCATTATAGGTATCGGCACCAAAAGTGCCGTACGTCACATCGGTACCGTCGGGCTGTGGAACGCCCTCTATGCGGGTAGCGGTACTTTGGTTGATACGCGCTCTCCCCAATAGGATAACGCCTCCAAAATCTCCCGGATTGCGTGAACCGGCAGCGTTTGGTGACGTAAATACGATCGGCGCTGTAGCTGTTCCGATTGCATTTAGTTTTGCCGTTTTTGGGACTACCAATACACCGCGGATTTGGTGCGTGCCATACAATGGATCATTGTAGGTTTTTAAATTGCCCGATGTAAGGAACGTTCCTGCTTCAATGGTCAACGTTTGTCCAGGCCGCACATAGGAAACACCGTCAATCAACCATACCGTGTCCTGCGACAGAAAATTCTTTGTAATCAAACCGTTCGCATCGACCGGAATGTGTGCTTGCGGTTTAGCTGGCAGGCCGGCATTTAGATCACCTTGAACGGCGACATTTTCTTTGTTACATGAAGCGAATGCGATAGCGCACACTGCCCCTAGCGTTAAAGTCTTTTTCATTTTTTAGTTATAAAAACTTAATTTTGCTGCCACAAGATCCTTTATGACTATGCTACTCTTCGGGACAGCATTTCGATGAGTAGTATAGTTTGTTGTCATTCCGTTGGTCTTCCTTTTTCTTGGTTTCCAGATTGCGCTTTAGGGCAATGCTCGGATGCTTTTGGTATGTTTTCAACAGATTGACAATCCGCCTCGCGCGGTTTTGGAGTTCTTCCCTTTAAAAGCTGTACGTGAGCGACAAATTAAATCGTTGCCCTTCCTTTCTTCGGTAAACGAGGTTGTCCCCGTCTTCCTTGCGGTATCGATTACTTTTACCTTCCACAGGGATCCATCCACCGCCTTCTTGATTGATCTCCGTATATCCGGTTGTATTCGTATAATAAATGGCCCATTCATTGAGGATATTGGCCATATTTAACTTCATTTCAAGCTTCTTCTTGAGGAATCGCGCGTAAATCTGCGCATCCAGCTGTCGCGGTGCCTGCTCATATTCTACCAAATTTGGATTGGTATGCGTGATATTGGTGCGGTACCCCCTTTGGTTGTAGCTGGCCGTCAGTCCCATATATTCTCCCCAGTAACCTAGGCCAGCATTCAACAACCACGGTGATTGCCCGAGTAAAGGACGGTCCTGCACCCCTTCCTCTGTTTGCATCAATATGTTGCTGCCATCCGCTTGGATAACGTAGCGCCATTGCGACAAGGCGTCGACTTCCGAGCGGAGCAAACTTCCATTTCCGAAAACAAAGAGATCCCGCAACCAAGGGCTGCTCCCCAAAAAACTGAAGTTTTTACGAAGCTCCAATTCCAAACCTAAATTGGTGGCAGAGGCCATATTGGTAAAGGCGTATTGATTGGTGCCAGCTATTTTAATCAATTCGATCGGTCGGTCCAGGTATTTGTAATACCCGGTCAAAGAGACAAGTTCCCCGGGACTGGGGTACCATTCCAAACGTGCATCTACATTATCTACAATGGTTGATTCTACACGGTCGCCACTGATATTTCCGTCCAATTCGTAATCGTAAAAACCAAAAAAAGAGGACTCTCGAAAATCGGGTCTGATGGCTGTACGGGCGTAGGAACCCCTGATATTAAAGCGAGGTGTTACCTCATAGGTTGCATTCAAGGAAGGCAACCAACGCCAGCCTTTTTCCGACACAGCTCGCCGATATTGTATGAGCTCATCTTGGTTGGTATACTGCCTATCCAGCAACTCTTCTTGGCTGTTGTTTAATCGGAACAATTCGCCACGCAAACCATATACGAGGCGTAGCTTGTGCCATAATTTCTGATCGGCCATCACATACAGCGCGTGAATATCAATACGTCCGTTAAAGATGGAGCCATTCGTATTCTCGGCCCAATAGTAGGCCTGATTAAGCGCCGAGCCCATATTTTCAGGGTTCAAAACAACTTCGTAGGGTTGCTCAATCATACTACCTCTAGCCGTGTAGGGAATCATGCGCGTGATGGAAAGGTCTCGCCTCTTCGTCCAGCCCTGATAGCCCGTTCGAAAGAGTGTGCTGATGGCTCCCTCCGCCACGATCGGACGGGCAAAGTTCAGCCCCCAATTAAAATCGTCTTCGTTGACATCTGCCCACATGCGGTAGTCAAAAGGTGTATTTGTTCCGCCCGATCGCGCTGGATCCCATATATTAGGCGTCTGGAAATAATGTCTGTCACCAATGCTTGTCGTGAGGCGGTATTCCAGTTTCCGCTCATCTAAAATTTGTTGCTTGATCTTGTTATAGGCGAATAGGGCATCCATTTTCACATTCCAAGGCAGTTTAAACGACCCATTTAATTGATGCTGCTGCAGTGACATTGCCTGTGGCTGCTGGTATTGCTCTAAATTTGGCGCCAGCGTGACGTCCTCGTAGTTGAGGCGAACCGCATCAAAAAAGGTGTTGTTGTAAGTCCGCGAATACATGTTTTTCAGCGAAATCTCCATTCGTTCCCCCTGCAGCCCGAGATTGGCAAGCAATCCGCTAATACTATTAAACCGATAAGCCATGCCGGCACCATTTTGTCCTAAACCCGTACTGTCGATATAGTGAACCCCGCCAGCATAGCTGGATCCTCGAACGTTGTTGAACGGAGTAGTTTGATGCTCGGTACGCAAGCTGGCACTCGCCGAAAACCCAAGGCGTAAGCCATTTCCCAAACGATACACCCGGCCCAATCCGAAGAGATAATTTTGGTTGGGTGCAGCTTTGTAACGGTAAAGCTTCAGATTATCGGCAGAGAAACGTTTGGACTGTGCGATGGCATCGAAAGAACGGTATAATGGTGAGTTCTCCCCGATCAGATGTTGCCCTTCCGTAGCACCAGGTATATCGGGGTCGGTGGAAATACCCGGAGGAGGAAGCTCCGAACCACCAAAATTCCAAGACTGGATATCTTTAGGCGCCTTGGCAGAAGGATCGAAAAAACCGAAAAATTCACTGTTCGTCCGTTCACCCAAGCGATAAAAATCCTTCCCCGTCGTTTGGCTGTTGCCTCCAAGCCCCACTTGCACACTCGTAAAATTCTGATCGGGGATAGCCAAGGTATTTACCGAAATCTGTCCACCAGAAAATTCCGATGAAACATCCGGTGTAGCCGTTTTATTGACTACAATAGCGCTTACCATCGCCGTCGGGATAATATCAAAGGAGAAATCACGGCGGTTCATCGAGGTGCTGGGTATCGTCACCCCGTCCAACATGGCTTGGTTATAACGGTCGGACATACCACGAACGACGACGCGACTGTTGTTGACGGTCGTGATTCCGGTGACCCGCTTTAGTACCTGCCCAATATCGTTGTCTGGGGTGCGTGCAATTTGCTCGGCAGATATTCCATCTGTTACCGAAGCGGCATTTTTTTGGACTGCATACAAGCCGGCTACAGCGGCCTGTTTGAAGTTTACGGTCACAACGACATCCTCCAGTTGCTGCTTGGCAATGCGCATCGAAACATCCAATGGGGTTGCTTGGCCAGCACGTACCCGAACACCTTGCACGCGCTGCGTTTGGTAAGAAACATAGCTAATCTCGATTTGATAGGTACCGGCAGGGAGCTCCAGCTGATAGGATCCGTCTACTCGTGCCTGTACGGTTCTGCCATTCTCCGGCACCCGTATATTGGCGCCCGCCAGCGGGAGTCCGCGCTCGTCATAGATTTTCCCGCTAATCGTTCCGGGGCGCTGCGGCACTTTTTTTTCCAGCATAATATAGGCTCCACTTTCCTTAAAAATCAGTCCGCTGCCCGCAAAGAGATAGGTAAGCACATCCCGAACAGGTGTATGGCTAAATGTTTTGGCGTTGATACGCTTTTTAGAAAGGTCAAACTCGGTATCATCGAATGCGATGTACACCTTTTCATTCGCCAGTGTGTGAAGAGCCTGCGTCATAGTTCCAGCTCTCAGTTCTACACTGATTTTCCTATCCAAGATCTGCGCGCGCACATCGGCAGCAAACAGCATTTCCGTCAGGCTTAAAACACCGATCATTCCTATTAACAACATACGCATGGTAAAATGGAGGTCGTGTAAATTAAATTGCATAATTTTGTATTGTATGAACTAACTAATATGGTTTTATACGTTTCGCTACAGCGCAAGCTGTGCGTAAAAATGGGCTAGCGATGGCGGTCGTTAGCCTTTTTTTTGCGCTATCTTCTAGTAGATCAGCACGATATCACCCTCCTTTCTAGATCTATTGCGGTGCATATCGCAGATGACTTGAAGCACATCCGCAAAGGGAACATGCTCTTCAATCGGAAGACTGTATTGCTGATGGGCTATCTCCTTACTCGCTGGTCTCAAGGTCACACCGTAATTATTTTTTATCGCCAAAGCAACTTCTTCGAATGATGCTTGCTGCAAAAGGATACGCCCGGACAACCAGCTATGAGCGGTAGCGCTATCAAATTTTATCAACGCACTGTTTACAGTATTTTTATCGAATCGAATCTGTTCACCCCGACGCAATATACCCAGCGTGTGTTCGCCGTGCTGCACTTGCACCCGTCCACTATAGACCGATATCACCTGTTCGCTCATCTCCGGATAGGCCTGAATGCCAAAGGAGGTCCCCAACACCTTCGTTTGCAAAGGTCCTGTCCGCACGATGAATGCGCGGCTGCTGTCCTTTTCGACATCAAAAAATGCTTCACCCCGCAACAGTTCTACCGTTCGGCTTGTTTTACCATATCGCTTTTCATCTAGGCGCAGGCTGGATCGCGCATGGAGCACAATATTACTCCCATCAGGCAATCGCACGGCCTTGCGCTCACCTACACCGGTTTCTATTACGCGATAAGCAGGCCTTGGGGTTGCATCAATGGGAGATCGGTCAAAGAGGGGCACCATCAGCCCGATGCCGATAGCAAAACATATCATTACGGCGGCGGCAACGATCCTTCTCCATTGCTTGCCAAACATAACCGGTCTTACGGCCACTTGGTCCAATGTGTGGAAAATTGCGCCCAGCGAGCGCTGTTCCCTTTCTTGCAAATCATCCGGCAATTGTTGCGAACGATGGTCCAGATCTTGGTACCAACGATCGAACAACTGCGCTTCCTGCTCGCTTGCAAGACCTTTATGGTAACGATAGGTTAAAAAATGGAAGAGTTTCTTTTTCACTTTTTTGTATGCCTTTTATATAGATGTCTACAAAAGGTTGAAAAAGTACTTCAAGGAATTATAAAGGAAATGTTAACTTTTCTGATGTCGCGGTGGCTTATTACGGGATAAGCATCGCTATTGACTGAAAGGCAAAGCCTAGGACAACGCCATATTGGCCATCGCTATGCAGCAGCAATGATCGTTTTAATCGCTTGCTTCCGTCTGTCAGATTATTTTTAACCGTTTGTTCGGACAGATTCAATTTCTCGGCAATTTCTTTGATGCTGAGCTGATCCCATTTAAGCAAGATCGCTTCTCGCATATTATGCGACATCTTTTGCAATTCTTGGTCCAACAGCCCTTCCAAATGAAGGTATGCATGCAGTTCCTCTGGATGATCTATTACGTATTGATGCATATCTTCCGCCCAATACGCCAGCAGCTGTGGTTTAGCTTTGCACGAATTGAAATAATCAACAATCTTATACTTCAGCATCCCGTAGAGGTAAGCTGGCAAGTTCATCTCTGTGTCGAGCTTTTGCCGCTGCTCCCAAAAATGCACGAAAAGCTCTTGAACAATATCTTCGGCATGTTGCTCGTCTTTCAATCTCTTCAAGGCATGCACAAACAAATCCTTCCAAAATTTCGTATAGACGGCAGAAAATGCCGACCTGCTATCGCTTTCTTTGATAGCAATGAGCCAATTTTGGTATAGGGGAATGATCTGTGCCATATGTGTTTACAGCCCAAATATACTGGAAGCATATTAATTCAATATTAATTATTGAATGTATTCCATCCTGCTTATTGCAAAGACCGTGCAACGGCAGCGGCAGATACGAAAACCTACGTATGAGGGCGTTCCCAATCTCTTTGTCCAAACAAGGCGAAATGGATTTATCCTCTGCAAAAGATGTAATCTTCAAAGCTTTTTGCATATCTTTGCCTATCGCCAAAGCACTATTCCAAAAATTAACCCTACATGAAAAAAACAAAAGAATTGACTGAATTAACCCTAGAAGAACTTCAAGAGAGAAAGAAAAAAATTACGGCATTGACCATCGGCCTAGCGTGCGTATTACTTGTCGCTTGCAGCATACTAGGCTACCTAGCGATCAGCAAGGGAACGCCATCTTTGGTTGTTGTTATGCTAGCTTGTTTGACAACCATGCTCCCTGGACTCATCTTATTGCTACAGGTGAACCGAGAAATCGAATCTCGGCACTAACCCATAAGGAGACGTCACATGTGCAATTTAAGAGCCTCCTTATGAGACAGCAATATTTCACGCAGTTCATCAAATGCGTTTAGCGTCGTACTGTTCTACAAACGCCGATGGGAAAAAGATCTTTTGCTGAACAAGGTCAAGGTGCAAGTTTTTCTGCAAGGCTTGCTTCGTCTGTCAGGTCCAGCCGTAAGGGTGTAATGGAAATCAAGTCGTTCTCCACCGCCCAACGGTCCGTACCCTCATCTGCTGGCTCCAAGGGGGTCACGGTAAACCAATAGTGCTTCCTGCCCATCGGGTCGGTACCGGGCACGATGGTGCCATCATAGAGCCGTACCGATTGCCGTGTCCACACGATATCTTTGGGATGTGGCGGGAAATTCACATTGTAGAGGGCCAATTCCGTATCCTTCAGCAAAAGCGATAATGTTTGCTCCACATAAGGTTCCAACAGGGAGAAATCAGGTTCTGTTTTGCCCACGGGAGTGCTCAGCGCAATACCTTTGACACCAAAAAGTACGGCTTGCTTGGCTGCGGCCAACGTGCCTGAATGCCACATCCCGTTGCCGAGGTTTGGCCCCATATTTATCCCAGAAAGCACCACATCTACATCACTCCACAGGTGCATACCCATAGCCACGCAGTCGGCCGGTGTCCCGTTTACGCGGTGGGCTTCGATATCCGGAAATTCGATGGGCGACTTTCGATAACCTAACGGCCGCGAGTGTGTCACCGCATGTCCCATAGACGATTGCTCCACGTCTGGCGCAACGACACGCACCTCGCCAAACTTCTTTGCCACCCGCGCCAAGGCTGCAATACCCGGGCTATATATACCGTCGTCATTTGTCACTAAGATCCTCATAATCCTTTTTTTATTATTTCGTACATTTTAACAACAATTAAGCCGCTACAAATGTTCAACTCTAAATCAAATCCATGGAACAAACAATTCTATTACATAACCCCGGTGCTGGCGACGAAGACCATTTGCATACGGAACTGGTGCAGGCTATCGAACGGGAGGGCTTCGGTTGCGTGTACTTCTCGGTGAAGAAAGACGACAGCTGGAAGGAACAGCTGGAGCAAGCGGATTTTGCGGTGGTGGCCGGCGGAGACGGGACGATACGGCGTGTCGTCAAAGAACTTGTGAGCCGAGATGCACTGGCAAAAAGGATCCCCATAGCCATCCTACCCATGGGAACGGCAAACAATATGTCGAAGACATTAGGTATCGATCGAGACGCCGATCGAGGTATGCATATCAAAAATTGGAAGAGGAGCAAGCGAAAACGTTTTGACCTTGGGGTGATCAAAAATCCGGACACAACGGAATTTTTTCTGGAAAGTGCCGGTTATGGGCTCTTTCCTCATCTTATGCAAGCTATGGATGCCCAGGATAAAAGCGAGGTAGCATCCGCGAAAGACGAATTAAAATTAGCCCTGCAGGTGTTGCACAAGCTTATACTGGAGGCCGAAGCAGCATCCTACATGCTTAAGGCCGACGGAAAAACCTATGAAGGAAAATGCCTGCTACTGGAAGTGATGAATATACAATCCATCGGCCCCAACCTGCTGCTGGCTCCAAATGCTTCGACCGAAGATGGCGTGTTTGATGTGGTCTATGTCGATGAGGAACAAAGGCAAGCCTTCGCCGACTATATTCAACAGCTTATTCAACATAATACCGATGCGCAGTTCACCTATCATAGTTTTGCAGCAAAAGAACTGTCCATCGACTGCAGCAGTAAATATATGCATGTGGACGACGAACTGATCTTACCCATAAAAAATCCGCTGGTTATGGACGTACGGGAAAATGTGCTGGAATTTTTGGTGCTGGACGATCAAAAGAGCTAGATTTACCCAAAAAGGAATGCAGCTCACTACTGCTGGATAAGCTGTAAACGCGTTGCTTAAGGAAGCGGAGACATGCTAAATCCGCTTCCTGCCGTGAGTTGGAGCGTAACATACAGACAGACAACCATTAAAATGAGTAGGCCTAACCATCCGAGATCTATTTTACCATTGTTTCTTATCATCTTGTTCGACATTTTTTTGATTCAGATAGTGAACCCGTGATTTGGAAAAATGTTTTGGTCAAGAAAATTTATGCTGAAAAAGGAACAAAAAAATAGGGCGGCCTGACCCATGTTTCAGAAACCGCCCTCAACCTAATCAACCAATACGCTATAAATCGTTTGTCCTAAGTCAAACTAATATTCCTTAAACTGATGACGGCACCGCGTATTGTCTTGCAACTGTTGATGTTCAGCCCCCGGATAGACATCCCCCGGGGGAACTTGAACAAAATTAAACAACGAACTGATGCACACTTTCGACTTTTGTTCCCATCCATCGAAAGTAAATTATCCTAAGAAGAAGCAACCTTCCTTTAGATTGGTTCCTAAAATTAAGAAACAAAACAACCTCTGTCAAGAAAAAATTTTAATCAATCGATTGCTTAAAATAAAAATGTTAAAAAAAAGGGGAGTTAAAACAGAAATAAAACCGAATAAACCGTGTTAAAAGAAAAAAAATTAATAAAAATGTAAGTATGACATTTCTAAAAACATGGTAGAAAGTACGATCTTAAAAAGCAAACGGTTGCTGCTTTTGATAGGCACCACTCGCGCGATCAACTCGGCTGCTCATCCATCAAAGCTTGCGCTTCAACAGTTGACGCAGCCGCCACAACCTATCACTTAACAAAACGATCAAAATAACATAACAAAGTTGCGAGCAGAGCGAAAGGAGATTTTTTGCGCCCTGTTGTAAATGAACATGGCTCATAGCCAGATCGACCATATAATTGAGTATCAAGCCAAATAAAGATCCTGTAATGAAGAAGATGAGCGCCAGTTTTCTATGTTTCAGGGCCTCTTCCCTACCCGCCTCGATCTTTTCCACCTCGGCCATAATGTGGTCTTCAAAATCAGAAAATGGCAGCTCCATTTTCGACAACTTCATCAGCTTGCGCAACTGCGGATCTTTATGTTCCATAATAGGGTGATTTCATAAGTTTACCTAATGCTTGATACATGCGTTTTCGCGCACGAAACAAGATGACTTTAACATGGGCATTTGTCCAACCCGTCACTTCGCAAAGCTCTTGCAAGGACAGCTCCTCCAAGTAGAAAAGGCGCAGCGCCAAACTCTCATTGGCCGGAATGTGTAAAAGCGCCTCGTTGACGAGTTGCTTTTGTTCGTCCCGCAGCAATTTGTCAAACGTCGTCTCCTCATACCCTTGATCATGGGCAGCCAGATCGAGTTCAACCGACAAAATGCCTCTCTTCTGCAGAAGCTTGTAGCCACACCGCAACACTATGCGGTAAAGCCAGGTACTGAATTTTGCTTGCCTCTTAAAACTAGCCAGCGAAAGATAAGCCTGTAGAAAGGCTTCCTGTGCTACCTCCTCGGCAAGATGCTCCTGCTTCACCAAAGATAATGCAACAGAAAAGGCCATGTCCTTGTAGGTATGTATAAAGTACCGAAAGGCATGGCGATCTCCCGCTAATACTTTCTCGATATAGAGATTATCCATCTACCGATTGGTCTTTATCCGTCAACTTATCGGCAACGATCAACGACGCTCCGACAAACAACGTGATAATACCGACAATAAATAAACCTGCCCAATCGTTTTCGACAATCACGCCCTTGTTGAGCAAAATACCGGTGATAAGCATGCCTAACCCAAAGCCCAGTACGACGACGCCAAAACGTTTCCAAGATTGCTTGACCGCCGGATTTCTGGGAATGGGGCCTCCCAATTTGGTAATGGCTTCATAGCGGAAACGGCTAACGAAATACACACATAATGTTACGCAGATGAAAAATGCGATGGGAATAAATACAGCTAAAGTTTTTTCCATGATGATATGTTTTCTACATTAGTGTGCCGTAAACCGGAAAAGGTTACAGATATGATCAAATAAATTTACCAAACTTTCCATAGAGGCCAAACATCCATGCAAGAACAAGAGCTACCCCGGAACCTCCATATGACCAAGTAGGGATTTAAAAACATAACAAAAGTGTTACCAAGCAGCACTGTATTATCCGCAAAATCCCAATGATGCCAATAATCTGATTATGAATCACATCATTCGCCAGAAAACAAGCTAAACGAGGGTAAAAAAATGAGAAATCAACTACCAAACTACTACAATTGCCTTTATAAAAGCCATTTTACAAAAATTTAACATTAGAATTTGATAGTTTTAATTAGTTTTGCCTGCAAATGCACAACAGAATAGCGCAATTCATTTCAGTATTATCATTAGCGATACTTCTTATTGGAGGCGTGTTGGGCATTTTTTCTGGTACTTCCAAGTATACAAGAAGCTTACAAGCATTTCAACAATTATTCGAAACGCGGCACCATAGCCACAGTGACAAGGTTGCTATTGACCACCGTTGGGAACAGCAACACAAAAATCAACACACCCATGATAGCCGTGCTATCGAAAAACCGGAAGAAAGCGATCTAAAGCCGTCCACAGCAAACGAAAATCTTGCCAGCCCCTTGCTGGCTTTGCTTTTGCATAAAGATATTGCATTTAGCCTTTTCTCGCTGCTTTATAACAATAAACCCACTGCTGCACATTCCGCACTATTGATTACCTGCTTCGATAGCGAAAGGTTTATGCTGTTTCAGGACTTCCGCATTTAGCAAAAAAATACTTCCCAAAATAGCTGTGCCGGTATAGGGCCGCGACAGCTGTAGGCGACAATCGCTGCAAAGCGACCTGTATCCTATATTCCCTTATTTTTTTTATCAATTATCTTAAGTACGAATAAACCGTATGAAAAAACAGATCATGCTTATGGGCTGTGCTGCGCTATTAGCATTGGCCAGCTGCCACAACAAACAGAAAGAAAAAGAAGAAGATGCTCATTTTCTTGTTACCTCGCCTTTAATTGCCGACACCACTATTGTTAAACAGTACGTGAGCCAAGTACGTTCCATTCGCCACATCGAAGTACGCTCACAAGAACGGGGCTACCTCGAAAAGGTATTTGTCGACGAAGGGCAGTTTGTGCGCAAAGGACAGCTCATGTTCCAGATCATGCCCAAAATCTACCATGCCGAATACCTCAAGGCTCAGGCCGAGACCGAAGCCACAAACATCGAACTGCAAAACATACAAACCCTCGCGGATAAAAATGTGGTCGCGCCAAATGAGCTCGCCATGGCAAAAGCAAAATTGAAAAAAGCGCAGGCCGAGATGGAACTTGCCTCGGTCCATTTGGGCTTTACCAAGATTACGGCACCATACGATGGCATTATTGATCACTTGGATCTTAAGCTGGGCAGCTTGGTTGACGAGGGCGACCTGCTCACCAACCTTTCCGATAACAGCACCATGTGGGTTTACTTCAATGTCCCGGAGGCAGAATACCTGAACTACAAAGCGCACAAAAGCGAACAAAATCTTGATCAGGTTCAACTGATGCTCGCCAACCAAGATATCTACGGCCAAATAGGAAAAGTGGAAACGATCGAGGCTGATTTCAACAACGAAACGGGTAACATCGCCTTCCGCGCCACCTTCCCCAACAAGGAAAATCTACTGCGCAACGGCCAAACAGGAACTATCCTGATGCCAATCCCTATGCCGCACGCCATTATTATTCCACAAAAAGCCAGCTTCGAGATTATGGACAAGAAGTATGTCTATGTTGTAGCCGAAGATGGAAAAGTGCTGCTTACCCCCATCACGATCCGAGCAGAGCTTCCAGACCTATACATCGTGCAAAGTGGTTTAAAGGGCAACGAAAAAATTCTCCTTGAGGGTATCCGCAAAGTACAGCATGGCGATAAGATCCATATCGATTACAAAGAGCCTAGACGTGTGTTATCTAGCCTTACGTTGCCCAGTGAATAGAAAGAAAAAATCGATTCTTATCAAAAATTCCGCAGATTATGTTTGAAAAATTCATTAAAAGACCGGTGCTGGCCATTGTGCTATCCATCGTGATTATATTCATGGGCTTGCTGGCCATCAGCACGCTTCCCATCTCCCAGTTTCCCGATATTGCGCCGCCGGTTGTCGTTGTCAACATTGCCTACCCTGGCGCAAGTGCAAACGTATTAACCGAATCGGTGCTCATCCCGATGGAAAAATCCATTAACGGCACGCCGGGTATGAAATACATGACATCCGACGCCACCAGCGCTGGCGAAGCGACTATTATGGTTTATTTTAATTTGGGCACCGACCCCAGCCAGGCAATGGTCAATGTCAAAACCCGCATTGAACAGGTGACCAACCGCTTGCCGGAACTTGTACAACGGGAAGGGCTGGTGGTGAGCTATACATCGCCCAACATGCTGATGTATGTAAACGTCTTCAGCAAAGACCCCCATGCCGATCAGAAATTCCTTTACAATTTCGCCAATGTGAACGTTATCCCCGAGATAGGCCGCTTGAACGGCGTGGGCAGTGCCAAGATACTCGGGAGCCGTATTTATGCCATGCGGGTCTGGCTAAATCCGGAGCGTATGCGCGCGTACAACGTATCTACCGACGAAGTGATGGAAGCCATGAGCCAGCAGAGCATCATCGGAACCCCGGGACGCATTGGCCAAAGTACCGGAAAGCGTTCGCAATCCTTAGAATATGTGTTGACCTACAAGGGTCGCTACAACAAGATTGAGCAGTACGAAAACATCATTATCCGTGCGAATGCCGAAGGCGAAAACCTGAAGCTTAAAGACATCGGATCCGTGGAGCTGGGCAGTGAATTTTACGATATCTACTCCAACCTCGATGGGCTACCATCGGCATCCATCACCCTGAAACAAAACTATGGCAGCAATGCCAACGAGGTCATCAATGAGGTAAAAAGCAAGTTGGAAGAGATAAAAGCCGCATCTTTCCCTCCGGGAATGGACTACAAGATCACATACGACGTATCCAACTTCTTGAATGCATCGATCGATAAAGTCGTGCATACCTTGGTGGAGGCCTTCGTGCTTGTAGCCTTTGTGGTATTTCTGTTCCTGGGAGATTGGCGTTCTACTTTAATCCCGACCATCGCCGTGCCGGTGTCATTGATCGGCGCCTTTATGTTCATGCAGGTCTTTGGCCTCACCATCAACCTAATCACGCTTTTTGCACTGGTGCTGGCCATCGGTGTGGTAGTCGATGATGCCATCGTCGTCGTCGAAGCCGTCCATGCCAAGATGCACGAAAAGCATCTTCCTCCCTATCAGGCCGTCGTCGAGGTGATCCGTGAAATCAGCGGCGCCGTTATTGCCATCACGTTGCTCATGACCGCTGTATTTATCCCGGTAGCTTTTATGGCCGGTCCGGTTGGTGTATTTTTCAGGCAGTTTGCCATAACGATGGCCTGCTCCATTGTGATATCGGGCTTTGTAGCGCTTACCTTGACACCGGTGCTTTGTGCCATGATCTTGAAGAGCAACCATGGAAAAGCCAAAAAGAAAAGTCTGGTCGATAAATTTCTCGAAGCCTTCAACAAGCGTTTCGATCGACTCAATTTACGCTATGCACTATTTTTGAAAAAGATCGTGAACAGACGTCTCCTGACCTTCCTGATCCTTGCGGCATTTTCCGTAGGCATATTCGGGATCTCGGGCACCCTGCCGAGTGGATTTATCCCCAATGAAGACCAAGGAATGATTTACGCGATCGTACAAACCCCACCGGGCTCGACGCTAGAACGCACAAACGACGTTGCCCGACAGCTGCAACAGCTTACTGAACATATCGATGGCGTGGCATCCGTCACGGCACTGGCAGGCTACGAGGTATTGACCGAAGGTCGCGGATCCAATGCCGGCACCTGCTTGATCGAGCTAAAAGACTGGTCGGAACGAAAGGAATCGGTGTCCGAAATTATTGAGGAACTCGAAGGAAAGGCCAAAGAGATATCAGGTGCTACCATCGAATTTTTCGGACCTCCGGCCGTGCCGGGTTATGGCGCAGCAGGCGGCTTCTCCTTGCGACTGCTGGACAAAACCAACTCCGACGACTACAAAGAACTCGAAAAAGTAAATGATAAATTTATGCAAGCGCTCGAAAAACGTCCGGAATTAACGGGCCTGTTTACCTTTTTCAGCGCAAACTACCCGCAATATGAGCTGGAAATAGACAACGAGGCCGCCATGCAAAAGGGTGTAAACATCGAAAATGCGATGAACAACCTCTCCATATTGATCGGAAGCACCTACGAGCAAGGCTTTATCCGTTTCGGGACATTCTACAAAGTTTATGTGCAGGGCTCCCCCGAATCAAGGGCTCTCCCTGAGGATGTCATGAAGCTCTATGTCAAGAACAATAAGGACGAGATGGTACCCTACTCCTCTTTTATGAAAATGACCAAAACGCATGGGCTTAACGAGATTACCCGATACAATATGTACCCATCCTCGGCGATCAAGGGCGAGCCAGCTTCGGGCTACAGTACAGGAGAAGCGATCAAAGCAATCCAGGAAGTGGCCAAACAGACCTTGCCGCGCGGTTATGACATCGGTTGGGAAGGCTTAACAAAAGATGAAACCGCAAGGGGAAACGAAGCCATCTACATCTTCCTGATTGTATTGGGCTTCGTGTATTTGGTACTGGCGGCACAATACGAAAGCTTTATCCTACCACTTTCCGTCATCCTATCCCTACCTGCCGGAATCTTTGGCACTTTCCTATTGTTGAAGCTGATGGGCTTAGCCAACGACATCTACGCCCAGGTGGGTTTGGTGATGCTCGTCGGACTTTTAGGTAAAAATGCGGTGTTGATCGTGGAATTTGCCATGCAGAAACACGCCGAAGGCATGACCATCTACAAAGCGGCTATCGAAGGTGCACGAGTACGCTTTCGGCCCATCTTGATGACGTCTTTCGCATTTATTGCAGGAATGATCCCGATGATCTTTGCTCATGGACCAGTCGCCATTGGCAACCGAACCATCGGTGCCGCCGCTGCTGGGGGGATGCTGCTGGGCACCATTTTCGGCGTCATCATCGTACCCGGGCTTTACTTCATTTTTGGCAGTATCGCTGGCAAGCGCAAATTGATTAAACACGAAAGCGAACAACCCCTGTTGGAAGAAATAGAAAATCCTTTATTGGAAGAAATTGAAAACTAATGATAAAGAAAACAAGCATCAAGCCTATACTATTAGCGGGTTCCTGCCTAGCCATAATCGGCTGCGGGGTACCGAAGATTAAGGAACAGGTTGCCTCCACCGCCAACATGCCTACAACTTACGAGGCCGAGGCCGACAGCGCGAATAGCGCCAAAGTAGACTGGAAAACGTATTTTAAGGATCCTCATCTGCGCAACCTTATTGACTCCGCACTGGATCACAATCAGGAATTGCATATCATGCTACAGGAAATAAAAATGTCCAGCAACGAGATTCGGGCCAGAAAGGGTGAGTACCTCCCTTTCGTAGGCGCCAAAATAGGCGGCGGAGCCGAAAAACGCAGTGCATATACTACCCTCGGCGCAACGGAAAGGCAAGTCGAGATTCGTGACGGAAAGGAAAATCCCGACCCTATGCCCGATTTGGGTGCCACGCTCTTTGCCAATTGGGAGGTCGACATCTGGAACAAGCTGCACAATGCAGCCAAGGAAGCGCAGCTCGAATACCTAGCCAGCATAGAGGGCAAAAACTTCATGGTCACTAACCTCGTGGCCGAGATTGCAAACCTCTATTACGAGCTATTGGCATTGGACCAGGAAAAAATGCTTGTCGAACAGAACCTAAAGCTGCAATCGGATGCGCTGGATCTAGTGAGATTGCAGAAGATTGCGACACGGGTGACAGAACTGGCCGTTAAGAAATTCGAAGCAGAGGTGCTCAAAACGCAAAGCATGCGCTATAAAATCGATCAACAGATCGTGGAGGCCGAGAATCAATTAAACTATCTCGTCGGCCAATATCCGCAGCACATCCAACGCGAGGCCAGCAGCCTCGACCACAGCAACCTGCCCACTGTGCAAGAAGGACTGCCCGCACAGCTCTTAGACAACAGACCCGATGTGAGGAAGGCAGAGCTGCTTATGGCTGCCGCCAAACTGGATGTGAAAGTGGCCAAGGCACGGTTTTACCCATCGCTAGGAATTTCTGCCAGCCTCGGTTACCAAGCCTTCAACCCCGCCTATCTGCTCAAAACACCGCAATCATTGATTTACTCGATTACGGGCGACCTGATCGCGCCGTTGGTCAACAAAAGAGCTATCCAAGCCGACTATCTCAATGCCAACGCCAAACAAATACAATCGGTATTCGTTTATGAGCAAACCCTGTTAAACGCCTATGTAGAGGTTGCCAATCAATTGGCGAAAATTAAAAACATGGCTCACATCAATACACTACAGGGTAGGCAAGTATCCACGTTGACGGAATCCGTACAGATATCCTACGATCTTTTCAATTCGGCACATGCCGATTACATGGAGGTACTAATGACGCAGCGTGATGCCATTGAAGCAAAATTCGAATGGATTGAGTCGCAAAAAGCGCAATTCAACGCGTCGATCGATCTCTATAAATCGCTAGGAGGTGGTTGGCAATAGCCCTTATTCCGAGCAAACAACAGCTGAAAAATGCCAGATTTATCACTAAATACTGGCATTTTTTAGTTTATTGATAAAGCAGAAAGATGCACCACAGAACATCAATTTTCCCGCAGCAGTAGTACGCTTTGTGGTTAAGGCAGCCTTAGGTTGGGTTTCGTAGATTACCGTCTCAAGCAGCGGTATGGCTATACACGACCGGATCGTGGGATCTCGTATTGTTAATTATAGAAAAAGCCTGCGATAAACTGCCCTAAACGACAAGCTAACTCGCTTAACAAAACCACCAAAGAGGAAAACGCAAAAACGTATTGGTAAAAACGGGAATTAAAATTCATAATCTGCTGTGTTGTTAGTCCATTTGTCAACAAAATTAAGCAAAGGTTTTACGTTTTCAAAATAAATTGAAGATAGAATACCCATAAGTCAACAGATCTTTTTACTTACACGGTTAAACCGTAGCTAAGTAGTCGGCGGTCGGCGTATCGCTATCGATACCCAATTTTTTGCGAATCCGATAGCGATGTATCTCCACGCCCCTTACCGATATATTCTGCAGTTGTGCAATCTGCTTGGTTGAAAAATGCAACCGTAAGTACGCGCAAACTTTTAAGTCATTCCGAGATAACTTGGGATGTTTCTCTTTTAAACGATGCATAAAGCCGTCGTTAAGCTCATCAAAATGGCTGGCGAACTGATCCCAATGGCTGCTGTTCTTTTCCACATCGTTCAGCAGCGAGGTAATTTTTTTCAATTCGTTTCCTTCCTCCGCCCTGACATCCAATTTTGCCAATTCGACGCGAAGCTTACTCAGTGCACCGGTGTTTTCCATCAGCTGCATGCTGGCGCTGGCCAGCTCCTTCGTTTTAGACATGACCTCATGCTCCAGCTTTTCGTTTTGCAGCTTTACAATTTCTTTTTCATTTTTTTCTATTTCTAACTGATGGATGTACCGCATCTGCGTCAGCTTCTTATTGAAATCTTCCTCCTGTTTTCTCCATACGCGCTTCTGCCAAAGCACCAGTAGGTAGATCGCCAACAGCAAAATGAAGACATAGATGCCTATTGCCCAAATAGATTTATACCATGGTGGCCGGATTACAAATGTATAGGATGCTACTGCTGATAGGTCGGAAAGATTGTTTTTTGCGCGTACTTGGAAAGTGTATGTGCCGTTGGGCAAGTTGGTATACGCTTTTTCGGTTTCGCTTCCCCAAACAGACCATTCCCGATCGTAACCTTCCAAGCGATAGCTGTATTGCATATACGCTTGGATGCCATAGCTCGGCGACGCATACCTAAACAAAAAGGAATTGAAACGGGCCGGAAGGACCGCCGAAGCGGCCAAATTGTTGCCCTTGGCCTCTTCCGGCCGAACCACATGCCCATCGTAAATCGTACTATCGGTGGTCGCCGTCGCCCTTATGGACGAAAGCAATACCTGTGGCTTGTGTTTAACCGCAAGGTAGTTTTCGAAATCGATATGGATAAGACCGCGCTCCGAGCCAATATAAATATTGTTCTTGTCATAAGCATAGATGTTTTCAAATCCGGATGTTTGATGTCCCTCCAATTCAGGCAAATAAGTTATTTGATAGCGTTTGGTTTTAGGATCTTGCCGCGCCACCCCGATCCGCTTGCCGCTACAAAACCAAAGATGACCATCCGCATCTTCCTTTAGATACTTGATCGGCAGATCAGTAAACTCAGCTAAATCAGCAGCAGGCATGAACCGCGACTGCTGCTCGTCAAAGGTGTAGATACCTTTAGCCGTGCCGAATAGCAGTCGGTTGTTAACGCGAAAGACATAATTCTGGAAATCAGAAGGAAGCCCATCTTTTTCGGTAAACAGACGGGCGTCATACGCTGTGGCATCGTCGGCCAACCGTAAACGGTAAATACCGCGGTAAGGGTGCGACGCCCAAATACCGCCCCGGCTATCCATTTCAAGAAACCGGTACGAATCGGAAGGGCCTTTAAGCTTGTCGACACGCTCAAATCGCCCGTCGTTAAACCGAATGAGATCCAGGCCATAGTACGTACCCAGCAACGCCCGCTCGACCGGATACACGGCAGAAAGCGCCATCGGGAGCCAAGCGCCGGCTCCTTCCTCTAAAGCAACCAATCTGTCCTGCTGTATGCTAAAGAGACCACGGTTATGGGTCAGCAGCAGCTGCCCGTTAATCTCGGACACGCGCCAAGCTTCCCCGCCATCGCTTCCTGCAATCAACCTAAACTTACCGACAGATTGACTGTGGTTTTTAAACCCCGGCTGCAACGCTGTAACATAGACACCGTTGGATGAAGTTACGTACAGTTTCTCCTGAAAAATCAATGCCGAATAGCCCGTCACATCAAATTCCGCACTGGGTCTAAAATAACGGATAGCGCTGCCATAACTAATCACCGCGATGGCATTGTCTACGGCTGCCCAGATATTCTTCTGCCGGTCCACAAAAACCGTCGTTACGTTTTTATTTTGCAATCCTTCTGCCAGCCCGATCTTTTGCAATACATGCCCCTGTACATGCCGAACGACACAACCTTCCGAAGCCGTGGCGACAACGTATTCGTTGGTATTGATCAGTGCTAACGATGGCGTGTAAAGCCCGCCCGAGGGGGCGTGAACATGTTGTCGGCTCGCTACACTGTCTTGCAGCAAATAATCGCCATCTGTAAGGGTGGTGATAAGCAAGCGCTGATCGCCTAAGCTGGCCATGGAAGCAATCTTCATGGCTTTGAAGTCGTTGTGCCGTAGTACCTGTTTCCATTTTCCGTCGGCAAAACGCAATAAACCATGTTTGGCATCTTGCGCAAACAACTGGTTGCCCGCTTTTCCCATAAACTCCCAATTGACGTTTGCCGGATACACCTTTATCTGCCCGTTACGATACTCAAATATTTGCTTGTCTGTCCTGAAAAATACAGCCCGATCAAGACACACGGTATTCCAGGTATCCGCAAACTGCGCTTGTCCCTCGGCGAGTAGTCCTTTCAGCGAAACGTATGTGAGCTGCTGGTTTCGGTTCGGTTCGAAATAGCCGAACTCGCCCTGCCCCCCAACATAGACACGGTCATGCTCATCGATGGCGATCGAACGAACAATTGTATGGTTAGGCAAGGCATGACGCTTCCAATATTTTCCGTCAAACGTAATAAGACCTTCGTTGTTGGCGAAGTATAAGATCCCTCGGCTGTCCTGCTTGATGTCCCATGTCCGACTTCCACCCTGGAAAACCACTTTACCATAGTTGTGTACCATAGGTATACCCAACGGATTTTGCCCGTTCGATAACAGGGGGAACAGTATCAGTAATACAGCAGCCAGTTTGTCGATATACTTCATGACAAGGTTTATAAGAGATGATGATGTATGCTTGAAGTAGGTCAAATATAGCAAAATTGACAAACTACAGCAATATGAAGTAGAAATGATGTACCCTTCGATAAGCAGCGGGCTGAGGGGTTACACTAATTTTGATTCGCTAAGTTATAAACAAGAATTCCTAACCATGTTAATTTGATTGTGCATGAAAAACAAAGTAGTATTATTGACCGTCGTTACCTTGCTATTCGGTTTATGTCGTGATGCGCACGCGCAGACAAAAACGCTCAGCGGTAACATCAGCAATGAGGTGGGGAAGGCCGTCATTGCAACCATTACCGTTAAAGACCGGCCTGATTTGGGTACGAGCAGCGATGAGCGGGGCTTTTTCACCCTTGGCGTACCAACAACCACCGACTCTTTGGTTGTGTCGGCGGTGGGTTATGCCCGGAAGACCGTCCCTGTCACGGGCAACACCGTTAACGTGCAGCTTTCGGCCGACGGCAACTTGAATCTCGATGAGGTGGTGATCATCGGCTATGGCTCGCAGCGAAAGAGCGACCTTACTGCGCCCGTAGCGACCGTAAATGTGGAGAATTTGGTGAAACGCACCGTCTCCACACCGATGGATGCCCTACAGGGATCTGTCACCGGCGTGCAGGTTGTAAGCTCGGGCGCTCCTGGGGCAGGTGCGACCGTGCGCGTGCGGGGGGTAGGCTCCTTTAACAATGAAAGTCCTTTATATGTCGTCGATGGCATGTTCATGGACAATATCGACTTCTTGAATCCCAATGACATCGCAGACATGTCGGTATTGAAAGACGCATCTGGCGCTGCCATTTATGGCGTCAGGGCAGCAAACGGTGTGATCATCGTCACCACTAAAAAGGGTAGCCTGAACATGAAAGCGCGCGTCACTTACAATGGATACACCGGATTCCAAATCCCCACGAATGTCCTTAAAATGGCAAATGGACCTCAGTTTGCCGCCTATGCGCGTGCAAAAGGTGAAGGCTATATCGTCGACAATTCCATCGAAAAGTTTGGCGGACAGGGCGACGCTCCAACGACCAACACCGACTGGTATGGCGAACTGCTACGTTCAAAGGCGCTGATTACGAACCACAACATCGACGTGCAGGGCGGTAGCGACAAGATCACCTATACATTTGGCATCAATTACCTCGACCAAGATGGTATCATGGATGCCAAAAACTACCACAAAAAGTACAACATCCGCATGCAAACAGAAGCCCGCGTCACCGATTGGTTGAAAATAGGGTTTACGGCGCATCTCAACAATTTCAATGCTTTTTTACCGAACAACACGGCATTCAGACAAGCGTATTTCGCTTCGCCGCTTTATCCAGCCTACGATCCAACATTGGAAATGGCAGACCCGATAAAATTTGGGACAAGCGCTTCACTGGGTATTCCAACAGGATTCTGGTTCAACAATCCACTTGCAACAGCCCATTACAATCATAGCCAAGACAAAGGTTTCCAAATTTTGCCGAGTGCCTATGTCGAAGCGCAGCTGTGGAAAGATAAACTGACCTTTCGCTCGCAATTGAGCCAACGTTTGCAATCGACCCACGGTATAAACTACACCCCGGTATATTATATCGATAACGATCAACGTAGCGATCGCTCGTACTTACGATCTGCGCAAACACGAAATACAGACTATATTCTCGACAACCTCCTGACCTACCGCGACGAGGCTGGCAAACATCACTGGACCGTGCTTTTGGGACAATCTGTACGTGAGGAACGCTGGCGCGAGACTTGGGTGTCGGCAAACGACGTTCCTGCGGCAGAGGAGTTTTGGTATGTGGGGCAAGGCGCCCAAGGTATTGGATCGGCAACAGGTTATGGCGAAGGCGGGTCGCGAAACTCCGGCGTGTCGGCCTTCACCCGAGCCACCTATGATTATGACAACAAATACCTACTGACTGCCACATTCCGTGCCGATGGAAGCTCGAAATACCAAACGAAATGGGGCTACTTTCCCTCCATCGGGTTAGGCTGGGTATTAAGCCGTGAAAAGTTCATGGAAAACCAGTCGCTTTTCGACCTGTTAAAGATCCGTGGTAGCTGGGGTCTACTCGGCAACGATGGTATACAGCCTAACGCCGGCTACGCTATTGTAAATTCCGGCAACAACAACTCGGCCATCTTCGGCAGCATTGGCTCCACCTATGGTGCTCGCGTGCCGGGCTATCGTGTAGGCCGATTCTTCACACAAGTGCGTTGGGAAGTTGTGGAAGAATGGGACGGCGGTCTAGATTTTGCCTTGCTCAACAACAGATTGCATGGTACGGTGGACTACTATCACCGGAAAACCCGTGATCTGGCATTTAGCCGCCCGATTCCATTTATGTGGGATCGTGTGTACGGAAACTGGGGTAGCGTCGCCAACAGCGGCTGGGAGATCGGATTAGACTGGAAGGATCAAGTAGGTCAGTTTGGATACAACCTCGGCGTAAACCTTACCACGCTTAAAAATCGGGTGACCGATCTGGGTGGCTTGGACAATATCATGAACGGTTTTCCGGAATGGGCGGCGGAATTTCCCGCCAGAGTGGAAGAAGGACAACCGCTTAACTACTACTATGGCTATGAGGTGGCCGGCATCTATCAAACACAAGCCGAAATTGATGCAGACCCTATTGCCAGCCGTTATAACGAGCTTAATCCGGGATCGCCCATCAAGCCGGGGTATCTCAGGTACAAAGACCAAAATGGAAATGGTGAGCTCGACGAAGAAGATCGCATCAACCTAGGAAACTACCTACCTAAGCTCACCTACGGATTCAACATCGGCCTCCAATACAAAAAGTTCGATATGAACATCGCTTTTCAAGGCGTTGCCGGCAACAAAATACACAACCTCAATCGTGCCATGCGCCGCAAATACCCGCAGATGAACGCCGATGCGGCATTCATCGAAGGTCTATGGAATGGCGAAGGCAGCTCGAACATCTACCCTTCTGCCGAAGGAACCGTAGCTTCCTGGAATTTGCAAGCCAGCTCCTTTTTTGTGGAAAGTGGTGCTTACTTCCGTATTCAAAATATACAATTGGGCTATTCGTTCAATCTCGGCGAGTCTATGCCCATCCGGGTGTTTGCTACAGCAGACAGACCTGCTATCTTCACCCGCTACAAAGGCTTTACACCGGAAATATCCGGTATGGGCTACGATGCCAATGTGTATCCAATCTCGGCAACCTATAGTTTGGGATTACGTTTAAGCTTCTAATTTATAAAAGGACAATCATGAAAAAATTCAAATATATCATCATTTGTAGCTGCCTAGGTTTTGCGTCGCTTATGACTGGCTGCGAAAAATTCTTGGACAAGCCACTGGAGAATCAACAGCGTTCTGAGGAAATCAACTACAGCAACCTTGCCTTGATGTATGCACCCGTATCGGGCGTTTATCGCGCGGCCTCCGACGACAACCTCGTACATTGGATAGATCTTACCATCCGTTGCATGCGGGATGATGACTATCTGCAGGCCGCACCAAATGCCAATGACAATCCAGAATTGATGGCTATCAAAAATTTCCAGCGCGATGTAACCATACAGTCTTACTGGGGCCTGAACCAGTCGTGGATCAGCTATTACAGCTTGGCCATAACCGCAAACAACGCCCTGATGGAATTGGAACTTTTTGCAGCAAACATTCCTGCAGCAAACATGGAAGATGCTGCACTAAACCGCCAATATCAAGCGGAAGTTCGCTTTCTGCGCGCCTATGCCCATCTCATGGCTTCCCGGCTTTTTGGCGATGTGCCTATTCTTTCCGACAGCGGCGATATCGCACGCCTCACCACCATTGGAAAAAGTACGGCAGCGGAAGTTCGACAATTTATCATCTCCGAAATGGACGCCTGTATCCAGGACTTGGAAGATGCCCGTCCCAATCAATCAAAACATGTGGGCGCGGTGACCAGATATTCAGCCTTACTGTTGAAGGCCAAAGCCGCCGCCGATCTTGCGGGCAACGACAATGCAAGCCCCTACTGGGATCAGGTGTTGGACGCTACCAACGAAATTATTGCCAGCAATAAATTTTCGCTTTTCCCGGATTTTTATCAGCTGTTCAAGCTCCCCGGAAAGCTTAGCAATGAATCGCTTTTCGAGCTTCAGTATTCCGATTTCGGCCTTCCCGTGGGTGATATCGTTCGCCCAGGCGTGGATTGGGGGACGTTTTTTAGATGGCAAGGCCCTGCCGGCGATCAGCGAGGTAGCGCTATTTCCGGAGCCGGCTGGATCCCGCCGTCGCAAAATATTGTCGACTTCCTAACCAATAGAAACGATACAACCCGACTGCGGACAACAATTTTGGACTGTGGTATAAACGGGGATCCGGCCACATTCAAATTAACGCCCAGCGGAGATCGCGTGTACGGTAATACGTTTGGCATCAAACACTTTAACGGAAAGGCCTATCTTCCCGTTAACCAAATGACAGAAGGCAGGCTGGAGTACGGAGCCAACAACAATGTCCGCATCCTGCGATATGCTGACGCTTTGTTATTAAATGCCGAGGCCAAAGTGCGAAAAGGACAAAACGGAGATGAGCCTTTCCGATTGGTGCGTGAACGGGCAGGCATGCCCGCCATTGCCGGTGTTACCCTAGACCAGATATTGGACGAGCGTAGAGCTGAATTTGCTTGCGAATGGTGGGGCGAACGCTTTAATGACCTCGTGCGAACCGGTCGCGCACAGCAGGTATTCGGCGCGCGCTTCATCCCCGGACAGAGCGAGTATGTGCCCATACCACAAACGCAAATTGACGCGAACAGCAATTTTAGATAATTCGACAAAAAACACATACGATGATAAGACACATATTGGTATACCTTACGATCCTTTGCCTGTCGCTCGCAGAAATGTCGGCATCAGCGCAGCAAGAAAAGCCCATCAAGGCAACGATCGAGAGAACGGACGAAGGCTATACCATCATACGTGACGGCAAACCCTATTTTATTAAAGGCGCTGGTGGTACAAGCTACATCGAGCAGCTAAAGCACAAAGGGGGGAACTCCATCCGGACGTGGAGCACCGATGGCGCCAAGCAGATCCTGGACCGCGCCCAGCAACTTGGGCTAACCGTGACAATGGGTATACGCATGGGCGTTGAGCGGCACGGTTTTGATTATGATGACCCCGAAGCAGTCCAAGAACAGCTGAAACGTGTACGCCAAGAAATCATACAGTTCAAAGACCACCCCGCCCTATTGGCCTGGGGTATCGGCAACGAATTGAACCTACATTACAGCAATCCCAAAGTTTGGGATGCTGTCAATGGGGTGGCCCAGATGATCCACGATATTGATCCAAACCACTTGGTGACCACGATGCTGGCTGGCATCAACCAAAAGGAAATTGATCTCATCAAAGAAAAATGCCCAGCGCTCGACCTCCTCTCGGTACAGGTATATGGCGGGCTAGCGTCCGTGCCCGAACAGATCACTGCAGTGGGCTGGAAAAAGCCCTATATGGTCACGGAATGGGGACCTACGGGCCACTGGGAAGGATTGCAAACGCCATGGACGGCAGCTATCGAGGAAAACAGCAGTGAAAAGGCAGCTGTATACAAAAGCAGGTACGAGGCATCCATTGCCACGGACAAACGGTGTCTAGGTTCCTATGTATTCCTTTGGGGACAAAAACAGGAACGTACCCCGACCTGGTATGGTCTCTTCACGGAGGCGGGCGAGCAGAATGCAGTCGTTGACGTCATGGAGTATTTATGGACGGGGAAATATCCAAAAAATAGAGCGCCACAGCTTAACAGTTTTCAGTTGGACGGACGCAAAGCATCGGATATGATCTACTTAAAACCCAAACAAACCTATGCTTTGGACATTGCCGCGAGCGATCCGAATCAGGATCGGTTGACCACGCGGTGGGAACTTTTGCACGAGAGCACCGACCTCAAAGAAGGGGGCGACCGGGAAGCACGGCCCGAAGCAATTACTGACTTGGTTCGTGAGCAAGCATTCGACAGAGCAATACTTACCGCTCCGGAAGAAGAAGGTGCATACCGCATTTTTGCATATATTTCGGATGGAAAGAATAAGGTAGCAACGGCTAATATTCCTTTTTATGTCGGCACGCGCAAGCAGGATGAAGCGGCCGCATCGCCGACCGGTAAGGGGGCATACGCCTTTGCTACTACAGCAGTCTGGGCAGACGAGTTCAATCAAGACGGCATGCCCGATACCAGCAAATGGTCCTATGATTTCGGCTCTCCCTATCAGGGTTGGGGTAACAACGAATTGCAGTACTACACCCAAGCGGACAAAAAAAACGTGCATATTCGGGACGGACATCTACATATTACGGCACGCAAAGAAGCAGACAACAATAGGCCATATACCTCGGCACGCCTGGTAAGTAAGGGCAAGGGAGACTTTCTTTATGGACGATTTGAAGCGCGTGCCAAAGTCCCACGCGGCAGAGGCACCTGGCCCGCCATTTGGATGCTCCCTACGGCCAACGCATATGGAGGTTGGCCTAGTTCCGGCGAAATCGATATCCTGGAACACGTCGGTTACGATCAGGATGTCGTTCATATATCGACACATACCAAAGCGTACCATCATTCCATCAACACGCAAAAAACGGCAAGCACCAAGGTATCCGGTGCCGCAGACGACTTTCATCTTTATCGCGTAGATTGGACGCCGGCCTACATCAAGGGCTTTGTTGACGATGTAGAAATTTTTCATTTTTCGAACGAACAAACAGGATTTGAAGCTTGGCCATTTGATCAACAGTTCCACTGGCTGATCAACCTAGCCGTAGGCGGCAACTGGGGTGGCGCCCAAGGCATTGACGACAGCGTTTGGCCCGCAACATTCGAGGTCGATTACGTACGGGTCTATCCGTTGCTGCAGTAGGAATCATGCCGCTTGACGTATTAAAACGTGAAGTGACACCCTATCGATCCCCCAGCGCGAGCCTCTCCGCTGGGGGATTGTTTATTTCCCCCATTTACCGCCCACTTCAGATTTGAACGCCAAGGTTTTGGTTTCTTTTCGTAGATTTAGTTCTGCAAATGAACACACGCCCATGGCTAAAAAAAATCTGAAGGATGCCGGCATAATATTCTTGCTGGCTATCCTCCTCCTATCCTGCGAGCAGCGAACCGCCAAACAGTTTTTGGACACGATCGATCAACAAGAACGAATCGCGAACGATATCTTGCTAGGAGAAAAAGGCAGCGAATCCCGCAAGCTCGAACACATCATCAACAATAATTTTGACAGCGCCTTGCAAATCACCGCTAAACAGCAAATGGAGTTCGACAGCATCATCCGCCATATTCAGGATCTGCCTACCGCTAACCTCAAGGATGCCCAAGCTTTGCAAACAGCCTCGGTACAATATTATCAAGTATTAAAAAACCTATACGGCTATGCCGAGCAAGAAATTGAACAGCAAAAAATACTTTGGAATGCTAGCGGCAACGAACAGAGCAAAGCGCAGGACAAGTTGATGGAATTAACACAGCATAAACAAACGCTTTACCAAAGCGTCTATCGGGCCGATAGCGTGTTTTCCGCGGCAAAAGGTCAATTTGCACGGCAACACAAGTTGAGCCGATAGTCCGGCGTATTTGATGTGCGATGCTTCGCCTGTATACTCAATACGACGTCAGGCTCACCTGTTGAAAAACTGCTTTCTCAGACTCCCGTCCCCTGAAAAGCAGACCAGGTCGCGGACTTCTATCCCACGGCGATAGACCACCAATATTGGATAAACGGGCATCTTCTACGGCTATTTCCTGCCATTGGTTGCCCAGCGCAACATACGCCCTACAGCGCAGCCCTTCAACCAGCTCCAGTCGCAAACGGACAGTCTTCTGTTCCATCGGCGCAGCATATTGCCCTAGTTGCTGTTGTATACCTTGGTCTATCCGCCAAAATTCGACCAAGCCATCTTTAACCACCAAACCGATGGATCGATCTTTGTCCCCGTAGATGACCAAACCCTTCGCTGCCGACGGACTACTGCTGACCAGATCCACCACCGTTTCCAAACGGTAGTGCAGGCTATGCGGACGCCAAGCGAGCACCACGCCTGTGGGGTTGTCCGATGCGCTATGCCCACTCAATGCTAACCCAAACTTTCCGTAATGTATCTGCGGCGAAGCATAACGAAAGTCCCACTGCCAAAAGGACTGCTCGGGCTTTTTCCGACGAAAATCAATATGAACCGTTTCTGTGGGCTCTTCCACGGTCGCGGGTAAAAAGGTAAAAGTGGGCCGATCCTCCTTATCCCAATCAAATCGTGCAAGCAGCCCTTCTCTTCCGGTATAGGTTGTACCAGCCTTGCTGTAGCCATGAAATAGATAATAGCGATGCCCGTCTTTACCTTCCACGAAGGTTCCATGGCCCATACATTTCCAATCGTTATTTTCACCTAAAAGAACCGTTGTGCCGACCGGTTCATAGGGTCCTTTTATAGACTTTGAACGTACGGCCTGCACGCGATAGTCACATTGAACACCGCAACAATTACCTGCCGAATAAAACATATAGTAATACCCATCTTTCTTCAGAAAACTTTGTCCTTCGATGCCCACTCTGGCGGTATCCATCAATAGGGAAAAAGGCTCGCCTTCCAAACGTAGCCCATCTCGAGACAGCTTGCTGCCCAACAACTCTATCGGCCGCTCGTCCAGACCATACGCTTTCCAGGTCATATACAGATCCGAACCTTCGCGGACAACAAATGCATCAATGGATTCGCTGCCATAATCTACAACAATGCCCTGATCCACAAAATCGCGATCAGGAAATGCAGACGTTGCTACCCCGATACAGGATACACCATCCGACTTGCGCTTGGCAGAATAATAAACATAATACAAGCCCTCATGGTAAAAATACTCGGCTGCCCAAAAGGACGATTGGGCCCATTCCGGTGTCTGCTCGAACAAGAAACCTGTCTGCTCCCAATGCCGTAAGTCGTCAGATACATACATCGGGAAATGTGGGCCCCACTCGCTCGATGTACCAATACTATAGTATCGTCCCTCGCTATAAATGACGGTGGGATCCGGAAAATCGCCCGGTATCGTAGCACGCTGTCCGAAGCAAACACCGCAGAACAAAACAACATATAAGAGTATAGCTAACTTTTGAGAAAACGTTTTAGTTTCACAGGGAATAGACATAGTAGATTTATTTAGTTGCGTCGCAAAATACAAAAAAATAAATTTATCAACGACCTAGCTGTTTGGTCGTGTGCATGCGATCGCCAATCTGCAACATGCCGTGAAGTGAATCCGTGGACGACAAGCCTATCTGCACCCAGCATGCGCTGAAAAAATAAAAAACTGTAAGTAAACTATCGAATAACAAAAAAATAAAATCATCAATTAAACTCAATAGGACAAATAAAATTGTATGTGTTTTATAAAGTTATTAAAAATAAAAGGAAAATATGCTTTAAAAATGCTACGTAACATTCGTTTATAGTCGATCAACACTGTCATGTTGCACGTATACAGCAAGGCTTCCTTTTCACCGTGAAAAGCCTAGATGATCTGCTAATTTTTCAGGTATCCTTCCGATAACCTGTCGTCTTACACCTTTTTAGCATCTTATGCTGCATTTGAGACAGCGACTTCACGCAAAAGCGTGATGCATGAGGTTGACACCGTGAAGAGCAGATGCCATGTAGCAGATCCATTGACCAACAACACGTTGCTTTATTACTTATAATAAAAATGGTTTAACGGTAAAAAGAAATTCATTTTCAACTAACGAATGCTACGTAGCATTCGTATATCGTGTCCGTAATATACTGCTTTGTTTTTCTCCGGCGATGTCTTGAATTTCCTCGTCAAACTGTTGCTAAAACGCAGGAGACTATTGCTTATTGCCGACGAAATAGGAATCTCCTACAGCACCATGCCGCACATCCCGGATTCCTTGCCGTCTTTTGTACCGGTCATGCCGCCTGCCTACAGCATACCAGATTTAAAGCGCCGCATATGATGGAAGTTATGCGGTACGACACCGTGATAACGTCATATCGTCGAATGGACGCTATGAAAAGATGCGCTGGCCTACCTATCCGCACCCGAGACATCCTAAAGGGAAAGGAACAGCAATCGAGTTGGGTGATAAAGCAAAAAAAAATATCTTTAGCGAATCAATCCATACCGGAAAGCATGAAGAATTTTGAGACGGAAAGATTAATCTTAAAGCCAGCATCGCGGGAGGACGCGGCCTTTTTCCTGCAATTGTATAATATGCCCAAGTTTATTCAATTTATAGGTGATAGAAACCTCCGAACCCTCGAAGACGCGGAACGATACATCGAAAATCGCTTTCGCCCCCAATTTGACAAGTTGGGCTTTGGGAACTATGTCGTTATTTTGCGCGAGCGGGAAGAAAAGATAGGTGCCGTCGGCATCTTTGAACGGGAAGGGTTGGACGTTATGGACATCGGTTTCTCATTTCTCGAAGCCTACGAGGGCCAAGGCTATGCATATGAATCTGCTGCTCATCTCAAAGCAACAATCGCGAAACGTTATGGGGTCAACCGGCTCTCCGCCATCACCACCGAAGACAATCATGCGTCGCAGAAGCTTATTGAAAAGCTCGGTTTGTCTTTTCGCAAACATGTGATGTTGCCCGGTGAAGCCGTGGAACTCCGTTATTGCGAAAGCGACTAAGCATAGACCTGCCAAAAGCCTGCACAATGCCTGAAGCTGTTCTTATCCAGCAGCCCTCCTCCTCTTAAACCGAATACGTTCCCTATAGCCATCTATCTTTCCAAATTTAACCAGGCTTGCAGAACTACGATTCCACTTGCCGTAGCGCAGTTAACGCCATCTGCTCGCTCAGCGGTAATAAATTATCATGCCAAAGCAATCTTCACACGGGGATAAAATTAAACACTTGTTTAAATTAAACGATTGTTTAATTTTGTGCCAGATTTTAGTCACGACATGGAACTGAACAACAAACAACTGGAGATCATTGCGATTGCAAAAGCGCTTTTTGCGCAAAATGGCTTCGATGCCACGTCGGTGAGGGATATAGCCCAGCGCGCGCAAATCAATGTGGCCATGATCAACTATTATTTCGATTCGAAAGAGAATTTATTGGAGGTATTGATCAAACACGGCATAGAAGCGTACAAACTCGATGCACGAAAGTACGAAACAGCGTCAGATCCATTCCTTCGCTTAGCGAAGATGGTCGAACATTATGTCGACTCCAAATTTTCGGATCTGCACCTTTACCAAATTTTAACCAACGAAGCCAACAGCAAAAAAAGAGCTTCCTATGCGACGCTCTTCACGGCATTGCGCCGGCACAATATCGAACGTTTGCGGGAGGTTGTGGTCTACGGCGTAGAAAAAGGTGTCTTCCGTTTTTACGATCCCGTTTTGCTGCATACCACGATGATCGGAACCTTTTTAAATTTTAAGATGAATAAATCGGTGATGGAAGAATTTATTGATATCCCGAAAGGAATGAGCTTTGAAGACTATCTGAAAATTGAGCTTACAAAACACCTAAAATATATATTGAAAGCTATTTTGACCTATGAAAATTAAATATTGGAGTACAGCTTGCCTGCTGTTGGCGACGAGTGTATTCGGCTTTGCACAAGAGAAAAAGCACCTCGAACTAGCGGATGTCATTATATTGGCCGCCAGCCAATCGTCCAACGCCAAATTGTTGGATGCCCAGGTAAAGACCAGTCAACTGCGCTACGAAGAAGCGAAAGATAGCCGTCTCCCGGAAAGTAAGATTTCGGGCACTTACCTTGCGATAAACAACCCGACTGTCAACCTGAACATACCGACGGGATCGGGCGATGGTCTGGGCATATCTCCAAACCAATTGTTTATCGGACAGCTCTCCGTCAACATGCCCTTGTATACGGGCGGAAAGATCAAGAACGGCATTAAAAGTGCAGAAGACAGTTGGAAAGCGACTGCCTACGAAAGCTTGGCATCCAAGGAACAGCTTTCCTTGCAAGCCGTACACCTTTACCTCGCCCTATACCAAGCCCAGCAGACCGCAGACCTTATTGCCGAGAATATCAAAAAGGCAGCGCAACAGGTTGTGGATTTTAAAGCTATGGAGGAGAATGGCATTATCGCGCGTAACGATCTGCTCAAGGCTGAATTACAGCTATCCAACTTTAACGTCTCCTATCAGGAAGCGATGAAGAATGCAAAGGTCATCAATTACCAACTGAATACATTGCTAGGCTTAGATGAGCAAACCTGGATAGAGCACATCCGTTTGGAGGAACTCCCGTCCATGGACGAATCCATGGTGGAAGATCCGGCAGAACGCAACGAGATCAAATCGCTGTTGTCGCAGAAAGATGTGGCACAAGATCAGCTGAACATCAACAAGGCGGCTTATCACCCTACGCTATTTGCCACCGGTGGATACGCGGCGCTGCACGTGCAGAACCTCCTTACCGTGACCAATGCAGCCAATATTGGGTTAGGACTGTCTTATGATATCGGCTCGCTCTACAAAAACAAGAAAAAAATTCGGGTCGCGCAGCAGCAACTCCACAGCATCGATGAGCACCTCGCCGTGGTAAACGACAAGATCAAGAACGAGATCAATGAAGCGCAGGAAAATGTGCGCTTGGCTAAGACAAAAAACAGTCTGTACGCGGAAGCACTGGCGCAGTCAAACGAAAATTATCGGATCGTGAAGGATAAATACGACAACGGTGTAGCCGACACGGACGACTTGCTCGAGGCAGACGTACAACAGCTGCAAAGCAAGATCAACCTTGCGCTTGGTAAGGCCTCCCTCATTGAAAAATATTACGATCTATTATTCGCAACTGGACATTTCACCATCAAATAAACCTGTACAATAACATGGAAACGACAACAGCACATAAAAAACCGGCAAATAAAAAATTTATTATTGTATTTGCATTGATCGTCCTTTTGGTCGGCGGATTTGGCATTTACAAATACAAGCACAGTCAAGCGCACGAAACAACCGATGATGCGCAGGTGGAGCGAAACCTGACGCCGATACTGCCGCGTGTGGGCGGATACATTGAGCAGGTGTATGTACGCGATAACCAACTTGTAAAAAAAGGAGATACGCTGTTCACCATACAGCCGGTAGACTATGAAGTACGCGTGCAGGAGGCTCGCGCAGCCCTGTTGGTTGCAGAAAGCTCTTTGGAAGTATCCAAAGCAGACGTGTTTGCCAGCAGTGCAAATGTCGCCATCTCTGACGCAACGATCCAGTCCAACACCGGCACGATCGAAGCCGCGGAAATTCGTGCAAAGCAGGCCAATAACGATTTCGAACGCTACGCCAACCTCTACCAAAACCACTCCATAACGAAACAGCAATACGAGCAGGCGCAGACTGCCAAACTGGAAACCGACAAGCAGGTAGAGGTATTGCAGCAGCAACGCAAAGCCAGCAGTTCGCAGAAATCAGCTGTGATGAGCAAAACCGACGTAGCCAGCAAGCAGACCGCCGTGGCAAAGGCGAACATCGAAAAAGCCAAGGCGATGTTGAAGGCCGCAGAGCTTAACCTTTCCTACACAGTGATCACTGCTGCGGTAGACGGACAGGTGTCCAACATCAAGCTGCAGCCCGGACAATTCGTGAACCCCGGCCAATCGCTTTTCTATGTCATCAACAATAGGGAAACCTGGGTGGTTGCCAATTTTAAGGAAACACAACTGAACAAAATTAGGGCTGGACAAAAGGTGGAAATCAAGGTGGACGCTTTTCCGGACGACATCATCGAAGGCGAGGTACAGTCCTTCTCGCCGGCCACCGGATCTCGGTTTTCCCTTTTGCCGCCAGACAACGCCACCGGAAACTTCGTGAAAACGGTACAGCGGCTTCCGGTCAAGATCACGTTTACGGCAAGCAACAAGCCGGAACTGATCGCGATGCTGCGCCCGGGCATGAATGCAGACGTGGATGTACATGTACAATAAATTATGGAAACTTTATCCGATCAACACAATCTTGTCGAGTACGGTTTCAAACGTATCCTGATTACCTTTACCTGTATCTTGTGCGCGCTTTTGGAGATCGTGGATACGACCATCGTCAATGTGGCGCTCAATGACATGAAGGGTAGCTTAGGCGCCACCCTGACCGACGTAGCCTGGGTTATCACGGCCTATGCCATCGCCAATGTGATCATCATTCCAATGACCAGCTGGCTCTCGCAACAGTTTGGGCGACGCAATTACTTTGCGGCCTCCATCATTCTTTTTACCGTCTCCTCCTTTCTATGCGGCAATGCCAACAACATCTGGGAGCTGGTAGCCTTTCGTTTTTTGCAGGGCATGGGTGGCGGAGCACTTTTGGTGACCGCACAGACGATCTTGACCGAAACATACCCTCCGGAAAAGCGAAGCATGGCGCAGGCCATCTATGGAATGGGCGTTATTGTTGGCCCAACCTTGGGTCCGCCACTTGGCGGATATATCGTAGACAACTTTTCTTGGCCATATATCTTCTATATAAACGTGCCGCTGGGCATCCTGGCGACCATCATGACCGTCTATTTGGTAAAAAGTCCGCGCTATGGGCAAAAGCAATCTGCAAAAGAGGTCGACTGGTGGGGCATGTTATTTCTCATGATGTTCATTGGATCCCTGCAATTTGTTTTGGAACATGGACAACAGGACGACTGGTTTGAAGATCCTACCATTGTCGTGCTCTCCATATTATCGTTTTTTGGCCTTTTCTTTTTCATATGGCGCGAGCTGACCTACGCGAAACCGATTGTCAATCTGCGGGTATTGAAAGACAAGAACCTGCAAATAGGTACAATCATGAGCTTCATTCTAGGCTTCGGATTATTCGGTTCGACATTTATCATCCCCATCTACACCCAGTCCATCCTCGGCTGGACGGCCACCGATGCAGGCATGCTGCTTATCCCTAGTTCGATCATGACGGGACTGATGATGCCCTTCATCGGAAAGATGATCCAAGCCGGCGTACCGCAAAAATATATGGTAGCATTGGGCCTCTGCATATTTTTCGGCTACTCGTTATTTATGTACAGCATGATTACAAACGACACCGGTAGCGAACATATGTTCTGGCCGCTCATTATCCGTGGTATAGGCTTAGGACTCCTATTCGTCCCGATCATGACGCTGCCATTGTCTACCCTATCCGGCAAAGCTATTGGCGAGGGCGCATCCTTCACAGGAATGAGCCGACAGCTCGGTGGATCGTTTGGCATTGCACTTATCACGACCTTCATCTCGCGAGATAGCCAGCATCACCGCGTCGACCTGATAGCGCACATTGATCCTTCCCGTTTTGAAGTGCAACAGCGACTGGAAGGGCTGCAGGCATCCTTTATGGGGAAGGGGTTTTCGGCCAATGAGGCCCTGGCCAAGGCTCAGCAACTGATAGAAGGCTCCGTTATGAAGCAAGCTACGATCCTCTCTTACATGGACGTCTTCCTCTATTTGGGTATATTATTCTTGATTTGCGTACCTTTTGTACTTTTTATAAAACAAGGCAAGAATAAAGTAAATCCATCCAATTTGCATTAAACATTCCCTTCTTTAGGAGAAACGTGCCGCCTATAGCCTTTACCTATTGCCAGCACGTTTCTTTCATACCCTTAGCGCCACGATAGAGACACCACGTCCACAATCTATTTTTTTTCAAAAAAAAGGGAAGAAACAGGGTTGTTTTTTCTTTTTTTGTAGAGTAAATTCGACACGAGTGGTTAAACACCTAAATAAAACCGTAATGGGCATTTTTTGTTGGTAAAAATTTGGTTGGATCGTGTTAAATTATTCAATTAAATTCACCAAAAAGTGAAACAGCATAACCCCCTGCTAAACAAGACCTAGAAGAAGAAAAAAAAATTAACAATTACTTGATATATTCGATATAAATATTGAATTTTATCCCCGAACACTATACACAATTAAAGGTAATTCTTACCATGGCACGAAAAAAGAACCAAACAACAGAACCTATCGAGGCGCTTCCTGTGAAGAAGCCACGGAAGGTTGTATCCGGGCCAATCCGGGACAAAGAAAAAACAAAACGGAGGTTGATCGCCACTGTCGGGAAAGTTTTGCAGAAATACACTTACTCTGGCTTAACAATCACGAACATTGCGAAAGAGTCCGGGCTTAATCCGAAGTTGATCTATCTGTACTTTGGCAGTTTGGACGGCTTGATTGAGGAATATATTTTGGAGAAGGACTTTTGGTCCGCAAGATCGCGAACACACCTTACGGATCTTCTCGAACAGCCGGAATCAATCGGGCCTGACGCGATCAACGAAATGATGCAGTTGCAATTTGATGCGTTCTTGAAGGATAAGTCTACACAGCGTATCATTCATTGGGAAATGGGCATGAAAAATAAGTTGCTTCGCAAAGTAGCCGACGACCGCGAGGAGTTGAGCAATCAATTGCTTGCACACGTCGATTCAACATTTGAAGGGACAGATGTTGATATCCGTGCAACGATGGCTCTTATACTGGGCGGTGTTTACTACCTGACATTGCATGCCAAGAATAATGGCAGTACGATCGCGGGTATAGATATCAACGAAGACGAAGGAAGGGAACGCATCGAAAAGGCAATCGAAAGACTTATCGCGCGTGACTTCGAAGCTGTTGAAAGCCAACCTAAGAAAAAATCGGGTAAAAAGAAGTAAAGATCCCACGGCTGTCAGAAATGATGGATCAAAAACCTATTTCTGCAATCCGAAACCGAAAAATCGAAAAGCACGATAGGTTGACGATACACTTTTTTGACAGCTTTTCTTTTGGCACAGCTTCGAGATTGCCTCAGGTGTGGGTTACCTGCATGATGCCTTGACCAGCAGCTACAATCGTTTCCATATTAAACAAAAAACATGATCGCTACCATCGCTATTCTATGTACGGCTTTAGTTGCCCTGGAGCATATATACATCCTTTGGATGGAAATGTTTGCCTGGGAAAGCAAAGGCCGAGCAACCTTTAAAGGATCGCTACCCGACCACCTGTTTACGCCTACGAAAGGTCTCGCGGCCAATCAGGGTTTATACAACGGCTTCTTGGCAGCCGGTCTTATCTGGTCATTCCTAATCCAAGATCCGCTATGGAGTAGCAATGTACGACTTTTCTTTTTAGGGTGCGTGGCCACCGCTGGTGTTTATGGTGCAATAACGGCTTCTCCCAAAATATTTTTCGTGCAGGCTCTACCTGCTTTGATCGCCATCCTTTTCGTTCTGTTGGAGCGTTTTGGATAGTCTACATCATGGAATCCGCTGCCGGTTAAACGCGAGACGTCGAAACAGGCTACGGATTTGATCTTTTGGACATTTCCTCCACGACCATAGGGAGCGCTTTTCTAAACCATATGGTGAATGCCTGCGGCGAGCGTGTGAGCCAATCGGCTAAGGTATCTAGGTCGATCCACTGGAAATCTGCCACCTCTTCCCTATTGATTTTAGGATCACCATCGAATGTACCGACGAAAACATGATCCAGCTCATGCTCCACCAACCCATTTTCAACCCGACCATGATAGACAAAAGAAAATGTACGTTGCAGCTTACACTGTATGCCCATTTCATAGTCCAAACGTTCCGATGCGCTTGCGGCTAGGGTCTCGCCGGCCTGTGGATGCGAGCAACAGGCATTTGTCCACAATCCAGCACCATGGTATTTGGTTTCCGCACGCTGGTGGATAAGCATTTGCCCGAAACTATTGAAGATAAATATCGAAAAAGCCCGGTGCAAGCGCCCTTCCTGATGCGCTTGTAGCTTGTCCATTTCGCCTAGAACAGTATCCTGCCTGTCCACCAATAATACCTTGTCGCGTAGCATCATCAACTCTCCTTATTTTTATTCAACGCCTGTTTATATACCTTCAATGCTCGATCACGCGCAAACTCGTGCTTCACAATCGGCTCTTTCTCAAGCGACTCGAAATCAGGGTTCCATTCCTTCACATAGGCAAGATCCTTGTCAAATTTTTTGGTTTGCGCCGAGGGGTTGAATATACGGAAATATGGGGCTGCATCACATCCACAGCCCGCTGCCCATTGCCAATTCCCATTGTTGGACGACAGCTCGTAATCCAACAATTTTGTGGCGAAATAAGCTTCTCCCCAACGCCAGTCGATCAGCAGGTGCTTCGTCAGAAAGCTAGCCGTCACCATGCGCACGCGGTTGTGCATAAATCCGGTTTCATTCAATTGGCGCATGCCGGCGTCCACCAGCGGATATCCGGTTTTGCCTGCGCACCATAGATCGAATTCTTTTTCGTTATTCCGCCACTTAATATGCTCGTATTGCGGCTTAAAACACGTATCCACCACTTTGGGAAAATGAGCCAGGATCTGCATAAAAAATTCCCGCCAAATAAGTTCATTCAGCCATGTGCCGTTATGTTTTAACGCAAACCGTACACAGGCTCTCACGGAGATTGTCCCAAAGCGCAGCGCAATCCCCAAACGAGTGGTATGATCTTTTGCAGGGAAATCACGGTTCTCGCCATAATCGTCAATGATCGTTGCATCCAACCGAGGGCGTTTAAACGCAATATCCGTCTTCTTGAAACCGATATCCTCCAATCTTGGCAGCGCCTTTTTCTTGAGCGGCAGCAAGTGATCCGTTTTCATGATGGCTGCCCGATAGTCCTTATCCTCCAGTTTCTCCTTCCACTTCCGGCTGTAAGGCGTATATACGGTATAAGGGGTGCCATCTGCCTTTAAAATATCGTCCCGCTCAAAAATCACCTGATCCTTCACCGTCACAAAAGATATCCCACGGTCCTTCAGCGATTTCTCCACCTCGCTATCCCGTTTTATCGCATCAGGCTCATAATCTCGGCTAGCGTACACGCTGGCTATGTCATATTCTTTATGAAGGGCGGCAAATACCGACAAGGGCTCCGCATGAAACACACGGATATCTCCGCCAGCTGCCAACAGGTCTTCTTGCAGGGCTTGCAAAGCCTGGTGAATGTAGTCGACACGTTTGTCATACTTATCGGTCAGCTTTCCCAAGATCTTCGGATCGAAAATAAAAATGGGCAGCACCGGAAAACCACTTTGCAGGGCGGCCCGCATCCCGCTGTTATCCGAAAGCCTTAAATCACGTCGAAACCAAAATACCGCTATCTTATCTTTCATCATCATCTGCTAGGAGCCGGTAGACACTGCTGTTCCAGTGGCACCCTCCTCCTTCTTTTTAAAAAGGTTAAAAAAATAAATATTCCAAAGGAACAGGCTGAAACCGTAGACGGCATCTTCCACCGGCACGGTGAGCACCCTGATGCCCCAAAAATGTGCTGGATTATAGTTGACAACCGCTTCTTCCAATCCTGTGCCCGTAAGCACGCCGTTTACAAGGAAAAAACCGATAAGCAGAACAGCGTAGAGTGTAGAGGCCCTTCCTATCCAACGTACTTTGGCAACGAGCGCGAGATAAGCAAAGGTAGCTGCGGTTAGCACGAAAGTCACGAAAGGATAAATCTTGCCCCAAGACAAGATAGCCAACGCGACACACAGCAGTATGACAGCGAGCGAAAAAAACAACGAAGTTTTTGGAGACCATTCCAAATCATAGAATGTAGTCAAGCAATGGTAGGTAAACACGCAAGAAAAGGGGATGCATATAAAAAAGAGAATCTCTTCGATGGGCAATCCGGCCACTCGGAATCCGAGCAGGTACCGATCGTTGAACCACCACACACCGTGTGCCGTAAACCAAATATCCCACGCAATAAAGAAAACCGCCACGAGCGAACTAGCTTGGAGGAAGGCTCCAAAATGTCTATCAAATCTTATTTTTCGATGAAAGGAAAAAATAAAGCAAATGATAACCGTGAAAAAGTTGATGAGCAGATACGTATATGCTTCCATGCTTTATTTTTTGTTGAAATACATTTTAAAGTACTGCACAGGCACCCACAGAAAACCGAAACACTCTCCATGGTATTTCGTAACATGTTTGTGGTGCTGTTTGTGTGCCCGGCGAATAGCCTTTAGGTAGGGATTTTTCGTCTGCTTGAGCAAGGGAATGCGCTGGTGGATAAAGATGTCATGAACAAAAAAGTAAGCCATACCATACAGTGCAATGCCAAGACCTATGTAAAACGTAATCGTGTAGCCTTGTACCGTTCCGATATAAAGCAGCGCAATGGCAGGCAAAGCAAACACGACGAAGAAATAATCGTTTTTTTCTAATGTTTTCGCATGCTTGGGGTCGTGATGATCGGCATGCCAGCGCCACATGAAGCCGTGCATAACATATTTATGAACCACCCAGGTAAATCCTTCCATCAGGACAATTACAGCGACGACGATCAGCACATTAATCAATATCTGCATCATTTAATATTTTTTCAAGAGTTTGGTAACGAAAGTCAAATATTTCGCGAAGTTTTTTTCTCACTACTATCCGATGAGCCAATGTACCCAATATACCAAAAGGAAGCTCATACTGCACGGTATCCTTCATGCGCACACCTGCACCTTCCTCAAAAAATTCATGTTGGTGCCGCCATAATTTATACGGACCTTTTTCCTGCAAGTCTACAAAGCTGCGCTGGGGATGTACTTCAAGTATCTTTGTCTGCCAAGCCAGCCGGATGCCCAAAAGGGGTCTTACATAGTAATTTATCCGCATGCCTTCGTAGATCTCTTCTTCGTCAAATGTATTCAATACGGTAAAGTCTAACGAATCGGGAGTAATGGTGGCCAAGTTATGGGGATTTGTGAAGAAACGCCAAGTTTCCTCCAGACTACAGCTGAGAAATTGGGTACGTTCGAGTGTGTAGATCATCGCGGATAAATTAACATTACTTATTAAAGGATCGTCATTTTGTATTGCACATAGCTGCTCATCATTAGCGAGAGCTTACGTCCGTTCGGTATCCTTACCCGCTCCTGTAAAATACGCTGTGCAGAGGCGGCTTTAATTTTTCTAAATAGCGATCGGTAATATCTGTAGGCTAGGTAAACACCAAATTTTGAGGACGACGGCAATTTTTTTATGCCAATCAGCGCCTCTCGAAACTCCGCTTCAATATCCTGCTCTATAGCTGTTTTCGCCGCATTGTCAAAGCATTCCATATCGACATTCGGGAAATATGTCCGTCCCAGGGCGCAATAGTCTTCGCGCATATCGCGGAGAAAGTTGAGCTTTTGGAAAGCCGAGCCTAATTTCATCGCATAGGGTTTTAGTTCATGGTATCGCTGTGCATCCCCATCCACAAAAACATGCAGACACATCAACCCCACCACTTCGGCAGAGCCCAAGATATATTGCTTGTAGCGTACATCGTTGTAATCAATCTTATGCAGATCCATCTCCATACTCTCCAAAAAGCGGTCCACTAGATAGCGCTGCAGCCCATAGCGGTGGTATGTATCTTGAAACGATTGCAGAATAGGATTGACCGAGATCCTGTTTTCCAGCGCATAGTTGGTTTCATCCTTCAATCGATCTAGCAGGACGGCCCGGTCGTAGCCATGAAAACTATCCACAATTTCGTCGGCCAAACGCACGAAACCATAGATCGCATAAATAGCCGGTCGAATGGACGCCTCCAATGCCAATATACCGAGCGAGAAGCTTGTACTGTACTTTTTCGTCGTTTCCTTACTGATGTGAAACGCGAGTTCATCAAACAATTTTTTCATAACCAAATTCTTTGTAATTGATAATTTCTTGTGCAACGATTTTCCCCGAAATAATTGCTGGCGGAACGCCCGGCCCGGGTACCGTCAATTGTCCTGTATAGAATAAATTTTTCACCTTTTTGTTCCGTATCGACGGCTTCCAGACCGCGGTCTGTTTCAAGGTATTCGCCAAGCCATAAGCATTGCCTTGGTAGGCGTTGTAATCCTGCATAAAGTCCTGCACGCAGTAGCTACGTTTGTAAATAATATGTTGGGCGAGGCCTTTCCTGCCGGTGTGCTTCTCCAATCGTGTCATCATTTGCTGGAAATAGTGCTCACGGACCGCGTCACCATCTTCCAGGCCCGTTGCAATAGGCATCAACAAAAAAACGTTTTCACAACCTGCGGGGGCCACCTGAGAATCGGTCTTGGAGGGACAGCAAACATAGAACAGAGGTTTCTCTGGCCATTTTTTATGGCTGTAGATATCTGCAACATGTCCTTCTAGTTCGTGCTCGAAAAATAAAGTATGGTGTTTCAATCCATCGATTTGTGTATTGAATCCGAGATAGAATATCAAACACGAGGGCGCAAAAGTCCGTTGCTGCCAATACGTCGGCAGATAATTTTGCAGATCCTTGGGTAACAGACTTTCTACATGCTGATAATCCGCCGAGCCTACGACCTTGTCGCAGTATACCGTTTCGTCATCAAGGACGATGCCCGATGCACGGCCATCCTCCAACAGGATACGACGTACGGGTCGATTGGCGTGGAACCGAACGCCCAGATTTTTAGCGACCTTTACCATGGCCTCCACGACTTGCACAAAGCCGCCTTCCGGGTACCAAGTGCCCAAACCATAGCCTCCATAGTTCATCAAGCTGTACATCGCCGGAATATCCTTGGGCGCAGCACCTAAAAATATAACCGGAAACTCCATCAGTGCAACGAGTCTGGGGTCTTTAAAGTACTGGCGGACATAGCTGCGGAAGTCGGTTAACAGGTTAAGCTTAATAGCGCTTTTTACGATCTTCAGATCGACAAACTCCCACCAGGAATGGCAGGGTTTCGTCACGAAATCTTTCATGCCGACCTCGTACTTGAACCGGGCAGCCTCCATAAAACGGTCAAATTTCTGGCCGGCACCGGGCTCAATCTCTTCAAAAAGCATACGCAGCTCGTCCATTCCGGATGGTACGCAAACGCTGTCTCGCGCAAATACCATTTCAAACTGCGGATTCAACGGTGTCAGCGTATAGTAGTCGTCGACACGAAGATCGAAATCCCGGAAGAAATCGACCATGACATCCGGCATCCAATACCAACTTGGCCCCATATCGAAGCGGAATCCACCCTCCGTGGTAAATTGCCTTGCACGGCCACCAAATTGTGCATTTTTTTCGAACACTTCCACCTCGAAGCCCGCTGCTGCAAGGTAGCAGGCTGCCGATAAGCCCGAAAATCCTGAACCAATGATGGCCACCTTATTTTTCATGTATCAATTGTTAGGTGTTAAATAGTTATCTGCAACCAGATCCAACAAATTGGCTGGGGCGTGGTTGGCGTAATAAATAGGTTTATGGAAGTTATCAAGCTTGGTCATAAGCCGAATAAGTTCCAATTTTTCCGTATCGCGAAGATCGCCACCTATAAGTTGGGTGGCTTGCCGTATTTTCGGCATCTGTGCTGCTAATGCGTGGATCCCCGCATCGGTGATTTCAATAATCTTGCTACGTTTGTCCCGCTGCGAGTCACGTTGTTTTACCCAACCCTGGTTCAACAGTCTACGGATAATCTGCATGCCGACAGGTTTTTCCTGGATGTTAGACTTGATGAGTTCCATTTTCCCCATTGGACCAAATGACTGCAAATTGATCAAGTAGATAAACTCCTCCTGCGTAGCAAACGAAGAACCTTGCATGGCAGCCTTCGCATACATCTTGGCATATCTGTTTACATGCACAAACAAGGTACTGATCACACTATCCGCCGATCTCCCTTGCCTTTTGCCTACCCAATCTGTTTCCTCTGCAGCTATAGCGTTCGTCGAAAGGTCTTTCGCTAACCAACGTTTAAACTGCTTGATATCTGCTTGCATGCCATTTGATAACGCCTCTTCTTCAAATGCCGCAAGCAAATCGATAACATCCCTTAATAACCTATATTGCATAAAAATAAGTTTATTAATAAACATTAAAGTCAAAAAATAGTTTACAAATACACCAAAATATATAAAAAAATCCCCGCGCTTCACAGCGCAGGGACCTAAGGGTTACATATATTTGTTAAGTTATGGCATTAATACGGTGTCAATAACGTGAATCACACCATTAGATTGATGTACATTGGCAATGGTGACCAACGCGTCGTTACCTTTGGCGTCGCGCACATAAAGCTTATCGCCTTTTGTCCACAGGGTAAGCTTTTCTCCCTGAACCGAGGTCAACATCGCTTTGCCACCGCCTTTTTTAGTTAATTTCCACAAATCTTCCGCGCTATGGTTTCCAGCAACGACATGGTAGGTCAAGATACCGGTAAGCATCGCCTTGTTTTCGGGCTTCACCAAATTATCTACCGTTCCAGCGGGCAACTTATCGAAAGCCGCATTTGTCGGCGCAAAAACTGTAAATGGCCCCTTGCCAGAAAGTGTTTCCACCAAGCCTGCTGCTTTCACCGCAGCGACCAATGTGGTGTGGTCTTTCGAATTCACGGCATTTTCAACAATGTTTTTAGAAGGGTACATGGGTGCACCACCGACAACCACTGTCTTTTCCTGTGCGTGTACAGCTCCCGGTTGATAAGCTAGCGCCAAGGCTAATAGCGCGGACGCCCAAATTGATGTCTTTTTCATGTTGTTGATTTTTATTGTTGTTTGTTTAAAAATTATTATTGCTTTTGTATCCACTTACGATGATTTGATGCGCTTGGATTTTATTTTTTAAATATTAATTGTTTCTGATCCGGTTCAAAATCCAAACTCACCGAATTCATGCAATAGCGCTTACCGGTAACGGGGCCGTCATCGAAAACATGCCCCAAGTGCGAATCGCAACGGCCGCAACGCACTTCGATCCGGTGCATGTTGTGGCTGTAGTCATCTTTGTAAATCACGGAATGGTCGCGTAGAGGCTCGTAAAAAGATGGCCATCCGCAAGTAGATGCAAATTTTGCGGTCGAACGAAAGAGTTCATTCCCGCAGACCGCACAGTAGTAAGTCCCTACACCATCAAAATCCGTATACGCTCCGGTAAAGGCTTGCTCGGTAGCGCCCTCGCGAGCAACTAGATAGAGTGCTTCCGGTAAAATTTTCTTCCACTCGCTGTTGCTCACGTGGATCTCGTTGGTATCCGTCCTACTGTAATAGGGGTTAGGTACCTGCGCAACCTGCGCAGCGGAATCTATAGAAACTGCTATCCCTAAAAGGATGCCAAGCCATGCAAGGCTGTAACGATTCATCAACGTTTTCATGTGATCTTTTTTTGAGATGTACGATGAAAGAAAAGCTATGGATTGAAAAAAAATAAAAACATACTTTGTCAACTTTTATAACGTTTAATCGTTATATTTGGCATAAACACATAATTGATTGAGTCCAATACACTACCTTTCCGAAGACGATCTGATATCTTTGCTGAAGAAAAGAGATCAGCGTGCTTTTAATTACCTCTATGATAATTACTCGGGAGCATTGTATGGCGTAGTCATTCGCATTGTGCTACACAAAAACTATGCGGAGGAAGTCATACAAGATATCTTTGTAAAAATTTGGAATCATGTGGAACTTTTCAATCAGGAAAAAGGTCGCCTTTATACGTGGATGATCAATATTGCCCGAAACACGTCCATCGATTACATCAAATCTAGACGTGTTCAGAACGAACAAAAAAACCAATCGCTTCCAGATGTCGTACATAGTTCTGAGACGCATCGATATGCGGATATGAATCAAATGGAAAGTGTAGATTTTATTGGAATGAGTGACGTGCTAGGTAAATTGAAGCCCGATTTGCGGCGTCTTATACAGATGGCGTATTACGAAGGGTACACACAACAGGAGATCTCGGATAATTTAGAGATTCCGTTGGGGACGGTTAAAACGAGGATTAGAGCTGCATTGTTGCAGCTTCGTGGAATATTAAACGAACAGTAGCCGTGGATATCAAGGAATACATATCATCAGGGATTATTGAGGCCTATGTTCTTGGTCTTGCTACCGAAGAGGAAGTGAGCATCTTGGACTGCGTGCGCCAAAAGCATCCTGAAGTGCAACAGGCGATCCTGGATGCACAGCTGTTGTTAGAAGATTTTGCGGCAGAGCAGGCGGTTAGTCCAGCACCAGAGCTCAAAGATCAAATTTGGGCCAAATTGGCGGATAGCTCCCAGCAAATAAATCCTGCGGCGGATGAACCTGTGACGCATACCGATGATGTTACAAGGGGCTCGCAACCGGATAAGGTGGAGCCTGAAACCAGCGAAAAGGTATTAAAGCTGCCTGGTCAGCGGGATAACAATGTATTGGCCATTGCGGCCACTGTTTTGTTGGCGCTAAGCTTAGGCGGCAATGTTTTATTGTATCAAGAGCGACAAGAGAGCGAAGCGATGTTGGCTAACAGTCTAGCAGAACGCGATTCTGCGGAAACGTTGCTAAGCGCTGCAAATAGCCGTTGGGAGCTGTTGCAGCGACCCAGCATAAAAACCGTATCGCTGGCGGGGGTAGAGAAATTCCCGGATCTGAAAGCGGTCGTGTTTTGGGATACCAAAAATGCCAACGTGTACCTAACAGCCGACAAATTGCCCGCGGCCCCGACAGGTAAGCAATATCAACTTTGGGCGATTGTGGATGGGCAGCCTGTAGATGCCGGTGTACTGCCGTTAGCATCTGCAGACAATTTGTTTAAAATGAACAACATTCCCCAAGCGCAGGCTTTTGCTATTACGCTGGAGGATGAGGGCGGTAAGCCAACACCTACATTGAGCGACCTCTATGTCATCGGCAACATTTAAGATTTAAGATAAGCTAGATAAAAAAAAGCCTTTCCGAAATTAGTAGGAAAGGCTTTTTTATGAGCTGTCTGCCCCATTGCCCTGCTTAAAAAAAAAAGGCCTGCTCCCGAAGGAACAGGCCTAATTACATCAACCTCCACTTATCCATCAAATCTTACTTTATGAAAAGACCGGCGATATTCAGTACAGCTGTAGCAGCCAACGGTTCATCGAAAGACTGCGTCGCGGCAGCTGTTGAAATTTTTCCGCTCACGCCATTCAATGTCGTGATATCTACACCCGCCTGTACTTTTTCATCTTCTCCAGCATATATTGGATCTACTGCGGCTCCGATGCCAGAATCGTTAGCCCCGGTGATCCATGGTTTCATGTTTGCTGCTGCTCCACCGCGTGCTCGACGCATCTGGCGGATATGGGAAGCATGCCGTGCTTCTACCGAATGGATTTGCAAGGCGGCAGTCAAGACCACCTGGTTGCCTTTTAAAATACCAGCTTGCCCTTTGTAAGCGCGTACGCCTGTATCTTCGAAAGCTTGCGCCAAGGCCAAAAATGTATCGTAGTTGGAGAAAACATTAGCGAACGCACCACCAGCTGTAAAATCGAAAGTAGGTTTATCCACGGCATTTGATCCGAGTACTTGCTTCAGGAAAGCAACGTGCGCAACCTCATGGTCGCGGATCGTAGCGATGGCGCCTGCCGGTGCACCTGTCGGTACGAGCCCAGATGTAGACGCACCGATGGTATAATACTCTGCCTCTAGGTATTCCAAGGTCAAGGCATAGTTCAAAACGCCGTTCACATCGGTTGGAGTTTGTCCATACGCCCGTTTGAAAAGGTCGCTCAAGACAAAAGGCATAGCGGCCAAAGAAACTTTCTTGCCAAAAGACATCATATTACGAATGGCGTCGCGGCGGGGGCTAACACGCTCGTTGAACTCTGGATCCACTTGCGTGATTGAATCGAATATATTGAATAAATTCATGATCTTTTAAATTTGAAATAAATTAATAGGTTGGTAAATCGCGAACGTCCACTTTTGATTTGATGAATGGAGCCGCTGCCTGCAACACCATGGTTGGACTTTTGGACACATCGAGCCCGTTGCTATCAACAACCTCGCTGTTTGCAAAAGAACCGTTGCTAATTAAATCACGTACCAGCGCCGCATGACGAGCTTCCACGGAAACAATTTTTCCAGCCAAGCCTAGGTAAGCTTCATTCTTGATCAACCAGCCAGCGCCGTTGTAGGCCGAAACGCCAAGATCTTCGAACGTTTTTGCGGTAGCGAGCACACTATCTCTGCTGGAAAAATTAACAGCAGAAAAATTGAACTCCAAGTTTGTGATGGCGTTGGTGCCTAAAGCCGCTTTAAAAAACTCACGGTGGGCAATTTCATGATCGCGAATATCGGTGAACAATGTTCTTTCCCAATCACTGATGCCTGAGTAAGGTTTGTTTGCCAATTCGATGTAGAAGGCTGCTTCAAGTTGTTCCAACGCGTAGGCGTAGTTTAAGATCGCAATATCCCCACTCCCAAAATATAATCCATCTCCCCCTTGATCGGGACCATTGTCATCATCTTTACTACAACCAACCATGCCCAAAAAGGCAACACCGGCAGCACCTGCGCCTGCAAGCTTCAAAAAATTCCTTCGTTGAAGTTGCTTGCTCGACAATTGCTGTTCTGCAGCAGTCAAGCTTTCTTTAGTAGAGGTCGTTTCTTTCATAACCTTTTTTATTTGTTTTGTTTATAATTATTCTTTATCCCTACTTACGACGAGATTGGATAGTTGGATTGAATAAAAGTCATTTTTTTTTAAATGACTCAGAAAAAACACATAAAACAATGATTATTAGCTATTTAAAAATTTATTTTTTTGTGATAAATAAGCGAGGTGACACTTTTTGCAGGAATTTACAATCCTATCACTTTTTTTGATATCAAGGCCCAATCAAGAGTAGGGCTTGGGAATTGACGACCGTAAGCACTTCTATCGTTAGACCGCAAACAGAAGCTCCCTGCACAATCATCCGTCATCGGAATGCCATAAGAGATCGAACAAACGCAACAATATTGCAAAATGGAACTGATGCTATTATTTTTGTGTTGCACCAACAAAAAGAAAAGTATGAAAAAAGACAAGGCATGGGATGCCATCATCATAGGCGGTAGTTATGCCGGGCTATCGGCGGCGATGTCTTTAGGTCGTTCCTTGAGACGCACCCTTATCATCGATGACGAGCAACCCTGCAACCGGCAGACCCCGCATTCGCATAATTTTCTGACGCAAGATGGACGGACACCAAAAGAAATAGCAACGCTCGCCCAGTCGCAGGTGATGTCCTACCCCGATGTTTCGCGGCTTCAAGGAAGCGTGGTGCGCGCTAAAAAATATACTGAAGGTTTTTCGGTAGAAACAGCTGACGGCCAGATTTTCGAAACAAAAAAGTTGATCCTCGCTGGAGGTATCCAAGACTTACTACCTAGTATTCCCGGCCTGGCAGCATGCTGGGGCATCACGGCAATTCATTGCCCTTATTGCCATGGTTATGAATTCCGTACAAAGGAAACCGCCATTCTAGCGGATGGAGATCGGGCGTTTCACCTGGCGGGCATGGTGCGCAATTTAACAGCTAACCTCACCCTGATCACTTCTCCAAAACATTTTAACGAGGTGCAGCTTGCCCAACTGAAGCGGAACCAGATCAGCATCTTGGATGTGGACATAACAGCGATACAGCACGATGCAGGAAAAATGAGCAGCTTGGAGTTGTCTAATGGGGATATACAGGCTGTGGATGCACTGTATGTGGCCGCCCCTTTCGTGCAACGAGACGATATTTACCAGCAACTGGGCTGTGCCTTAACGGAAAATGGCTACATCAAAGTCGATGGCTTCCAAAAGACTAGTACGGATGGTGTGTACGCCTGCGGCGATAACTCCTCGATGATGCGATCCGTTGCCACGGCCGTATACACCGGTAACCTAACAGGCGCCATGGTCAATCGAGAGCTTGTTGAGGAAGAATTCAACAGGGAGGTGATCTAGCGATGTGTGCTTTAAAAAATAGGCTGGGCACAACGCGCAAAAAACCGTAATTTTATACCTATGGGAATATTAAATCAACAATTTGACACGGTGCACGACACCGCTCCATTTTCGCAGATAAAAACCGAAGACTACCTTCCGGCCTTTGCGGAAGCTATAACCAAAGCAAAAGCTGAAATTCAAGACATCGTGGATCAGCCGGCGCAGCCTAACTTTGCCAACTGTGTGGAAGCATTGGCCTATTCGGGCATGGAACTGGACCGTATCTCTTCCATATTCTTCAACCTACATTCGGCCGAGACCAGTGATAAACTAGACAGCATTGCGCAGGAAGTTGCACCCAAACTTTCCGAACTCGCCAATGATATCAACCTCAATCTGGCTCTATTTGAAAGAGTCAAAGCGGTTTATAAAAAGAAAGACAGCTTGAACCTGACCCCCGAACAGCAGACCCTGTTGGACAAAACGTACAAAGGGTTCGTTCGAAACGGTGCGCTGTTACAGGCGGATAAAAAGGAGAGACTTCGCGCAATAGATGCTGAGCTAGCGGTATTGAAACTGAAATTTGGCGAAAATGTATTGGCCGAAACCAATGCCTACCAACTGCATATCACCGAGGAAAAGGACTTGGCGGGCCTTCCAGAAGGCGTTATAGAGGCCGCCAAAGGACTTGCCGAATCGTTGGAAAAGGAAGGATGGGTATTTACCTTGGATTATCCGAGCTACATACCCTTTGTAACCTACGCCGACAACCGCGAACTCCGCAAAGAGATCAGTTTAGCTGCGGGGCGTAAGGCCTTTCAGGACAATGCACACAACAATAGTGCATATATTTTAAGCATTGTCAAACTGCGCTTCGAGCGGGCCCAACTCCTGGGGTACAACACCCATGCCCATTTCGTATTGGAAGAACGCATGGCGCAAAGCCCAGACAAGGTCAATACGTTTTTGCAAGATCTACTGGCAAAGGCGAAACCTGCCGCAACAAAGGAATTTGAAGAGCTTAGCGCATTTGCCAAAAAAATCGATGGGCTGAAGCAGCTCGAAAAATGGGACGGCGCCTACTACAGCGAAAAATTGAAACAGGAGAAATTCAATTTGGACGACGAACTGCTCAAGCCTTACTTTAAGCTGGAAAAGGTATTGAACGGCGCTTTCACAGTCGCCCACAAACTTTTTGGCCTACACTTCACGGAGGTACAGACGATAGATAAATACCACGAGGAAGTGCAGACCTTCGAAGTGACCGACGAAAAGGGGCAGCTGGTAGCCATATTCTACGCCGACTTCTTCCCGCGCAAGGGAAAACGAAATGGCGCCTGGATGACCTCGTTCAAGCCTCAGTATAAAAAAGACGGCGTCAATGAGCGACCCCATGTATCCATCGTCTGCAACTTCACGAAACCCACAGCGACAAAACCCTCTTTGTTGACCTTTAACGAGGTAACGACCTTATTTCACGAGTTTGGACATGCCCTGCACGGCATGCTCGCCAATACGACCTACCCCAACCTATCGGGCACCTCTGTGTACTGGGATTTTGTTGAGCTACCGAGCCAGATCATGGAAAATTGGTGCTACGAAAAGGACGCCTTGGCCTTATTCGCCCGCCATTACGAAACCAACGAAGCAATTCCGATGCACCTCGTCGAAAAGATCAAGGCTTCGGCTTCCTTTTTAGAAGGAATGGCCACGCTGCGACAGCTCAGTTTCGGATTACTGGATATGGGATGGCATGGCGCCGACCCTACAGCCATTGCAGATGTGAAATCCTTGGAGACCGCTTGCTTTGCGGCGACACAGTTTTATCCAGACGTACAGGAAAATGCCATGAGCCCCTCCTTCTCTCATATTTTCAATGGCGGCTACTCCTCCGGTTATTACAGCTACAAGTGGGCCGAGGTATTGGATGCCGATGCCTTTGCCTATTTTCAGGAAGCAGGCATCTTCGATGCGGAAGTGGCGGCAAGATTTAAAGAACATATCCTATCGCAAGGTGGAAGCGAACACCCCATGGTACTATACAAGCGCTTCCGCGGAAAGGAACCCGAGGTGGACGCTCTATTAAGACGCGCCGGACTTTTAAATTAGATAGAACGGTCGTCCTATGCTGGTACGACACCAAAATTTATAGGCTAGAGCACGTGAAGATTCGCAAAACTTCGCGTGCTTTTCTTTTGAAAAAATCCTGCAAACAGCAAAAATAGCAGGCATGTTTTCTGCCAAACCTCTAGCTGCAGACAGGGGTGGAAGAAACGCACAAAAACATCCCTGTCCTTCGCAGGGTTATTCGCTTGGCTAGCAAGCCTTCAAGATCATGGCCGTGGCCCCTCCTCCGCCATTGCAAATGGAGGCCAAACCATAGGTGCCGCCTTCTTGCCGAAGCACGCTGCTTAGCGTCGTGAGAATGCGTGCGCCCGAGCAGCCCAGTGGATGTCCCAAGGATACCGCTCCGCCATATACATTGACTTGCTCCAAAGGGATAGCTAAAATTTGCGCATTGGCCAATGCCACCACAGAAAAGGCTTCGTTAAACTCAAAGTAATCCATATCCGTGACGGATAAGCCGGCCTTCCGCAGTACTTTTTCCGCGGCGAGGCTAGGCGTCGTGGTAAACCAAGCCGGCTCTTGCTCCGCATCAGCATAGGCCACGATTTCTGCCAGCGGCTTTATCCCTAGGGACAACATTTTCTCTTCGCTCATCAGAACAAGTGCTGCCGCACCATCGCTCAATGTGGACGCGTTCGCCGCCGTTATACTCCCCCCATCTTTGAAAGCCGTGCGCAGATGTGGGATTTTCGCAATATCGACCTGCTTAAATTCTTCATCCTCACTAACGATCTGATCGCCCTTCTTGGTTTTTAGCGTCAACGGAACAACCTCCTGCGCAAACTTGCCCTGCTCCCACGCGTTTCGGCTACGCTCGTAAGACGCCAGGGCATAGGCATCCTGCTCGCTGCGGCCAATCGCGTATTTTTCAGCACATAGCTCTCCGAATACACCCATCGCCTCTTGGTTGTAGGCATCCTGCAAACCGTCGTATTGCAAGCCATCCAGCAGGGATTGGTTTCCATATTTGGCACCCCAACGGCTAAAAAGCGAGTAATAGGGCACGCGGCTCATGCTTTCCATACCACCAGCAACCACCACGTCGGCGTCGCCCAGCAATATGGCTTGCGCAGCCAAAGAAACGGCTTTCATACCGCTGGCGCATACTTTGTTGATTGTCGTTGCCGTCACCCGATCTGGCAAGCCCGCCAACTTAGCCACCTGCCGCGCAGGTGCCTGCCCCAGGCCTGCCTGCAACACGCAGCCCATCAACAACTCGTCAACTTCCGCCGGATCTATTCCCGACGCTTCCAATGCAGACATCACTGCGCGTCGACCGAGCTCCACGGCCGATAGTGTGGATAAGCTGCCACCAAAGCTTCCAATAGCTGTGCGCTTTGCCGCAACAATAAATACCTTTCTTGTACTCATAATCGATTTTTTAGCATGGCAATCCTCCGAAATAATGCCAGCAGGTCTGCCCTGCACTTAGCGTCAACATCTGTGACAACGACCATTGTGCTGCCTGTTCTTCCCGTCAAGCGAAGGATGCCATGAATAAGTTTATGCTTTAAAGATAGGGAATTTCTGCTTAGTTTTTTTGCTTTTGCACTGCGGTGGTATCCGTGTAGACGGACCAATGGTTTCTTCGATTTAACCTTATACAATAATTGCCAACCTCATAAGAGCGAAGCTTCAAGTAGGAGATGAAATTTTTAGGAGGAAAAATTCTTTTGATATTAACAAATTCCCCCGTCTTTTAACTTTTAAAACTTAACTGATTGACCTCCGACTATCGTAATCATGGCAATCTTGTCTTAATAAACATTTTGAGCTGCTTCGTTCCTACCAGTAAAAAATACAGAACTAAATATAGAAGGTTAATTGATACCACCGGCAGTCTTCAACTCATCAACCGACCTTTTAATGGGATTTAAAATTTCATGCAACACTACCCCATGGGCATACCGATCATACAATCGATACAATGAGCTGAGGGCTTCCATTTTCCAAGCATCTTTTTTTACACACAGCTCCTTTGCGTAGTTCTTTAAATTGATAATCGTCAGTTCGGCGTGAACGCTTTCTGTCAACTGCCGCTCAAAATCATCTAAATCGTCTACCGTATTGGGCCAGTCGTCGATAGACTCGAGAAGGCACGAGACATCGTGTTTAATGGAAGCAGGTATTTTATCCGACTCAATAAGGTCTATTAAAAATTGGATGCTGTATTTCATTAGGTTATTATATTACACCTTACCTACAAATGCATGTTTATTTATCTTCCACTTTATACTTATAAAAAATATGTAGCATTTCAACTCAGATAATTCAAAAAATCTGATTTATTCACAAATAAATATAGACAATCTCTCCCAAAAACCATCTATTTATTGTACATTAGTGTACATATTTTTCCGTTCAAAGAAAAAAAAAAGGTAACCATTATAAAACTTTAGCGCATATGCAGGCAACATTACTGACAGATGAGCATCAAACATTTCGCGAAACTTTACGGGCGTTTATACGCAAGGAGATAGCCCCTTATGTAGATCAATGGGAAAAGGAAGGGCAGATTGACCGTTCCATCTGGAAAAAGATGGGCGAAATGGGTTTTATGGGCCTCAACTACCCCGAAGCATATGGAGGACTGGATCTGGATTTTTACTACAGCATGATTTTTTGCGAGGAGCTCTCCTATTGTTATTCGGGCGGATTTACCATTTCGGCACTGGTGATACAGTATATGTCGGCGCCATATCTCCTAAAGTATGGCTCTTCTGCACTGAAGGAGCGCTACTTGCCGAGCATTATTGCCGGCGATCTGGTCAGCGCCGTGGCCATCACCGAACCGGGTGCCGGATCGGACGTTAAGAACATCAAAACGACCGCCGTTCGTCTCGGCGACTATTACTATGTCAACGGATCAAAAACCTTTATCACCAATGGCTATTATGGCGACTTTTTCATCACTGCCGTAAAGACCGATCCTTCCAAAGGAAGCAAAGGCATCAGCCTGCTACTGATCGACCGGGACGCCGTGGGCGTGCAGGCCAACAAACTATCAAAACTGGGCTGGCATGCGTCAGATACGGCCGAACTAAGTTTCGATGAGGTAGAAGTTCCGGTGGCCAACCTGCTTGGCGAGGAGGGCGCAGGGTTTCAATACTTGATGGATGGCTTGCAGCTGGAGCGGCTTACCGCGGCCATCCATAGTTTGGCGACCGCCGAATCGGCATTGCGCTACACACTGGATTATATGGAAAACCGCGAAACCTTCGGTAAAAAACTACAGGAATTCCAAGCGTTGCGGCACCGGATTGCAACCATGTCGGCAGAAATAGAAACAACGAAAGCATTTGTTTACCATTGCTGCGATCTGCAACAGTGGGGGCGTTATGCGGTGAAGGAATGCTCTATCGCCAAATTGCAAGCGAGTGAATTGGCAGTAGGCGTCGTCAATCGCTGTCTGCAACTTTTTGGAGGCTATGGCTTTACCGAAGACTATAAGATTGCCCGCCTCTATCGTGATGTACGCGTAGGAACGCTTATCGCGGGAACCTCAGAAATTATGCTGGAGATCATCGCAAAAATGGTGATCGATGGGGTCGATTACGATAGAGCGAAAGAAAGGTAAACCGGTGTCGCCATTAATGGCTGGCACGAAAGACAAGAAAAGCATGAGCAAAAAACCCACAGGAAGCTTTGCATACATAAGCGTGGAACAACACGAGGATGGCATCATCTATATTGGTCCAAAGTTAGCATCGCTATCGCACGGTGCGCAGTATTTTGAGCGCCTCGACGAATTTTTGGAGCAAGCCGCGCTGCAGCTTGACAAAACGGAAGTGAAAGGATTGATCTACCGCAGTCCGATTGTTGCAGAAGACTTCGATCCGGAGTATTTTCTGCAGGCATCGCATGGGCCGGCGAGCATGGCCGATCGAATGCAGGTATTAAGCACGAAATTCTTGCATCTAAGAGCTAAACACAAACCAATCGTCTCTATTCTTGAGGCCGTATCGACGGATCTCCGTTTGGCTTCACTGCTATGGTCCGACCACCGCATCGGCACGGCAAACGTAAAAATCGGTTTCCCCACATCTTCGTCGGGATTGTTCCCTGGTTTTGGTGCCACCTCGCTCCTGCTTCAATTGATGGATCCAGCAAAGGCCATTCCTTTCCTTTACCACGGTACGATCCTTTCGGCTGCGGAAGCGCAGGAATGGGAACTGATCCACCAACAGGCAGCAGACGTTGAGCAAGCGCTCGACATGGCCAAGCGCTGGATACGTAAAACAGATAGAGCGGACAGACAACACAGAGACCAAGAACAGCAGCGTCTGGCGGTCGATGCTGTGCTCTCCTCCCTGCGAGGGAAAAGCAACGGTCTAGTTCCTGCTGACAACCTTTTTTTCGAGCTCGTAGCAACGCATCGGCAAGACGCCTTGGAAGAAAACCTGCGCCAGGAAAACAACGCATGGGCCTCCCTATGGGATGCACCGCAAACGTTAAACATGCTGCGCACGCTCTACTGTAACGTTAACCATGCACGTCGTTCAGCAGCGGAAAAAGTTGCCTCACCCACAAGCAAGCTGGGGATACTGGGTGCCGGCATCATGGGATCAGGAATTGCGTATGAAGCGGCCCGCGCCGGTATCGATGTGGTCTTAAAAGATGTAGACGAAGCAGCAGCGGAGCGCGGAAAGTCCTATGCCAAAAAGCTGACCGATAGGTTGGTCGACCAAGGCAAAATAAACGAAAAGCATCAAACAAATTTACTTAGCCGTATCTATCCAACTGCTGATGTCCAACATTTTGCAGAGGCAGATATGATTATCGAAGCGGTTTTTGAAGATGTAAAATTAAAAGCTGCCGTCACGAAAGAGAGCCTACCTTTCCTTAAACATGGCGGCATCTTCGCCAGCAATACCACCGCACTTCCTATCCATACACTGGCATCCGTTAGCCCAAACCCCGACCGCTTCGTCGGCATGCATTTTTTCTCTCCGGTAGATCGGATGCCACTTGTCGAAATTATACGGGCTGATGTGACCGCCAGCGCTACCGTGGATAAGGCAATGAAATTGGCGCACCAGCTCGGGAAAGTTCCTATTGTCGTGTCCGACGGACCGGCATTTTTCACATCCCGTATTTTCTTCAATTACCTTTTAGAAGCCGTTACCATGCTTTTGGAAGGGATTCCTGCTCCATTGATCGAACAGGAAGCGCAAAAAGCGGGCTTCGCCATTGGTCCATTGGCCGTGCTAGATGAGATTTCCTTAAAACTGATGTTGCAGGTATATGACAGCTTGCCACAGCTACATTCCGGACAAGAACGCTGCTACCGGTACCTGCAATCGCTTGTCGTAGATGGGCGAAATGGACGTAAGACAGGTGCAGGCTTTTACAATTATGACGAAACAACGGGAAAGAGAGCTATATGGAACGACCCTAGCATCGCCCAAAAAGCAGTCTATGACCAAAGCGGAACTATCCAAAAAAGATTGCTCCACGTGATGGCGTTAGACAGCTTCCGCTGTTTGGAAGAAGGCATTTTGATGGACGTTACCGATGCCGACATCGGCTCTGTGCTTGGCATAGGCTTCCCGCGGCACACAGGTGGTGTATTCAGCTACATCGACGGGGTGGGCATACGAACTTTTGTTAACGATTGCCGTGCATTCGCTTTGTATGGTGATGAATGGCATATACCAGAAAGGCTTAGGCAATTGGCGGAATCAGACTTCCGCTTTTATGATGGGCTGGAGTCCAATTGGAAAGGACAACGGTAAGTCTGGAACCAGGGGCAGGACATAAAATCGGCGCGGGTGATCTATTCGTCCCGCGCCGTACAAAACTACTTCTTCAGCAATTTCTTCCTGACTAATGAACCATCATATCCACGAGGGTATGCACATCTAGCGCAATAAAGGTATCATAGTCCAACGTAGTCTGCAGCAAGGCCTGCTGTTGTTTTTCAGCAAACACGCGCTTCAGATTTCGTTTATATTTCTCAATCAACTTGGGAATGCCCTCTTCCCGACGACGGGGATGTCCGATGGGATATTCCACCAACACCTCAGGCAAAACCGTGCCGTCATTCAGGACGATGGTCAATGCATTGGCAATGGCTCTTTTCTCGGGATCGTGATAGTCCTCGGTAAAATTTGTATCCTCGAGGCAGCTCATCTTGGCGCGTAGCACATCGATCTGCGGATGATTGGCCACCGCATCTTCGTAATCCTCGGCCGTCAATCGTCCAAACAAGAGCGGCACAGCAACCATGTACTGCAGGCAGTGGTCACGATCTGCCGGATTGTGCAATGGCCCTTTCTTATCAATAATGCGAATGGCAGCTTCGTGCGTACGAATTTGGATCTGCGCGATATCGTCAGCCGTTTTCCCCAACTCTTTCAACATGCCATGCAGCTGCATAGCAGCCTCTACGGCTGTCTGTGCATGAAATTCTGCCGGAAAAGAGATCTTAAACAAGACATTCTCCATCACATAGCTACCGTAATTGCGCTGGAACTGGAACGCCTTACCCTGGAACGACACCGCATAAAATCCCCAAACTGGGGCTGTGAGCACGGATGGATACCCCATTTCGCCCGTCTTGGCGATAAGTGCCAGCTTAACAGCCCGCGAAGTAGCATCCCCCGCCGCCCACGATTTGCGGCTGCCTGTATTTGGCGCATGCCGATAGGTGCGCAGCGCCTGCCCATCGACAAACGCCAAGGACACCGCATTGACGAGCTCGTCATAGCTTAAACCTAGCATCTTGCCAACCACCGCCGTCGACGCCACCTTCACCAGTAGCACATGGTCTAGCCCTACTTTGTTGAACGAGTTCTCCAAAGCGAGCACCCCCTGAATCTCATGCGCCATGACCATCGCCTCCAGGAGTTCCTTCGCCTTTAATGGCTCCTCTCCATTCGCGATGCGCGTACGACTTAGCCAATCCGCGGTAGCCAATATGCCGCCCAAATTATCCGAGGGGTGCCCCCATTCGGCAGCCAGCCAAGTGTCGTTGAAGTCTAGCCATCGTATCATCGTGCCGATATTGAAGGCTGCTTGTATCGGATCTAACTGGTAGGCGGTGCCGGGCACCTTGGCGCCGTGTGGCACAACCGTTCCCGGCACGACCGGCCCCAGCATCTTGGTACATGCCGGATAGGTTAGTGCCTCAAAGCCGCAGCCCATGGTATCTAGAAAACAATAGAAGGCCGTACGCCAAGCCACTGGACTCTCTACTTTGTAATGGACAACATAGTCGACAATATCTTTTATTACCTGGTCAACTTCAGGTCTTTCATTCGAAATATATGTACTCATACATGCTATGTTAAACAACTCATACGATGATTATCTACGATCCCGCGGGTGCTATCGTTCGGCAATAGGTTTAAAATCCCGGTTATCCGGCCCTGTGTAGTTGGCGCTTGGGCGAATGATCTTACCGTCCTGCCGCTGCTCAAACACATGCGCAGACCAACCGGTGATGCGCGAAATAACAAATAGCGGCGTGAACATCTCTGTTGGAATACCCATGATGTGGTAAGCCACGGCCGAGTACCAATCCAAATTAGGAAACATCCGTTTTTCGTCCCACATCACCTGTTCGAGTCGTTCGGCGATACGGTAGAGCGTCATATCTCCCGCTTCTTCACTCAGTTCCTTGGCTATGCGCTTGATGACTTCATTTCTCGGATCCGCAATGGTGTAAACCGGATGTCCAAAACCAATGATCACTTCTTTGTTGGCCAATCGCTTGCGGATATCAGCCTCGGCCTCGTCGGCATCCGCATAGCGACTCTGGATCTCAAAAGCCACCTCATTGGCGCCCCCATGTTTCGGGCCACGTAACGCTCCAATGGCTCCGGCGATGCAAGAATAGATATCAGACCCCGTACCGGCAATAACGCGCGCAGTGAACGTTGAAGCATTAAACTCGTGCTCGGCATACAGGTTCAGCGACACCTGCATGGCCCGCACCCATGAGGCAGAAGGTGCATGGCCATGCAGCAGATGTAGAAAATGTCCTCCCACGGTATCGTCAGTTGTTTCGACAGCAATTTCACGGCCGTTCTGACTGAAGTGATGCCAATATAAAAGTGCCGACGCCATGGAAGCCATCAGACGACTTGCTATGTCTCGGGCAGCCGCCAAGGGCTGGCTTTCTCTTTCAGGCTGTAAGCTACCAAAGAAAGACACATACGTTCGCAGCACATCCATGGGGTGCGCTGTCGTGGGCAGCTGTTTTAAGACACGCTGTATCGCAATAGGGAGGCCCCGTTGACTAGCCATTTGAGACTGGAATGTATGCAGCTGTGGCTCTGTCGGCAAACCGCCATATATTAACAAGTATGCTACTTCTTCGAAAGACGCTTTCCACGCCAGATCCAAAATATCATAACCACGGTAGTGCAGGTCATTTCCACTTTTCCCGACCGTACTTAAGGCCGTGTTGCCAGCCACCACACCCGATAAGGCAACGCTTTTCTTGGGCTTAAAACCTGTTTCATTTGCTTTTTCCATCTTGATCGGTATTAAACAATTGATCTAATTTGTTTTCGTATGCATAGTAGTTTATGCTCTTGTATAGCTCCTCACGTGTTTGCATGGCATGGATTTCCGCAGCTTGGGTTCCATCACGCCGAATACTGTTATATACATTTTCTGCGGCCTTGTTTGCCGCGCGGAATGCAGACAGTGGATACAGAACCATGTCCACAGCAGCAGTAGCCAACTGCGCTACCGTGAACAGGGGCGTTTGCCCAAACTCGGTGATATTCGCCAGTATGGGCAAACCTGTCGCTGCACGAAAGCGCCTGTATTCCTCTAGCGTGTGTACCGCTTCGGCAAATATAAAATCCGCACCTGCCGCCTTGTAGGCGACGGCACGCTCCAACGCCTTCTCCAAGCCCTCGCTAGCCAAAGCATCCGTCCGTGCTCCAATGAGAAAGTTCTCATCCGTCCTGGCGTCTACTGCAGCCTTTACCCGGTCGCACATTTCCGCTGCAGACACCAATTCCTTCCCCGGTCGGTGTCCGCAACGTTTGGCGCCCACCTGATCCTCAATATGCACCGCTGCAACACCCACCTTGAGGAGTGCCCGTATCGTGCGTTCGATATTAAATGCAGAAGGCCCAAAGCCCGTATCGATATCGACCAGCAAGGGCAGCGAACAGGCATTGGTGATTCGTTCTGCATCAATAAGTACATCTTGCAGACTGGTAATCCCTAAATCAGGTATACCAAGCGAACCTGCCGCCACGCCACCGCCCGACAAATAAATTGCTTTAAACCCAGCTTGCTCGGCCAACAAAGCATGGTTGGCATGAATTGCACCAACGATTTGTAAGGGTTTTTCATTTTGCATGGCCTCCCTAAACCGAAGACCCGGAGAATATATCATATAATTGGGTATTGCTATAAAACAATCGCCAGCGGAAGCTACCCGCAGCATCTGGTCAACATCAAGGGTGCTGTCTGCCTTATCTACGCTACACAGCAACCGTTCCCCTTAAATGTACGAAAAATATTTTAATACAGAATCTCGACGCGTGGACGGAAAAGTACCCGTTGACGATAAGTCCATAGATAGAAATAAAAGAAGCGTGAACAGGAATGCTGCGAAGGAAACGAGGCAGTAAAAACAAACAGCGACATACGCCGTTATTCTTCAGGATAGCAGACACACGATATGCAACAACTACTTTTTTTACTTGCGGGCATGATATGCCTCAGCGCATGCCATATGAAAACACGAAAAGAGCCAACTGACGGCAGGGCAAAAATACACGACGAATCGATCAAACCGGATGATTCTTTGAATTCCAGCGCACACCAATCCTTGGAAACGGTTGCTGCCATACAGGATGCATACACGCAAACGATGAGCCGACTGGAAAAGGGCGCCATGGACAGTACATTTTTCGACTACGATTGCCATGGTGAACGAAATGGTCGCGTGATCTATTTCACCGAGAAAGGCAGTTTAGTGCTTATCAAACACTACTATGGTGAATACAGTCACCACGAAGTGCACGAAACGTTCTTTGTGCGCGATGGAAAGCCGTTCTTTCAATTTCGGCGAGCAACTTCTTGGTCTTTCGAGCATGGGGCTGCTGAAGGGGCGACAAAAGACCAAGTCATTGAACAAAGGATATACCTCAGAAACGAACAACCTTTCCGTTGTCTGCAGAAAAACTACGTGATGCGCAGCAAAGCAAATGATAATCCGATACCGGATCAATTGCCCAACAAGGATGTAGACTGTACGTCGGCAGCTTCGACACTGACATCCTTTGCGCTATTGGCCAAATATGAGCAACAGCCAACAACGGGCTGTCTAGCGGAAAAATAGCAAAAAAAAAGATAACCTTTACTATGCTCGGCAGCATAGCAAAGGTTATCGGATACGGGTGCGCACGGCATGCAACACGATATTACTAGCTTGTTGACTTTTACTACGTGGCACTAAATTGTTTCTGTACCTCGTCCCAATTCACCACCGACCAAAAGCCAGCGACATAGTCTGGACGTTTATTTTGGTATTTTAAGTAGTAGGCATGCTCCCACACATCGAGCCCCAACAACGGTTTTCCCTGAAGCGCCACACCCTTCATCAGCGGGTTATCCTGATTAGGCGTCCCGCCAACTTTAAGTTTACCGGCATCGACAACCAACCAAGCCCAGCCCGAACCAAATTGTTGGGTAGCGGCTTTGGTAAATTCCTCCTTAAATTTATCGAAACTTCCGAAAGCCTTGTCGATTGCCGAGGCCAACTTTCCTGTAGGTTTATTATCCGCCTTAGGCGCGCGCAAGGTTTTCCAGAAATAAGCATGGTTGTAGGCTCCACCCGCGTTGTTGCGTAATTTCGCACTATATTTATCGATCTCCTTAAAAATAGTTGCCGCATCGGCAGCCTGTACATTTTCTGCAGCAATGGCTTCATTCGCATTCTTCACGTAGGCGCCGTAATGCCGCTCATAGTGGATTTGCATGGTTTGCGCATCAATCGCAGGTTCCAACGCATTGAATCCATACGCTAAAGGCTCTTGTGCAAACTGGAAGGCAAGCACCGACGTGTTTCCCAAAAATGAACCTGCCTGGCCAACCTTCGCCACAGCTAGCCCGGCGGCTAGCCCCAGGCTATTTTTAATAAATGTTCTTCTATTCTTCATATCTATATGTAATCCTGCATTTTTTTATTGATCGTGCGCACGGTAGCTGCTGCTGCACGGCTGAGCCAATATCCTCATCCAAAGATACTGCTGGCTTTTCAAGCAAACCAAAACGGGCAGCATCCATTCTCGCCGTATTTGCTGAGCTAAAATAACCATAAATTAGGAAAGCTACACTCGCGAATACAAATTCCTTAAAGGAAGGCCAGCAGACCAAGCTTTCACGCCGAGGAAGCCTTCATCCCATTGCATTGGCCACACGGATGTAGGCTCGCTAACTATTTAAAAAGCAAAAAAAGAAACGGTGAACAAAATTGCTGTTCACCGTTATCCTACTAAATTTAATTAACTATTTCAAGTTATCTCGATAAACCTTCACTTTCTTCACTTCGGTCTGTATATCCTTACGTGAAGCATCATAGCTTAAAACCTTTTCGTAGTCTACCACCGCTTTGCCATACGCATCCGCAGCTTTCGCTTTATCGTAATTCGCAGCGCCGTTAGTTCCTGTCAGAATGCCTAAATCGCGATATGCTACAGCTCTATTTTGGTAAAGTTTTGCATCGTTTGCATTGATGGCGATTGCTTTACTGTAATCTTCAATGGCTGTTTTCAACAGTTGCTCTTTTGCGGCATTGGTTAATTTGCTGCTATTTGCAACAGCCAAATTGTTACTTGCTTTCCCTTTATAGTAGTAAGCAGACGTATGCTTGGCATCCAACGCTATCACCTTTTTAAAGGTCTCAATGGCCTTGGTATAATCACCGTTGTGAAATTGTGAATATCCGAGCAGATATTGTACATCCGGGTCATTGGCTTCCGAAGGAAGTGCCTTTTGCAGATGGCCGGCAGCTGCTTTAAAATCGCCATCGAGCAATGCCTTCTGCCCTAAACGAACATTCGGATTGCTATGCTGCGATTGATCTTGTGCCTGCACACCCAATGTACCGAGCGCTATTGCTGCGGCAGCCAAGCCCAATCTTACCGTCTTCCACTGCTTATTCAAAAATCTACGTTTCATATTCTCTATTTTATGGATTCTATTATTTTTTTCCTATTTTACATCAATACAGTTGACATAAATCTCTGTTAAATAGTTTAAGCACACAATGCGAAATTATTAACATTTCCACATTTTTGCATGGAGACTTCGTTTCCAATTACATAGCTGGATCGATTTAACATGACATTCTCTTTCTTAACATAAATAGTACCAAATTTTAAAGTTGGCATCGCTCTTGCATTTATAGGGGAAATAAATTATTCGAATAGAAACTATCTAAAAATCTGACATAATGTCGGATGAACACATATATATATGAACAAAAACGACACATTTGACCTCAATCAGGTACTTTCTGTCATCAATGAAGACACCGAGTTTTTTCCCCTGATGAGTTCACAGGACGAAGAGGAAATGAGCAAAGCGGACATACCTGACATCTTGCCCATTCTTCCTTTGCGCAATACGGTACTTTTCCCAGGTGTTGTTATTCCGATTACAGTTGGCCGTGACAAATCCATAAAGCTTGTCAAAGAAGCATATAAGAGCGATCGCACCATCGGTGTGCTCTCACAGAAGGACATGAACATCGAAGAGCCTACGGTGGATCAACTGCATAAAATAGGTACGGTAGCTAGTATCATTAAAATTTTGCAGATGCCGGATGGCAACACGACGGTTATCATACAAGGAAAACAACGTTTTCGAATCACGGAACTGGTAAGCGCTGAGCCTTACCTGAAAGCCCGCGTGGAACGGGTGCCTGAGGAAAAACCGAAAGTGGCCAATAGGGAGTTTAAGGCATTGATATCTTCCATCAAGGAATTGGCTTTACAGATTATCCAGCTTTCGCCCAACTTGCCGAGCGAGGCTGGCCTTGCGATCAAAAACATTGAAAGTCCAACCTTTTTGGTGAACTTCATATCTTCCAACATGTCGCTCGAGACCGAGCAAAAGCAAAGTTTGTTGGAAACAAAGGATTTTGTCAAGCGGGCCAAGACATTGTTGGAACATTTGACTACGGAAATACAGCTTTTGGAATTGAAAAACCAAATCCAAAACAAGGTACGTATAGACTTGGACAAGCAGCAACGGGACTATTTTCTTAACCAGCAGCTGAAGACGATCCAAGAGGAGTTGGGTGGAAATACGCCCGATTTGGAAATGCAGGAACTTGAAAAGCGTGCCCGCGCAAAAAAATGGCCTGCAGAAGTACATAAACACTTTAGCAAGGAACTGGAAAAGCTTGGCCGCATAAACCCTGCGGCGGCAGACTATTCGGTGCAGATCAATTACCTCGAGTTACTGTTGGATTTACCATGGGGTGATTATACCAAGGATAATTTCGATCTCAACCGCGCCGTGAAAGTCTTGGACAAAGATCATTATGGTCTAGAGAAAGTTAAACGCCGTATTATCGAGTACCTGGCGGTGCTGAAATTAAAAAACAACATGAAGGCCCCTATCTTGTGTTTGGTGGGGCCGCCGGGTGTAGGGAAAACATCGCTGGGCAAATCGGTAGCCAAGGCGCTAGGACGGAAGTATACGCGTATGGCGCTTGGAGGTGTGCGCGACGAAGCCGAAATTCGTGGACATCGCAAAACGTATATCGGCGCGATGCCCGGACGGATTATACAATCCTTAAAGAAAGCAGGTGCTTCCAACCCGGTATTTGTGCTCGATGAGATCGACAAGCTTGGATCCGACTTTAAAGGAGATCCTTCTTCGGCACTGCTGGAGGTGTTGGACCCAGAGCAGAACACCAACTTTTACGACCATTACGTAGAAATGGAATACGACCTTTCCAAAGTGATGTTTATTGCTACGGCCAACTCCCTGAATGGTATACAGCCTGCCCTGCTCGACCGGATGGAGATTATTGAAGTGAACGGCTACACGATCGAAGAAAAAATCGAAATTTCAAAAAAGCACCTGCTTCCTAAGCAATTGGAGGTACACGGATTGACGAAGAAAGATGCCAATCTGAACAACAAAGTCATAGAGAAGATCATCGATGAATATACGCGCGAGTCGGGCGTGCGCGGGTTAGAAAAGAAGATTGGATCGATCGTTCGCGGCATAGCCACCCGTATCGTGATGGAGAAAGAGCACAGTCCGAAGATCGATGCACCGATGGTAGAAGAGATTTTGGGCGCCCCTATTTTCGACAAAGACTTGTACGAAGATAATGAGGTAGCTGGCGTCGTGACAGGACTTGCCTGGACTTCTGTAGGTGGCGATATCCTGTTTATAGAGTCAAGCCTTAGCCCAGGAAAGGGGAAACTTAGTTTGACCGGAAATCTAGGTGATGTGATGAAAGAATCGGCCGCCATCGCCATGGCTTATTTGCGTTCGCACGCCGAAGATTTTGACATCGACTACAAAGTGTTCGATCAATGGGATGTCAATGTGCACGTGCCGGCAGGAGCTACACCAAAAGACGGACCTTCTGCGGGGATCACGATGCTGACAGCGCTTACCTCGCTGTTTACACAACGTAAGGTAAAGGAGAAGTTGGCCATGACTGGTGAAATTACCTTACGTGGACGCGTGCTTCCAGTCGGCGGAATCAAAGAAAAAATATTGGCTGCCAAACGCGCTAACATCAAAGAAATCATCCTCTGCAAAGCCAACGAGAAAGATATTCTGGAGATCAAAGAAGACTATATCAAGGATTTAAATTTCCACTACGTGACGAGAATGTCTGAAGTGATCGAATTAGCTTTAATGGAACAAAAGGTCAAAAATGCGAAAGAACTTACCCTAAAATTGACGTAGCATATTCGTCTGATTGCGTATACCATCCTGCAAACAGGGTGGTATACTTTTTTTTGCAAAATTATCCCTCCCCTTATACATTTTAGACGAAATGACTTACCTTTGTGCCCCATAATGTAAGGGCATGCTCCCCTTTTCTGTAGAATAAACGATAATGATTGATCATTTGATTAAAAGAAGCATCTCATCGCCTGTACTCATTTATACGCTTCGTTGCCTGCTGGGATTTACAATCGGATACCTACTTTACACCAAGTTTGTGCACTTCGAACTTTTTTGGTCACTTCTCTCCATCATATTGGTGATATCTCCCGAGGAAAACGACTCAAAAAGGCTATCCATCGAGCGATTTAAATCAAATTTTGTTGGCTCCTTTGTGGCATTGTTTTGCATCCTTATTAACGGCAATTCATTGTATATGATCGTTATTGGTATGCTGGCAACAATTCTTGTTTGCCGTTTCTTCCACATCATGAACATGGCGAGGGTTGCCGTTGTCGCCCTGTTGATCATTATGGTACAGCCCCATCAGGAAGAACTTTCTTACACGCCGATACTGCGGTTTGCCTCCGTCGGTATTGGTTGTCTTATTGGTCTTTCCATTGTGGTTAGCTCCGCCTATATCTTGCGCAAAATCCGCAAGCAATTGGGTGTCTTTATAGAGCAATAAGTGCACACGGAGGTTGGCAAAAAATAAAGCGCTACAGGTTACTCTCGATGGCGCCAACTTCCACGCGATACAGATCAATAGGCTTATCCAACAAAACGGAAAGAACCGTCATCTTTTTATCTAGTCTTTCTTTCGGAATATCGATATAGACAATGCCCGGAATAGCGCTCCAATAAAACTTGTTAAAGACCTGATGCCCCAACATAGAGCCCTCACCGACGATAAAAATACGGGCAATGCTATTTTTCAGCCCCTTCAAAGCAATCGGACCAGTCGGCTGTCCCGCTACAAAAAGATACAGTGTTTTGCGATCTTTTGACAACGCGGAATATCCAGCATAATGTCCTTGTGGCATCCCGGCATGTGCATCGTGAAGAACTTCGGCGTGTTTACTTATCCATTGCTTCAACGCTGCATTGGCCGCATCATATTCTGAAGTTAGGAAAACACCATCCTCGGTTAGCTTGCCTGCAAAGATATTATCTCCAGCATCGCTGCTTACGGCGATATGTTCGGCAGCATGCTGAGCGCTGGGCTCGGCGAGCATGTCGACGAGGCTGTAGGCCGTTGAGGTCTTTCCCTGCGTAAACTGAGGTGCGGTATCAAAATCGATAGCCAATACTGAAGCCACTGCATCAAAAGCATTTGCCGGCAAGTTAACATCCAACAATTGTTCGTTAAAGCTGTAGACGAGCTTCGTCGGTTGCCCAACTATACGTACATTTTTTACAGGCGTCAGCAGGTTGTGCAAACGATACTTAGCTCGCTGGCTATCAAGGTAGATGTAAAGCGTCTTACCGTCTTTGGAAAAAGTACTTTTTTCGCGCAAGCGACCATCGTTCAAGCCCGCTCGTGTTCCATAAACCGCCTCCGCATGTTTTTTTGTCCAACGCCCCAGCTCGCGCAAAATCGCAACCTGCTCTTCAGGCAAGGTACCATCGGCCTTGGGCCCTATATCCAACAATAGATTGCCGCCCATCGCCATACAATCGATGAGTGTGCGCACAATCATATTCGGCGTTTTATAATGTCGATCAAAAGGCTGGTAGCCCCAAGAATCATTCATCGTATAGCAGAGCTCCCAATGTGCGCCTTCAGGCTTGACGATAGGTATGCCCTGCTCTGGCGTCTCGTAGTCGCCGTGATGGTCCAAACGCGAGTTGATAATAATCTGTGGATTGTACCGGCGGAGCAGCTGCAGGGTACCTGCAGCATCCCACTGGGCAGAACTATGCTCCCAATTACCATCAAACCACAACAAGTCGGGACGGTATGCTTTCGAAAGTTCATCCAACTGTTGTTGATAATATTGTACATAGCTATCCCATCGCTTCGGATCGGCAGCGATATCATACCGTCTCCGCGTGCGCGTATGTACATCGTAATACGGATGGCTCCAATCGGGCAAGGAAAAATAAATACCGGTTTTCAAACCGGTTTGTTTCAATCGGTCGATAAAAGGGCTTAATACGTCACTTTTCGCGGCGGCATGCTTTTTTGTAGTTAAGGCCTCTGGCGCCTGAGAATCCCACAGCGCGACGCCGTCGTGGTGCTTGGACGTGATGACGGCATACTTAGCTCCGGAAGCCTGAATCAAATCTGCCCATTCCTTGGGTTTATATTTCTTCGCGGTAAAGCCATCCAACTGACGTAGGTAACGTTCATGGCTGACGTAGTTGTTAAAGAACGCCCATGATTCGGAAATACCATCCACAGCATAAATACCCCAGTGGATAAAAACACCCAGTTTGGCATCTGCAAACCAAGTCATCTTATCGTCTTGCGGTTGTTGCTGCGCTTTTAAAGCAAACATTGGGCAACATAACAGGAACACACCAAGTGTTAGATTTATAATTTTCATCACCATTTAAATTTTAAACTAACGATAAAGATATAAATATATTGTAAACGAAAAAAAAGATATGTGTAATTTTGGGGAATGATTGAACTGTACACAGATGGTGCGTCCAGCGGAAATCCCGGACCAGGAGGCTATGGCACCATATTAAGGACCGTTTACCAAGGCACGAACGAGGCATTTCAAGGAAAGCTGATTGAAAAGGAATTTTCCGGCGGGTTTAGAAAAACTACAAACAACAGAATGGAGCTCCTAGCGGTAATTGTCGGGCTTGAAGCGTTAAAAAACATCAACCAAAAAGTGACAATCTACTCCGACTCGAAATATGTAATCGACGCCATCGACAAACGATGGGTGTTCGGCTGGATACAGAAAGGATTTCAAGGAAAGAAAAACAAGGATCTTTGGCTGAGGCTGATCAATCTATACAAACACCATAACGTAAAATTGGTATGGGTAAAAGGACACGCCGGACATCCATTAAACGAGCGTTGTGACCAGTTGGCAGTGAAGGCCTCCAAAGATAAAGCCAATTGGCAAATTGATTCGGTTTTTGAAATAGAAGAAAAAAAAGGGTTAGATCTGTAGGCAGCATAATAGGAAGCCCTGCCCGCACCGCGCAAGCGTAAAACCTTATCGGGCTAAATAGCTGGCCTTGACCGTGATATTCGCAGTTTTACTGCGCGATGTCGTGTTGAACGCACCACCATAGCTATACTCCTCATTGTCATTTTGTCCAGTAATCTGAAAAATCCCCAAATCCGCTTTAATCAGATCCCCTAAAGCAGAACCGGCTTCCTTTGCAATATTCGTGGCCCTTTGATTGGCGTTCTGCGATGCTTGCGATATCAGTTCGAGCTTCAGGTCTTCCAATTTGGAATAGTAATAGCTTGGCGAGTTGGAGCTTAACTCCAATCCTCTGGATATCAGGTTAGAAATTTCGCGAGAAACATTATCCACTTTATCAAGATCTTTGGATTCGACACGGACACTTTGGGAAAGGTTATATCCTGTAAAGGTATTGTAACTGTTACCACTACCGTCTGAATGGTAGGAAAACTCACGGTTGATATTGACGGCGTTGAAAAGGATTTCTTTCGGATCGACGCCCTGACTGGAGAGAAATTGCCGAACCAGTTCCCGATCTTGCTCCAGTTGCTCGGAGGCAGCGCGCAAGTCCATGGATTTGCGACTATAAGACGCCGACCATTTCACAATGTCCGATTCGAAATCTTTTTTCGCATTGCCGGTAACGTTCACCGTATTGGCCGATTTGTATTTAAACTTGTAGGCATTCCCTAAAATAATAGCGAAAAGCACGATTGCTATGCCGCCTATCAAAGCAACGATAATGTGTGGTGATTTCATGCGTTCAAGCTGATGTAAACGTGTAAAAATATTAAAACATCTTGTTCAATATACACATTTTTAACTACTTTTCCGTGAATTACACAAATTTCAGTTCATCATATGTATAATAAAGTTGCCAGCCTTGGCATTTTTCTTTTGCTAACGGGCGCGTCTTTCGCCCAAAAACGTCCACTAGACCACAGCGTTTACGATCAATGGAAAAGCATCACGGGTGCTTCGATCAGCAAAAGCGGTCAGTTGATCTTCTATAATTTGACACCACAAGAAGGCAACGCCCTATTCCAACTAAAAACCGCTACGAACCAGCTTTTGCTCTCCATCCCACGAGCATCGGGCGCGCAGCTATCTGCGGACGAAAAATTCTTGGCAGCGTATATCAAACCTACCTTCGAAGAAACTAGACAGGCTAAAATCAAGAAGAAAAAAGCAGATGACATGCCCAAAGACTCTCTGGTTATCGTCAACTTGGAAAATAAACAAGAGTGGAAATTTCCGCAGGTGAAATCGTTCAAGCTAGCAGAGAATAAAAATGAGTACATCGCTTTTCTAGCTGACGTAAAAGAAGAGAAGACACCGTCGGCTACGGCTTCCGATAGCATCGCCACAACCAAGACCAGTACTTCAAAGGCAAAAAGCATTTCTGTGCTTTATTTAAAGAACCTCGTATCAGGCGATACCACAACCTTTTGGAAAGCGGATCAGTATACCTGGAGCCCAAACGAGGATTTTCTGCTGTTCTCCAAAAAGAATGACACGAAAGATTCTACCGCTACGGATGCAGGCTTGTATATCTACAATATCGCCAATAAAAGTCTAAAGAAAATAAGCAACGGAAAAGGCACCTATAAAGAGCTTACTTTTGACGACCAAGGCGCGCAGCTTGCATTCTTGGCCGATAAATCACCCGAGAAGTCGCTATTGAAGGATTTTCGGCTGTACTATTACACGCAGCAACTGGATTCGGCAAACGTAATCGCTAGCCAACAGAGCAGCGGTGTGCCACAAAACTGGTATGTGAGTGGCGATGGTTCGCTCAGTTTTAGTGCAGATGGACAAAAACTTTTTTTTGGACTAGCGCCCATTCCACGGGTGAAGGATACGACTTTGGTGGAATTTGAACATGCGCAACTGGACATTTGGCACTGGCAAGATGACTATCTACAGCCCCAGCAGCTCGTCAACTTGAAAAGAGACCTAAGCAGATCCTATCCTGCTGTAATCTATCCAAAAAATGGACGTCGACTATTATCCTTGGTAGACGACACATTTGCGAGAACAAGTTTCACCGATAAGGCAAACAATGAATGGGCATTGACAACTTCAGATTTTGGGAAACGCATCCAGGGGCAGTGGGAAGGTGGCACGAGATCTGACGTCTATATCGTATCCACGCAATCTGGCCAAAAAAGAATCATCAAGAAAGATCTGAATGGCTATGCTTACCTTTCTCCACTAGGCGATTACGTCGTGTATTTCGATCGCGACCAAGGCAATTGGTATAGCCACCAGATAAAGAACGACCATGTTGCAATGTTAAACGACGGCGTGCCCGTGAGTTTCGTGGACGAAGAAAACGATTCGCCTACCCTTCCCGGGGCCTACGGTATAGCCGGTTGGTCGCAGGACAACCGCAGCGTATTTATCTATGACCGCTATGACATCTGGAAATTTGATCTGAGCGGCAAAGACAAACAACTGACCACCAACGGTGAAGGAAGAGCTACGAAAACCATATTTCGATATGCAAACCTCGAACGATCCGATAATCCGCGTAACAGGACAACCTACATCCCAGAAAAGAAAGCCGTATTCCTAACCGCCTTTCATGAAGAAACGAAGCAAAACGCTATTTTTGAGACATCAAGTTCAAAAAGCAGGCGTCCGAAGGAAATTATCGGCATGGCCAATTTTACCTACCGTGCATTCCAAGCGTCGGAAGATGGCAAAACCATTATCTATACAAAAGAGAATTTCGGCGAATCGCCGAACCTACATGTGAGCACGTTATTCAAAAACGAAGAAAAGCTGACGGACGCAAACCCGCAGCAATCATCCTACAACTGGGGGACTGCAGAACTTGTGCAGTGGACAACCCCAGACGGGAAGCCTGCCGAAGGTATTCTTTACAAACCGGAAAACTTTGACCCAAACAAAAAGTACCCGATTATCGCATACTTCTACGAAACGCTTACCAACGGGCTTTACAGCTACCAAGCGCCTGCTCCCACACCGTCGCGCCTGAACATTCCATATTTCGTCAGTAATGAATATTTGGTGTTTGCGCCGGATATACGCTATGACATCGGTCATCCAGGTAAATCTGCCGAACTGTATATCAACTCCGGCATGCGCCATCTTGCCAAAAACAGCTGGGTCGATTCTACGAAGATGGCTATACAAGGTCAAAGTTGGGGCGGTTATCAGGTAGCACACCTCATTACCCGAGCCGGGATGTACGCGGCCGCTTGGACTGGAGCCCCCGTTGTAAACATGACATCCGCCTATGGCGGGATACGCTGGCAGTCGGGCATGTCACGCCAATTCCAATATGAGCACACCCAATCCCGTATCGGAAAAACGTTATGGGAAGACCAAGCATTGTATCTAGAAAATTCGCCCTTGTTTCATTTAGATCAGGTAACCACGCCGGTAGTCATTATGCACAACGATAACGACGGTGCTGTGCCATGGTATCAGGGTATCGAGATGTTCACGGCCCTCCGGCGGCTGCAAAAGCCCGTTTGGATGTTAAATTACAATGGCGACGAACATAACTTGATGAAACGGCAAAACCGGAAAGATATACAAATCCGGCAAGCGCAATTTTTTGACCATTTCCTCAAAGGAAAACCTGCTCCAAAATGGATAAGCAGCGGTGTACCTGCCATAGAAAAAGGTATAGACTGGGGGCTCGATTAGAGCGCCTCGCGAAAATAAGCCAAAAATGCGATTCCATCACCAAATGGAGTCGCATTTTCGTTTTCTTGGCAGGAAAAACGCGTTGAAATTGTAATTTTTTTATTTTTGTTACTAGTTTTTTAAAAATTAACGTACATTTACAACACAAAACAACCAATAACTGTATAAAAAATAATAAAACTATTAAACAGAAAATGTCAAGCCTTAGATTTAAAGCAGCAGAGTCAGCCGTATCGCGACCTCTGGGGGATAGTAAAAAAGTAGAATCTTTAAAAGCGACCACGATTTACGGAAAAAACGTATTCACCATCGCAAAAATGAAAGATTATCTTTCTAAAAACACGTACAAAGAGTTGGTTCAGCTTATCGAGCATGGATCGCAAATCTCTAGGGAGATCGCTGATCATATTGCACAAGCTGTAAAAGCTTGGGCGATTGAGAATGGTGCTACTCACTATACACACTGGTTTCAACCCCTCACAGGATCTACGGCAGAAAAACATGACGCTTTCTTTGAGCCCGATGAAAACGGCAACGCTATCGAGAAATTTACGGGCGATGCATTGGTGCAACAAGAGCCTGATGCCTCTTCATTCCCTAATGGCGGCATCCGCAATACGTTTGAAGCACGTGGATATACAGCTTGGGATCCTTCATCTCCGGCCTTTATTTTTGAGACTGTAGCGGGCAAGACTTTATGTATTCCAACTGTTTTTGTTTCTTATACAGGTGAATCATTGGATTACAAAGCCCCCTTGTTAAAAGCTGTTGCGGCGATCGACAAGGCTGCTACTGATGTCGTACATTTCTTCGACAAGTCCGTATCTAAAGTAAACGCATCGTTAGGTATCGAACAGGAATATTTCTTGGTTGACCTATCGCTGTTCCACGGACGTCCAGATTTGCAGTTAACAGGTCGTACACTTTTTGGACATATGTCTGCGAAAGGACAACAATTGGAAGACCATTATTTTGGCGCTATTCCAGAGCGTGTCTTGGCATACATGGTTGATTTGGAAAACGAAGCGTTGAAGTTAGGTATTCCATTAAAAACTCGCCACAACGAGGTTGCTCCTTCGCAATTTGAGTGTGCACCGATGTACGAGGAGATCAACCTAGCAATTGATCATAACCAATTGCTGATGAATTTGATGGAGCAAGTTGCTGTACGTCACAATTTCAAAGTGTTATTACACGAAAAGCCATACAGCGGGGTGAACGGATCTGGTAAGCACAACAACTGGTCACTGATTACGAACACAGGTGTAAACTTGTTGTCGCCAGGAAAAACGCCTAAAAACAACCTGATGTTCTTGACGTTCTTTGTGAACACGATAAAAGCTGTTTTTGAATATGCAGATTTGATGCGTGCTTCCATTGCTAGTCATAGCAACGATCACCGTCTTGGTGCGAACGAGGCTCCTCCTGCTATCATATCGATATTCTTGGGATCACAATTGGACGAAATACTTGAAGAAGTAGAGTCTGCTCGTGTTGCCAAAAAAGTCCGGAATGAAACCAACCTATGGCATGGCATTCCTAAAATTCCGGAATTGAAAATGGACAATACGGATCGTAACCGTACCTCTCCATTCGCGTTTACCGGTAATAAATTCGAGTTCCGTGCAGTAGGTTCATCTGCTAATTCGGCCTTACCAATGACAATTTTGAACGCGATTGTTGCTGCGCAGCTTATCGATTTCAAAACAGAGGTTGACAAGCAAATCAAGAAAGGAACGAAAAAAGATCTAGCCATCTTGAATGTTGTACGAAAATACATCAAAGATTCAAAAGCTATTCGTTTCGAAGGTAACGGGTACAGTGACGAATGGGCTGCAGAAGCGGAAGCACGTGGCTTGTCTAACATCAAGTCAACTCCAAAAGCATTGGATGTTTACGTGAAGGAAGAAACGCTAGCCTTGTTTGAAAAACTAGGTATTTATTCGAAACGCGAATCGGAAGCACGCCACGAAATTTTGCTGGAAAACTTCTACAAAAAGTTGCAAATAGAGGCGCGCGTCATCGAAGAAGTGGTGACCAGCCAAATAGCACCCGCTTGTTTCGTTTATCAAAATGAGTTGATCGAAAACGTGAAAGGCTTGAAAGATCTTGGGTTAGCGAAAGATGCTTTCAGCTCGCAATTGAACTTGGTAGAGCGCATCTCTAAGCATACAAATCTTATTTTGGAGAAAGCGGAAGAAATGCGCCAATCTCGGAAAACAGCAAACAATATCGAAGATGTTCGCGAAAAATCGATTGCATATGATGAGGTTGTGAAACCGTACTTTGATGAAATCCGTTACCATGTGAACAAGTTGGAAAAAATTGTCGATGATGGCAAATGGCCATTACCAAAGTTACGCGAACTGTTGTTCTTGCGTTAAATAGAACTCTAACTACTAACCACCTATTAATAACCGGAGGCCGTTTCATAAATCATGGTGAGACGGCTTTTTTATGCTTCCTCCTGTCGCCATTTTCTATACAATTTTTCCAGATTTGGTCATTTGGATGTTGGACTATCCGTGTGGATGCGGAAGGCTTTTTGGTGTTCAAAACAAGACTTTCTCACGGTTATTTCCAGTCGTGACCAAGCTCTTGTTGAAAGAGATGAAAAGATAGACTACATGAGTCACGACTTGACATCTACAGGGTATAGACTTGCTATGAGATGCGGTCATATTTCAAACTACATCAAGTGGATGTTCAATACTGAAATCAGTCACAATACACTTTCCTCTTCCATTAGCGATAAAATCATCCCCCCTGAGATCAAGGAATGGATTGACTTTGCACGGTCGTGTGGATGCGATACGCTACAAGGTAAAAGAAGACCATCGTTTTGTTTCTCGTGCAGTATGTACTATCCTTGTTGTTAATCGAAATGAGCACGTGCGTTTACAGAGAATGTCTGTTTCGGAAAAATATGGGTTTTCAGCCAATGACACAATTTATTTTATAATCCTGAACGGATTCACGACATCTGATTTATCAAATCCTGACGGAGTTGCTTGTACAAAGATAAGTCGACAACCAGCGTCTTCACCTCAGAATTTTCTTCCTGTAATTGTCTCAACCTAGGCTGTAGAAATTTCTCTAACTTGCTGTATTTTCGTCCAATTAAAGACTGGTCCCTTACTATTCTCTTTTTTACAGTATTTTTAATAAATCCCAGTGCCAGTTTCTGCTCGCTTAACTGCAATGACGATCTGAAATTCCGTAAACTTTGATCTTTTGATCATATTTCCTCCAATTAAATGTAACTATTAGATGCGCTATTGTCCACTTTTAGAAAGTGCTATAGCGAATGTAATATTGCAAATCATAACATTTGTCCATATTTCTTTAATCTTTATTACGATACTATTGGTAATAATCGAACAGTTTTACACATATATATTACTAGAGCTGATTAAAATTAAATCATATAAAATGTCATCAAAATGTCATATAAAAAATATAATCGAGAGATTATATTTTTTACTTGGGGGAAATTCTATTATTGTAACATATTAACAAGTAACTTAAGTAAAATGAAAAAACTATCAATTCTTGCAGTCTCACTCTTTATGTTATTTTCTTCTTGCCAAAAAGATGAGGTCTATACTAAATTATCCGAAAAAGATAATCTAGCCTTAAAATCCATTAAGTCAGCTAGCTTATTAAAATCACCTGATGCTAGAAGGATTGCTTTTTCAAAGCAATTTACAATTGATGAAAAATGCGAGTTTATAAGGAAGAGATTAAATTCATTCATAACTGATTTGAAGTTAGAAGAGGTTCAGGTTAATGTTTTAAATGATCTAACAATTTTTTTAGATCCAGAAGTTTATGTAGAGAGTAGCACACTTAATCTTGATGCAAAAAAGTTTGAGCCTATTTGGAGAGAAAGAGCATTAACAGTTTTTTCAGAAGATCAGTTGAACTATCTGTTTTCATTTAAAAGTTTTGATGAATTTAAAGATCAAGCGTCGGCTCGCAATTTGAAAAATGTGGCCAGGGCTGGAGGAGAAGCATCACAAGACTGTGATTGCTCAACCAAAAGTGATTATTGCTCAAAAGGAAACTGTAAAGTAAAGATATGTGTTCTAGACACGTATTCATGCGGATTTTTGTTTCTACATCATTGCGACGGCCTATGTGGTAATTAAAATTACAATCAGCTCTTTTTTGCAAATAGGAATACTATACCTTTTTAGAAAAGAAAGCTTATTAGCACTTTTAGCTCGAAAATAGTGACTAGATTTAATATACTCAAATTATCTCTTAATAAGATCGCTGTTGCATCATCCGAATTTATTTTATCAATAACATGGCCGTTACGATAAGAGTCATTATCAAGTCTAAGGCAGGTTGTTCTAGGAATGACAGTAAAAAAGAAGTTATTGCTTTACATTATAACAAGGTAAATTTTTCGTCCAGCGGGATAAAGATCTCTACTTCTGAGGTACAATCATGTAAAAAGAAGCACACTATTGGCTTCTAGAATCAACCCTCAATTCAGTACAGAATCTCTGCGATGAAGTAATTTAAAGCAATATCGATTAAAAAAAACATCTAATCTCATCCTTCTATGCTTATAATAAAATCAATTGTATTGTTAATGAAAAGAAAATACGTTTACAATTTAGGTTTCATTATCTTTTTAGCTTGCATTATTTCATGCGATTCTAAACCTGATATTAGATTTTCTTCAGAACAGTTAGAAATTGGTACTGTCGAAGCTGGTACAGGTAAAAAAGTCAATACCGTATTGAAAAATATCGGAGGGGACACATTATTTATTAAAGAAGTCTCCGCCGGATGTCAATGTACAGATGTTAAAATTAGTTCTAATCGAGTTGCTCCTGGCGCACAAGCTAAATTACAACTAACATATTTTGCAAATAATGATTTGCCAGATAGTAGTCCAATTAATGTGGCGGTTGTTATTAGAAGTAACGCTAGGAAAGAGTTTCATGAATTTTATTTGAAGGGTGTCGTAAAAAAAAAGAAATTAAGATTAAATCTCTAAAGTGATTTACAATTTAGAAACACAGTTTTCAGTAGTCCTAACTAAATTGTTCAAGATCAATCAATTGAAGTACTTAAGACCTAATCGGGACATCGTTAAGGACATCCAATTGTGAAATAAAATAGTAGCATTGCTCCAAATAGATAATTTTTTATCTATCTATCATCAATTCATTTATCGAATTTTTAACGCTTTCATTTTGTTAAAAAAAACAGTATTAACGATATATATTTTAGTTTTGCTAATTGCCTTTGCGCCATCTTTTGTCGTTGGGGAAGATTTACCGGATGGCCTATTTTGGTCGAAGGAATTATTTGTTATGTTAACAAGTTCTTTAACCATTTTAACTGTATGCATCGTCTTATATTTATCGATAACATGGTCAGTACAAATTCATGCTATAGATGTTTTAATAATCATCTATTTCTCATACAGATCGATTAGCAGTTTATTTTTATTTCCCGGAGAGGGTATTCCTCCAAGCATATATTTAAACATTTCACTTCTTTACTGTTATTATGGAATTAGAATGGCAAATCAGTATTGGTCGTTCATGGTTAATGTATTTGCTGGTACGATACTGATATTATTAAGTCTCCAAGTGATATATGGGGCACTACAGTATCTTGGAGTGATGAGATCTTTTCATTTCCATTTTTCGGTTACTGGAGCTTTTTTCAATCCTGCACCTTTCAGTTTATTATTGTCAATCTGTCTATCTTTTTCATTAGTATGTATGCTATATCTAATAAATATTAAAGAATATCCAATATGGAGAATAGTGATTTTTATTATACAACTTTTGTCTATTTTTTTAATAATTCAGTGTTTTTCTAGAGGCAATTGGATTGGATTAATACTATCAACTTTATTGCTTTTAGTTTTCAAATATCAAAAATCAAAAAAAAACATACTCAACTGGCTGATTTACACTAGTATAATACTTTTGATTCCATTCTGTATTTTTCTATTCAACCTAAAACCGGTATCAGCAAACGGGAGATTTATGATTTGGGAGATATCTTTAAATATAATAAAAGATAATATTTTTTTTGGAGTTGGATTGGAAAACTTTCCATCAACTTTTTTGAGGTATCAAGCTGATTTTTTTGATTCATCGTTCGAGAATATCCTGAAATATGGAACAACAGCGAGTGAGATTCGCTACGCATTTAATGATTTATTACAAATTCATGCAGAGTTTGGGATTTTCGGATGCTTATTGTTTTTAATAATTCTAGCAAAGGTTATACGAATCCTGATTTTAAATATCAACCAAAGAGATTGCACTAAAAGAAGGCACTTCTCTTTAGCGCTACTAGTGATGCTTTCCAATTTAATTTCTAGTGGATGTTTTTCATACCCTCTATCACTTATACCATTTAATGTTATAATTATTGTACTTTTCGCGCTAGCTTTAAATACATCTGTCATAAATAAAACAATCGCTACAAAGCATATTCGTTGTGATAGCATTTATAAGTTATTTCTGACTAAAGCTTCGCTATTCGCAGCAATAAGCATAATGTTTCATACTGTAGACACGTACAAAGCTTTGATTCAATGGAGAGAATCTGTTATTTATTCGAATATTCAACGACTTGAAGTATTGAAGAAATTGCGTCCTACACTTCGGACTAATGGCTATTATCTATACTCTTTAGGTTATTCCCATCTGGAAAACAATAATTACGATTGCGCTATTGTCAATTTTAAAAAAGCTAAATTATTATATCCAGATAAAGATGTTATTCTAAACCTTGCTAGCGCACTAGTAAAAGTTAATGAACTTCAACTAGCTGAAATGGAATATAAAAATTTAATCAAAGCATTTCCTAACGACATCAACCTTTATGCCTATTTAGCCGATTTCTATCGCGACTTTCACCGTTTTGATTCGCTGAAAAATTTACAGAAAAGGGTTGAAAACTTAATTCCGAAAAATGACTTTGTAATTTTTGAAAAGAAAAAACGAGAAATTCTTGCCTTGTAGCAAAGCCCTCCCGTTTTGGTAAGTTTATCTTAGGATCAAACCTCTTACAGTTATAGGTGCAGGCATGCATCGAAATGAGCATGAGATTGACCAGTTAATCATCATCAAAAGTACCTTCTTTTACGTAGAAAAATTCTAATTCTCTTTTATGGCGTAACCTTCGGCATGCACCATTTACCAACAAGAAAATGCTAGACGTAATCTCTAACACGTGTCGATAATTATGGTCAGATATCACAAAACCCTTTTTATTTTTGAAACTCAATATCAGATTTCCTATTCTTTCCATATGAATAGGCTCAAGCCCCGTAAACGGCTCATCTAAAAGTAAAAAGTCTGTAGGCTGATACAAAAGCAAACAAATCTCTAAATAACGCAGCTCACCGCCAGATAGCTGGTAAATTTTTCTGTCCTTTATTGTGATAATTAATGGATCTAACAACAAAATTTGCATTTGATATCGATCTTGCACCAGAAGTTGAATCAAATACGCCACTTTTTCATGCGTTGGTAGGTAGGAATCTTGTGGCAAATATCCAATTTTATTTGTCAAAAAGGCTTTGTTTACTTTTTTCCCATTTATAAGGATATAACTATTTTGCGCTCTTAAAGACCCAAATATTATCTTTAAAAAAGTAGATTTACCACTGCCGTTACGACCCAATAATCCAACTATTTCTCCGGTTCTACATTCCAAATATGCTCCTGTCAAAAGTTGCGGACCATTATAGTAGTTAAATTGAACAGAATCAATATATAGTTCTTTTGCATTATTCATAGTAATCTCGCTATAAAATAAACAACGTATACAAACACAAAGTTGAATAGGAAACCAAAAATGTAGATGCGACTTAGGGACACTCCCCTGTTGAAGTACATGTATTTCGTTCTTTTTCCAAAATGATGAGATGCGAAAACAGTCATGAAATAACCAAAAGTAGTAAAACTTAATGCAACCCCCCCAAAAAAGGGCATTTCAGGCAAAAAGGGTTGACCTGTACCAAACCCTGCAAATATTATGGAAAGAAAGAAATTTATCCAAAACACCTTTTTAAGCCAGTATATATAGAGTTCGTACTTCATTAAGCTTATTGATTTATATCGAAACGATTACCCCCTTGCTGATTGATCAGAATCTTCCTTTTTTATTTAAATTTATAAAAATAACGCTTTCGACTATAAATTTCAACCAAATATTTTTACCCATCGTTAATATAGATAGTCTACAATTTTTTCCATTTTTATCACCTTTATGTCTGATGGAGTGTAGTATGCCATGGGACAGACTAGTGGTATTTTCCCCTTGCCAAACATATGTATGCTATGAGGTTATCTTTTAAATATGAAAAGTACAAAATTCATTTTCCCGATCGACTTAATATTCGCTTTGACGAGGACAATCGATTGTTTGCTAAAATTTCAAAACAGCTTCCATGCGAGGCATGCTTGTTACAAAGTATGCTTTCCTTAAACCATAGGCTAACGATATGAAATGGTCTTATTTTGCGTTTTACTAATCACCTACCTCCATTAATTATACCTCCCCTGCCTTTGGAATCCTTACGTATGTCTTGCAAGGCACAGCATTGACCGGGTATGGCTAGGCATCGGCCGCCATCAAGGAAAATTTGCGGGATGCTTGCTTCATGTCGGCATAGTACTTGATTGATCTGACGCATGTTTGGTTCACTTCGACAGGCATCAAAGGCGACTTGATACTTGCCTGATCCACCGATTCATTTGACAAAGCTTACCTGATGGATGCTTAGTCGGCGCAGTCATGTAAAAACTTCGACTTGAAGGATGCTGAGCTCATTTATTCACGTGACGATATCAACTTGAGGGCTGCTTGTCTGCTTTATTCAGGTGACGCCTTTACCTTGAAGTGTGCATGTTTCATGCATTCATGTGATTGATTCAACTTGATCTGTGCCTGGTCAACGCATTCACATGCCGACGTAAACCTGATGTCCGTCAAAACGAACCTGATGCATGCAGATGTCCCTCTTTTTGTAGCGATTTTGATCAAAAACGATCAATTTCGATCAAATCCGATCAATTTCGATCAGTTTTAAATCTGCGATACCGCCAAAACAAAACGAAGCTGTCTCGTTAAATTTGCAGTGCCTCCATTTTTAGCATTCTTTGGGATATCACCTTGACATGTAAACCGGAAATAGTTTATGAATACAAAACAATCTCTTTTTACCTTGCGTTTTTTGCTTACTTTTAAACTATGAAAATAATCGCATTCGCAGGCAGTAACAACAGCCAATCGATCAACAAAAAATTCGTGACGAGTGTAAGTAAATACTATAAAGAAACGAATGACCATATTGAGGTGCTGGATTTAAATGATTTCGCTATGCCGCTATTCTCGGTGGACCTCGAAAAGGCACAAGGTATCCCTACAGCAGCATATGCCTTCGCGAAAAAAATTGACGAAGCCGATTTTATATTGCTTTCGCTCGCTGAAAATAACGGCAATTATTCGGCTGCTTACAAGAACTTGATCGATTGGGTATCGCGTATCCCAAATCGGAAAATCTACAACGGAAAACCTATGTTCTTGATGGCAACAAGCCCGGGTAAGCGTGGCGGACAAAGCGTATTGGGCATCGCAACTGCACGTATGCCTTTTGACGGCGCAGACCTCTTGGAAACGTTTAGCTTACCGGAATTCCATCAACATTTTGAAGAAGGAAAAGGCTTGACAAACCTGCTTCTTCGGAGCCAGCTGGAAGCTAAGGTTCGCAAAACGAAAAGAATATTAAAAGAAAAACTGGAACAACCTCAATAAGCTGATTGACATATGCAGAAAAACAAAAGAATGTGGTGGATTGCATTAGGCCTTATTATCATCCTCGGATATGGCATATGGGAAGCCTTTAACCAACCATCCATTGAAGATTTGCCCGGCGATTTCAAGGAAGTGGCATTCGTAAGAAATGAACAAAATAAAGGGGGGATCATACGGGTGTACGCCGTCACGGTGGGCGACATCCCCAACGCAAAGTATGACGCTTGCGCCGATCTTTTTCCAACAAATGACTTCGGAAGTATGACGAAGATTTACTTCTTCGATAAAAACAAACCATTCCCGACCACGCTGCAAATTGATCCGCCTCATTACGATGGACGACAGTATGATGCTGTCATGATTTTAAAAAGGACCGGAAAAGAGGATTCGAAATAAGCCCTGTACAGACAGCGGCAATTTGTCTGCTGCTGTTCTTTTACTTTACTACGGCATGTTGCGCCACAAATGCTGTAGGTGAAACGTGCATCACATTTCGGAACACACGATTGAAATGTACGGCTGTATTAAAACCGCACTGATAAGCTGCCTCGGAAATACTCTCCACACGTTTATTGACGAGCAATTGGCATGCTTTTTCTATACGGATTTCATTCAAAAAAGACACAAAGGTCTTTTTCGTGCGCTTTTTAAAAAATTTGCAGAATGCTGTCGGCGTCATATGAACAAGAGTAGATACATCCTCAATGCTGATATTACGTTTGTAGTGCTCGATTGCATATTTGACCACCAAGTTAATGCGAAGACCGTCGGAGTCGTGGAAATCCACCTTATGAAGACCAGAATATAACGAAATGAACTGGTTCTCCTGTTGACGTAGGAAATCGAAGATCGACAGAATTGTTGTCAGCTTTTGTACGCCCTCTTGGTGATCCAAAGACAGAAAAGCCTCCCTTATTTCGATGGCCCGATCGGCGGACAACATTTTGCTGGAAGGGATTTGGTAGAACAAACTTTGTATGGCTCGCAATTCAGATAATTCAAAAAACGGCGCTAGTTTTTCCAAGGAAAAGAAAAGATGGACGATGTGTACAGAGCTTTCCCGGCTCTGATCTTCTTCCTTATAAAATAGATGCGGATCGTTGGGCTTAATAAGAAAAATTTCATTTTCTGCACATGGCCGAAGCAAATTTCCCAACATAATAGAACCGCGCCCTTTGACGATGTAGCTTAACTGAAATTCGCGATGACGATGGTAGTAGCCGTAAAAATCGTCGCCAATATCTTCCATGACATAGAAGGCCCCATCACCATGTGCAGGGACTGTGAACTCGATGGGCTTTCTATATTCGTGGGGTTTCATATCGACGCGCTACTAGCAAGAAGTAAATATGGGCATCTATCTCTAGATGCCCAAAATACAAAACAAAACTGTATCTCGATTATCCAAGAAATGGATAACGATAGTCGGTGTCTGGATGAAAAGTCTCCTTGATCGTACGTGGAGATACCCAACGTAGCAAGTTAATCATCGATCCGGCTTTATCATTCGTTCCAGAACCTCGTGCGCCGCCAAATGGCTGTTGCCCTACAACCGCTCCCGTGCACTTATCATTGATGTAGAAATTACCGGCCGCGTTGCGAAGAGCTTGCGTAGCTTCTTCTATGGCGTATCGGTCTTGCGCAATTACCGCTCCTGTCAGGGCGTAGATCGACGTACGATCAACTAACTTCAAGGTTTCTACCCAATCGACATCTTCATATACATAAATTGTCAAAACTGGACCGAAAAGCTCTTCTGATAAGGTTTCGTAGTCTGGGGTTTTAGCTAAAATAACGGTTGGGTGGATAAAATATCCTTTCGATTTATCGTAATCGCCGCCTATAATAACTTCCGCATCGCTGCTATCTTTTGCGCGATCGATATAAGAGGTAATTTTATCAAATGCTTTCTCATCAATCACGGCATTGATAAAGTTACTGAAATCTTCTGTTCCACCGATTTTGAAGGATTGCAGATCTTGCTCCATGCGAACTTTCAGATCAGCCCATAAGGATGCGGGAATGTAAGCTCGTGATGCTGCTGAGCATTTCTGACCTTGGTATTCAAACGCACCGCGAACCAATGCCATATTCAGAACCGCCAAATCTGCCGAAGGGTGCGCTACAATAAAGTCTTTTCCACCTGTTTCGCCCACAATCCGTGGATAGGTTTTATACTGATGGATGTTTTCTCCAATTGTTTTCCAAATATTTTGGAAGACACCTGTAGACCCGGTGAAGTGTATTCCTGCGAAGTCAGGATGTTTGAAAATCACATCTCCGGCGTCGGGACCAGAAACGTATACTAAATTGATAACACCATCTGGCAACCCCGCATCCTTGAACACCTGCATCAATACATTTGCCGAATAAATCTGGGTATTTGACGGTTTCCAAACCACCACATTACCCATCATCGCAACACAAGCCGGTAAGTTGCCCGCAATAGCCGTAAAATTAAATGGCGTCAAAGCGAATACAAACCCTTCGAGCGGGCGTTGCTCGACCCTATTCCATATTCCTTTGCTATTCGCTGGAGGTTGCTGGCTGTAGATCTCGCTCATGTATGCCACGTTGAAACGTAAGAAGTCCGTAAACTCGCACGCTGCATCGATCTCTGCCTGGTAGGCATTTTTGGACTGGCCAAGCATGGTAGCCGCATTCAGTTTGTAGCGATATTTAGTCGAGGCAAGTTCTGCTGCTTTCAAAAATATGGCGGCTCGCTGCTCCCACTGTAGATGCTCCCAATCGCCCTTTGCCGCTAAAGCGGCATCTATTGCTTCGCGAACCTGCTCTTTACCTCCTTCGTGATAGTAGCCAAGCGTATGTTGGTGATCATGCGGCGGACATAGTTTAACCTTTTTGTCCGTGCGCACTTCCTTATTGCCTATATACATCGGGATATCCGCCTCGGTAGCGCGCGCTTCTTGGATAGCGGCTTCCAATAATGCTCTTTCTTTTGTGCCTGGCGCATACGAATTTACAGGTTCATTTACCGGCGCAGGAACATTAAAAAATCCTTTTAACATAACTTTTCCTTTTTAATAACAGGATAAAGTTAGTTATTCTCATACATATGTGCTAAACGGATTGTAGTAAACAATAAACTTATTTTTCCGATTGAATACAAATAACAAAATGCGATAGGCTAAAATAGGTTATTCTAAAGAACAAATTGATCCATTCCTCAACCTTTGGCTCGTTCCGTCAATACCATCAGCATCAAACTCAGCAATAACCGTCCATCGTCGACTAAGCCAACCGACAATTTCGGCACGGAAAAACTTTCTTCCGAAAAACGAAGGCTCTTTCTGAACTTCAAATAGTTTGTCGCCTGCTGTATTTCGGAGCACACAGGCGGGATTGAGGATGTAGCCGGAAAGAAAAAATTGCTTTTATCCATATGGGTACCGATTTATACATGGCCTCACGGAAATGTCGCCAAAAAGATCAATATTTGATCTTGAGTAGGATAAAAACCTTCGACCATAACCAAATAGGCCCTAACGTCAATAAACGCCAGAAGGATTGCATCGACAATGCGGGATGATCTCTACGCGCTAAGAAATAGGAAAGCCCTATACCAAGCAGCACAAACAGTAGTGAGACCAACCAAACCGCAGGGCCGCCTGCACGTTCCGCGTACTCTAGCTGCACAATAAAAAAGCTTAGGATACCGATTGCAAAAAGCATCGCATACGATAAAGTCGGCGCTAAACGTAAGTACAGATATATGATAATAGCAATATAGAAAGAACCCCAATTTAAGAATGTCTGCATATTATGTTTTTGAAGAAAAGCCAATTGGGGGAAAGGCACGATCCAAACCAGGCCCATGATTCCAAAAAAGAACAAACCTATTGACAACGCATAGATCAGTTTATTACCTTTTCCAAATTGTTGATCCAGCGTGTAGAAATATTGATCTACTGGTCTTTCAATGACCGGTGTAGGTTTCTTCCCTTTGTCTTTTTTCTTCATGCCACAAAGGTAAATATTATCCGTTATAATTATTTACCTGCTGCTCCCTCTTTTCTATTCATCCAATAGAATACCACCGGGATCACCGTGAAGCTCAGTATCAAACAAATTAGTAAACCGCCCACGATCATGATAGCTAACGGCTTTTGTATTTCCGAACCCATCCCGGTTGATAGCGCTGCGGGAAGCAAGCCCATAGACCCCATCAGTGCAATCATCACCACCGGTCTGATACGACTTCTGACACCCGTCTTTATGGCATCCAACAACGGCATTTTATGTTTGATGTTATCACGTATGACGCCAATGAGCACGATACCGTCTATGGTAGCTACACCAAATAAAATGATGAAACCGATCCCTGCAGAAATACCAAAAATGGTACCTGTCATCCATAGCGATACAAAACCACCGATAAATGCAAAGGCAAGAGTCAGCGATGATATCAAGGTATCCTTTACATTTCCGAAATTGACATACAGCAGCAATAGAATCAATACCAACGAGATCGGAACGACTAGGGTCAATTGCTTGGCCGCCCGTTCTTTGCTTTCAAACTCGCCAGCCCATTCCATGTGGTTTTCTTTCGGTAGGGATACGGTTTTGCTGACCACCTTTTTAGCCTCCTCGATCGTGCTTCCCAGATCGCGTCCTTCAATACTGAAGCCCACGCCTATGTAACGGCTGTTTCCTTCGCGGTAGATAAACGCAGGGCCTGTCTGATACGCGACGGTCGCAATTTCCTGCAAGGGGATATTTTGGCCATTACTGGTTGGTATCAAGATATTTTTAATCTTCTCGGGTGTATCGCGATATGCTTCGTTAAAGCGAAGCACTACGTCAAACTGTCGATCACCTTCATAAAATCTAGTAGCAGCCTGTCCACCGATTGTCATGGCAATAACCGCTTGGACGTCCGAGGTGAACACGCCGTATTTTGCCATTTTGGAATCGTGCAATTGTATGCGCAATTCTGGTAAGCCAATATTTTTATAAACGTTGATATCCGTCACACCATTGACCTGTCCTATCGCACCAGCGACCTGGTTTGCGTAGCGTTCCAAATCGTATAGATCATCTCCAAATATTTTGATGACCAAAGAACTCTTAACACCTGCAACGTACTCCTCCACATTGTCCTGTATAGGCTGGCTGAACCCAAAATTAATACCTGGGTAGTGCTGCAGTTGCTCGCGCAATTCTTGGATGATGTCGTCCTTCCCTACTTTCCTTTTCCAATCTGCTTCGTCTTTGAGCTGCACATTAAATTCGATATTGAAAAAACCGGTGGGATCTGTCCCGTCGTTTGGCCTTCCCGTTTGCGTCAGGATAAATTCGATCTCTTCGCAACTGTCGACCATGATCTTTTTCATTTCATTGGTTAAGCGGGTTGATTCCTTTAAGTTGACGCTATTGGGCAATGTAGCGCGGATATAAATCGCACCCTCATTGAGCTTCGGTAAAAACTCAGATCCATAATGCAAAAACTTAAACAAACAGACGACAAGAATGCCGACGAAAATAGCAACTGTGGTTCTCTTGTAGTAAAAAGCTTTGCTGAACATCCCATAGATGCTGCGTTGAAAAAAACGGGTTACCCAATTCTCCTTCTCTTCGATCCCTTTGGTAAAAAGCAACTTGCACATCGCCGGGACGTACGTCAAACTCAGGATCAAAGATCCCAACAGCGCGTAGCCTAGTGTAAATGCCAAAGGGGTAAACATCTTACCTTCGACCTTTTGGAACGAAAAGATAGGTAGGAGTGCAACGATCAAAATCAAAAGTGCGAAAAAGATGTAGGAAGCGACGCTCCCCGCGCTCTTCTTGATAACGCCCAGTTTACTCATCTTCGCAAAACGTGCGGGCCCTACACGGTGAGAGAGACCAGCCAATGCCACGAAGACGGTTTCCACGATAACCAAGGTGCCTTCCAACAGCAAGCCAAAATCCAGCGATCCCATGGAGATTAAGTTAGCCGGCAAGCCCTGTATCCGCAACATGATGATCGCAAAAAGGAACGATAACGGTATAACGGAAGCCACGATAAACGTAGACTTCCAGTTATATAGAAAAACAAATACGATAAGCGACACCAACAGAATACCCTCAATCAAGTTTTTAGATACGGTATGCACGGTGTTATCTACGAGCTTTGTACGGTCTACGACCGTTTCGATGTGGATTCCTTTGGGTAAAATTCGGGTATTTAGCTCTTCGATTTTAGCTTTCAAATTGTCAATCACCGCCGACGGATTTTCGCCCCGCAGCATAATGACGATCCCTTCTACCAAGTCGTCATCCGAATTGAATCCTACTTGCCCCAATCGAGGTTTGCTGGACACCACCACATCCGCAACATTCTTGATCAGCACCGGTGTGGATCCGTTCAGCTTGACGGTGATATTTCCAATATCGTCCAGCTTATCCAACAAACCGACTCCACGAACTACATACGCTTGATCGCCCTGTTGGATAACATCTCCGCCGACATTGATATTTGATTTAGAAACAGCTTCGTAGATATCCAATGGCGAAAGATCATAGTTTTTAAGTTCTGTTGGATTGATCTTTATTTCATAAATCTTTTCCTCGCCACCAAAGCTAACGACATCTGCAACACCGGGAACCCCCAATAATTCGCGCTCAATCACCCAGTCCTGTATAGCGGTGATTTCTTTGATAGGGACATCTCCCTTAATCACATAGCGAAAGATTTCGCCTGTAGCCCCCGATGGCGGTTCAATCGAGGAGTCTGCACCTTCCGGAAGATCTACGCCTCCCAACTTATTGGAAACGTACTGCTGTGCATAGAAATCGTCTACCCCATCTTCAAACTGTACGGTCACGACAGAAAGACCGAATAGGGAAATAGAGCGGACATTCGTTTTTCTCGGAATGCTGTTTACTTCTTTCGATATCGGTAGCGTCACCAACTTCTCCATTTCTTCGGCACTGCGTCCTGGCCACTGTGTTATGATGCGCGCGCGTGTATTGGTTACATCCGGAAATGCTTCAATAGCCGTATGCCGCAACGCGTAGATGCCGCTGAACAGCAGCGCAAAAACAGCGAATAAAATAAATGTGGTATTGCGCAGTGAAAACGTCACTACGTTCTGGACTAATTTCTTCATCTTCCTTCTTCTCTCTGCTTATGGATTCAACTGCTCAAAAACAAGTAACGCATTTGTCGAAATAATCTTCTCGCCCTCTTCCAACTCTTCTTTCACAAAAGTGTATTCTTCATTTTCTGCTATGGCCCGTATACGACGCACTTCCATATGGCAATCATCTTTATACACCACGATATACTCTTTGTTATTCGAGAATATTTTTGCTCCATTGGGGATTGCAAAAGCATTTCCCGAGCTATTCTTTGTGTTGATGATAATATCTGCGCTCAGCCCCGGCATGAGATTTAAGTTTTGGTTTTCCAATACGACCCGCGCTTTGAGCACATGCTCATTGTCATCGAAAACATTGTAAATTTTATCGATCTTGCCGGTATAGAACTTGTCTGGATAGGCTATTGTGCGAACCTTTACTTGATCTCCTTTGTTCACATAACGCAGATTATTGGCGTAGATATTCACCATGACCCACACTTGCTTTAAGTTGGAAATAGAGAATATAGGATCACTTTCTGCCGTGATACTTTGGCCAGAGCTCACGGACTTCTGAATAATATACCCGTTTTTCGGAGCTAAAATCTGAAAGCTACCACTTCCCGCAGCGCGATAAAGCTGTAATCCTTGCTGTATCCGCTCCAGTTCGATCTGTGCACCCTCTAGTTCTTGTTCAGCGCTGCGCACTTCCGGCATACTCAGCAATCCATCTTCGGCCAATTCCGTTTTAGAGCGAATCTGCTTTTCCAATAATGCGATCTGGCTTTTTTGGCTACGCTGTTGCTGATAAAGGTCTTGGATTTGTGAAGATTTGATCGTTGCCAGAACCTGCCCTTTTTGCACGTAATCGCCCAGCTCAAACTGTACCTGCTCCACTACACCATCCAGTAGGCTACGAAATGCGACCATATCGTTTTCATTATATTCTATCTTCCCAGATAGACTAAGCTGCTCGTTGATTGGTTGCTCCAGGACGGTGATTATTTCCGTCGACTGCTTCAACTGTTCGTTGAGGCAGAAGGAATTGTGCACGAGCGAGTCTGCTGTACTTTGCTCTGCCTCGCTCGTTTGCTGCGTGCAACCCGTCGCGAATAGCATAAATCCTGCGAGGGATAGCAACGGGATAGTATTTATTTTTCGCCGATTAGAAATCTTTCCCAACCAAGTATTGTAACTCTTCATACGTAATATTGTAATTTTCCCAAGTATCCAAATAAGCTTTCTGCGCATCTCGCGTTGCTTGCGTAAAATCGATAAATTCGATCAAGGTGACCTGCCCCGCCTGTAAATGCTTTCGATATCGATTTAATATATCTAGCTGTTCGCGTACCCCGTCCAAAGGCCATGCTGCAAGCGCGCTTTGGTAACGCATCAATTGTCCCTGCAGACGGACGACGGCATTTTCCAATTCCCATTTTAAGGCTTGTTTGGTTGTTTCTTCCTTCTCTAATTGATATGCTGCGGCTTTGATGTTTCCCTTATTCCTATTGAAAACAGGTAAATCCATGCTAACACCAAGTCCGATGAAATCCTGCATGATATTGCCCCCGCGGTCATAGCCTAATTGCAAAGTCAGGTCCGGTTTGCGTTGCGCTTTCTCGAGCTGCAATTCTTTTCCGGCCTGTTCTACTTGCAACGTCTGCCGCTTCAACCCGATATTTTGATCCAATGCAATCGTCAGTATGTCCGCAGGCAATGCTTTTATTGTTTGGTTTCCATCCGTTACTAATGCCAACTGTGAAAGCGAAAGACCATTTAGCCCGGTTAGTACACGTAACACTTCCAGGTAAGTCGAAATCTCGCTTTCTAAATCTGTCAACTCCTTGCGCAAGGTCACGAGCTCGGATTGTACACGGTAGCGATCCACCTTTGACACATTTTCCAATACCGCCTGCCGGCCATACTGATCGTTCAATTGGGTAAACAGATCGACCAGTTCGGTCAGTTGAGTTTTTTCCTGCGACAAACTCGAAAGTTGGTAATACGTTTGTCGCAGTTCCTTTTTAAGTTCGCGGACGAGTTCCTCAAAGGTGTAAACCGATGTGCGGTGTTCCAATTCCTTAATGGCGACACGTTTGCTACGTTTTCCTGCCGTTTCGATCAGTTGTTCTAATTCAACAGAAATCTGCTGCCCACGGCCATAATTTCCAAAAAGGCGCGGTAGCGTTTCGGTCGTTCTGTTGCTCCAAAGATTGACCTCACTGATGGCCAGCGTGGGATTGGGCCATAATTTCTCTTGAACCACCTGTGCCTCCGCCCTTCCGATGTCAAACTTTTGCGCCAACAGCGCATAGTTATTTTCCAGAAAGCGAGCTTCCAAATGCAGCAGATTATAATGCTGTGCACGGCAGGCCCATGTGGTACATAAGATGAAAGCTATTGTATAAATGTATCTCACTCTTAATACGTTTATCGCAAAGCTAAGGCAAACGTATTAAGGGGATTTTTAAGGTAGATTAGAAGTGGATTAGAAGTGGAGCGAGACCTGTGTTCCCTGCTCGTTGGAGGATATGTACATATTGATCTGATGTAGATTAAAAATAACGCTAGCAATCGACAGACCAACACCCTTACCCTGATATTGACGCGTATTATGACCGCGAAAAAAATTTTGCCGGATATGTTTAAGGTCGGCGGCTGGAATACCTATTCCTTGATCGATAATATTCAGCTGTAAACGATTTTGATCTGTTGTGAACAAAATTTTCACCACGCGGTTATCGGAGTATTTGATCGCATTTTCCAACAGATTGCCGATGGCAAGCTCCAGCAATTTATCGTTTGCATCAACGGTTAGGAGAGCTTGATTGTGCACTTGAAGATCTACCTCAATGCGGGCGCTGTGATAAAGCACCATATTTTCTACCAAGTGCCAAATCACTTCATCCACACGCACCGCTTTGAACTCAAAGCTTGTCTTAGCACCCGAAAGAAGCATCATTTGGTCCAATGTTTCCTGCAGATCGTTGGTATATTGGCGAAGCTCGGTAAGCGCCTGTTCGTATTCCGTGGCGCTGCGTGTCTTTGCTTGCGTCACCTCCAGCGTGCCTAACAGTGCCGTAATGGGTGTACGCAATTCATGCGATACATAGTCGATAAAATTTTTCTGCACATTGAATGTTTCCGCGATACGGGAAACGAAATGGTTGTAGGTTTCCACCAGATCTTCCACTTCGGCATAAGTTTCCTTCAATTCCAGTGGTTCATTGAAATTCTTGCTATCTTTTTCTTTCAATTGATCGATGATGCGAATAATAGGCTGATAGGCGATGTAACTGAGGTATTGCGAAAACAACAAGATAAAAACCACGCCCAGCAGAAACACCAAAAGCATGATTTGTGAAAGGGAGCGCATCTGCCCGTTGAAATCTGCCTTCGACTCACGTGTCACGACGACAAAATCGCCTTCATTGTCGTGATAAAAAATGCCGTTGTAAAAAAAGGTTTCGGTATGAAAAAATGCCGCTTGCTGGCTACGCACTTGTTTTAAAAATACGGGCGAAATATCTTCGGTAGTTCGCATATCACCATTCTGCCTGCGGTCCAAGCTGTCGAAAACCACAATGTTGGTTCTTGAAATCGTCTTCTGCAATTGACTTTTCACATTGGCATGGTCCCGCAGGGACAACTCATCTTGTTCTAAATAAAAAATCGCAGCAAGGAGGGATTTGCTTTCCAAAGATTGATACTCCTTGTCTCTCATTTGGCTGTAATAGGCGAAATAGATCAACACCGAAAAAATCAGCATGATTACGGTAAAGATCGCAACAGCAAACAGGGAAAGCCGGTGCTTTAACTTCATGATTTAAGCTTTAAACATATAACCTACACCCTTGACCGTATAGATATATTTATGGCCGTTGCGTTCTATCTTGTTTCGCAGATAAGAAATATAGACGTCCACGACATTGGTATGGTTATCAAAGGTAATTCCCCAAACGGCATTCAATATTTGTACACGTCCGACGGTTTTGTCTATATTCTCTACCAAGTATATCAGTAGTTTATACTCTCGCGGGGATAGCTCGACCTGTGTATCATCCAAGGTAACCTTATACTGCTCAAGGTTAATATGCAAAGCTCCAAAATCCAGTTCTGCTTTCGGCAGTTCCTGCAACTGGTAATGCTGCCTCCTTGTTAGCGCTTTGATCCGCGAAAGAAGCTCATCAAAATGGAAAGGCTTGGTGAGATAATCGTCGGCACCGTAATCCAGCGCAGAGACCTTGTCCTGCACACTGTTCAGCGCACTAAGCATGAGGATCGGCGCGAAGACCTTTTTATATCGCAGCGTTTGTAACAGTTGCACACCATCTACCCCCTCCAACATAATATCTAAAATAATAAGATCCCACTCCACATGTAGGTAGTTGGAAAGCACATCTTCTGCATTTTTACATAAAGTAACCAAATAACCAAATTCTTCCAATCCTTTGATTAGGAAATTGCTGATTCGGCTGTCGTCTTCCACCACTAAAATTTGCATACCGTAAAGTAAGAAATTAAAAAACAAAAATAAAAAAAATGCCCGCTTCGCGGGCATTTTAAAAGACTATCTGTAGCGTTTTACTTCGCATAAGAAACGGATCGCGTTTCGCGAATAACCGTCACTTTGATCTGTCCCGGATAGGTCATTTCCGTTTGAATACGGTTAGAGATGTCTGCAGCTAATATCTCTGCCTGGGCATCCGTCACCTTTTCGGATTCGACGACTACACGCAGCTCTCGTCCCGCCTGAATAGCGAATGTCTTATCTACTCCTGGATAAGAAAGTGCTAATTCTTCCAACTCTTTCAAGCGTTTGATGTAGCTTTCGACAACCTCGCGGCGCGCTCCTGGACGTGCCCCGGAGATTGCGTCGCAGGCCTGTACAATTGGCGAGATAAGCGACGTCATTTCAATTTCGTCGTGGTGCGCGCCAATAGCGTTGCATACATCGGGGTGTTCTTTGTATTTTTCTGCCAGTTGCATACCCAAAATAGCGTGTGGCAATTCCGGGTTATCATCTGGAACCTTGCCAATATCATGTAGCAGTCCTGCGCGCTTTGCATGTTTGACATTGAGCCCCAGCTCCGATGCCATGGTTGCCGCAAAATTTGCTACCTCACGTGAGTGCTGCAAAAGGTTCTGTCCATAAGATGAACGATAGCGCATACGGCCGACCATACGCACCAACTCGGGGTGTAAACCATGAATTCCAAGGTCTATTGCGGTACGTTCGCCAATTTCCACAATTTCGTCCTCAATTTGGTTACGAGTTTTCGCGACCACCTCTTCAATACGTGCCGGGTGAATACGTCCATCGGTCACCAAACGATGCAAGGATAGGCGAGCGATTTCCCGTCGTACGGGATCAAAGCCCGAAAGGATTATCGCCTCCGGCGTATCATCGACAATGATCTCCACGCCCGTAGCTGCCTCCAATGCACGGATATTACGTCCTTCACGTCCAATGATACGGCCCTTAATTTCATCATTTTCAATATTAAAAATGGAAACCGTGTTTTCAATGGCAGACTCTGTCGCGGTGCGCTGGATCGTTTGAATAACGACCTTCTTCGCTTCTTTGGACGCTGTCAACTTCGCTTCATCGACAATATCTTTGATTTGTATCATCGCCTGCGAGCGGGCTTCTTCACGCAGCGATGTCACCAGTTGTTCCTTCGCTTCGTCGGCAGACAATCCAGCTATCGTCTCTAACTGCTTGATGTGCTGACTTTTCAACTGATCTACTTCCTCTTTTTTCTTCTCATTGATTTCAAGCAGCTGATCCAGCTTTTTGTTCTTATTGTCCAGCTCTTGTTTGTCCCGATTGATGCTTTCGAGTTTTTGATTCAGAGAGGTTTCTTTTTGCCGTAATGTATTCTCTTTCTGCGCGATGCTATTGTTACGTTGGTTGACCTCTTTCTCGTGTTCCGCTTTTAGCTGTAGAAACTTTTCCTTTGCTTCCAGTCCACGTTGCTTTTTATGATGCTCGGCTTGCTGTTCAGCTTCCTTGATAATCCGATCCGCCTTCTCCTGCGCTGATTGCTCCTGCTTTTTGAATACTAATTGTAACAAAAAACGACCGATAACCACACCTATAATAAGCGAAATTATAATCGAAATTGTTGTAGATAACTCCATTTGTTTATATGTATATTATATATTAATTGATTTTTTGGTAAAAAAAAACCGCAATTAAATGTACAGGTCCCATGTATTATTAAACTTCGATTACACATGATTTGAGCAATTGATCATGACCTAGATGGCTTACGCAAAATGGCCTACATCTTGATTTCGCTCGTGATATTGAAGCGTTAAGTTTAAAATAGTGACAACCCGAATTTAATTGCGGCAAATTCGTCGTTATATAGCTCTAAATAAAGAACGATATTTATTTCCTAAAGAAATCTGTTAATACATTATCCAATTCGTGAATCTTCTCTTCTAAGCCCTCTTCATGCTGCTGCGCATTGCGTTCGGCCTTTATCATACCCGTAGCGTATTGCAATACGCACATGGATAGCAGATCCTGTTTATCACGAACTGCATAATTGTCTTGCAGTTCCTTTATCTTTTCATTAATCAATTTCGCTGCGTATCTGATCACCTCTTCCTCTGCTGTATCTACCCGTAATGGATAAACACGATCAGCGATATTTATTTTTATGGAAATCTCTCCCATTTTTTTGAGCTTAAATAACGTACAAGGCCTTCTTCCCCCCTGCGACTACTTCAACAGGCCTATACATCTGTCTATTTCTCGCACAAAATCGTTAATTTTTTGCTTTGTGTCAAGTATTTTTTCATTTATTGCTCCACGATCTACATCCGACTCATCCAGCGTCTTCGCAACTGCCATAGCCTTAAGCTTTTCCTCCAATTGCTGTGCTTTATCCGTGCTTGTCTGAAAAGCGACTTGGAGCGATTGTACCTCCAATTTCAACAAATCGTTTTCCTCCTGCAGCGCGTCGCACAATTGAATAAGATTTTTCGTCTTCTCGACGATCATATTCATTTGTGTAGATAATGTAGCCATAAATTCTTACTTCGCAATTATTGATAAGAGGAGTTAGCGAATGCTCGCTCCTGTCTCCTTTTCAAAGTTAAGCATTAATTTTTTAATTATTCCGTCAATCTGTTTGTCGTTTAACGTTTTTTCCTCGTCCTGCAGGATGAAACTCAGTGCATACGATTTCTTGCCTGCAGGTAGCTTATCCCCTTTATAAACATCAAAAATGGATATTTCTTTCAATAGCTTACGTTCTGTTTTGCTTGCTACTACCTTGAGCTGTTCGAAGGTCACCGCATCATCCACCAAAAGCGCCAGATCCCGACGCACAGCAGGAAATTTAGACACCTCTTGGTATGTAATCTGGTTCTTGCGAATGACTTTCAGGACCAGATCCCAATCAAACGTTGCGAAGAACACGGGACCATCGACATCCGCTTTCTTGAGGTTGGCAAGGGATACCGCGCCCACCGTCGCCAAGGGCTTTTGACCTTTCATATACGTAATACCGTAATCGAAATAGCTTCCCGTAGCCTCCACCTGCTGTAGTCCAGCAATATTTAAACGACGAATGATTTGATCGGCCGCGGCTTTAATATGGTAAAAACTACTTTTGTTGTCTCCAATAATCCAATGCTCGTTCACTTGATTGCCGGCCAATGTCAAGGCCAAATGTTGTTTCTCTGCATAGCCATCCTCATTTTTGAAATAGGATTTCCCATACTCAAAATACTTGGCATTTGGACGTTGCCGCTTTTGATTGTAGGAAACGGTAGTCAATGCAGAAAACAGTAGGTTTTGGCGCATAGTATCCAAGTCTGAACTCAATGGATTTACTAAACGTACCGCAGTTTCTTCACTTTCCACAAAAGCCAGTTTTGTCAGCGAGTTGTTCAATATCTCCCGATAGCCATTTCCAATGAGCATATCTGCTATTTGATTCAGCACGACCTCTTTATCCGGCTTTTCGGTTGTATTGAGTGATGATTTGATTTGAGATTGCAGCTCGATGTTGTTGTAGCCATAGATACGCAACACCTCCTCGATAATATCGACCTCACGCGTGACATCGACCTTATAAGCGGGGACGCTAACACTGATTATGTCTTCACTTACGGGCATAACACCAATCCCCAGCGCTAACAAAATCGATTTTATTTCTTCTTTTGGAATAGCCTTTCCAATCAATTTTTGAACACGTTCGTAGCTCACCTCGAATAGAAACGGTGACACCGGATCAGGATAATGATCTGTCACGGTTGAACTGATCTGTCCGCCTGCCACTTCTTGGATGAGCAATGCTGCTTTCTGCAAGGCATACAACGGCATATTTGGATCTGTACCCCGCTCAAAACGGAATGAAGAATCTGTTTTCAAGTTATGTCTTTTGGAAGTCTTGCGAACAGACACCGCATTGAAATAAGCAGATTCCAGAAAAATAGCGGTCGTTGATTCCGACACGCCAGAAAGCGCACCCCCAAAAACACCGGCGATACACATTGGCTTTTCGGCATCAGCGATAACTAGATCATCAGCCGAAAGTTTACGCTCGACACCATCCAGCGTGACGAAAGGTTCCCCCTCACTTGCTTTGCGCACGACAATCTTATTACCGGTGATTTTCTCCAAGTCGAAAGCGTGCAAAGGCTGCCCCAGATCATGCAATATATAATTTGTAACGTCGACAATATTATTGATGGGACGAATGCCGATAGTTTGCAGACGCTCTTTAAGCCAGTCTGGAGATGCAGAAACGGTCAGCCCGGAAATCGTCACCCCGGCGTATCGTGGTACGGCATCTGCATCAGCGACTTCCACAAGAACACCATCACCATTGCCCTCGCGAAAAGCCGAAACATCACTCGTGGCGTAGGGCTGCCGGAAATACGCGGAGAGATCGCGTGCGACACCCAAATGGGATGCTGCATCTGCCCTGTTGGGCGTTAACCCAATTTCAAATCTATAATCGTCCTTGATCTCGAAATAATCGCGCACCAACGAACCTACCACAGCGCTATCGGCCAGCTCGACAATACCTGCATGAGAGCTGCCTAAGCCAATCTCATCTTCTCCGCAAAGCATACCTTCCGAAACTTCGCCCCTTATCTTGGACTTTGTGATTTTGAAAGGCTCGCCTGATGTGGGGTGACAAATGGCGCCAACCGGTGCTACAATTACTTTCAAGCCAGCGCGCACATTCGGTGCACCACACACGATGTGCAGCAAATCCTCCGCTTCCACATCCACCGTCGTCACTTTCAACTTATCTGCATTTGGATGTTGCTCGCAGCTTTTCACCACGCCCACAATTAGCCCCTCAAGACCACCCGGGATTTGCTGCACTTTCTCCAACAACTCCACTTCCAAACCAATATCCGTCAGTATCAGGGAAAGCTCCTCCGGTGTTTTGTCTGTATTGATATAATTTTTAAGCCAATTATAGGAAATATTCATCTTGCAATTCTGTTTAATGCACAAAGATAGAATTTTAGAACGTTGCCTCCCATTTAACCACAAGATTTTTTAGCGAAGAGCCATGACCCGAATTAAGAATTTCCCTATTACTCATCAAAATATTCCGTAACTTTGTGCTTTGATTTGACGAACGTTCAACAACACAGTTATAATGATTCTTTTCTTTGTGAACCCCAGCAACACCATCTACGGTGTGCAAACGCAACAAGAACTATCCCAAGCAGATATTTCGAAACTGAACTGGCTCTTTGGCAACGCTAAAAAACTTACAGAAGAAACCCTTGATACGTATTATGTAGGACCGCGGGCGGCCATGGTCACCCCTTGGAGCACAAATGCCGTGGAGATCACTCAGAATATGGGCGTACAAGGCATCACTCGCATCGAAGAGTTTTATCCGGTAGATGCCCAATTTTCCGCTTTCGACCCCATGATCTCTCAGAAATATGATGCGCTCACGCAGGATATATACAACATCAATATAAAGCCCGAACCTATTCGTGACATCGATGACATCGATGCGTACAATAAACAAGAAGGCTTAGCATTGAGTACAGAAGAAGTGACCTATCTGCATAATTTGGCCGACAAACTTGGCCGTAAATTGACAGATTCTGAGATTTTTGCTTTCTCGCAAGCCAATTCGGAGCATTGCCGTCACAAAATTTTCAATGGTACCTTTGTTATCGATGGCGAAGAACAACCTACCTCGCTTTTTAAATTGATTAAAAAAACGTCCGAAACGAATCCCAATGACATCGTTTCGGCATATAAAGACAATGTAGCCTTTATCAAAGGACCTCAGGTTACGCAGTTTGCCCCGCTATCAAGCGACAAACCAGATTTTTATGCCGAGAAAACTTTCGACTCTGTTATCTCTTTGAAAGCAGAAACCCATAACTTTCCAACAACCGTAGAGCCCTTTGCCGGCGCAGCAACCGGGTCTGGCGGCGAAATCCGAGACCGTTTAGCTGGGGGGCAGGGAGCGCTTCCATTGGCCGGAACAGCAATTTATATGACCGCTTATTCCCGTTTGATGGACGACCGTCCGTGGGAGAAAGCCGTTGAAGAGCGCAATTGGTTATACCAAACGCCCATGGATATTCTCATTAAAGCATCCAATGGTGCGTCGGATTTTGGAAACAAGTTTGGCCAACCGCTCATAACCGGATCGGTATTGACTTTCGAACATGAAGAAGCTGGTAGAAAATTGGGTTATGATAAGGTCATTATGCAGGCTGGCGGCATCGGTTACGGTAAACTGGACCAAGCCAAGAAGCATGAACCGCAAGAAGGTGACAAAATCGTGGTGCTAGGCGGCGAAAACTACCGTATTGGTATGGGGGGTGCTGCCGTTTCTTCCGCAGAGACTGGCGCTTTTGGTTCAGGTATCGAGCTGAATGCCATCCAACGGTCCAATCCAGAAATGCAAAAGCGTGCTGCCAACGCCATTCGGGCTTTTGTCGAATCGGACCACAATCCAATTGTATCCATTCACGATCATGGCGCAGGTGGCCACTTAAACTGTCTCTCTGAGCTGGTAGAAGCAACGGGCGGTCTTATTGACCTGGATAAGTTACCGGTTGGCGATCCAACGCTATCCGCGAAAGAGATCATCGGCAACGAGTCACAAGAACGGATGGGCTTGGTGATTGCCGAAAAAGATCTTGAGCAGCTGCACAAAGTGGCCCAGCGAGAGCGAGCACCGATGTATACCGTGGGCGATGTCACTGGTGATCATCGATTTACCTTCGCGTCCTCTTCCACGGGCGAAAAACCAATGGATTATGATTTGGCGGACTTTTTTGGTTCCTCTCCGAAGACGGTTATGAGCGATAGAACGATCAGCCGTTCCTACGCCGATCTTTACTATAACGTGAAAGACATTCCGACTTATCTGAACCAGGTATTGCAATTGGAAGCTGTAGCTGCAAAGGATTGGTTGACTAATAAAGTGGATCGTTGTGTTGGCGGTCGGGTAGCCAAACAGCAATGTGTAGGCCCCTTGCAATTGCCCCTGAACAATGTGGGCGTAATGGCCCTCGATTATAAATCTACCGAAGGTATAGCAACAACTGTTGGGCATTCACCGCTGACTGCGTTGGTGGATCCCGTAGCGGGTTCACGCAATGCCATTGCTGAGGCATTATCTAACTTGGTGTTTGCGCCAATAAAAGATGGCTTGGCTGGCGTATCGCTGTCTGCCAACTGGATGTGGCCGTGTAATAATGAAGGAGAAGACGCTCGTTTGTATCAAGCCGTGAAGGGCTGTTCGGATTTTGCGATTGCTTTGGGCATCAATATCCCTACCGGTAAAGACTCCTTGTCCATGAAGCAGAAATATCCAAATGGCGAGCATGTTATTGCCCCAGGAACGCTGATCATTTCTGCTGGAGGAAACTGTACGCATATCGATAAGGTCGTGGAGCCCGTTTTAAACAAAAAGGGCGGATCAATCTATTACCTTAACCTCTCTCAGGATAGCTTTCAGCTTGGTGGCTCATCTTTCGCTCAAGTCCATAATAGGATCGGAACAGCGGTGCCTACCGTAACCGATGCAAACTACTTCAAAAAAGCGTTCAATGCTGTTCAGGACCTTATTTTAGCGGACCACATCGCAGCGGGCCACGATGTGGGCTCTGGAGGTTTAATAACGACACTGTTGGAATTAACTTTTGCAGATACAGATCTCGCTGCAACGTACGACCTGTCAGCATTGAAGGAAAGCGATACCGTGAAAGCATTTTTCAATGAGAACATCGCGCTTGTGTTACAGGCAAAAGACGATGCGCTATTTGAAGAGGCACTGCAAACGGCGGGTATTGCAGCAATAAAAATTGGACAGGTACAGGAGGGCTCCGAAATTACGATCAAAAATAACGACGATGTATTTACCTTCAACGTAGCCGACACACGCGATACATGGTTTAAAACCTCTTTTTTGCTTGATCAAAAGCAATCTAAAAACGGAACAGCCGAGGAACGGTTCGCTAACTATAAAAACCAACCGTTGCGCTATAAATTCCCGACACAATTCACAGGGAAGAAGCCCGCGAAGCTGGGGATGTCTGCGCGTCCAAAAGCTGCGATCATCCGCGAAAAAGGATCCAATTCCGAACGCGAAATGGCCAACGCAATGTATCTTGCCGGATTCGACGTGAAGGACGTACATATGACCGACCTAATCTCGGGTAGAGAAACTTTAGCAGATATCCAATTTATTGGTGCCGTCGGTGGCTTTTCCAATTCCGATGTACTGGGATCCGCGAAAGGATGGGCAGGCGCTTTCCTTTACAATAAAAAAGCAAAGGAAGCACTTGAAAACTTCTTCGCTCGGCCTGATACGCTATCCGTTGGGATCTGTAACGGATGTCAATTGTTTATGGAGCTGGAACTGATCAACCCAGAACACGAGGTTCATGGCAAAATGATGCATAACACCTCACAAAAACACGAGTCAAACTTCGTATCGGTAACTATCCAAGAAAACAATTCTGTGATGTTATCTACGCTAGCAGGTAGCACGCTGGGCGTTTGGATCTCCCATGGAGAAGGGAAATTTCATCTACCAGAGAACGAAGATCAGTATGCTATAGTCGCGAAATACGGCTATGCAGCCTATCCGCACAACCCAAATGGTTCCGACTTCAATACGGCGATGATGTGTGACAGGACAGGCCGGCATTTGGTAACTATGCCGCATATTGAGCGCTCGATATTCCAATGGAACTGGGCAAATTATCCGACAGATCGCCAAGATGAGGTGTCACCTTGGATCGAAGCCTTCGTCAATGCGCGAGAATGGATCGAAAAACAGGCGAAGTAAACGAATAACGATGGCTACCATCAGATCTCTCTTTACAATAGATAAAGAGAGATTTTTTTTGACTGTTCCGGTGAGATGTGCGTAGTATAAGTATTAAGCTATGGCTCGCATATTAGGCATGTTACAAGCGGTTAACCTTCGTTTTGGTTAAATCTTTCTCCACGGTAATCGTTTGGTATTTAGCCATACAATATGCGGTGAATGGCAGAAAAACAAAGAGTGCTATCCCCATCCAAAAGCCAAATAGCTTTCCTATAATTACGCTGCAGAAAAAAACGAAGATAGGGTATGAAAAAAGTAGGCTGGCAAACAGCAGCGAATCGAAAAAAATAGTTCCCGCTGTTTTTCTACGAATATAGTCCCGCCAAATCCTGTAAAACCAAAATTGCGTATAGTAACCTACTTTGGCGGGAATACGGTAAGCGCTTTTATCGCGTTCGGAAAGTACCTTCGGCACCAACGCTTCCTCAGACACGCTATCCTGTAGCCGTGTACGAAGCGCCGAAATTATTGCTGCTGTATCAATTTGATGGCCGGCTATGTAATCTGTACTGTCCAAAGGTGCCAAAGCGACCAGCTCAACCGATTTTGGCAGGTGCTGAAAGGAATTGTAATTTAGCGTAAACGGCTGTATCTGCAAAGGCAACTCGGCGCGATAACCCCGTTCCAATAGCGAGGTCAGTCCGCCATTCATCAATGGCTGCAGACCCCACGTGTTTAACGATCTGCCTTCGGGAAACAGGAGGACATGCTTACCGGCCGCTAAACAACGCATACATTCATCGAACGTAAAATCATTCTTCACCGCAAATTCGTCGTCATCCTTCTTTTTGTAGATCGGCAGTTGGAACAAATAACGCAAAAGCAAATTGGCCCAAGGTTTTTTAAAGATATCGCCACGGGTTAAAAAGCAGATTTCGACAGGACAATATGCCGCGATCACCAAAGCATCGAAAAGCGAATTGGGATGATTGGAGACGATAATGCTGGGCCCAGCGAAAGATGCAAGCCTCAAATTTTTAGTTCGTAGATCCGGAGCATACCAATAAAGACCCAATCTAACCAAATATTTTAACAAAGTATAGAACATATACAACGAAGTCTTCTGATGTTACCATTGCTTAAACCAAGATAGCAAAAAGTAGACCTTTTTGCAAAACAGACTCGATACTTAACGATTTCGCGCACCAAGTGCCTCAAAAGCATCAAGAATATCCCCACAAAACCATGCTCACATTTCGCAATGTTAATATTTACTTGTTAATTTGATATATGAAAATTATAGGCATCATTCCGGCTCGCTACGCCTCATCGCGCTTTCCAGGCAAGCCTTTAGTAGACATCGGAGGAAAATCGATGATACAGCGGGTTTACGAGCAAGTGAAAGGTTGTAGCAGACTGGCCGAGGTTGTTATCGCGACAGACGATCAGCGGATTGAAGAACACGTGCGGTCTTTCGCAGGCAACGTACTGATGACCTCAACAGCCCACGAATCGGGCACCGATCGATGTGCAGAAGTAATTTCCAAAATCAATGGCTTTGATGTCGCTATCAATATACAGGGCGACGAGCCTTTTATCAATCCATTACAAATCGAATTGCTTTGCTCATTATTTGATGATCCTACAACGGACATTGGAACGCTTATCAAGCAAATAGATAACGAAGAGGATCTTTTTCAGGAGAACACACCAAAAGTGATCATAGGCAACGGCCAACAAGCGCTTTACTTTTCAAGACAAACCATTCCATTCCTTCGAGGCTTGCCTCGTCATGAATGGTTAAGCAAACATATCTTTTACAAACATATCGGGGTGTACGGCTACCGCACGGAAGTCTTGAAGGCGATTACCAAACTCCCTCTATCTACGTTGGAAAAAGCAGAAGCTTTAGAGCAGCTACGATGGTTGGAGAATGGGTACCGTATCAAGGTTGCGGAAACGGCTTTTGACACGATTTCTGTGGATCGTCCGGAAGATTTGGAGACCATTAAACGCACGTTCTTTTAAACCATTAGTTTTTACGGCCAACGGCAGCAGACACACGCTCATGTCAGCTCCAATACGTCATTGCCTACCACAGCAAAAAGTCTATTATCGTGGCGCTTTGGTACCATGTAAAGGCCTGTCCATCGCCCAAAGGCAGGAAGCGTAAGTGTCGTATCTTCCAAATAAAAGCAAGGCAATTTGTAATATTGCCGTCCGCGCAAGGCAACTTCACAACCGGGATGCAGGTGTCCAACCACATTATAAATCCCTTTATCCAACTGCCTGATGGGTTCGTGCGACAGCACGATGCCTTCCGGCAGAAGGAGATAGTCTTTCAGTTCGATAAGGGATCTTTCTAGGATGGCCTTGGGCAAAATATCGTGATTCCCTAACGTAAGGGTAAAGGTCAACGAAGGAAATCGCTGCAAAAAAAGCTGAAATTCATCCCATTCGTAATTCCAATCCGAATGGAATAGATCCCCCAAAAAAACCACTTTCTTCACCAACAAATCGCGCAATAGCAGTTCCAAACGTTCAAACTCTTCTTCCAAACGCATTGGGGGGACAAATATTCCTGCTTTCCGAAAATGGCCAAGCTTGCCGATATGCCAGTCCGAAACCACCAACATCTCATGCGCAGGAATATAGACCACCTTCTGTGGTAGTAAGAACAATTCAAGTCCATTCAAGATTAATTTTTTCGCCATTACGCAAGCTTTCCTTCCAGTTGCAATTTTAATTGTTCCAAACGGCTTTGCCAATCCTCATTACTGTATTTCTCCCGAAAGGATTCCGAAAAGATAGGAAAAGAAAAGGGAGTCAACTGCTTGGGAAATGCCAAAATAACGGCGTGTTGGGCTATTCGCTCAAAAGCAAGCTGCATTCTTCCCTCCTCCAATTGAAAATCAAACACCTCATCGTAGGCTTCCCGTAGCAACAGATTGTCTGGATCGTAATCTTCAAAAACAGAAAAGAACAGACCGGCATTGGCTTGCAGATGCTTCGCCTTCATCGCCTTACCGGGATACCCTTGGAAGACCAAACCAGCAATACCTGCAATATCTCGGAACCTACGTCTTGCCATTTCCTGTACATTGATCCCCGAAGTGATATCCTGGTGCAATCCTGCGGGCGAAAGCAACTTTTGGATAAAGGTATGATCGATCTCATATTTTGTAGCCGAAAGCAGCTCGAAGCCATATTCGTTGCTCGCTATGCTAAATGTAGCAGGTTTTATTTTACCCAAACGATAAGCTAATACCTGGGCCATTCCCTCGTGTACAAGCTTTCCATCAAACGGATAGACAAACAGATGGTACCCATATTTCGTGGTCACGTATTCCACCAACAACTCGTCCTCTCGAGGTAAGCCCGACCTTTTCTCCTGTTCTTTGAAAAGTGGTTGCAAAAAAGAAACTTCCGGGCTCACCTTTCTCTTTTTATGGATACTTTCAAAACTGTGGCGTATGGCTATTCCCAAATCAGGCGATATGGAAAAGCGTCCGCCCATCCAAGATGGAACCACGCCCTTCGACTTTGTCGTTGGCCGCACAACCACTTCCATGTTGCGCACACGCAGCAATTCAAGCTGTCGACCGGAGAACCAAAATACATCGCCCGTATTGAGTTTCGAAATAAACGATTCTTCGATCGTTCCTAAATACTTTCCCGACATAAATTTCACCTTCATCATCGCATCCGACACAATCGCACCGATACTTAGCCGATGACGCATCGCCAACTTTCTGGATTCTACCGTAAATCGGCCGTCCTTTAACACCAAGCGGTGGAAATCATCGTAGGCATTCAATGTCTTACCCCCGTGGATGAGCATCGAAAGGCATTCGTCGAACTCCTTTCGGGTAATAGAGGCAAAACAATGCGTGGTGCGCACTTCTTGAAAAATTTGCTCTGCAACAAAACCATCGCCTACAGCCAAGGTCATCAGGTATTGAATCAGCACATCAAAGCTTCGTATATACGGCAGTCGCTGTTCAATGATTTGCTCTTTAATTGCATATTTCAGGGAATCGCCTTCAATAATTTCCAACGAATTTGTAGGTACATAATAAATGTGGGAGGTCTCGTGGGGACGGTGCCCAGAACGCCCTGCGCGCTGAAGAAACCGCGCAACTCCTTTTGGCGAGCCGATTTGTATCACGCAATCTACAGGGCGAAAGTCGACACCTAAATCTAAGCTACTGGTGCACACCACCGCCTTTAGCCTTCCCTCGTGCAATGCATCTTCTACCCAAAGCCTAACCTCGTCGCTCAATGACCCATGGTGAATGGCCAATATACCTGCAAATGCAGGGTAGTGCATGATGATTTGTTGGTACCAAATTTCTGCTTGCGAGCGGGTATTGGTAAAGATCAATGTCGATTGGTAGCGTTCGACAATAGCCATCACCTTATCCAACAATCGTATTCCCAAATGCCCCGCCCAGGGAAATTTCTCCAAGTTATCAGGCAAGACGGTTTCTATCTGCATGCTTTTTTTAAGGGCGGCACGCACCATGACCCCTTTATGGTTGGCACCCAAAAGTATTTCTTGTGCTTCCGGCAAATTACCGATGGTTGCCGAAATTCCCCATATCTTCAAGTTTGGGTTGATGGCTTTAATGCGGCTTAGCGCAAGCTCCACCAACACGCCACGCTTACTGCCTAAAAGCTCGTGCCACTCATCGACTACGATGAAAGCAAGTTGACTGAAATATTCTGTACCATCTTTTGATGCCAATAAAAGATGTACACTTTCTGGCGTCGTTATCAAAGCATGCGGTGGTTTCTTCCGCTGCTTTTGCCGTTGGCTAAGGCTTGTGTCACCCGTGCGCAACTCCACTTGATAATCAAGTTCTAAATCATCGCTAACCTGCGTTGTCGCCTTATAAATTTCTTTGGACAGCGCGCGCAGGGGTGTTATCCAAATGGCATGCAACTTATTTTGTCGAAACTTTTTTTTCTGTGCTTGATATTTCTTGTCTCCGTAGTAGTGCGCAAGGATACCGAACCAAATGGCAAAGGTCTTCCCAAATCCCGTCGGCGCATTCAGTAATCCTGAGTGGCCTTTGGCGATCTCCCTCCAGGCATTCCTTTGGAAAACATGTGGCTCCCAGCCTTGATTATGAAACCATACGTCAGCGAATTGATTCATGTTTTGATGCGATCAAATTTAATAAATCTTCTTTCGAATTGGCCTCGCTCGCTGGCTTATCTTGGCGCCAGCGTACAATACGAGGAAAACGAAGAGCGACACCCGATTTATGGCGCGAGCTTGCGTTGATCCCTTCGAACGCGAGCTCGAAGACGAGCTCCGGCGTCACGCTACGTACCGGGCCGAACTTTGCAATGGTATGTCTCTTTATCCAGTTGTCGATGGTAAACAGCTCTTTATCCGTAAGCCCCGAGTAGGCTTTCGTAAAAGGGACAAGCTCACCTTGATCCCATACAGCAAAGGTGTAGTCGGTAAACAAATTGGCGCGCCTTCCATGTCCAGACTGTGCATACACCAACACGCCATCAATAGTCATCGGATCCGTCTTCCACTTCCACCAGTTGCCGCGCTTACGTCCGACCTCGTAGGGGCTGTCTCGATGTTTGATCATAAGACCCTCTGCATAATGTTTTCGTGCATCTTGCCGATAATTTTCTGCAAGATCCCAACTGTCGAATGACATTGCTGAAGACAATTTTAATATGTTGCCTACCGGAAATATAGCCAAAATCTCCTGTAGCTGTGATCTTCGCTTGTGTAAGGGCCATTCGCGAATATCACGGCCTTCCCATTCCAGCAGATCGTAGCACACCATAACCAATGGTGCAGCGGCTAGGACGTTCTTTGATATGTTCTTACGGCCTATGCGGGTCTGCATAACCGAAAAATCCATAGGCTTCCCCTCTTTCCAAGGAATCACCTCCCCGTCAATGACCGTACCATCAGGTAACACAGACCGTAACGGTTCAAATTCCACGAATTTATCCGTCATTAAATCTTCTCCCCTGCTCCATACAAAAAGCTCGCCTTTACGTACAATCACTTGCCCCCGTATACCATCAAGTTTAGGTTCTATAATCCAATCTTTCATATCCCCTAGCTCTCCCGGATCTTTGTCCAGCGCATACGCCAAATAAAAGGGATAGGGCAAAAAATGTTTACCCTCTTGCAAGTCGTCCTGAAACAACGAGTCCATATCCTCATCGAACGGGCTCCATTTCCCCATTAATCGATGTTCTACCTCGGGCTCTGTGCGTCCCAAATACTGCGCAACAGCTTTAACAACCAGTTTACGGGAGACGCCCACACGAAGATTGCCTGTCAGTAATTTGTTGAAAAGAAAGAGTGCCGTTCCTTCCAACTTCGACCAATAACCGGTGACTAATTTACGCTGCTCCTCGGGGGCCATGTTGCGCAGGGCAACGATCGCATCAAATAAATCCCGTAGCGATATGTCCGTGGTCACTGACCGGGCTTTGGGCGGCAAGATAAGTGAAATGGTTTCTGCCAGATCCCCCACGACGTAATAACTTTCCTCGATCAGCCATAAGGGTACGCGGGATTCCTCCGAAGCCCATATCCGCAAATCAGCAGTTCGAATTGGCCGCTTGGGCTTGTTCCCCATCAACACGGCCATTGCAAATAATTTATCGGAATCTGCCGCCGTCTGAAGATAAGCAAGCATAGCCGCTACCTTGACCGAGGTCTTCGTGCTACCATCGATAGCCTCAAACAAATGCACAAAGTCAATCATACATTTTCCTCCTCCGCATCATTATAAAGTGTCTTAAATATCGAGGCACCGATGTGATATTCGTCTTGTACCCATTTACTAAAGTTGTGTTCATAGCCGTGGGTGACATATACTTGCTTCGCCTCCGTATCCCGTACGGCTTGGTTGAGCTGCGCCCAATCGCAGTGGTCGGATAACACAAAGCCGCGATCAACGCCTCTACGCCTACGTGCACCACGAAGTTGCATCCAACCACTGCACATCGCAATACGATAGGGTTTGAGCGTACGCAACCATGGGGTATCCATAGCCGATGGCGGCGCCACGATCAATGCTCCGCGAATCGCATCGCGTCGTGTATCAGCCGTTATACGAGTGCCCGCAAAGGTGTAACCAACCTCTGTCAAGGCTTGGTTGACATTGTCGACAGCGCCATGTAGGAACACATCGCCAATGCTTTTATCTGCATGGGCTAATATATTCTGTGCCTTGCCTAAAGCATAGCCCAACAAAACAGTATTTACGCCCTCCTTCGCATTCTCCTGCCACCATGCGTTGATGCTTTCATAGATCGATTGATTGGTAGGGAAATTGTATACAGGCAGTCCGAATGTACTTTCTGTGATAAAATGATCACACTTCACCAGTTCGTATGGCTGGCTCACCCCATCTACAGAAAGCTTATAGTCTCCCGTGAATAACCACACTTCACCTTCATAGACCATACGTATCTGCGCCGAACCAATGATATGTCCTGCAGGATGAAAGGATATCTTCACACCGTTAATTTCAAATTCTTCGCCGTAAGATACACCTTGCACGAGGTTGTCGGGGCCTAGTCGTAACTTTAGGATAGGTAGGGTGTGGTGATGGCAGATATAACTGGACATCCCCGCACGCATATGATCGCTGTGGCCGTGGGTGATGAGTGCTGTCTTGACCGGCTTCCACGGATCGATATAAAAGTCGCCCTGTTTACAATACAGGCCACATTCGTTTACAGATAATAGATTCATTGGAAGCTCACTTTCATCGTAAATATTTGCTTTTACAGCGAACAGCTCGGACAATAAAATAGTTTTGATTATCTTTGCGCCATGAACCAATATGCTGTCATTTTTGATATGGACGGCGTGATTTGCCACACGAATCCATATCATGCCAAGGCCTTTGCTATTTTCTTTGACAAATACAAAATAGCCTATTCCGATAAAGAGTTCGAAGATCATATGTATGGCAAGCACAACAGCTATATCATGACGCATTTTTTTAAGCGTAGCATCGTTGGCGACGAATTAATTGCATTAGAAAGCGAAAAAGAGGCCCTATTTCGAGAGATTTACAAATCGGAGGTGACGACATTACCGAATTATGTAAATTTTTTGGACGACCTGAAAGCAAACGGGTTCAAAACGGCAGTAGCGACCTCTGCACCCCGCGCCAATTTGGAATTGATACTCGATGTCCTGCAAATTGCGGACAAAATGGAGTCGTTACTGGCCAGCGAAAATGTAGCCTTGCACAAACCCAACCCCGAAGTATACCTTAAATCAGCGCAGAACATCGGTATTGACCCTGTTCATTGCTTGGTGTTTGAAGATTCTTTTTCTGGCGTGACAGCGGGCTTACAGGCCGGTATGAAAGTCGTAGGTGTGCTCAGCTCACATACGAGAGACCAGTTACCACCCTGCGCCGAGTACATTAATGATTATTACGAAATTGATGCTGCGAAGGTGAAAGCACTTATTCGTCAGAATTAGGATGGCTGAGGCATTCCAGCTAATCTCGTCTCCAAGCGGCTGGGCGATATATTTCCTGTGTGCCGCGCTCATCGGCATGTCGAAAACCGGTATACAGAATGTCGGTACATTAGCTGTACCTTTATTCGCCATGCTATTTGGAGCTAAATATTCCACAGGTATCGTATTGCTGCTACTTTGCTTTGCAGATCTAATTGCGGTGGTGTATTATCGTAAGGCTTTTTTGTGGCATGAGGTAAAAAAACTGCTGCCCGCCGCCCTAGTAGGCCTTGCATTCGGGCTGTTTTTGGGGAACTACGTGCCTGATAAAACATTTAAAATATTAATGGGCAGCTGCATAATTTTAGGTATAGGCATAATGTTGGGCCTAGAGCGCTCCTCGCGAGCGCAGCAAGATCGACTGATTCAGCATCGCTGGTATTCACCGATATTTGGGTTTATCTTAGGCTTTTCAACGATGATTGGAAATGCAGCAGGTCCCGCCCTATCCGTCTATATGTTATCGAAACGGCTCGATAAAATAACATTTGCGGCCACTTCGGCCTGGTTCATCATGATCCTTAATCTAAGTAAAATCCCTTTGCAAGCCTTTGTCTGGCACAACTTGAGTTGGAATGGTTTCATACTCAATTTATTGGCCTTACCATTTATTTTGCTAGGCGGTCTGATCGGGATCCGCATCGTCCATCTGTTACCAGAAAAACAATTCCGCTTATTGATCATGATCTTGGTGGTTTTTTCGGCAATACTGCTTATTGCCCTTTAGATAATCAGGATAGTTCTTACACAATTAGGGATATTTCCAACCTTCTCTAACGTGGTATAAGCCAATTTTTTACGTTCATGAAACAACCGGGTAACTTACTGCGCCAAAACATCCCGTTGATCTGGGTAACGCTCAAACACTGTTACCGCGAACGAGCAAGCCGGAATAACCTTTAATGCGTTGTCGCGCGCAAGTTGTATAGCAGCAAGAACTAGTTCTTCCGCGATCTTATTTCCTCTATAATAGGGTTCAACCTCCGTAAAGGTTATTGTCAACGTGTTTTCATCACGCTCATACAGCAATTCTCCGATCTGGACTTCGTCATTCAAAGCCAACCATTTGCCTTGATCCTCTACATGTATTAATTCCATGGTATTTTTTTTACTCTTCTAAAAAATTAGCCAGCGATGTACCCAAAATCGTATTCCAGCCTTTCTCGTATTTCGCTCGATCCAACAGTTCGCCCGCATCGGAAAAATTTTCAATCCCTTCATGCAAGACTTTCACCGCTGTCGCATTTCCTCGCGGTGTAAGATGCCATGTTACCACCGATAGCCCTTCGCTTTCGGCAGGATGACTCCAGGCGTAACGCAGAAGCTCGTTGGGCTTAACATCCAGTATCTTGATCCGATAATGGTACCTATTCGAGCCTTTCGACTCGTAAAAATTGAATTCAGCCCCTTTGTTTAGCTCAAAATTCGGTATTTCGACATACCAAATAGCCAGTTTATCCCGATCTGTGAGGGCTTCCCACACCCGGTCAGGAGTTACAGCATAAGTTCGTTCAACGAGTATTGGCGCAGGCTCTATCATAACCTTCTTGTTTTTCAATAAATATAACAAATATCCCAGAGAATAGTTTACGGCCTGTTGAAAAAACCAACCTAAAAAAGATAGGCTTTGCCGGCAAGGTAAACGGTCGTTGCCATCGGGCAAAATAGAAATTTCCCGCTCAATGAGAATCCTGTTCAGGGTGGCAAAATGTTGTGTTTGGCGTAAAGATTTCACACTAAAAAAAATCCTATGTATCTTTGTTAACGATGAATGTTGATAAACTATTAGAGCGTGCCTTACAGTTTGACTTTCTAAGTAAAGAAGAAGGCATATACCTCTATCACCACGCTGCTACGGCAGACTTAACCTTTGTAGCGAATGAGCTTCGAAAGAAGCAAGTTCCACATGGGAAGGTAACTTGGCAGATCGATCGAAATGTAAATACGACCAACGTCTGCATCGCCAATTGTAAGTTTTGCAATTTCTTCCGCCGACCGGGGCACGACGAAAGTTACATCACCGATATAGACACGTACAGAAAAAAAATAGAAGAAACTTTTCGTTATGGAGGCGACCAATTGCTTTTGCAGGGTGGCCACCATCCCGATCTAGGTTTGGATTTCTACACGAACTTGTTTAAACAGCTAAAGGATATCTACCCATCTTTAAAATTGCACGCACTCGGCCCGCCAGAAATCGCACATGTTGCTAAGTTGGAAGGTCTCCGTCACATCGACGTGCTACGGGCCATGAAAAAATCCGGATTGGACTCTCTACCGGGGGCAGGAGCAGAAATCTTGAACGATCGCGTGAGAAGACTTATCTCGAAGGGAAAATGTGGCGGCCAAGAATGGCTAGACGTTATGCGGGCTGCCCACCAAATTAATTTGCCAACTTCGGCAACGATGATGTTTGGACATATTGAAACGATAGAAGAGCGCTTTGAACATTTGGTGTGGATTCGCGAGGTACAAGCAGAAAAACCATCCGAAGCACATGGATTTATCGCATTTATACCGTGGCCGTTTCAGGATGACGGGACATTATTGAAGCGTCTGCGCGGCATCACGAATAACGTCACCGGTGAGGAATATATACGGATGATTGCATTGAGCCGGATCATGTTACCGAATATAAAGAATATACAGGCATCATGGCTTACCGTAGGAAAGCGTACTGCTCAACTCTGTTTGCACGCCGGTGCAAACGATTTTGGCTCGATCATGATTGAAGAAAATGTCGTTTCAGCAGCTGGTGCGCCGCACCGGTTTACGTCGAAATCAATACAAGACGCAATACGCGAAGCCGGCTTCGAACCGCAATTACGCACCCAGAAATATGATTTTCGGGAGCTACCGCCAATGGAAGAACAGGTTATTAATTATTAGATACCAGACAGGATGAAAGAAATCCTTTTAAATATAGAAGCGATAATCTTCGCTGCGGAGGAAGGCATAGGGGCCAGCGAAATCAAGCAGGTTTTGGAAGACGCACTAGCGATCGACATCAATCGCCAAGAGGTAGTCGATCTACTGGCAAAAATCGCGGAAAAGTACGAAAGCGAAGAACAGGTTTTTCATCTCCGCGAAATCAACAATCAATATCAATTCCTGACGAAAGAGCGCTACCATGAGGTCGTCAATCAGCTTCAAGCACATAAAGATAGAAAAAAACTGAGTCAGTCTGCATTGGAGACGCTCGCGATCATCGCTTACCGGCAACCCATAACGAAGTTGGAAGTCGAACAAATCCGTGGCGTGAACTGCGATTATTCCATACAACGCCTATTGGAAAAGAAACTCGTTCAGATCGCCGGAAAGTCAGATAGTATTGGTAAACCACTGTTATATGCGACCAGCGATCAGTTTATGCAGCATTTCGGTGTAAAAAGTGCCAAGGATCTTCCTCAACTAAAAGACATCGTGTCTGAAGAGAATAGTATCGGTGAAATAAGCGACTAGCAAGCACCATGCTAACTCATTGTTTTACAACGTATAAAAAAGAAAAAAAAGTTTAAAGTTACCATATTCTTGATTATTTTTACCTTGGGTAACAAACATAAGATTTATCAATTTTTAACACGAAAAGACTATGATGCAAGTGGTAGAACAAGAAGTCTTAATTGATGGATTCGTCAATTTTAACGGTCCCGAGGATGATGCAGAGGATGTCTATGATGATGATTTCGAATTAGACGAAATCGATTCCATCGGAGATCTTGATGATTTCGATGATGACGACGACGATTTTTAGTTAGTGCACAACATTTTGAAAATCAACCGGACAAACAGAAAAGCATGTAAAAAGGCAGCGTTTATTAGACGCTGCCTTTTTACATGATACCAATCGATTCAGGTTATTTCTTATGCAATTGCTCGTATAAGTCGATGACCTTCTTCTGCAGTTCTATCACTTCTCCGTCCCTTGATTGAAGCTTTTTGTTCAATACGTTGATTTCATCTTGGATCTGCTTTTCTTCTTCAGAATCCGTAGTTGACAACAACTGAACTAGTGAAAGACCAAAAAGTTTAGAGATTTGATTTAACCTAGATAGATTAACATCGGTAATACCTGTTTCAATTTTTGAAAAAGCTGGGATAGAAATGTCTAAACGTTTTGCAACGTCTTCTTGGCTCCAACCTTTTTGATGTCTCAATAGACGAATTTTTTTTCCTAATGCGTTCATGGGTAAATTGTTTTTCTTATTCCAAAAGTAATAAAAAAAATACTAAAGAAAAACGCGGAAAAAAAATAATTAATAATTTTTAAAGAACTTATCTGCGAACCCAACAACGTTCACGAAATTGTGATTTGGAGAAATCATAAATAAAAGGTTGAATTCCAGTGATTTAAAACCTTCCAAATATTGTTCCAACGAAATTACATCTTTTAAAAAAGTGAAATTTTTATGATTAAAAACCTCCGTAATTTCGGCTTCCAAATTACTTATTAATATATTTTTGTCCTTGATTGCGTCCTTATTAACGAATACAACGGCATAGTCAGACTCGTCCATAGATGCCCGGTATTGGTTGAGGAAACTACGGTCTAGGCTCTCATAAGGGTTCAATTCAATAATCGTGACCAAGCCCTGGTCGGGAAATTGCTCTTTAACAGCATGGATACTCGTCTGCAGCTTGTAAGAAGAATAATTAAAGTCTTGGTACACAACACGTCCATGATCGCTAGCCACAAACTCCAAATAGCGAATGGAGCTCTTGAAGTCTCGAATGGCGTTGTAAAAATCCATCCGCTTGACGCCCAGCCACTCACATACCGTATACGCACCTGCAATGTTCGACAGATTAAGCTTACCAAATACCTGCAAAGGAATGCGCTCATCGCCCAAATGGAGATAGGTGACACCTTTGTTTATCGAATATTCCGGCAGCCTGTAGCCATGTCTATTGATCTTACAATCGGACGTCTCCTCCACGATCTCGCGCAGATATTCATTATCTTTATTATAAATCAGTGTTCCTTTCTTGACAATAGTATCGATAAACCTTTCAAATTGCTCAAAGTAGTCATCGCGGCCGATATCTGTCCGGCTCGCGTTCCAATCAACTCCGCTAATCAAAGCAATATTCGGATGAAACAAATGAAATTTTGATTGATGATCAATCGGCGAAGCATAGTATTCATCTCCTTCAAGCAAGATAATTTTGTTATGTGCTGTCAGTTTCACCTGCGAATCAAAACCCTCCAATTGTGCACCAACCAAATAATCAAAATCTCTACCTAGTTTCTTGAGCACATGCATAATCATGCTCATGATCGTGGTTTTTCCGTAAGTGCCCGCCACAACCACGCGCGTTTTATTGATACTTTGCTCGTATATAAATTCTGGAAAAGAGTAGATTTTTATGTGGAGTTCCTGCGCCCGGATTAGCTCGGCGTTATCGACCTCGGCATGCATCCCCAAGATCACCGCATCGATCTCATCTGTAATCTTCTCCGGAAACCAGCCGAGCTTAGCGGGCAACAAGCCCGCCTTTTTCAGACGTGATTTCGAAGGTTCGACAATTTGATCGTCGGAGCCCGACACCTGATGCCCTTGCTCAGCCAACGAAATGGCCAAATTATGCATCACGGCACCCCCTATGGCTATAAAATGAATACGCATTAACTAATTTTATTAAACTTTGCCGAACACCAATTGTCCTGCACTTTCATACTCACATATTGAAACCCGGTTTCCTCCGCTTTTTTACGCAAGATCGGCAAATCTTCCGATGCATAAAAACCGCTGATGTACAATACGCCGTGGTCCTTCATGCTAGCGCTGTATTGATGCAGCTGATCCAGCAAAATATTCCTATTGATGTTGGCTAAAATGACATCAAAAGTTTTGCCCTGAAGGGCTTCTTTTGAGCCGAGCATAGCCTTTACGTTATCGACCCCATTCAGCTGTGTATTTTCAAGAACACTCGCCACACATATTTCATCGTAATCGACGGCTAGCGCATTATTTGCGCCGCGTTTGCTGGCCAAAATTGCTAATATGCCCGTCCCACAGCCCATATCCAGCACGTGCTTCTCGGTAAAATCGTCTTCAAGAATATACGAGAGCATCATGGAAGTTGTTTGGTGATGTCCAGTACCAAACGACATCTTTGGATCAATCACGATCTCGTAGGGCATATCCGGTCGTGGCTGATGGAAGGTCGCCCGTATATGACAGCGGTTGTCCACCGTGATCGGCTTAAAATTGCTTTCCCACAACGTGTTCCAATTCTGATCTTCAATATCCTGAATCTCGTAGTCTACCTCAAACCCTTCCGTTTCATGAAGAAGAACAGTTTCCAATGCTTGAAGGTCAAGATTTGCAGCCGGTATATAGGCTGCAAATCCGTGATCCAAGTCTTCGAACGTGTCATAACCAATACCGCCTAAGGCATCGATCAACAGATCCTTCTGCCAATCTGCCATAGCAGGCGATCTAAAGATGACGGATGAATACTTCATCGTTATTTATTGAATACCTTTACAATTTCAAGGAAATCGCGTGATTTTAATGAAGCCCCACCAATCAAGCCTCCATCGATATCTTTCTGTGAGAACAGATCACGAGCATTACCTGGATTGGCACTCCCTCCATAAAGAATTGTTGTATTGTCAGCAATCTCTTCACCATATTTTTCCGCTACGGCAGACCGGATGAAGGCATGCACCTCCTGCGCCTGTTCCGGCGACGCGGTTAAGCCCGTGCCAATAGCCCAAACGGGCTCATATGCCAACACTACTTTTGTAAACTCTTCTGCCGACAAATGGAAAACGCCACCTGCCAACTGCGTTTTGATCACTTCAAAAAAGTTACCACCCTCGCGTTCTTCTTTCGTTTCCCCGATGCAGAAAATAGGTGATAGTCCGTGTTTTAATGCGGCATCTACCTTCTCCGCCAATAAGGTATCTGTCTCTCCAAAATAGGCCCGGCGCTCCGAATGTCCCAAAATCACGTAAGAAGCACCTGTAGATTTTACTTGTGGAGCAGAGATCTCACCTGTATACGCTCCTGATTCAGCCTGATGGATATTTTGGGCGCCTACATGCACGTGGGCAACCGGAGCGGCTAATTTGCTGATGCTGTATAAATGAATGGCTGGACTGCAAACGATCACTTCCTGCTCGCCAACAACTTCGTCTTTCACCATGTTTACAATCTCAGAAAAAAGGCTCAGTCCCTTTTCGTAATCCAGGTTCATTTTCCAGTTTCCTGCAACGATGTTTTTACGCATAATAGTTTTTATTTTTCTGTTTTTAATTTTTTTTTTGCTGGACTTCTGTCAACTTGTGCACATGTCTTAAAATTTGAGTATCTAACGTAGATAATTGTTCATTTTTTACGACAGCACGTTCCTGTAACATTTCCAAAAACTTTTCGACACGGTATACCTCCTGCTTTGCGTCGGTAAACCAAGAAAAGTCCGGCACAAATTTGGGAATAATATTTGACATTGCGATTTGCGCTCCTACACCAATCACCGTCCCGGTTGTCATGCTAGCATTTATGCCGCACATGGCATAGTCGCCCATGAAGACCCCCACCTTCCGCCTGTTGGTGTCGCGCATTTCCGAGGTTGCATAATCATATAGCTTTATGGTCCCCCAGGTATTCAACAAGTTTGAATTGCTGCTTCCTGCGCCGATATTGCACCCTTCACCAATCACAGCACAACCCAGATACCCCTCATGTCCCTTGGCGCAATTTCCCCATAGCACGCTGTTGTTCACTTCGCCGGCGATTGTCGCGCCAGGTCCTACCGTTACGTTGGGATAAAGCCTGCTGCCCATTTTCACGCGAGCACCCGCACAAATCGCTATTGGTCCGCGTAAAACCGATCCCTCCTCGACCACTGCCCCGTCTCCAATATAAATAGGACCGTTCATTGCGTTCAATATACTACAGTTGATCTCCGCGTTTCTTCCAATAAATAAACGCTCTCCAAACAGCGTATTCGAATCGGGCAAGACAGCAGACTGCCTATTTGCCGTCAGTAAATCGTAGTCCGACACAAGCTGCTGCTCGTTCAGCCGATAAATATCTTCCAAGAAGTCGACCTGCTGAACCGCTGATTGATAAGGGATTTCACGCCATGCTGAGAAGTCGGGCTCTTCCCGCCATTCGGTTGCTTTGTAGGCGATCCAAAGGCCATCCTTGGTCAACACACTGCTCAAGGGTAATTCACGTAAGGCTTTTGACAGCGCAGGCGAAGGCAGCACATTCCCTCTGATGACGAGATACATCGATGTTGCTGCCGGAGACGGAAACTTTTGCTGAAGGTAAGGTATAGTGTAAAACGATATGGAGGCCGAAAGCGCGTATTTCCACTTTTGACTGATCGTGAGCATACCCACACGAAGGTCGCTGACTGGACGAGTATAAACCAAAGGCAGTAAGTGCGCTCGCCATGCAGCATAATCATGTAACACAACTTCCAACATAGTTGGGGATAAATTTATATAAAAAAATCCCGATAAGCGAACTTATCGGGACAAAGTTGTCGGTACCTGTGCCGAAACTACTTCTTGTTGTAGCGGCTACGGAACTTATCGATACGACCTGCCGTATCGACCAATTTCATCTTACCTGTGTAAAATGGGTGTGACGTATGAGAGATCTCTAATTTTACCAATGGATATTCATTGCCATCTTCCCAAGTAATTGATTCTTTCGTGTCTACACATGATTTAGTTATGAAAGCATAGTCATTAGACATATCTTTGAAAACCACTAATCTGTAGTTTGATGGATGCAAATCTTTTTTCATTTTATGTTATGATTACGTATATTCAACAATCGAGGTGCAAAGATAATTTATTTTTTCAGAAAAAACAAAATAATAATTATTCACAACGGGCATTTTATACACATCCGCGCCGGATGGCCAAATTACGTATTTTTTGAACAATAGTGTATTCGCAATATGAGATTACACGATTCGATACTTATATCGCCTGATAGCTCGCCCCAATACAGAAATGTATAAATGAGTTGGCAAGCTATCTTTTTTTAAGTTTTTCCAACCTGTACAATTAGCTTTTTTTGTTATTTTTGCGTTCTTATCTAGCATATTTAAATATTAATACATGAGTACGGTATTATCCGAGCAGGAACAACAACGCAGACTGAATCTTCAAGCCATTATTGATTTGGGTATCAATCCATATCCGGCGGATGAATTCGAAGTGAATGTAACGGCCGCCGACATATTAGCCAATTACGAACGCGACAAATTAAATTACAAGAGCATCCGCATTGCAGGACGGATGATGAGCCGCAGGGTTATGGGGAGCGCCTCATTCATGGAATTGCAGGATGCAACAGGCAGAGTGCAGGCATATGTCAAGCGTGACGATCTTTGTCCCGATGAAGATAAAACATACTATAACACGGTATTCAAAAAGCTTTTAGACATTGGAGACATTGTCGGCGTGGAAGGATATGTTTTCACGACGCAAACTGGAGAAATATCGATTCATGTCGAGAAATTGACCATCCTGACCAAGTCGCTCCGGCCTTTGCCAATCGTGAAAGAAGCCGAGGGCAAAACCTTTGATGCGTTCACCGATCCGGAGCAACGCTATCGGATGCGGTATGTCGATTTGATCGTCAACCCACAAAACCGGGATATTTTTATAAAGCGCACAAAGTTATTTACAGCTATGCGCGATTTTTTCAATAGCGCGGGGTATATGGAGGTTGAAACGCCAATCCTGCAATCCATCCCTGGAGGGGCAACGGCACGGCCTTTTATGACGCATCACAATGCGTTGGACATTCCCTTGTATTTGCGTATCGCCAATGAACTCTACCTGAAACGGTTAATCGTAGGCGGCTTCGAAGGTGTTTATGAGTTTTCTAAAAACTTTCGCAATGAAGGCATGGATAGAACCCACAACCCGGAATTTACCGCCATGGAAATCTACGTAGCTTATAAAGACTACAACTGGATGATGAATTTCACGGAACAGTTGCTGGAAAAATGTGCTATCGCGGTGAACGGTTCTACCAAAGTCACGTTCGGCGAACACCATATCGACTTTAAAGCCCCTTATAAACGCGTCACAATGGCACAGTCCATTTTGGATTTCACTGGCTTTGATATCATTGGAAAAACCGAGGAAGAGCTTCGGGAAGCAGCAAAAGGAATGGGAATCGATGTCAACGAAACCATGGGTAAAGGCAAGTTGATCGACGAAATTTTTGGTGAAAAATGTGAGGGAAACTATATCCAGCCAACATTCATCACGGATTATCCTATTGAAATGTCTCCGTTAACAAAGAAACACCGAGACAATCCGGAACTGACTGAACGCTTCGAACTCATGGTATGCGGTAAAGAAATTGCCAATGCCTACTCCGAGCTAAACGACCCTATTGATCAACGCGAACGCTTTGAGGAGCAGTTGCGTTTATCTGAAAAAGGCGATGATGAAGCCATGTTCATCGACCAGGATTTCCTGCGCGCGCTCGAGTATGGCATGCCGCCGACTTCAGGCTTAGGTATCGGCATGGATCGCTTGATTATGTTTTTGACAAACAACGCATCTATACAAGAGGTGTTATTCTTCCCGCAGATGCGTCCCGAGAAGGCTGCTCAGCTTGCCGATGTGAAAGATTATACTGCACAAGGCGTACCAGCTGAATGGGTGCCTGTACTGCAAAAAATGGGATTGACAACGGTCGAATTGTTGAAAGAAGCAAATCCAAACAAGGTATTTAACGACCTGGGCGGATTGCGCAAAAAAATGAAACTTGATATCGCCATGCCCAGCAAGGAAGATGTCTTCACTTGGTTTGATTAATCACCTATCTAAAACAAACCATAACAGTAGCGATCAAACGAAAGTTTGGTCGCTTTTTTTAAAAAAAACAGCGCTGAGCGCTGTCAAAAGATCTCTACCATACCCGACTACTTTAGCGTAGCAGTCCTTTACAGATATTGCGAACCAATGCAGGTCCTTCATACACAAAACCTGTATATAACTGAACGAGGCTGGCACCCGCTTCCAATTTTTCGATCGCATCTTCCGCAGAATGTATTCCACCCACACCGATAATAGGGAATGTATGATTTGATTTTTCCGCTAAATATCGGATCACTTCCGTTGATCGCTTTGTCAACGGTCGACCACTAACTCCACCCATCTCATTCACTACGTTAGCTGGGCTTTGCAAGCCTTCCCTAGCAATCGTCGTATTGGTTGCTATCACGCCAGCAATTTTGGTTTCCGTGACGATCTCTACAATATCGTCCAATTGTGATTTAGTTAAATCAGGCGCAATCTTGAGCAGGATCGGTTTCGGCGCCGGCTTTTTCATATTGAGCTCCTGCAGCGTATTTAAAATGTGTTTCAGAGGTTCTTTCTCCTGCAAATCCCGCAAACCCGGCGTGTTGGGGGAACTCACATTGACGACAAAATAATCCACATAACTGAACAAAGCATGAAAGCAATAGACATAGTCATGTACAGCATCTTCGTTCGGTGTCAGCTTATTTTTACCAATGTTACCACCGATGATCAAACCTTTTCTGTCTGTTATTTTTTGCAGGCGACCGGCAGCAACATCCGCTCCTTGATTGTTGAAGCCCATACGATTGATCAAGGCTTCATCGGCTACTAAACGAAACATACGCGGCTTATCATTGCCAGGTTGTGGCCGCGGGGTCACGGTACCGATCTCGATAAAGCCAAAACCCAATCCGGCCATCTCCTCAATATATTCCGCATTTTTATCAAATCCTGCCGCCAGCCCCACAGGATTCTTAAATTTCAGGCCAAACACCTCTCTTTCCAAACGCTTGTCCTCCAAGGTGTATATGGATTTTAGCAGCGATTTCGCGCCCCATACTTTCGTGAACTTGCGTAATCCGCCGGTCACTTGATGGTGAGCCAGCTCGGGATTCATGGAGAAGAACAAAGGTTTGACGAGTTTATACATATATACAAAGGTAGCCAAACAAGCAGAAATATTCATTACTTTTGTAGCAAATGATATCAATTAACAATTTAACTTTCGAAATTGGATCTCGCGCTCTATATGAAGAGGCCAATTGGCATATAAAACCCGGAGACAAAGCTGGACTTATCGGTGCCAACGGTGCCGGGAAATCAACCTTGTTGAAATTAATAGTAGGCGACTACTCGCCCACAGCTGGCAGCATTTCCATGGCCAAAGATTTGAAAATAGGCTATCTAAATCAAGATCTCCTATCTTACCATTCCGAAAAAAGTATCCTTCACGTGGCCATGGAAGCATTTGAACGTCAAAATCAGTTGCACGCGGAAATTGAGCTACTCTTACAAAAGCTAGAGACTGATTATTCTGATGACATTCTGAATAAGTTAAGCGATAAGCAAATGGAATTCGACGCCCTTGATGGCTATAACATTGAATTCCGCGCCCATGAAATCCTTGCGGGCTTGGGTTTTTCAGAAGAAGAGCAGCAGCGCCCGTTGGCAACCTTCTCAGGGGGATGGCGTATGCGCGTGATGCTGGCACGCATTCTCCTGCAAACACCTGATATCTTGTTGCTCGACGAGCCCACAAACCATTTGGATCTACCTTCTATCAAATGGCTGGAAAACTACCTGCAGGCATTTGAAGGAGCTATTGTTATTGTATCGCACGACAGGTACTTTCTAGACCGTATCATCAATAAGACGGTGGAATCCCGTAAAGGAAAGCTAACGGTTTACGCAGGAAACTATACCTTCTACATGGAGGAAAAATCGCTTCGTGAGGAGATCCAAAGCAACCAGTTTAAAAACCAGCAAGCAAAGATCAAGCAAGAGGAGAAGCTCATTGAGCGGTTTCGTGCAAAAGCCAGCAAAGCCAAGATGGTGCAGTCTCGGATCAAAGCTTTGGACCGTATGGAAAAAATCGATGATGTCGACGATGATAACCCTGCGGTAAATTTCAGTTTCAAATTTTCCAAGCCTTCTGGCAGGCATGTTGTTACGCTGGAGCATGTATCGAAATCGTACCCTAACTTGGAAATCCTCCAAGATACGGGCGCCATTATCGAGAAGGGCGATAAAATTGCATTGATTGGTGCAAATGGCAAGGGAAAGTCTACCCTCTTGCGTATCGTGGCCGATGCAGACCAGGAATTCAGCGGCAGCAGCACCAAAGGCCACAATGTATCGCAAACGTTTTTTGCACAGCATCAGCTGGAAGCTTTGCACCTCGAAAATAATCTCTTGCAGGAGTTGGTCACCTTTGCTCCCAAACATACGGAAACAGAACTTCGCTCGATCCTGGGTTGCTTTCTTTTTACAGGAGACGATGTATTCAAAAAGATTAAAGTGCTCTCTGGAGGAGAAAAGTCCAGGGTAGCATTGGCTAAAGCCTTAACTGCAGATGCCAACTTCTTGGTGTTGGATGAACCTACCAACCATTTGGATATGGCTTCGGTAAACATCCTTATACAAGCGCTACAGCAATATGAAGGCACGTTGATTGTGGTGTCGCACGACCGCTATTTTTTAGACCACGTGGCCAACAAAATTTGGTTTATAGAAGACAAAAAGATTAAAGAGTATCCGGGTACCTATGAGGAATACGAAACGTGGAATGCCAAGCGTCCGGTAAATTCAGCACCAAAAGCGGAGAAAAAGATCGCCAAGGAAGAGCCGAAAAAAGAAAAAGCCGCGCCGAATGAAGATCATACCCGGCTGCTTAGCCGAAAAAACAAAGAATTAGCGCTGCTGGAGCAAAAAATTGCAGAAGGCGAACGGGAGCTGAAAGCATTGGAACTTCATTTAGCGAAAGAGGACACCTATTCAGATGCAACTAAACTGCAAGAGGCAACCCGTGCATACAATTCGTATAAAGCAAGTTTCGAAAAAATGCAATTGGATTGGGAGCAGTTGGCAGAAGAGATTATGGCACTTGACGACTGATAACAAAGGAGCGTTGCTCCTTTGTTATCAGTCGTTTTCCCTAATAGTTCAAGACAAACGCTGCCGTATCGTTTCTTACTTTTTTCATCGGTGCCAACCAATCGCGTGCTGCATCCCTATAGCCTACATATAAAACCAGCACACTGCGCAGGCCTTTGCCCGGCAAATCAAGTATCCGATCCACCATAGCGTTGTCAAAGCCCTCAGCAGGCGTAGAGTCAACACGAAGTTCAGCAGCCTGTGCCAGTGCAAATCCAAAGGCAATATAAGCTTGCTTCGAGGCGTGGATAAAATGATCTTCCTTTGTTTGCGATGCGTACATCCCTTTAATCATATCGGTATAGCGATCAAAGCGTCCGCGAGGCATGTCTCTTTCATCCGTCGTCTTATTGTATATGCTGTCAATTCGCTGTGGGGTGTACTCATCCCACGCGGCAAATACCAGCACGTGTGAACATTCTCGCATACACTCTGGATTAAAAGCCCCTTCCGCAAGTTGATCTTTAACTGCCTGATCCGAGATCACTGCTATCCGAAACGGTTGCAGTCCGGAAGATGTCGGCGCCAAGCGTGCAGCCTCGACAATCTTGTCGATATGCTCTTTGCTCACCTTTTTGTTGGGATCGTAGGCCTTCGTTGCATGCCTCCAATTTAAATGATCAATCAATGTCATTACTTTGTTGTTTTTGTATCTATGTAAATCTCCGCTCCTATTTTGTATAAAGGAACAGATCAACTGTTGTAACAACAAATATCGAGACAAACTACCTAGCTCGCAATACAAAACATTTACGGTAGCACAAAAGGACACCGAACTGACATTAAAAGATTGCGATCAATACCGACTACCGGAAGAAAACGAAAAGGGGTGTCTCTTTTAATCAAGATCCCTTTCGTCTAGCGCCCGGTCTTTGATAATAACAAATTCTTCCGCCGAAAGAGCGAAGTAACCATACTCATAAACGAAAAAGTAGGTGTAACCGTTATTGTCAACAAAGCGTTTGGTAAAGTATTCGAAATTAAAACCTTTCAACAACAAACGTTCTCGAGAAATCTCCAAACGTGCTTCATCTCCCAAAAACATTCCCAGCAAACGTCTATTTTTAAGCAAGGTGATGTTAACGTTCCTTATGATCGCATTTGCTGTGCTGTTTAGTTGGTTGTTGTGCATATTCCGACAGCTATCGCTACAGAATTTCTTATCCGAACGACCTCTCACACGGCCGCGACAGTGTAGGCAAAATCTTTCCTCCATAATCCAATTTTTTAAAAATGAGCACTAAAGACGTTTTTAAACGCGTATAATCGTTTATAAACGTATATAACTGGTTAACTACCGACTGTTATCAAATCGTGTTCGTTACTTTAAAACACCAATAAGAAGCGATAGAATTTAAATTTAACAACAAAAAACAGGTTTTTAAAATTAAAAAACAAAAACAATGAGTATGCTGGAAAATTTCGCACAGCTGTTAGGCCGACTGGGAGCCGACGCTGAAATAAGGACGACGAATCAAGGAACGAAGGTTGCCAATGTACGCTTGGCGACAAATGAGTACTTTAAAAATGCAAAAGGCGAATGGGAAGAGACAACCTATTGGCACAATTTGGTTTTTTGGGGCAAGCATGCTGAGAAACTATCAAATAGTTGCAAAAAGGGCACCCGGTTGTTGGTGCAGGGATCTTTCGTTTATCAAGATTATGTTGATTCGCAGGGCATAAAGCGGCAATCCTGCGAAATACGTGTGCTACAATTTATGGTTATCACGAGTAAAAAGCAGGTGGGAGCTATGGTTGTTTCTGATGAAGATGAACGGTTATAGGCTGAGATAGTCATCAGATCCGGGGGGAGAGGAATAGGTTTCATAGCGTGGGAAAGCTACGCCTGTCCGGCTTTTTTGGACAGGCGGGCTTTAATTATGCACGAGGTGAAAATCTATTGCTCGATTTTAAATCCGGCAATATCGGCCAGCTTCTTCGGAATGTCGGTATTGTCCATTTTATGTGAGAACCGCTCTGCCCCTACGCCGATAGCGAAGACGGGAATATAAGCGGCCGAGTGATTACCTGATGCCCAGCTGATGGAACCCGCACGATTTAAAATTTTAACAGCTTCGCTTGCGATCTTATCGTCTATCGCATAGAGGCTTTTTGAAGTCTCTTCTTCGTGTTCTACAAAACTCTTTTGATAAATATCACGCAACAATTGCTCGTCCTCTTCTTGTACCTTTACTTTGCTGAACAGTCCTAGGTTATCGTCCAACACCGCTTTGAGCTCCTCCCAGCTCGCCGTTTTCCGTTCCGCTCGAAGCTTCGCAATACGTCTTGACAACTCGCCTTGCGATACCTGCTGATGGGCAAGTATTTTTGTCTGTAAGCGACTACTTCCGTTGCCGATCGCGATTCCGCCGGTCTCGTGGTCAGCCGTTACGATAATCAATGTCTCATTGGGATGCTGCTTGTAGAATTTGTAAGCTTGTTTTACCGCTTTATTAAAATCCAGCATTTCGCGTATAGTTGTTGTTGCATCATTCGCGTGCGATGCCCAATCTATCTTCCCTCCTTCAACCATCAGAAAAAAACCATCTTCATTATTCTTTGTCAAGGACTCAATGGCGGATGCTGTGATCTGCTCTAGTGTTAGGTCGCTAGGCTCTTGATCGATTGCATATTTTAACGACTCCTTGTCTGATCCTTTAATATTCATCAAGATAATTCGGTCTGACTTCTCCTTAATGGTGTTATATTCCGATAAGCCATAGGCTAATGTGTATCCCGCCTCCTTAAATTTCGGAAACAATGACGGTACAGATTTATTTTCCGAATTCTTATCTGGACTTAAAAATCCTGATCCTGCGAAGAAGTCGAAGTTCGAAGCCGCGAGGTCAAGGCCTATTTCATAGTAACGTCCACGATTAGGCTGCTTTGCGTAAAAAGAGGCTGGCGTAGCATGATCTATACTGACGGAAGTTGTGATCCCGACTTTTAAACCCGCTTCTTTTGCCGCATAAGCAATACTTTTATAAGCTATTTTCCCGGTGCTATCCATGGCCAATACACCATTTTTTGTTTTCTTGCCCACGGCTAGTGCTGTTCCACCGGCAGCGGAATCCGTGACGCCATGCGAGAGTGAATAGGAGGTGGCAAAGGAGGCGTAAGGGAAGGTAGAAAATACCAGCGGGAATACCGTGTTTCGATCTTCCTGAGCGGCCAGAAACACTTCCGTTAGATTGATTTGGTTGAGCCCCATACCGTCACCGATGAGGAAAAAAATGTATTTCGGCTTTTGTTGCGCAAAAAGTCCTTGCGCAACGATTAGAAAGAGGGATAACAGTGATATGGTCTTCTTCATTTTTGATTTGTTTTGAGTCGGTAAAGATAGCATGTTTATGTAAACTGCATATTAAGCTTAGCTTCGAAAGCGAAAACAAAAGATACTACGAATTGTTCAGCTAAAGTAACAACAGCCTTCATCATGATAGAAAACTCTTTAGTAAACGCGGCAAGAGGAATATTTCAGGAGACAACCCTGACATCCTTGACACATATCACCAAGGAGAGCCCGGAAAGTATCGACCGCGGGCTGGCAGTCGTCATCCCAGTAACGTTATTGGCCCTTCAACGCAAAGATTTGTCGGATCTCCACAAACTGCTCATGCAAGCCAAGGCAACTTACGATGGTTTAAGCCCCGACGCGGATTTCGCTCCTTTTGCAGGCAGCAAAACAGAAGCCACGAAGCAACTCCTTGAAGATGTTATTGGCGATCGCCGACTCGATGTACAACAAACGGTCAGCAATTATTTGAACATTCCCGCTGACACGGTATATGTTTTACTATCAGCGTCCCTTCCAGCTGCATTTTCAGTCCTTACACGCTTTGGGCAAGATTGGGACGAAACCCGTGTAAAAGATATGCTCCAAGCAAACGAACCGGATATCGTTTCGAAAATCCCAGCTGAGTTTGGTCCTCTTGTTACGGACACCCATCGCGACCCCGCCATGCATGCTGGCGTTCCGCCTGTAACAGCTGCAGACGCTATCATTGATCCTACGCACACGTCACCGTCTTCCAGCAGCGAAATGGCTGAACCACACATCCACACCAAGGAATCCGTGAAAAAGAGTCGATCCGGAGCAGGTATCTGGTGGTTGCTGATCTTAATTGCTCTGGTCGGGTTGTGGCTTTATTTCGGAAAAGGATGTACAGCACAGTCTACCACAAGCGACGCACGAGACACCACAAGTATGCCACTGGTTCAGTAAAGAGAAACGGAATCTTTGGATCAACACTGGTTTTGGTGTAGAAAAGTTATTTTTGCAGTATGACACCGCAGCAACGAGATATGGCAATTGGCGATTTTGAGAAATATATGCGCTATGCCGTCAAACAAAACGAGGGCTTCACATTGGAAAATTTTATTTTTTTTTCCACTTCGCTCATCAATTTTTACCAAGGGTCCGATTTGATTTCCCATGCCGACCGAAGAGACATTGCTCTGATACTCAGTCAATCTTTCAATGCCGGGCTGGGCAACCGAATAACGCCTGATGATCTGCATGAAATTGCGCAGTTAATAATTTCCGATTCATCAATTGATTATTCGGTTTTAAATCCTATATTTGGATGATTTTTCGGGGGATTAGCTCAGCTGGCTAGAGCGTTTGGCTGGCAGCCAAAAGGTCATCGGTTCGACTCCGATATTCTCCACGAGTAGAAGCTTGGTAGGTTTACCAAGCTTTTTTTGTGCGCGGATTTTTTTTACTTTAATCGTGCTTCGTCCAAACTAATTTATCTATCGAATAGCCACAAGTGCTAGCATAATCCAAGTACTGTTGCTTTACCTCTTCTGGTATATTTTTCTCTCTTGAAAGTATCCACATATAATCTAGATTCTGTCCGAATACCAAGGCATATTGATAGTCTTCATCGAGCATAACCACATTGTACCCAGCGTAAAACGGACCGAAGAATGATACCTTAAGTGCCCCCTCATCTTCGTTACGTACAAAAACTGCCTTACCGCGACTTTTTTTGTGCTTTTGTTTCACATAATCGTAACCTTGATTGAGCACTCGAATACGACCATCTGCTTGCAAGGAATAGGTAGCCGTTACATTTTTCAGGTTTTTCTCCCAAAAAAAATCCAAGCGGGCAATCTCATACCATTCGCCTAGGTAGCGATCCTTTTTAAACCCCTGCACGACGGGAACAGATGATTTTATCGGCTTCAATAGGTTATATAACGTCGTTCCCGCAGCTACCGCGGTCAACAACAACAATGACTTTTTACGATCCATCATACCTACTAAACAGCAGAACTTATGCAAAAGTTTGATTGGAAATTGATAGTTTTGGAAAGATAGGCCATCCACAATCAACAGGAGATTTGGACGTTGGAATAAAAATTTAAGTAGAAATAGTTATATTTTGTACAGTAGAGACGAAGCCAAAAAATTGAAAGAAAAATTTTGGACCAGCTTTGGACAATTCATGGCATTGGTACCGAGTGAAGATGGCACGAAGATAAATTGGATAAATTACAAAACCGGCGTCAAACATCTTCATTTCCGTATGGAAGTTGAAAACAAACAGGCTTATATATGGATAGAAATCAGTCATCCCGATGCAGGAATAAGATCGTTACTGTACGAGCAATTATTAGCTTACAGAACGATTTTACAGGCTGAACTCGGCGAGGAATGGGACTGGGAAGATTGCTATCTAGATCCGTACGGAAAAGAAGTTGCACGGGTTGGCCGACCGATGAAGGAAGTAGCCTCTATTTTTGAGCAAAAAGATTGGCCTATACTGATTGCTTTTTTCAAGCCGAGGCTTATCGCCCTGCATCGCTTTTGGTCTACAGCGCAATATGGTTTTGAAATTTTTAAGTGACTATATTTAGTATCGACCTGCTTTCCTTAACTTTGCCATACGTTTCAAAATCAATGAGCATGAAAATCTTTTTAAGACTTACTTTTATTTGTTTTCTTTTTCTACAACACCAATGGGTGGCAGCCTGGGGTATGACTGGACACCGGGTTATCGCAGAAATTGCGGAGAACCATCTCAACAAGAAGGCCAAAAAAAACATCCAAAAGCTTATCGGCAACCAAAAATTAGCCTATTGGTCCAATTGGGCCGATTTTATCAAATCGGATCCCGACCCAAGTTTAAACGCAACCGGAAATGCACATTTCATCAATACGGAAGGTAACTTAAGCTACGAAGCGTTTGCCGAGGCACTGACAGCATCACCTTCGGAAAATCTTTACAAGTCCTACCTGCGGATCAAAGGCGAAGCGAGGGAAAAAAGTGGTGACCTGAAAACACAGCGGCAAAACCTTTATTTTCTCATCCACTTATTGGCAGATGCCCATCAGCCCATGCATGTCAGCCGCGCGGAAGATCTAGGAGGGAACAAAATCGACGTGGAGTTCTTCGGTCGGAAAGCCAGTATCCACCGTGTTTGGGACTCCGATCTAGTAGACAATGAAAAATATAGCTATACCGAATACGCGCAGATGTTGGATATTTATGACGCCGCATATTACAAGCAGTATACCTCCAGTAGCTTTGAACAATGGCTGTATGAATCGCATAAGCTGGCCAACATTATCTATGACGATGTAGCAAAGAATGCAAATCTGCGTTATGAATACATCTATCGCTTTAAATATGCTATGGAAGACTGCCTTTTGAAAGCCGGTATACGTTTAGCTAAAGAACTGAATGAAATATATGGTCGTTAATGCTATACCATGTACTAAAAAAGCCCACAGAAAAACCTTGCGTGGACGTTTTGATTGGCCATCATGAATAATTCGTATATTTTTTAAGATAGACTAGCGTAACCATACGAGCGATGAATGATTTGAATTACCTAGAAATAAATAGGGCCTCTTGGAACAACCGACTCGAAACACATGTCGAATCATCTTTTTATGACGTACCTGCCTTTTTAGCCGGCCGATCATCACTAAATACAATCGAGCTAGATTTGTTGGGGGATGTTCGCGGCAAAAGAATATTACATCTTCAATGTCATTTTGGCCAAGACAGCATTTCTTTGGCGCGACTAGGCGCTATAGTTACCGCAGTTGATCTATCCGACAAAGCAATAGAAAAAGCAAAAGATCTCGCTACAAAAACTGGCGTTGACGTCCGTTTTATTTGTTGCGACCTGTACAGTCTTCCTGAACATTTGACGGGCGGTTTTGACATCGTATTTACTAGCTATGGAACTATTGGATGGCTACCGGATCTTACGAAATGGGCAAAAATTATTGATCAATTTCTTATTCGGCAAGGGGAATTCATTTTCGTAGAATTTCATCCAGTCGTGTGGATGTTTGATGACGATTTCCGTACCGTACAATATAACTATTTCAAGGATGGGCCAATCATTGAGACAGAAGACGGAACGTACGCCAAACGAGATGCAGACATTCGACAGAAATCCGTTACTTGGAACCATAGTTTGAGCGAGGTGCTTGGCAGTCTTTTAGTCCAAGGATTGCGTATTCAACAGTTTAAAGAATTCGACTATTCGCCTTATAACTGCTTCCGAAACGCCATAGAAATTGCACCTGATAAATTCCAGATCAGCCATTTGAACAACCGAATTCCAATGGTGTATGCATTACGCGCTACCAAATAGCGAGCGCATTTCGTATGATGTTAAAACTTTTCTTACTAGCGTTGTGTAATCGCAGGCATTTTCCAGGCGTACGTTTGCAATATAGGACCTACATGTTTAGCAAATTATAAGCATCGCACAATCGCTGTCTTTTTATTAACATTTACGTGTGATAAATGCAGCGTATATGATATATTTGTAATATCATGAGTACGACATCATATTTATCAGATAGGATTAATAATCTATCCGAATCAGCGACGCTTAAGATGACAAAGCTTGGTCGCGAATTGGCTGCTAAAGGCATCAACGTAATTAGTTTAAGTGTGGGCGAGCCCGACTTCAACACTCCAGATAATGTTAAGGAAGCTGCGAAAAAGGCGCTGGACGATAATTTCACGCGCTACTCACCGGTACCCGGCTATCCAGATCTGCGTCAAGCGATTGTTGACAAGTTAAAAAACGAAAACGGACTAACCTATGAACCTACCCAGATCGTGGTCTCTACAGGTGCCAAACAGTCCCTTTCGAACGTCATTCTGACATTGATCAATCCAGGTGACGAAGTCATAATACCTACGCCATATTGGGTTTCCTATTCGGAAATGGTGGTATTGGCAGAAGGAAATTCTGTCTTCATCCATACAGATATCGAATCGGATTTCAAAATTACTCCTGCCCAACTGGAAGCTGCTATAACGCCCAAAACAAAATTGTTCATGTTTTCTTCTCCATGTAACCCGACAGGTTCGGTATACAGCAAAGAAGAGTTGGAGGGGCTAGCAAAAGTATTTGAAAAACACCCAAATATTTTCATCCTTTCTGATGAGATTTACGAACATATCAACTTTGTCGATAAACACGAATCCATAGCGCAGTTTGACAGTATCAAAGACCGTGTTATTATAGTAAACGGTTTTTCTAAGGCTTTCGCGATGACTGGCTGGCGTCTTGGCTATATTGCAGCTAACAAAGAAATTGCCGCAGCAAATGACAAACTGCAAGGGCAAACAACTTCGGGGACATGCTCGATAGCACAGCGCGCAGGCATCGTTGCGTACAATGAAGGCTTAGCCAGCGTACAAACTATGAAGGAAGCATTTCTACGTCGCCGCCAATTGGTATATGATCTATTAAATGCAATTCCCGGCGTGAAAACGAACCTTCCTGAAGGCGCTTTCTATTTCTTTCCGGAGATCAGTTCATTTTTTGGCAAAAAAGATGCCCAAGGCAATGTCATCAAAAATTCTTCGGATTTGGCGTTGTATCTATTAAATGAAGGTCATATCGCCACCGTCGGTGGAGACTCTTTTGGAAACGACAATTACATCCGGCTCTCCTATGCCGCTTCAGACGAAAACCTGAAAGAAGCATTACGCAGAATGAGGGAAGCTTTAGGAAAGCTGGCGTAACCCGTCTGATAAGACGTTATTATACCAAAAAGGTCTGTTACGCTGGCGTAACAGACCTTTTTAGCTATCCGGCATGAGCAGTTAGCAACCGATAGTCACCCCGTTCGGTATTATCGCATTCTTTTTCACGACAACAATGCCATCCTGAATGGTATGTGTTTCGAAGTCGCCATCGGACAGGTGTGCGCCCCCTTTTATCCGAACATCATTTCCAATCCTACAGTTCTTGTCCAGGATAGCATTTTCAATATAACACCGTTCGCCAACCCCCACAGGCGGTGGTTGTTGTGTGCTCCCCAGATTCAGCACCTCCTCTAACGGCTCATAGTAATCCGTTCCCATCATGTAAGTCGCTTTTATAACGGTTCCTCTACCGATTCGAGACCGAATACCGATTACCGATCGTTCCAGTTTGTCCGCGTTTAAAATGCAACCATCAGACACGATAGTATTATTCAATGTCGTTCCCGATATTTTAGAAGGGGGCAACATCCGCGCACGCGTAAACACCGTCTCATTAAAAAGATTGAAATCCGGCACATCATCTGTCAGACCGATATTGGCGTCGAAGAAAGACTTGATTGTTCCGATATCTGTCCAATATCCGTCAAATTGATAGCTCAGCACTCTTTTAGAACCGATTGTATCCGGTATAATCTCTTTCCCGAAGTCCATGCCGGGATTATCTGTCAATAAACTTTTAAGAATACCTTTCGAAAACACGTAAATACCCATGGAAGCCAAGTACCTGCGCCCCTGATTCTCCATGTCTTCGGATACATCAGACGCCCAGTTGAGAACTTCCACACTGTCGGGTTTTTCAGTAAATGAGACAATTTCGTTTTCCTCGTTGGCTTTTAAGATCCCAAAACCAGTTGCATCTTTGGCGTTGACCGGTATCGTGGCAATCGTAACGTCACTGCCATTTTCAACATGAAAGTCAATCAAAGCGGAATAATCCATTTGATACAATTGATCGCCCGACAAGATAAGCACATAATCGTATTCAACATTCAATAGATTTTTTTGGGTACGTCTTACCGCATCTGCTGTACCTTCGAACCAGCGATCCCCCTCTATCGTCTGCTCCGCCGCGAGAATATCCACAAAACCTTTACTGAAAATACTGAAGTTATAGGAGTTTTTGATGTGTTTATTTAACGATGCAGAGTTAAACTGCGTCAATACGAAAATCTTATTGTAGCCGGAGTTCAGGCAATTAGAAATCGGAATATCGACTAAGCGATACTTTCCTGCGATGGGTACAGCGGGTTTTGAACGCTGTTCTGTCAAGGGAGATAGGCGTGTTCCACGCCCGCCGCCCAATACGATGGAGACTACTTTATGTGCCATAACGAAACCTTTATAACTGGTTATACAATTGTATATATTCTTTTGCTGATTTGTCCCATGAAAAATCCAATGACATCTCCCGTTGTCGGATCTTTTGTAAAACTGTGGGGTTTGACACAACATCTAGTGCACGTAATACGGCTTGAGCTGCAGTGTCTACATGCAATCCATGGAAAACAAATCCATACCCCCCGTCCTCTTCCACATCGATCACCGTATCCTTCAAGCCACCAACACCCCGAACCACAGGAATAGTCCCATATTTCATAGCATAAAGCTGGTTCAAGCCACATGGCTCGACACGCGAAGGCATCAATAGTAGATCTGCTGAAGCATAAACCTGATGCGCCAAAGCCTCATTATACCCAAAGAACGCCGCTAATAGATCTGGATAACGTGCCCGTAGCTCTTCCAAGTTTTCCTGTAAGATATCATCTCCCGATCCCAGTATAAATATACTTATTTTATTTTCAGTATTCGAAAAAATTTTTTCAATGATATCAGGCAGCAAATCTGCACCTTTTTCTGTCGCAAACCGGCCGATGAAAGCTAATAAGGGTAAATTATCCGGTAAGCCTACCGAGCGACAAAACTCTTTCTTATTAGCTTTTTTACCGGATCTAACAGTAGACTTCTTGTAAGGTTTAGCGATCAACGAATCAATTTCCGGATTCCAATACTCGCCATCAATTCCATTCACGATGCCATATCCTTTTTGTGATTCCGCTTGAAATAGGCTTTCTAGCCCATTTGCTTGTGTATACAGCTCTTGCAGGTAGCCTGTGCTCACCGTTGAAAACGCATCGCAGCATTTCACGGCCGCCGCGAAGGGATTAATTAGACCATCCCAATCCAACAATCCCCATCTCCAGGTATCGAAAGCAGGTAACAGTATGCCCTTACTCCACGGCATCCACCCTTGGTATTGACCATTATGGATGGTAAACAGCGTTTTAACATTAGAAAGGTGATTGAAATCAATCGCATGTTTCATCAAAAAAGGAACCAAACCGACATGGTGATCGTGGCAATTGACAACATCCGGAATGATCGCTGCCGTCTTCATCCAATGTAAAAATGCATGTTGAAACGCAATCCACTGCTCGGCTTCATCAGGATAACAGTAAACTTCTTCCCTATCCAACTTCCCTGGGATACGGATCAGGTACAAGGGGAATCCAAGTGGATCGCCAGCTTCCTTCAGGATTTCGTACTGCAAGAGCTCGGCGCCTTGCATAATCGTGCCGGCATGGATCACATCGAAGTCCCGCTCTTGCGTAAACACTTTATCATAAAATGGAGCTACTACCCAAGCGTTCACGCCCAATTTACGCTGATAGCGCGGCAAAGCCCCCACAACATCCGCTAATCCACCCACCTTGGCCAGTGGGAAACATTCAACGCTTAAATGTATTACATGCATATTAAATCCTTTTTAATACCAACCCAGCTAGTGGCGGCAACTGAAGTGCAATAGAGTTTTCTTTATTCATCCAAAAAATAGCTTCCGACGACACTTGCCCCTGAGCCACACCGCTACCGTAGAACATCCGATCGTCTGAATTGCATATCGTTTCCCAATCTCCGGCACTCGGAACGCCAACCCGGTAATCACGTATCACCGGAGTAAGGTTAAGCACAACCAACACATCGTCGACCTCCGAATGTCCGCGACGCAAGTAAGCGAAAATACTGTTCTGCTCATCTCCTAACTCTATCCATTCAAAACCTTCGGGGCTAAACGTCTTCTCATAAAGCGCAGGCTGTGCGCGATAAAGGTGGTTAAGTTCCTTCACAAAGCGTTGCATGCCACGATGTGGCGCAAATTGTGTAAGGTGCCAGTCTAATGACTGATTCACGTTCCATTCGGAGGTTTGCGCGAACTCGCCGCCCATAAACAACAATTTGGTTCCGACAAAGGTGTACATGTACAAGTAGAGCACACGGAGGTTGGCGAATTTTTGCCATTCATCCCCAGGCATTTTATAGATAAGCGATTGCTTTCCATAAACCACCTCATCGTGCGATAGCGGTAGCATAAAGTTTTCGTTGAATCCGTAAACTGTTGCAAAAGACATTTGGTTGTGGTAGTAGCGGCGATTTATAGGGTCTTCTTTAAAATAATTAAGCGTATCGTGCATCCATCCCATCATCCACTTCATGCCGAAGCCCAAACCACCCGCGAATGTCGGCTTACTCACCCCTGGCCAAGATGTGGATTCCTCTGCGATCGTCTGCACATCTGGAAAATGTTGGTAAACAGCCTCATTAAGTTCTTGCAGAAAATGAACCGCTTCAAGGTTTTCACGCCCTCCGTAAATATTGGGCTCCCATTGTCCCTCCTCACGGGAATAATCCAAATACAACATGGAAGCCACAGCGTCCACACGAAGGCCATCGATGTGAAACCTATCCAGCCAGAAGAACGCGTTGGAAATCAAGAAAGAGCGCACCTCATTTCTTCCGTAATTAAATATATAGGATTTCCAATCGGGGTGGTATCCTTTTCGGGGATCCTCATGTTCGTACAAATGGGAACCATCAAAGCGGTAAAGGCCATGTGCATCACCTGGAAAATGCGAAGGCACCCAATCGAGCAATACACCAATTCCGTTTTTATGTAAGCTCTCAATCAGAAACATGAGATCTTGTGCACTGCCGTAGCGCGAAGAGGCCGCAAAATAACCCGTAATTTGGTAACCCCATGATGGATAATATGGGTGTTCCATGATCGGCATAAATTCCACATGGGTGAAACCCATTTCCACTACGTATGGAACCAACTTATCTGCAACCTCCCGATAATTCAATAGGCGCAAAGGATCTTCCGCATCTCTTGCCCAAGAGCCTATATGCATCTCGTAGACCGAATAAGGTTTATCCAATGCATTCACCTCTTTGCGGTGCTTCATCCACTTGCTATCTTCCCACTGATACCACGTTGTGGAAACAACGGAAGCTGTCCGGGGAGCGATTTCGTTAGCCAAGGCAAATGGATCCGCCTTTTGCAGAACTTCGCCGCTATGGGAATGAATATGGTACTTATAGACTTCACCCAAATCCAACCCTTCAATAAAACCTTCCCAAATACCGCTACTGTCCCACCGTACAAACAACGGATGGCGGTGTGGATTCCAACCGTTGAAGTTTCCGATTATGGAAACAGATTGCGCATTGGGTGCCCACACGGCAAAGTGCACGCCCTGTTTTCCGTCCACATGACAAGCATGGGAACCTAACTTCTCATATAGCTTAAAATGTTTCCCTGACCGAAACAGACTGATATCATATGCTGTAAATAAAGAATAAACTACTACCGTTTCGCTCATTATTGCTATATTATTCTATCGTTAACTTTCTAAATTCTTTCTCTACGGCGAAATAAGGCAATTTATCTTCGTCCATTGATCCCTGTATAACAACACCGTCCACCTCTATTTTGTTCACGGCAAACGGTAGTCCGATAAAATAAATTTTATACGTATCGAACCGTTCGTTGTAGAGCCCTTCTTGATTTTGGCTTATTGTCAAGCTATCTTTCTTTCCTTCCACGATAAAGTGCTTCTCGCTGTACACACTTTGTTCATAAGCAAACGTATCTCCGTGGTCTATGTAGACATCCGAATCCTGGCGTCCTAAACTATAATAGATATTTAAACGAAGCGCATCGATATTCCGCTCTCCGGTATATTGCATTACGGGATACGTGGGTATTACGCTACCTGCACGAACGAATATGGGCATCTCATCCAAAGGTGTCTCTATCTGATGTTCCTGTCCTCCAGCATATAACACGTTGCTGAAATAACCATACCAGCTACCTTCGGGCAGATAAACGATTTTCGACTGCTGTCCGGGATGCAGCACAGGTGATACCAAAATATGGTGTCCAAAAGCAAATTCCTCTTCCCGCAATAGATTTTGAGCCTTATGCTGTTCCAGCAGCGCTATTGGGCGTAAGATAGGCTCTCTGTATTTGTGTTGTCTCCAAAACGTACTGTATATGTAAGGAAGTAGTTGATAACGCAGTTCAATAAACTTTTTGCAGATAGCTTCCCATTCTGGACCAAAACTCCATGGCTCACGGTCGCGCGTGTCGCCCGCAGAATGCACGCGCATGAATGGCGAAAAAACACCGAACTGCATCCATCGGGTATACAATTCGCCGTCGGGTTCGCCCGTGAATCCGCCTATGTCTGTACCACAAAAAGATAAACCAGACACGGAAAGTCGCTGCAACTGCAGCACACCGATGCGAAGATGCTCCCAAGTAGCAATATTATCGCCGGTCCAGACGGAAGAATAGCGTTGTGTACCCGCGTAGGCAGCTCGTGTGATGGTGAACGGTCGCTTATTGCGTTGTAGTTTTTTCAAACCGTCATAAGTCGAACGTACCATTTGCATACCATAGATGTTATGCGCTTTACGATGCGAGCCACGATATCCTTCGTAATAATGACGAACGTCTCCGGGGAACGTGCCACGACCAAATACCGCTGGCTCGTTCATGTCGTTCCACACGCCGGCTACGCCATCCTCAACCAATCCGCGATACAGCGTACCCCACCACTCGCGCACGTCGGGGTTGGTATAATCCGGGAATTGGCACCGCCCCGGCCAAACATAACCTTCCATAAAATAGTCGTCGCCACGACGACAGAAATATCTGTTTTCCTTGCCCTCTTTAAAAACCCAATAATCCTCATCTACCTTTATTCCGGGATCGATCATCACAACGGTCTTAAAGCCTTCTGCTGCCAAATCCGCAATCATTTTTTTTGGATCTGGGAAATATCTTTTGTTCCATGTAAAACAGCGGTAACCGTCCATGTAGTCGATATCCAGGTATATGGCATCGCATGGAATCTGTCGTTTTCGGAATTCCGAGGTAACCTCCCGGACATTCGCTTCAGGATAGTAGCTCCACCGGCATTGGTGATAGCCAATCGCCCACAGCGGCGGCATAAAATGGGTTCCCGTCAGTGTATGATAATGCTTCACAACTTCGATCATTTGCGGCCCGTGGATATAATAATATTGCATTTCCCCACCTTCAGACCAATAACTCGTGCGATCCTCGCGTTCGGAAGCAAAGTCGAAATAGGTTTTGAAGGTATTATCGAAGAAAATACCATACGCTTCACCATCAGTCACGCCGATATAAAATGGTACAGTCTTGTATAAGGGATCCTGATTGAAACCAAAACCATAGGTGTCCGAATTCCAATTGCTGAAACGGCGCCCCCGCAGATTCAGGTTGGCTGACTTATCTCCTAGGCCAAAAAAGGCTTCTTTTGCCATGGCTTTCTTTGTACAATAGACATAGTATCCGCCGAAATCTACATTCTCCTCCCAATGCATCGGCTTGTGATCGGCATTGATCACTTTGCCGGTTATATTTTCAAAAACTACTAAAAAATCTTCTTTTTGAATTCGACAAACAACGGCATTGGTTTTGACTAAATACGCGTCCCCCGTTTCTTCCAGAGCAAAGGAAAGCGGATGCAAATCCAAGTCTTTTTTTATGGCGTAGGAAAAATCTTCCAAAAAAGAGCCTTGGGGTGCAAGCCGGACACGAATGATCTCGTCTGAAAACACTTTTACCTCCACACGGGCTTTGCCATCTGTAAAGATGAATTTATTGCCTTCTTTTACGTAAGAAGTAGGCTTACCCAAGTATTTTTTTTCAATTGCAGGGACGTCAAGAACGGGATTGTTTACGTGGTGTATATTGTCTAAAGATTCCTCGTTAAGTAGCTCCGACGCGAATCCTTCCTTTTTATCTAAATCTGCCATAATATTCTCTTAATTTACGGTTCACATTTCAATTTTTCGGAATTAAAATACGACATTTTTTAGGAAAGCTGGGTCTCCCAACAATAAAAAAATAAAAGTGTAGTAAAAAAAGTAATTACTTGCTACGGATAGCTTCTACGGGATCCATACGTGCGGCATTAATCGCTGGCACAATACCAGCTACAAGACCGATCAAAGTGGAGAGTGCCGTTGTTAAGATCACCATCTGTACACTGACGACTACCTTAAAGTCTAACACAGCCTGCACAAGCGCAGCGAGTCCATAGACGCAGACCAACCCGATAGCTCCACCGATCAAGCATAAGGCGACACTCTCAATCAGAAATTGAGAAAGAATAAAAAACTGCTTTGCTCCCAACGCTTTTTGGATACCAATTAGATTCGTCCGCTCGCGGACGCTCACAAACATAATGTTTGCAATACCAAACCCGCCTACCAAGATGGAAAAAATCCCAATACAAAAGCCAGCAAGATTGATGACAACAAACATCTGATCTAGCTGCGCAGTAATCAAGGTAGTTTTATTGACCGAAAAATCATTCTCGCGGGTGGGGGGGATACGTCGCACGGATCTTAAAATTCCAGTAAGCTCACTCTCCGCTTCTTCCAGTGTGATTTGCGGCTTGACTTCTATGGAAATGCTGGGTGAATAATTTTCGTAATTAACAAGATTCCTTGCTAAGCTGAACGGAATATAGGCAACATCGTCGTTGGAAACATCAATTAGCATGCCCGACCCTTCCCTTTTTAAAACCCCAATGACCTGTAGTTTTCTTCCCATAAGAGCAATATATTTTCCGATGGGCTCCTCGACAGGAAATAGGCCTTCGGCGATAGTCGCACCCAAAATCACGCTGTTAGCACCAGCCCGGGACTCCTGCTCGGAGAAATAACGGCCATCGATAATGTCCAAATTTCGGATATCTAAAATATCGTGGGTTGCGCCGACGACACTGATGTTAGCGGCCGAATTGCTTTTGTATTTTGCCGTAGCGTTGCCGATCGTCATCGAATAGGCTACCTCTTCGGCCGTCGTCATACGTGCCTGAACGGCCTCAAAATCCGCATACTTCGGCTCAGGCCTGTTCACATATTTCCACCACGGGAAATCAGGTCCCCCATCCCATGGCCATTTCTCGATATACAACGTGCGGCTACCGATTTTACGTACAGACTCTTCTAAGTTGTTGCGTAACGTATCCACGGCAGAAAGCACGCCAATGATCGTCATGATACCTATTGTCACCCCCAAAAGAGACAATAAGGTACGCGTACGGTTATCCTTTAGCGCGGATAACGCGAATAAAAAACTTTCCTTAAGTAGCGTGAGAACCAAAAACATATCCGTGCATAAATATAACAGATTTATTGAATTCTAACGAATAATAAGCCTTAGAATAGTACTATTTAGATTAATAATCCTTAACTTTGTAAGCTTTTTGAAACCATTCCATTCCAAGATTGTTGAAGGTTTCAACGGACAAAACATAGCACAGAATAAGATGAAGTTATCACAGTTTAAATTCAATTTACCAGAGTCTTTATTGGCATCAGAGCCTTCAGAACAACGGGATGAATCCCGTCTGATGGTCTTGCATCGCGATTCTGGAAAAATAGAACACAAGATTTTCAAAGACGTTTTAGATTATTTCGACGATAAAGACGTCATGATATTGAATAACACCAAGGTTTTCCCTGCACGTATGTATGGCAATAAAGAGAAAACAGGTGCAACCATCGAAGTATTCTTACTACGCGAGCTAAACAAGGAATTGCGATTGTGGGATGTACTGGTTGACCCGGCCCGCAAAATTCGCGTCGGCAATAAACTATATTTCGGAGATGATGATCTGTTGGTCGCTGAAGTGGTCGACAATACAACATCCAGAGGACGGACTATTCGTTTTCTTTTCGATGGAACAGACGAGGAATTTAGGCGCAATATTGAAATATTGGGTGAAACGCCACTTCCGAAATATATCAAGCGGAAAGCTACGCCGGAAGATAAATTTCGCTACCAAACTATTTACGCAAAAAATGAAGGCGCAGTGGCGGCACCAACCGCTGGTCTGCACTTTTCTCGCGAATTAATGAAAAGATTGGAGCTTAAAGGAGTCGATTTCGCCGAAGTGACGCTGCATGTAGGCTTGGGTACCTTTCGCACGGTTGAAGTGGAAGACTTAACTAAACATAAAATGGATTCCGAGCAGTTTATTATTTCAGATGATGCTGCCCGCGTAGTGAACAACGGGATAGACGCGAAAAAGCGTATATGCGCTGTAGGAACTACCTCGATGCGCGCCATCGAGTCTTCCGTATCTGCAGACAAACACCTCAAGGCGGCGAATGACTGGACCAGCAAGTTCATCTATCCACCTTACGATTTCAGTATTGCAAATTCGATGATTACGAACTTTCATACGCCAGAGTCTACCCTATTGGTTATGATTGCCGCGTTTGCTGGTTACGAAAATACCATGAATGCGTACGAAGTAGCCGTGAAGGAAAAGTATAGATTTTATTCCTATGGCGACGCAATGTTGATCATTTAATGGAAAGAACTAGGTTGCACGGGTAAAACGAAAAAGAAGGTGTATCAACCTTCTTTTTTGCTTTTAGTGTGATCAATGTAGCAAATCAAACAAAAACACGTACAAGTAGGTGCTACTGCAAAGCACCACGTGAAAACCTCGCCCCCCTGTGTGCACCTATTTTCCATGGATCGCGCTGAGCGGTGCGCCTAAAAAGCAATCCTCCGCCTCCCCATGAAGAAAGTTGCCCGACAGCCCTTTAAAACCCGGATTTTACTAGCTATTCGCAGCTTTATAGCGGTCATTGCTGAAAATTTTTTGTGAGGAAATTTTACAAATCTTATGGTAGGAAGTAACCGGTATACGGTGCATTTTCCTTCGCGTTTCAGCAGATAAAAATGGCCATCCTTACTACCGGTGCATAAAAAAGGGTGGCCTTCCGGACACCCTCTCTTAAATTTTCAGGTATAAACCTAATTAGTTTTGCTCCGTAACAGAAACTGGTACTACCGATACATAAGATTTGTTATTTGCTTTCTTACGGAAAACAACGGTACCATCTACCAATGCATACAACGTATGGTCTTTACCTACACCTACATTGGCATCAGGGTTATGCAATGTACCGCGTTGACGTACGATGATGTTACCCGCGATAGCTTGTTGACCGCCAAAAATCTTAATACCTAATCTCTTACTATGTGACTCACGGCCGTTCTTGGAACTACCCGCACCTTTTTTATGTGCCATTTCTTTATCCTAATTTATGACCTTTAGCAAGGTCAGATTAAAAACTCGATTATAAACTGATGCCAGTAATCTGGATCTTCGTAAACTGTTGACGGTGACCGTTTTTCTTCTTGTAGCCTTTACGACGTTTTTTCTTGAAGACGATAACTTTATCACCTTTCAAATGAGACAAAATAGTAGCCGAAACTTTAGCACCTGAGATACTCGGTGTACCTACAGTGAATTTACCACCGTCTTCTGCTAACAATACATTGTCAAATTCAATACTAGCGCCTTCGTCTCCTTGTAACCGGTGCACAAAAAGATACTGGTCTTTTGCAACCTTAAATTGCTGTCCTGCTATATTTACTATTGCGTACATTGTTATATAATATATGTGTTAATATTTAATGAGCTGCAAAGATATAAAATAATGTAAAAAATTAAAAGTAAAAAACAAAAATAAAATCGCTTCTAAACGCCCTAATGCGCAGGCACGCACGACCCTTTTCGTTAGTTACTAAAATAAGCCCTTACATTCTTTCCTTCTACCCAATTCATAAACGCTTTATTCACTACCTTATTTCCTCCAGGAGTCGGATAGTCTCCAGAAAAATACCAATCTCCCAAATGATTTGGACATGCCTTATGCAAATTGTCAAGCGTTTGGTATACGACTTCCAGTTCAGCTTTCAGATTGTGCGGACGGATAATACGTGCAATTTCCGCAGAAATTTCTACATCGGTAAAAGGCTCATAAATAGCTTTGACATAATTCTCTACTTCATCTTTGGGCTTCGTTATGGAAGCCAGACAGCGCTGGTATACTTCATCCACGACGTGGGCTAAACCATTCTGCTTCAACAACGATATTGCAGCCTCAAATGCTACGAATTCTCCCATTCTAGACATGTCTATACCATAACAGTCTGGGTAACGAATTTGCGGAGCAGATGATACGATGACAATTTTCTTCGGGTTGAGGCGATCCAAGATCGTTAGAATACTTTGCTTTAATGTCGTACCCCGAACGATGGAGTCATCGATTGCAACGATCGTATCATCATGATCTTTCACGATCCCGTAGGTAGTATCGTACACATGCTGAACCATATCGGTGCGATCTGCATCTTGTGTGATGAACGTACGTAATTTCGCATCCTTGACGTTTAGCTTTTCAAACCGGGGTGTAATGTTGATCATTTCCTCCAGTTCCAAGTCCGAAATCTTGTCGGCCCGCTTTAATAATACATCCTTTTGGTAGTTGCGAACGTAGGTATTGATTCCTTCCATTACGCCATAGTAAGATACTTCCGCTGTATTGGGGATAAACGAAAATACTGTATTTTTAATATCGCTTCCCACAGCTTGAAGGATCTGCGGACACAGCAATCGGCCCAGTTCTTTTCGTTCTTTATAAATATCCGCGTCAGACCCCCTCGAAAAGTATATACGCTCAAATGAACAGGATTTTTGTGTCGCCGGCTGGCGGAACATCTCTTGGGAAATGGTCCCATCTTTTTTAGCAATCAGTGCATGGCCGGGTTTAATTTCCTGTACCGCACCCAATGGCACATTAAACGCGGTCTGGATAACGGGCCGTTCAGACGCTACCACCAAAACCTCATCATCTTGGTAATAAAATGCAGGACGGATGCCTGCTGGATCACGCATCACAAAAGCATCTCCATGTCCAAAAATTCCCGCTATGGTATATCCTCCGTCCCAGGTTTTTGCCGAGCGCGTCAATATCTTCGCGACATCAAGATTCTTCGCAATCTGGGCGCTGATCTCGATATTGGAGTATCCGTCTTTTTTGAATTGGTCAAAAAGCTCTTGATTCTCATCATCCAAGAAATGGCCGATCTTCTCTAATACGGTAACCGTATCCGCCTGCTCTTTCGGATGCTGTCCCAACTCGTATAACTGCTGCAGCAACTCGTCAACATTGGTCATATTGAAATTCCCCGCAACAACCAGGTTACGTGTCATCCAATTGTTCTGCCGCAGAAATGGGTGACAGCTTTCGATACTGTTTTTACCATGTGTGCCGTAACGGAGATGTCCCAAAAGTACTTCGCCGGTAAAGCTTACATGCTCCTTCAACCAGTCGGTGTCCTTCGATTCGACAGGATAGGCCTTATTTACCGCAGCAAACTTTTTCTGCACATACTCAAAAATATCAGCAACAGCCGAGGAGCCCATGGCCCGATAGCGGGAAATGTACCGGTTACCCGGTTTTACGTCAAACTTAATCGTAGCAATACCGGCTCCATCCTGACCTCGATTATGTTGCTTCTCCATCAGTAGATACAACTTATTGATGCCATAATAGGGCGTACCGTATTTTTCTTGATAATAAGATAGGGGTTTCAGTAATCGAACGAGTGCTATACCGCACTCATGTTTTATAGCGTCACTCATAGCTTGAATTGATGCTGCAAAGGTATGTATTATTTGGAAGATATTTCACAACAAAAGATAAGCTAAAACATTTTTATTACCTTCAGAAAACAATCGCCCTCGGACAAAAATATAGCGCTTACCCTGCCCCAGTCTATCGCACCGTTTCCTTATGTAGCACATGCTATTCGACAACTCGCGGCCGAATGATATGCCTGGTATCCATTTTCACCTGCCCCCCTTCAATCGCCATATTCACGATGTAAAGATATCTCGGATTGACATGGGAAGCATTCTTATGCGCGTGGAAGACGTACTTCAACTTGCCTTTGTGGTCGCTGAAATACGCACCATGCCCCGTTCCGACAAGCCCTTTTCTGGGGCGCTGTAAAATAGGATTATTCGGGCTCTTTATCCAAGGCCCCGTTGGTGAGCTCGCTGTGGCAAACCCCACACCGTAGTCTAGGCTTCGAAAATCGTTGCCCGAATAAAGCAAGTAATAGGTAGGCCCCTGCCTGATGACAGACGCACCTTCGGCCACCTTTCCAAGGGACTTTTCCCAATATTGAGTCGATGCGTCTATACATTTGGTCAATGTTTCTTCTTTAATCGACTGCCAATCCTCTGCTAGTTCAGCTACCCAAATCACGTTTCCATCTGTAAAGCGTACAAAATAAAGGTAGGCCTTCCCATCTTCATCGATAAAAAGCGAGGAATCGATCCCTTTCTCAATGCGCATGGGCGTATGATCCTTTTGTTTGAATGGGCCTAGCGGCGTATCCGCAGTAGCTACGCAAATATGTTCCTCCGCCGTATAAAACAAGTAAAATTGCGCTTTTTTTTCGTTGTAATAGACTTCGGGCGCCCAGAACCATTTTTCACCATAGGAATCATCTTTCTTAAGTAACAGCTGGTTATGTTTTGTCCATATCCTTAGATCCTTCGTATAATATACTTCAAACCCTTCGTCGGAACTGGTACCATAAGCAAAATACTGATCGTTATGCCGAAAAATGAAAGGGTCAGCAAGTGGCAAACTTCGCTCCTGCTTTTCCAGCTGGCTACGACAAGATGCTGTTAGTATCGCACAGGCCACTGTGCCAAATAATATGCTTGTTTTCATTTTCCGAATCGCTTATATATTTATTCATGGTAGCCTTATCAGTATTCTTCCCAGCGATACATCTAAAAGATGCTTAGGCTGGCACGAAGGCCAACAAACCGTCAATAGCAAATGACTACCACAAAAGTAAACCATCGCTAGTTTCTTCGGCTGACAAAAAGTCTCAATTAATTACGAAATTGTATCAAATTGAAAGACTGATCCTAAAAATGCGGTTGAACCTGACGTTTACAGAAGCCTATGTACTCCTATTTTCGCGAAACGGCAGCTGTTTCGTATATTTAACTCGTGGAGTAACACTTGTGTGCGAAAAAAATAAATTGATATGACAAATTTAGAGATCATACACACCTTGAAAACATCTTCCTTTATCGATGAAAATGGAGAACGATATGCATTGGAATTCCACGAAAAACTGACAGACGAAGAAATCGAAGAGTTACGAAAATCCTTCCCTAACAGGCATATTGACGATGAACTCGCGGCCATCCTACGGATAACGCGCGGATGGGACAGTGTCGCATTCAAAATGGTTTATTTTGACTCTATTAACGAGTTTGGCTTTTGGGAGCTATCACCGAACTCTATCACGCTGGGGCATGATGGCTTTGGAAATTACTGGGTACTTGACATCGATAACGAAGGTAAACTCGGAAAGGTTTTTTTTGCCTGTCATGACCCTGCGGTATTTATCGTACACTCGCAAAACTTAAACGAGTACCTACAGCACCTACTCGATTTCCACCAACATCCAACGGACAATTATATAACAAATTTCCAGATCAATACGGTGTCACAAATTTGGGAGCGACAAAATGCGTTTCTTCCCAAGGCTGAGTTTATCAAAAAAAATCCGAAACACACGACGTTTCTCACCACGTTCGAAGGGGAAGATTGGACGATTGCTGATCTATCATCTGGGGAAAATGGCATAGGCTTCGCATGGGGGAAATTTCGACCTAGCCAATTGGCACAACGGCATCCTAACGAACTGATATGGGTGTTAAAGAACAGAAGGCGCAATTTCTTTGCTAGACTTTTTAGTTAAAACACCAAGTTTTGAAAGACGAAGTTCCTTGGATAATATAGCATCATTAGTTATCTAAATTTTTACATGCTGTCTCCTATACCCTATGTTGATGGACAGTCCATATTGTCGATGCTTCCACAACTGTAGTACGGAAAAAAGATAAGCAGCACGTGCAATAGATCCTCGTGGTGCCGAGTTGTATTTCCCTACCGTTATCCATTCGATTAATCCAGTTGCTCCTCCGCTTAAAAAACACTTCACACCTGTGAGAGAGCGCATCATCCTTATGATAATGTGCTCTCTTTGATAGCTGTCTATTCAGTTAATTAGCGCTTGCTAAATTCATAGCCGATACTGAAGGAAGTGACACGATTTTGGAAGGTCGTCCCTTCGATATTGCCAATATTCACAAATCCGGCTGAGCTAGACAAGCTCAAAACTAAACCATGGGCAAATCGATAACCGGTCATAAATCCTAGTCCCGCATCAAATGGATTCAATTGATCGGGTTCTTTTCCAAAAGCTAAGTGTCGCGCATTCCGTCCGGAAGTAACCCTTGCGCTGACACCGTAAGCTATATACGGCCCTCCACCAAAAAAAACCTCCCCATTACCCGCTTGAACTCTGCCTAAAAAGTTAACAGGAACCTCTAGATAAAGAAGCTTATCTGTGAGCACTTCGCCTCCTAGATCCGATTTACCGCCTTTTCCTTGCAGCGACAAGCCCGGTTGGATCGAAAATCCTGGCGACACCCTTGCATCGTAATACCCTGTCAGATGAAAAGACGGCGCAATTTTCGTTGTGGAGGATTGATTATTTTGCCTAACATACTCCGTTGCAAGATTTAGCCCTGTGCGAACGCCGAAAGTACTCTGCGCCGACGTGGCAGCCACAGCGCCGAATACTAAAACTACCGTTAACAGATTTTTTTTCATATTGATTTTTAACAAATAAAGGTTAATAATAACCGACTTCAACGTCAGCAGCACGCCATAGTCGACTTAATATTTTATCCACAAATGTAAAAAAATGAAACCTCATAACAAAGAACAATCACACATTTCAAGTACTAAATACTAATTTCCGGGAAATCGGTAACAAACATCGCTTTTTGCTTGTTTCACCGATAACAATCAGTAGTCAAAAAAACAATTGTAGATATGCAACTCCTATCATCAGCTTTAGCAAACAGAGTTCGCGAAGTTTCCCTCAGCAAAACATTCATTGTCAACAGCAATTATAAGGCAGAGCGAAGCCTTGTAGATTGGGGTCATGACCAGCGAACAGACCATCCAGGATACATTCATTTTAGATCTTCCCCCTATTGCTTCGGCTAGCGATTGGGACGATCTTCACGAGAAGCTATTTGTTCATACCGAAAAAATTTTCAAGCGAAACAGCTAGTTATCCAACCACAGCTGAAAATGCTGCGAGCGGTCCTCGCTGACGATTACCTCTACGGTTGTTGCTGGATGCAGTTCCAGCTTGATACGTCCTCGGCTAATCTTTAACATGGAACGAATGGCGTTAATCTGAATCACAAACTTGCGGTTTATTTGGAAGAACATCTCCGGATCAAGTTTACCGACCAAACCCATCAACGATTCTTCAATGATGTAGGCATGACCATCCTTCTCGATCGCGTAAAGTGTTTTATCTTCGGCCATAAAATAGGCGATATCGTTTACGGATAAGGACTTCAAATGAATGCCGTATTTTACCAAGAAGCGATTTTTATAGGTTGGCGAGTCCTTTGGCATCAACGGGCGTACTTTATGCAAGGCTTTTTCTAAATCATCGATATCGTAAGGCTTCAACAGGTAGGCATAGCCTTGATGCTGAAAGGCATCAAACGCATAATTTTCAAAGGCTGTCGTGAAAATCACCGGAGCCTTTACCTGCACCTGTTTGAAAATATCGAGGCTCAGTCCATCAGCTAGGTGCACATCCATAAAAATCAGGTCGACTTTATTTTTTTCCAGCCAGTGCACAGCCTCCTGCACCGTGCTAAGGTGCGTGAGATGAGGAACATTATGGGGCAACAGTTGCGATAGCATATCCCGCAGGCTTTCCCAAGCCCAATCTTCATCCTCCACGATCAACATATGCCATACCATGCTGTGAAAGTAAAAAAAAATCCTCTTTTCAACGAATGAAAAGAGGATGTATAATGTACAATCCGGTCTTCTTATAACAGATCAGGGTTATTATCGATCGCTTCTTGTGGATAGCGAATAATATAGCGAGGATCCTGTTGTTCCAAAACTTGCTCTTGTCCAAAAATTTGGTGTACAATCCGTGGACGATCGCCTCGTTTCAAATCATACCAACGTAAGCCTTCTAGGGCCAGCTCGCGTTTGCGCTCTGCCTTCACTAATTCCAGTAATGCTGCGCGATCCATATTGGCCATAATTAACGCTTGCGCAGAAAAAGCCGCCGCCGTTAAGCGATTTCTAAACAGCGTTCCCAAAGCGTCCACAGCTTCCTGCCTACGGTTCAGTTGTAAACTCGCTTCTGCTACGATGAGGTACAGTTCGCCATTACGGAAGCTGACGTTATAGCGATCGTTACCACCTTTACTTGAAACGTAATTGCTACCAGCTTTAGCAAAGTAACGCGTGAATCGCTTGTCATTGGCTTGGTCATAGCTAGACAATAGCGTCGGCGCAATATAAGAACTTGTGGAAACGAACGAAACTCCCACCGCATCCAGCGACATGATGGCCTCCACCGATTGAAAATCGCTCGGAAGCAATGCTTCGTTCTGATTAAGATCAACCAATTTATTATTGATGGCCAAGGCCGCCGCTGCTTCCTGCCGTGCAAGCTCCCATTCTTCGCGATATAAATGCACCCTCGATTTGAAAGCGTGTAGCGCCCGCTTGCTAAAGCGATATTTATACATAGCAGGCTGATCTTCTACCTGCATCAGTTCTTGTGCATCAGCGATATCAGCAAGGACCAACGCATAAGTTTCCGCTATCGTTGCCGGCCGAAAGCGTTGTTCCAGGTCAATATGATCCGCGAGCGGAATGGCTTTTTTATCTTTATTGGCTTCGCTGAATTGTTCAGCATAGCAATTCAGCAACTCGAAATGAGCATAGGCACGCAACAAAAGCGCTTCCGCCTTAATCTGCTTGGTCTCCGCAGTGACCCCTATTTTGGCATCCATTTCCTCGAGAATATGATTGGCGTAGAAGATACTTTTGTAAAAATCTACCCAGGGGTATGCACGCGTCACGGGATCCGGGTTCTGATCGTTCCACAGATAAATATCCTTTAACTCAGGAAAATCGGTAGAATACTCGTCCAACAATAATTCATCTGTGCGTAGGTTAAGCAGCGCCTTATGTGTTGGAAAGTTCGTGTAGCCGCTGGTCAACAAAGCTCGGAAGTCGGCTTCGGTACTGGGCACTACAGTGCCCACCGGTTGTATATCCAAATACTTATCGCAAGCGGAAAACAAGGCGCCCACGGCTAGTAAAATTATATATAAACTATTTTTTTTCATGTTATGCAATGCTAAAGATTAAAAACGAGCGGAAACACCAAATGTAAACGACTTTGTTATGGGCTGCGCATATAAGTCGCCATACGTCTCCGGATCAAAGAACCCGTCGTAGTCGGTACCGAAGACCAATAGATTCCGACCTTCTACATTAAAACGCACATTGCTCGCCCCAATGCGTTTGCCGATCTTAGACGGCAAGGTGTAGCCAAGGCGAATGCTGTTGATGCGCACATAACTCATCTTCTTCGCCCAGATATCGTAATATCTAAGGGAGTTTACAGGGTCATTACCATTCATCCAGCTGTAAGCCATCCAGCGCTCATTAAGCTCGATATTATCGCTGCCAATGGCAGGCAATTGCGAACCTTCAAGGGCATCAAAAAGTTCCGTATACTGGTTCGAGCCGCGGTCCACCTGTGCAGGATTGTACGAAGGCGTTCTACGCACCCATTTTTCCAGGTTGAAGGCAGCAGACACGGCAAGATCAAAGGCATCTAACTTGAACCGGTTGGTCATCCCGCCGATGAAGCGCGGATCCATATTGCCCATATACTTAAACTTACTGCGGTAATCTGCCGGCGTCAAATTATTTGCCACCATGTAGCCTGGCAGGAAATCTGCCCATGGGTCATATAGTCCGTAATATTGTTCAAAGGCGATAGGGTTGCCATCAGCGCCTTTGAATTGCACTAGGCCATTGGCATCCAATCCTGCCGTTTGTAGCACAAAAAGCGAGTTGACTGGGTATCCTTCTTGATTGTCCAACACATAGGATTTTGGATTGGCCAACACCTTGGTCAACTTGTTACTGTTGTGCGCAATATTGAAGTCGGTGCTCCAACTGAAACGAGTAGTCTCCACATTTCGACTGGAAATAGTCAGTTCTATCCCTTCGTTGCTGATTCCCGCCCAGTTGCGACTCACATTTTCAAACCCGTTCTCCAAGGCCAACTGGCTGTTGCCGATCACATCCGAGCTTTGGCGCTTGTAATAGTCTACGGTAATATTCAGACGATCCTTCCATAACCCAAGATCGATTCCCGCATTCCAAGAATGCGTTCTTTCCCAGCGTAGTTTATCGTTAGCAGGAGTATTCACAACGATGGTTTGCTCGTTGGTGCCGGGCAACAACGAGCCAGTGCCGTAGCTTCCAACAATAAAAGGATAGGTATTCCGGTCTATATTTCCTTGTACACCATAAGAGGCGCGCAGGCGCAAATTAGAAATGCTTGGAATGGCCTTGATAAATTCTTCCTCAGAAGCTATCCAAGAGCCCGATAAAGACCATATGGGCAAAAATCGGTATTTGGGATCTACACCAAACATATTAGATCCATCGTAGCGGATGCTACCATATACATTATATTTCTTATCGAAGGTGTAGGTACCATTTGCGTAAAACGATGCAAACGAGGTCTCGCCTATAGTTTTTGCGTAGGGTCTAAAGTTTGCGTTATTGAGGTCGTTGTTATTCGGAAAAAGAATGGTCTGCGTTGTTAAGGTCACCGGATTGTAGCCAAAACCTTTCGTTGCGATCATACTGTTATTTGAATGTCGAAGCTCCGTTCCGCCCATCAGTTCCAGCTCATGCTTCGATGCCCATTCCTTCGTATAGGTTAAGAAGGATTTCCAGTTATATTGAAAACCGCTGTTATGGGTATTTTCAATAATGCCGCCCTCTGGAAGAAAATACTTATAAGTTTTCGTCGCCGAATCGTAGTAACGTGTGGTCTGACGTAATTTTCGTGCACTGTAAGATTCCTGATCACGGTACCGCTCGGTGCCAATTTCTTCCAACTGCATCCCCAATTCAGTGCGCAAGGATAAATTGTGCAAGATATCATATTGCAGATAGGTAATCGCTTTCAAACTTTTGTTGGCCAATGTGTAGCGCGTATTTTCTCGTTCTTCGATTGCGTTGAAAGGAATATAGACGGCATCAGCATCCGCACCTTCGATATCTGGATCATAGATAAAAGCGCCATTAGCGTCCCGAATCTGTAGATAGGGATTCGCTGTACGGGCGTAATACGTTGGATTGTTAAAACCATCTGCATCTTGAACCGGATTTTGGCGATTCGTTGCCGATCCCAAAAGATTAAGTCCGCCTTTAAAACGGCTATTGATCCGAAAATCATTGTTAAAGGTCAAAGTGTAGCGTTTCATATCCACATTGTATACGCTGCCCTTCTCGTCGTAGAAGCCGCCCGAAATATAGTAGCGGTGTCCTTCTGTACCGCCAGAGATTGACGCGGAATACTGCTGGTTCACCGATTGGCGAAACAGGGATTCACCCCAGCTATGGTTTTGGTTACGCAGTGCAAGAATAGATTCCTGCGTTGCCGATGAAAGTGCCGACAGTCCGCCATTGCGAAAAGCATCCCATTCATTGCCGGCGGTCAACAAGCGTGCTATGGCACCTTTTCCCGAACGGTAATCCAAATCAGAGCGACCGGCCATCGCCAATTCGAAATCCACTTTCTGCGAGGCATTCATGAGGTTCAAGCGGTTGAAATCAGGGCGCTCCGCGATAAAGCTATTTGCAGAAACATTCACCTGCGCTGGGCCACTTTTACCGCGTTTCGTGGTGATCACGATCACCCCATTTGCCGCGCGGGCACCATAAATAGAGGTTGCTGCGGCGTCTTTCAAAACGGTGATATCCTGTATATCATCGGGGTTCAATCCCGCGATAGGCAAATTGCGAAGGTCGTTGATATTGTCTTTATCCAAGCGGTTGGGCATCGCTGTACCTTCTATTGGCAGTCCATCCAACACCCATAACGGATCTTGTGTGCCGTTCATGGACACTGTACCACGAATACGGATCTGCGACATGCCGTTGGGGCCACCACTTAAATTAGAGAACTGCATACCGGCAACCTGTCCCTCCAACATCTGCTCTACACTCGACACGCCAGCCTGCTGGATTTTATCCATATCAATCTTGTTGTAGGCTGTCGTATTTTTTCTTTTCTTGATATCGGTATAACCCGTCACAATCACTTCTTCCAATGATTCGCCACTGGGTTGTAGCAATAGCGTTTTACTACCGGCATAGACGGCCACCCGTAGCTTCTCGTAGCCCATAAAAGATACCGTCACAAAGCGCACACCGTTTGGAATGCTTAAGCTGAAAGCGCCTTTTTCATCCGTGATAACGCCCAGTGCCGACTGCTGTACCTGTCCGGCCACGCCTGTCTCTTCAGCTACTGCCGTATTTTCCACCATAATGGTGGCACCAATAATCGGTTTGTTTGTGGTCGCGTCCAACACGCGTCCCTCCAGTTGAGTCGCTGTTTGTGCGCTAGCAACGTTGCAGCAAAAAAGCACAAACAGCATAAGTAATCTATTCATTCACGTTAGGTATTAAGTAATTTTATTTTTTTGCGATAGGCAATGTCACGGCTATGCGCATCAGGAGATCTTCATAATGTGCTTTTGTAGCCTTATCGCCAGTTTGTCGTGCCCGATCCAACAGTTTATAGATTTCCAAGAGCTCCGTCCGCTTCAACATCAACATATCGGAGGTTCTTGCCATGCTGCCCACATGTACATTGCGCGCCTGTCTTGCTGCATCGCCTAAGCCATGTAGGGCACAAATATGCGGATGCGCCTGTTGCAAGAATAGGTCTACCTCGGTAAGCTTCTTGTCGTTAATTTTCTCCATGGCTTTGTTGGTCGACACCATCAATACATCCACATAGTTTTGTTGCAACATACGTGTGCGAAGATCCAAAGACTGCTTTTTCAAAGTCGAGGCGAATACTTCCTCGCGCACCGACTGCAAAAATTCTTCGGCACTCCAAGCCCGTTTCCGGCCAAACAGTTGCTCCATCTCAATCATCCGTAGCAAACGCTCATCTTTCACCAAACTGAAGAGCAAGCTATATTGAAATTCACGTTGCAAATTGTAGGGTGCATATTCGAAACTACCGATAGGGCTATCCCGCAATGGAAACGTTTTGGTCATCAACTCTGGCACAAAGAGCCATTCCGGCAAACGATATACCTGCTCTTTTACATAGCCTAGCGCCTCGATCTGCTTGTCTCGGTCTACCGGACGATAAGCATCTTTTTGATCGCCCAACACGGGATTTTCCAAATAAATGCCGCCTATATTGTTGATCACATGGTCAGCATAGGTATACCATTGCCCAATAACGCCCATATATAGCTTGCCCGCGCGATAGTAGTCTTCTCCTGAACTCGTTGTCCAATCAATGATATGGGGCATGATCCGTTTTAAATTACGTAGTCCGTAGGCTCCTGCTAGCATGGCGTTATCGCCAAGATCTTCCGATTGCGAACGCGGATCGATAATGTTCTTACCATCTTGCTGTTCACCATACCAGTAATTCGGATCGTGCTGGTGCTTTTCTATTTCTTTACGTAGCGTGGGCAGCTCCTCCCAAGGCGTCTTCACGTCATACCAGCGGTAAGCCCATGCAATGGCATACTTATCGTAGAGCCCAATGACAGGTGTAATTGTCTTTACGCCGTCTTCGGGCTGCGCAACGTAGTTGAAGCGGGCGTAGTCCATAATGGACGTCGCTGTACCGCCCATACGATCCGTAAAGGATGGCGAGCGAAGCGAATCCACGGGAAAGCTCGACGAAGACCCCATGTTGTGCATCAATCCTAAGGTATGCCCTATTTCATGGGATGACACAAAACGAATAGCATGCGCCATCTTTTCTTCGGAAAAAGCATTACCACGTGCTGCTGTATCCACCACACCGGTTTGTATACGCATCCAGCTGTTCAAAATCGTCATCACGTTATGCCACCAAATAACATCAGCCTCCAAAATCTCGCCCGAGCGCGGATCTACCACCGAAGGTCCCATCGCATTGGCCTGTGCCGATGCTGCATACACAATAGACGATACATTCGCATCATCGGGATCGAAAGCCGTGGTATCGGCCACTTCCTTCGCAATAATGGCGTTTTTAAAGCCAGCGGCTTCAAAGGCTTGCTGCCAATCGTGCACACCAGCAATAATTTCCTTCCTCCATTGTTTTGGCGTAGCCGGATCGAGATAAAACACGATGGGCTTCTTCGGCTCCACTAACTCCCCTTTTCTGTAACGTTCCTTATCCTCTTCCTTTGGTTCTAGACGCCAGCGCGTTACCAAATTGCGCTTATCAAGTTCCTGTTGTTTATCAGAAAAATACCAGCGCTCGGTACTGAAAAAGCCTACGCGCGGATCGGCGAAGCGTGGCACCATAGGCTGTTCGGGCAGGGCATAGATATTTGTTGTCACGGCAATAGAAATCGGTATGGATTCATTCCCTTCCGTTACTTTGGTGCTATACATCGATCGCACTACGACGTTGTTGGCAAAGGATTTTATCTGTTCAATACCAGAGAGCGATGTCTTTGGCGAAGTCCCCAATCCTAAATTTGAAAATACGTCCGCAAAGCTCTTTTCGGTTCCATCAAATACCTTGTTCACCTTGATCACTACACTGGTAGAATCGCTGTTGTAGCTTTCTACTTTGAATGATTCGATATAGGATAAGCGGTAGTTATCGGAAACCGATTTGGCAATGGCATCTTTATTTGGCACTTCGATCTTCGGATCGATCTCGCCTACCCAAACTTCCTTCCCTTCCTTTTTTAGGCTGAAGCGGATCACTTTGTTCTCAAAATTCATCCCTTTATTGACGCCGGCCTCGTTTATGGCCAATGGCACCGACGATATTTTGTGTATCATCAGGAAGTCCCTGTCCAATGCAGTGCGGGGTATCTCAAAGTAGTACTCTCCCTTTTTACTGATGACGTGGAACATACCCGAGTCAACACGTGCATCTTTGATCAACTTTTGATAGGATACACCCTTTTCATCCTTGCTACTATCGGCCACAGCCACAATCTGGGCGTCTTTCTTTTTCCATATAAATGCAGGCACCACGCCGCAGGACTGGAATGCCGTGGTACAAAATACGGCAAGCCCTACGAAGCGCGACAGCTGCTTTATGTGTTTATTATTCATTACGTTATCGGTAAGGTTAATGCGTCATTCAAGCGCTAAAAGTGCTCACAAATATTTAGAAAGGCAATGCGATTTCCGTGAACCCGTGTATTAAGGGAGTGAGTGCGCACATTTAAGGGAAGAAAAAACAAACGCTATCGAAGCGGCAGATGCAGCACAAATAAACCATCCTCCACCTCGTAAGAAAAACTTTCAAGCTCCACATGTCGGTACATGGATGCGATATATTCCAAACCATAGCCCCCTGTTTGTGATTCCGCAACAGGTCGCGGCCGGTATCGATTTTTCACCACTACGTGGTCATCGACGACGATAATATCTATCTCCAAGGGCTGCTCCCGCGTGAACACCGTATGCTTTATAGCATTTTCTACTAAAGTTTGTAAACTCATCCGCGGGATTTGTCTTTTCAATGCAGTAGGTGGAATAACAAAGTTTATCGGCATCAATGCTTGCGCAAAGCGTACCTCTTGCAGGAAGAAATAGGCTTGCACCAAGGCCAATTCCTCTTCTAGGCTCGACCATCCCGATCGGTCGTCTTGCAGCATCTTCCGATATACCTTGGCCATCTTACCCACAAAGCGCTTGGCATGCTCCTGATCTTTAGCAATCAACTGTTGCAGGGAGCCCAATGCATTAAATAAAAAATGTGGGTTCATCTGCTCGCGCAATCGCTCGAAGCGCATTGTTGCCTGTTCTCGCGAAAGCTCAGATTGCACAATTTCCAATTGCTGTACTCGCCTTTTGTTCCAATAGATTATCTGCAGGAAGGTAATAGTAATCACCAAAAAACCGATACCAAGCAGCATACTGAGGTTCAAAATCTCTTGGGTTTCATCCGCGGTGATGAGCAGTGGTACACTCGCTGCCAGTTGTGCATGCACAAATATTCCCTGTAGCGCAACACTACGCCTTAACACATCCATTTGCAGGTAGTTCGAAAGCACGATCGTGTCTTGTGCACCTTGCCCCACCGTTGTATGTATCGGGTTGGGCTTCCCCACTTGTGACAGCTCGGGATGCACCAAGAAGAAGCCATCCGGTGAAACAATATCAAAATAGGCGTGTCCACTCTCGCGCTCCCAAAAATAGGTGTTAAACTTCTTGAGGTCGATAGCCGCCTGCAAACGGCCATATTTCGAATGAATCACATAGGGCAATCGGTACAGCAAATTCTTCTTCCAATCTTCCAACTGCACGTTGGAATCCAGGGAAGCCAAGGTCAAGAAAGTGCGCAGCATGGTATCCTTCTGCAGGTAAGCCTGAATGGTCTGTTGATTCTGCCCCTCAGCCTGTACAAGAAACCAACTTAAACGTTGCTCCAACAGATCAAACTCTTTTTGTACCGCCAAAGCTTTCTCATTGGCGATATCGCGCAGCATTTTCCTGTTCAACTCCGTCAAACGATTAAAAATCACCTGCAAGATTAAGCCTCCCACCAACATCAACAGTAAAACGCCTACAGGAAACAACAGGAAATTCTTACGCTTAAACTTCCTAGCCGACATATTATCCTCTTTCACGCCGCAAAGATAATCTATTTTTATACGGCGAGCAATCGACAACTCGCTTACTAGCAAACGTTTCCTGATCAAGCGTTCCCATACTGGCTTCCAAACGGTATTAATCTTAACCGATGCATTACCGGTATTCGCCGAGAAAACAGGCAAGTTGGTCTAATTGCCATAGGCTGTCGAGCGCTGTACGCCTACCTTTGATGTATCAATAAGAAAATAAAACAAAAACATAAAACACATCGCCATGAAAAAAACAGTAATCTCCATCCTCAGTGCATTCATTATGATCACTTCGTTCAGCGCTTTCGCTGCCGAAAAGATCAATCCACTTAAAAAATTTGATTCTACGAGCATCATCGGTGTTTATCTGGAATCTGCCGCACTGGGGAACCCAACGTTGAACAGATACATCTTCGCAGAAGATTTCGAATACCGCAACAGCGCCAACAACGACAGCTTCAATAAAAAGCAATACATGAAATTCTTAAAACAAAGCGCCGGCGCCAAGTTCGATTGCAAAACCAGCTATGAAGTATTGGATCAAACGAAGTCTACTTGTGTTGCCAAAACCACCATGACCTTTGATCACTTTGTACGTGTCGATTACATCACACTTAGTCAAACCCAAGACGGTTGGAAATTAAGCAAAGTGGTGACCACCTATCCCTAACCAAATACCGACGTACGGAAAGCGTATAGTCATATACCATGAGGTAAGCCCTTACAGCATACGGTTTAAACGTAGAAATGAAGCTGTCGGCTGTTTCTTCAAGAAATAGACAGCTGCTTATGTATGCCTTCGGTTTTCTGCTCACCGCCTGTACTCGCCGCTGCGTAAAGATAGGCGCAGTACATTAGGTTTTAAATATGTCGCATTTTTTCATCAGTTTGATGAAAAAATGCGACGTTGAAGGCAACAACACGTAAGGTCTGCTATTTGTCAAGTAGCTTGGAAGCAACAAATAGCGTAGCTGCGGAAGATTCGGACTACCGCTTGGGTCGCGCAATAAACGGTAAGAGCAGCCCCTGCCCAACAATAGTCAGTAGCACGACTACCGTGGTGATATACATAATATCATCTTTCATCGGAAAAGCATGCCCGTTTTTCAAAACATGTGGCAGTCCAATGGCCAACGCTAAGGAAATGATTCCTCGCATGCCTGACCAGCTGATGATCATGCTTTCCTGCACACTTAATAGAATCGATTCGGAGATAGCGCGTGCACGCTTGTTGTGCTGCGCGCGTTGAAAAGCCCTATGCAGTCTTTTTCGATGTAAAAAAACGCTTAATGTCCGCACTAAAAGTGCCGTCACGGTAATGATGGCTGCAATACCACCATAGGTAAGCAGCTGTTCGTTGGTCAATTTTTTTACCACGATAGGTAATTCCAAACCTATCAGAATAAAGATTAAGCCATTCAGCAAAAAACTAATCATATCCCATACGTGTTCGGATTGTACCTTCAACCTTTCGGGAAATTTTGCCGCACTGAGCTTTGACAGACCAAAGGCTAGCGTGACCACTGCAATAACACCGGAAGCATGAAAATGCTCCGCAATCAAGTAGACGACAAAAGGCGAAAGCAATACTAGGCTAAGGACAGCCGTACCGTCTTCACGGATAAGCTTGAGCAGGAATCCAAGGAGCATGCCGCATATAAGGCCGATTAAAAAACCGCCAACCAACAACGTTAAAAAAGAAAGCGAAGCTTCCCAGAACACAAAAGAAGCACCGAAAAGTGCTGCCAGCGCAAACTTGAAAGCCACCAGTGCCGAAGCATCGTTCAACAGGCTCTCTCCTTCCAAAACAGTATTGGTGAGTGAACTCAGCTTCATTCCTTTGGTAATATTCAAGGCAGCCACGGCATCCGTGGGTGCCAAGATAGCGCCCAGTACAAAAGCGAGGGGCCAAGACATACTTGGGATCAGAAGATATGCGACAACGGCAATACCTACTGTCGTTATAAAAACCAAACTGAAAGCCAATCGGGAAATGATGTAAATATTAGCTTTAAATTCCTTCCAGTGGATCTTAAAAGCTGCATCGTAAAGCAGGGGCGGCAGAAAAAGCAGGAACACCACTTCCGATTCGATTGCTATGGCCGGCATCCCCGGTATGAAACCAATCGCTATACCTGCCACAATAAGAACAATGGGAGAAGAAATCTTTATTTTCTCTGCCATTGTACTCAATATGGCCATAGCTCCCATTAAAACTAAGATGATGGCATAATTCTCCATAGCGCATTCCTGTTGTATGCGAGCTAATTTAGCGATAAGGATTCAGTTTTTATAATCCGCAGATCGGGTTAAAACATCCGCTTAGATGTTTTTTGGGAATTCGTCCTTCCAAGCCGTGTATCGCCAATCCTCACTCTCCGCTTCAGTTAGCAGGCAGCGATTAAGGTCGGCAACGAGCTTTTCTTTGTCCAATTGCTGTCCAATAAAAACCAGCTCATTTTTTCGGTCTCCCCACTGTTTATCCCATCGTGCGTCAATCTGTGCGCGGTTCTCTTGATAAATAGGATATCGCATACGTTCGTCTTCCGGCATGCTACACCACCAGTAGCCTGCATTTTCTATGCGTAAACTGCCGCCAGCCTGACTAAAGTTGATGGCTGCGTCCGGGCGTGATGCTATCCAGAATAATCCTTTCGCACGTATAATACCTGCAGGGTAATGCACATTTAAATAATGGTACCAGCGTTGCGGATGAAAGGGTCGTTCATTACGAAAAACGATGGATGAAATTCCATACTCTTCGGTTTCCGGCGTATGCTCGGCTTCCAATTCCTGTATCCAACCTGCGGATAGGGAAGCTTCGTCAAAGTCGAAACTATGGGTACCCATAATCTCTGTCGGCGGTACTTGTCCAAATTGTGTTCGGATAATTTTGGCTTTAGGGTTCAGCTTGCGTATAGCGGCCTCCAGCACCAGCAACCGTTCATCCGCTACCAAATCGATCTTATTCAACACGATGATATTGGCAAACTCGACCTGATCGGTCAAGAGATTCACAATGGTACGGTCATCGTTGACATCGTCGTTTAAAGCCCGATCCTGTAAGGTATCCATGCTTCCAAAATCACGAAAGAAATTAAAGCAATCTACCACCGTGACCATGCTGTCAATGTAACTAAAGGCAGATAAATCGATCCCACTTTGTTCATCCACGTAGCTGAACGTCTGAGCAACCGGTATAGGTTCAGAAATGCCCGTACTTTCGATCAACAGGTAGTCAAAACGATCCTCTTTCGCCAGCCGCGCCACCTCCAGCATCAAGTCCTCTCGCAACGTGCAACATATACAACCGTTGCTCATTTCCACCAGCCGTTCCTCCGTTCTTGACAGGGTATGCTCGCGCTCCACAAGCTGTGCATCGATATTTACTTCGCTCATGTCATTCACGATCACAGCTACTTTCAGCTGTTCCTTATTGTGCAGCACATGGTTTAACAATGTTGTTTTTCCTGCACCAAGAAAACCACTTAGCACAGTCACAGGCAATTTTTTATTCATCTCTTTTCCTCCTTTTTTAAGTCGTCTTGTTCCGCTACCGTTCGAAACCATCGCAACACCTGACGGTGATGCTCCGCTCCGTAGCGCTTAATGAAACGTTGCGTTTCTGCATGCTGCTCATCGGCGTAAACTGCTATCCGCCTGTTTACGAAAACATCCGTCAAAGCAATGCCGCAGTCTACTTCAATGCATCTTCTCCAGCTTTCAAAATCTTGGGGTATCCTCATCTTCATCTCATTTTGGTTTCACAAATGTAAAACGTAAAAATTACAAAAGCAACAATATTGCATTTGTAATTTTTACACTGTAGTTTTGAACATTGAATAAGTCATGAAGGAACATAAATTGAGGGATATTTTTTCCCATGGCGCTATAGGCGCTACATGGGAAGGAAGTCGTTATCAGTGGGTATATGGTAACCTTCCATGCAGGGCGTCGACATCATCATTTTATGTAATCTGTGTTACCCGTTTTCCAATGTATGTTTTGCGGACAAGATGGTGTTCCAGCCATGGTTGGAGCGCGGTTGGATCCGAGGGAGAGCAAGTAGCCTGCTCTGTGAAGAAGATGATTAGGCAAGAATGGGTTGCCATCTGGCAACAGCCTACTTTTTGTGCGCCTTGATAAAAGTAATCGTTTTCTGCACCAGTTCGTCGGTCTTTTCTTTGGCGATATTGCCCAGTCCGTGGTCGCCATTCTCCACCTTAATAAAGTTGTTCTCGACTTGATGTTTTTCAAGTGCCTGTTGCAACTGTTCCGATTGCTTAATGGCCACTATACGATCTTTAGTGCCGTGCACGATTAAGGTCGGCAAAACGGGTTTATCGACATAGTTCAAGGGCGAGAAGCGTTCGTTAACCTCCAATACCTTGTCTTTATCCGTTTTAAAATCATAGCCCGTCATGGCATAAGTCAATTTTAGGCGAATGTCATATAATTTGCGCACAAAAACTTTGAACATAAAGGTAGAAAAACCATTCAGATTCACCCGAAACAGGTCATTAAGTTTCGTTGGTCCAAAATTGTCTATGACATAATTCAAGCGAAGGGGTACATCCTGAAGGCTAGCATCTCCTCCTATCTCGCCCGGATTGGCATAGCTCACCAACATTGCCAAGTGCGCACCCGCACTTCCTCCCCAAATGCCGTAATTGGCGGTATCCAACTGGTACCTGTCAGCATGTTTGCACAGCCATTTCACAGCGTCACTGCAATCCTCCACGGGGCTTGGAAAATGTATGCTGTCTGATACCAAACGATAACTTATACTGGCCACGGCAAAATCGTTACGTAGAAGCTCCTCTTTCAACTTCCGCATGTAATAAATGCTTTCCATCTCTTTGTCGCCGAATGCCCAACCTCCGCCATGCACCACGATAACTAAGGGGATCTTCTTTCCACTCGCCATTGCGGGCAAAAACAGGTCCAAACGCAGGGAGTCGCCATTAGATAGGCCTTTGTAACCAACATCCATCAAAGAGCGGTAAGTATAGGCCGAAGAATCTGTTTGGCCCTGAACAATGCAAACAGAACCAATCAGACTAAGAAAAACCAGTAATATCCGAATAGGGAAAAGTGCAAAAGAGATGTTGAGCATGCGATATACCAAAAATTATAGTTGTATAGATGACCATATGGTCTGTTAACTTCATGTAATAACGACCAAAGCCGGCAAAAGTTTTCCCTTATTGATCAACCAAAAAAACAGCGTGTCCATCACCTACTTCTTGTTGTAATTATACGTTTTCCCCCCTTGCAACAACTTCATTGACAGCTTACTTGGATCAAAGTGTATACGGATCTGTGCTGCATCAAACTTAAACTGATGCACCGCAGTGGATTCCAGTGGAAAAGCAGATTGGCCGGTTGCCTGCGCCATCAACACACCATCCGCTATTGTAATGCTGATTTCCAGCGGTATATCTTTAGAATTGTAGTTGCCGACATATTTGCCAAGCTCTTCTTCCGACGGTTTGTAATCCGAATACTGCGGAACCTGAACAGGCTTACCATAGACCGCACTGAGTGCTGCAACAGTTACATCATTCATATTAATAGCGCTACCGTTGCTGATGGCAGCATACGTGACGTCGCCCTCATCAAAGTGTATGAGCATGGATGAGAAACCGTCTATATTTCCGCCATGGCCGTATCCCGTCTTTTCATAGAATGGGATACGCATGATCCCGAGTCCAAAAACGTTGTCCAATGTCTTCATAATTTCCAAACTCTTCGCTGTAAGCAATTTTCCGCCAAAAAGGGCTTCACTAAATTCCACGAGATCTTGTGCAGTGGATACAATCGCCCCAGCGCCGCCAGGAATAGACATGTCAGTTTCCTGCTCTAGCTGCCAACCTGCTTGACGACGATAGGATTTAGCCTCCCCTTTGCTCGTATCGATCTTACTTCCGACAAAAGTATGTTGCATGCCGACTTTACCGGTGATGTTACGTTTCAATAGTTCCCGATAGGGCACGCCATAGGTAGTTTCCAAAATAAAGGTTAAAAGCACAAAGTTGGAATTCGAATATGCCGTTTTAGTACCGGGCATAAAATCACTACCGCCCGAAGCAATAATTTGAAGAATCTCATCGCTATTTTTCGATTGGCCGCTCCAACTCAGGTAGTCGGGACGGTTGGTAAAATTGTTGATACCACTCTTGTGTTGTAGGAGATGCCGGATCGTGATATGCTCAGCTTCGGCCAGTTCCGGAAAAAAAGACTGGATATGCTGATCCAGCGTCAGCTTTCCCTCTTCCACAGCCTTTAAAACCAATACGGAAGTAAAAGTTTTACTGATTGACCCTATTCTGTATTCGGTTGTTGCCGTAGCCCGCTTTTTTTCCTGCACGTCCGCATAACCCAAGGATGTGCTGTAGATCGCCTGCCCCTTTTGCGCAATACAAATCGTCCCCATAAATTTATCATGCTTTTCGAGCGCATGAAAAAAGCTATCAAGTTTTACTTTTTGGAAATCCTGCCCAAAAGCGCAGAGATTTATCAAACAAAGGGATATAATTGGGAGTAGGGATTTGTTCATTCGCTCTAATTTGTTCATCGCCTGCCGGAGAAGGCTTGGCTAAAATGGTAAAAAATAATCGTAAAATCAAGAAATATCACCACTATAGGCGTGTTCTATGATGTTCATATGCGCTAGCTTATACCTTCTGTAGGGCAGGCTATATAACCCTTGCCACTGTTTCCTACAACACGCAAGAGAATAATCAGCTTATCTCACCGGTGAAAACGCTGACAAAATAAAGGTGACGATCAACACTATCTAATATTTTTTGTTCGGCATCTCCGGTCGCTTCCGCTGGTCGAAGGTCTTCTTTATGTACTGTACCAACGATGGATCACGGTGCTCTTCCATATCGCTCAGTTCCAATTCCAGTGCTTTGTTGCTCAATTGAATTTCTACGAAGGAGATCAATAAGGACACCGAGAAAAACAATAAGCTAAGCGCAAAACAGAGCTCGGCAAGGATAACGCTCTCCAAGTATATCCCGTACATACAAACGATGCAAGTAATGAAACTCAATACCCCCATCCCCTGCATATGCCGCAGCAGCTTAAGCCGGTAGCGCAAATTGCCAATTTGCCCATGCAAAACCCCCTTCTTGTTATGTTCCAAATATTTTGCATGCAAACTGCGAACCAGCGCGGCCAAAGCCAAAAAACGGTTGGTGTAAGCCAGCATGATTAAACTGATTGCAGGAAAAAGCAAAGCGGCGGTATTGTAGGTGATCATAGTTGAAGCGCGATAGCTGTTTTTTTATAACCAATTGGCTATCCCCAAACTTACAAAACATCTGTCGAAGCGCAAAACCGAGCATTAGACCAAACCGGGCAAAGTTCTGTTCAAAGCTTGAAGACTGTATGTAAAAAAACTCTCCAGCGTGTCATGTGCTGGAGAGTTTCTTACCGTTTGGCAAGTTGCCATCAATAACCTGGATTTTGTGTGAGGTTCGGGTTAACGGCGATCTGCTGGCTTGGGATGGGGTAAACCAATGTTTTCGGATCCGGATCAGCAGCCTTCTCCTGCCAAGCGTCCAAGAATTTACCGAAACGGATCAAATCCTGCCGCCGCCAGCCTTCCCAATAAAGCTCCCTAGCCCGCTCGTCCAAGAGCTCATCGAGTGTCAGTGCCGTTAAGTCGGAAACACCGCGGTTGGTACGAATGCTATTTACCAATGCCAGCGCGTCCGCGGATGTACCCGTCCCTCCCCGCAGCATGGCCTCTGCCTGCATGAGCAGCACATCAGCGTAGCGGAATACCACCCAATCGTTATTGCGCTGTCCCGTTACGGCATAGTCAAACGCATATTTCATCGGCCGTATTCCGGCCACTTCCAACGTAGCCCCCGAAGTGCGTATGGTCACTTCACGTGTGAAAGAGAGCGGTGCATTCGATGGGTTTCTGGCCATTAAAGGCCTGTTCGTGCTCCAATTATATTGCTGGCCAACAAAAAAGCCAACATTTTGCCGATGGAAATTTCGTAATCTATTGCCGGTGGTGTCGGCATCATATTCATAATATATACCGCGGCGCTCATCGTTGGCACTAAACTTATCATAATAATCCGACAAGGTACACCAACCGTTCCATCCGCCTGGCGTCATGTTGTAATGTGCAATGGTGTTCCATGTACGATCTACCGCGCCGCCACGCTCACCGTTTTGATTGAATAACGTAAATATATTCTCCGTCGATTTCGTATTGTTATCAGGCGCGAAATTATCAAAATATTTGCCCGCAGCAGAGATCGTGTACCTTCCTGAGGCACTGATCTGGTTTGCTAACGTAACCACTTGATTCATATCTTCGGCAGCAAAACTCGGCGACTGCCGATTTAAAAACGCGCCCTTGTTCAGATAAATCTTCATCAGCAATGTGCGTGCTGCATTCTTATTGGCTACATAGGCTGCCGTAGGACCATTTTCAGGTAGCGCATCCATGATTTCATTCAACTCGGCGATCAAGAAATCGATGGCCTCTTGTGGTTGCAATGTGGTGGGAGGAATCTTAAAGTCTTCCAATGACTCGCCTTGACGGAATGGCACCTTTCCATACAAATCCAACATATCAAACATTACCATGGCACGGATAAATCGTGCCTCGGCCGCTTGTTGCGGACTGGGATTAAAGCGTAAAACGTTACCCGCGTTGTAGGTAGCGGTACCCAAACTCACAAACGTATTGTTCATGTAACCATTGTCGGCATTCCACGTGTGGAGATGTATAGCGCGGTGCATGCCGTTATCGTCCCAATCGCCGCCACGCGTAGGCGCCATGGCTGCATCGGTAGAGACTTCCTGCATCACCCAACGCTGTTCTTGCTGATAGGGAACATTGAGCGACGTATAGGCATTAATCAATACTGAGGCGGCGCCAACATTACCTTCTGCTGCTTCCTCCAGCTCACTCCTAAAATTCTCCGTGAGTTTTGTGCAGGATGTGGCGTTAACGACGAGTGCCCCTGCAATAGTTGTATATATAAATGATCGTAATTTCATCTGTTTATCGTTTTTTTTTCATTTAGTTCATGTACATCTGTCCGTTTACAACGAAAAATTTACCCCCAGCAGAAAATTTCGGGATGGCGGATAAGGCAAATATTCGATCCCTAAGGACGGGATACCATTTGTCGCCCCATCGGTATTCACCTCGGGATCAAAACCAGTATACTTGGTGATGATAAAGAGGTTTTGCCCGGTGAGCGAGACGTTGAAATTTTTAAACGTCTTGCCAATATCCCCCATGTTGTAACTTAACGTCAGGTTAGCCATTTTCAGGTAATCGCCCTTTTCTAGGTATCGGGTCGATGGAGCCGATGAGTTTGAAGTCGATTCTTTTACCGAGGTATCGAAAAAGTTGGAGCCGATATTTCGTGTCGACAAATTACTGACACCTAAAACCGTAGCTGCTGTATTATTAAATAGATAATGGCCCATTGCTCCATTCATGTTGGCGGCCAAAGCGAATTTTTTATAGTTCACGTTGGTAGAAATACCCAATAAGGTCGTTGGATTAGGGCTATTGGCGTAAAACTTATTCTGTGCCGGATCGTTTGCAGTACTGATACTGCCGTCCAAACCGCGGTACATGCTCATTCCCGTTTGCGGATCGATACCTTCATACTGGGCTAAATACCATACGTTCAAGGGCTGTCCGTTTGTCATGCGTTGCCCAAGTACGCCTGAGAAACCTTGTCCACGTAATGCCCCCGTTTCGTAATCACCTAGTAAACCACTTACTCTGTTTTTCAAAAACGTCACATTTCCAGTTAGATCCCAGTTCCAATTTTCATGACGAACAAGTGTTCCTGTTAACGCTATTTCCACCCCCTTGTTTACAATTTCGCCAGCTAGGTTCACCCAAATTCTGCCGTTGGGTGCATCCTGCGCAAGTGTCTGCTCAAAAAGGGCGTCGGTTGTTTTTTTACTGAAGAAATCCACCGATCCATAAAGACGGTTGTTTAAGATGGCGAAATCAATACCGGCATTGATCGTTGTCGATGTTTCCCAGCGTAGATCCCGATTTCCAAAATTTGTTTGATTAGCGCCTTGGTTACTAAAAACAAATCTCGGCAACGAAGCTCCAGATGGAAATTCTTGATTACCAGTACTTCCCCAACCCAAACGAAGTTTTAGTTGACTAAAAATATCACTTGATTTCAAGAATTCTTCTTCGGCGACGTTCCAAGCAACGGCCAGTGATGGAAACAAAGCATATTTATTATTTGCTCCAAATTTTGTCGAACCATCGCGACGGATTGTAGCTGTAAGCAGATAACGGTCTAAATAATTAATACCGGCGCGTGCAAAAAATGACTGCAGCTCATTTGTTGGGCTCCGGTACGAGCCAATTTCCCGACGAGCAGCGGGCGAGTAGTCCAAGTAGTCGTAATAATCAAGGCCTAGAAAATCAAATCCGCTACCGAAGGATTCGTTGGTCCTGAAATCATAACTTAAGTACTCATATCCCAAAAGTGCATTGACACTCCATTCTTCATTTATTTTTTTGTTGTAGGACAAGGTATGCGTCATCTGAATATTTGTCTCTCCATTATTGGAAATAAAAGCCTGCTCGTCCCGTACCAAAGCAGGATCGATGAGTCCTGCTCGATACATTCCTTGTCGGCTACCCGTTTGCCGCATCGCACTGTAAATCATGCGATACTCCAGATCGTCAGTAATTTTGTAGTAGGGCGAAACGTTTACGACCATGGTGTTGGTCGTTGCCAAATCTTTAAAAGCGTCAATGGAAGTCAGCGGATTTCTGACTGTGGAACTTACAAAGGTCGAATTTCCCTGGGCATCACGAATTGCTAAAGTCGGATTCCATTGCAGCGCTTGCGAAATCACATTCCCTTCAGAGCCTACCATTGCACTGATTGGGGCGTAGCGCGTGTCCAGCTGCGTTAGGAATAAAGACAGATCCAATCCCAATCTTTTATTTTCTAAAAACCGGAAATTACCTGTCAGATTACCGGTATACTTCTTCAAATATGAATCTAAAATTATTCCATTTTGATTAAGATAACCTCCTGATAACCGATATTTTGCGTTTTCGGTCCCTCCAGTAACATCGCTATAGTAATTTTGCGTTACCGCTTGACGGGTGATGGCCCGAAACGCATCTTCATTGCCGCCGAAGTCGGCATTTTCTACTTCTGTCGGCGTATAGTAGTTTAGTGCTTCTCTGAAGCGGTCGGCACTAAGAACTTTTGGATATTCTCGCATACCCGATATACCTGCTGAGGCGCCGATCGATATCTTTGGCTCCCCAATCGTACCTTTTTTTGTCGTGATGAGTACAACCCCATTGGCACCGCGCGAACCGTATATTGCCGTTGCGGAAGCATCTTTGAGGATGTCCATGCTGGTTATGTCAAGCGGATTCAAGTAGGTTAGTGGATTACCACGATCCGAAGCAAACCCGCCACGTCCCTCAGGCAGTGGAGAGTTGCCCGACATGGGCACGCCATCCAACACAAATAAAGGGTTGTTGCTCGACCGAATTGAAGAATTTCCGCGGATACTTACCGTAACTGACCCACCAGGCTGTCCCGTATTGTTGATTACCATAACCCCTGGTGTCTTTCCCTGTATTAGCTGATCGGGACTGGTCATAATTCCTTTGTTAAAATTTTTTTCTGCAATGGTAACCATGGCACCCGTCAAATCTTTTTTTCGCGCTGTCCCATATCCTACAACAACGACTTCATCCAAGTCTTGCTCGGCGTTGGGCTGTAATTGGATATCGACGCGCGTACCCGTAATAGCCGTCTCCTTTAGAGAATAGCCAATAAAGGTTGCTTCTAGGTTTTGCGCAGTAGCAGGAACCTCAAGACTATATACCCCATTTTCATCGGTGGTTGTCGCAATGGTCGTTCCCTTAACTTTTACGGTAGCCCCCGCGAGTGGGCTCCCTGTCTCGTCCAACACGGTTCCCGTTATCGTTCTTTGTTGTGCAAAGATAAACGAAGATACCAGCAGCAGGGCTAGCGTCATGACGCTTTGTACAAGTAATTTATGTTTCATATAGTGTAAAATTGATGATTTGCTTAAGTCGATCATGCCTCATACAGCGCTGATGCCCATGAAGGCCAATCCCTGAAGAAGGCTTGTTTGCCGCGTCGATGATAAAAACCGGCCATACACGTTTTAGCGCTTTTGTTAGTTGATAATACATTGTTTATACCTGGTTGCTATGAGGTATCTAAAGTTGCGAAGATCTTGTCATCAAAATCAATCACAGCGTATCAATTTTATATCACAGCGTATCAAAAATGATACATCAGGTATTTTTAATGCAGCAACAAAGTTTAGCCATCTATTCCTATACCTTTCAGAAAACCTGCGATTGGAAAACAAATTCGGTAGGGTTTTACGTGTTGTGCATCTAGTTACGTTTGGCACAGTAATCGCTACGTTATTGTACACGATACAACAAGTTTTGAAATGTGCGATAAGCAGCACACAAAATTGATAGTCAAAATATTGCCATACCGATCATAAACTGCAGCTTCTACAAACAAAATGTATGATAGCTGTACGACGATAAATCAGCTAACGATAAACTAAACACTGTAAACAAAATATGATGAATTCATTTCACGTGAAGACGGATATCAACATATTGTTGTCCGAAACATTTTACGAATTGGGTAGCCTTGCGCAATCCAGACAAATCGACTACCGACTTACCTTACCAAAAATCAGTCTTACAACCTGGGCAGATAGCGAAACATTTCAGCAACTTTTCGCCAGGCTTATACGGGAAGCATTACGGCACGCCCTAACGCAGGTAAGCGTCGAACTACAGCCATTCCGCAGTGATGATTGCAACTTTCATATCACATTGCATGCAGATACCGACACGACATGGCCTACATTTCTCGCCAATATTGTTGATAACCTAGATAGGGATGGAGAAAGCAGGACGCATCCAGCAGTCTACGACAGTCCTTTGCCCCGACGCTTTAAGGGATATCAAGTAAACGGAACTACGGATAACCAACACCTTTGTATAAACGTCGCTATTCCGCTTGTGCCTGTAGCAAGCGTTTCCTACGACGCCGTAGACCATTCCGATACCTCCCGCGTGAAACCGGTAGGTACTACGGAAACAAATGATAAGCCCATACTGCTGCTCGTAGGCCATGAAACCGAGATGCTAAACCACTTACGTGGAGCTTTAAAAACGAGCTATAGCCTGTTGTATGCCCAACATGGTAATGAGGCGCTGGCTTTATTGGCAAAACATGACATAGCACTCCTTATTTCTGCCATGGCAATGCCTGTCATGGATGGCATAGCGCTTTGCAAACACATCAAGGCAAACGCATTTTTTACGCATATTCCGGTAATACTTTTAGGGGGGCAGCACGAAATGGCGAATAAAATACAGAGCCTGCACAGCGGAGCGGACGCTTACATGGAAAACACTGCTTCTTCGATCATGCTGATCGCGCAGGTTGAGAATATTCTCGAGAACAGGCGTTTGCTACAAAACTATATTTCCAATAGACTACAAGCAAAGTTGGCGACCTCGCCTAAGCAAATGGGAAAGCACGATTTTATGAAGCGTCTGGAGCTTGTTATATACCGTCATATACCAGAAGTCGACCTTACGGTGGATGAACTTGCCAAACGCATGAACATGAGCCGTCCCACACTATATCGCAAACTAAAGAAGTGTTCCGCTATAACACCCAATGAATTGATCCACATCATTAAACTGAATAAGGCGGCCGAGCTGCTAGCGCAACAGCAATACAATATCACGCAAGTAGCCCATATGGTCGGCTATAGTGGACAGTCGAATTTTTCACGAGATTTTCACAAGCATTTTGGAGCACCGCCCAGTATTTACGGATCAATATCTGCAAAACGCCACGATGTCGCATAAGATGATGGTATACTTCCTTCATGTGAATTTGCCAAGAAAATGGCACAGATTTTGCGACACGATTAGTATTCATAATTTAGGTTAATAATTGGTTAGTTAGTAAAAATCCTGAAGCTCCCCGCTTCAGGATTTTTTATGTCGTGCTTTACGCATGTATTGGTGTAAAACATGGCAGCTATTGGATGATCAGCTTATGTTAGGGCTATAGCAAGGCAACTGCACACCAAAGGTAGGGAGCTTGCCCATGCAGGTCGCCTGCATTGCGGGGACGATCGTAATAATATTGCTTGTCATTTTTCTTCCCCGTACCGATACATACCTCTGTTACGTTATTTCGTTCATCAATGAAGGGCACAAGCGCCGACCAAGCTTTCCGGGCTGCTCCGCCATATTCTTGTGCATCAAGCCACCCCTGCTGTACGCCTACAATAAATCCGTAGGTGAACATGGCAGATCCCGATGTTTCGGCCCAGCAGTTTGGGTCGTCGATCAATTGATTCCACATACCGGAGGAAGCTTGGTGAGCTTTAAGATTTTTCATCATGGTACGGTAGCCCTTCAGGATGCGTGGCCGGTCGGGATGCGTTTGCGGCAGGTGCGTTAATAAATCCGCCATACCCACGGCCATCCAACCATCTCCGCGTGCCCAATAAAAGGGAACATCTGGCGCATGGTAAAACAGACCATTGGGCTTCTGCAGCTCATCCAAATAAAGAACCATTTCTTTAGCGGCGCGATCAATATATTTTTGATCTCCCGTAACTTTAAATGCTTCAGTTTGCACGACCGTAATCATGTACATATCGTCGATCCAAAGACGAGTTTGCCAAGAATATCCCTTATCGGCCCAAGCTTTTTCCTCCGCCTTATGCTGCGCAGGCAACTCCCATTGCGTATCGGCATAAGATAGGCCCATGTCTAAGTATCGCTTATCTTTCGTTACGCTATACAGTTTCAACGCTAGGCTTCCGAACATGTTGTAGTCGACATGATTCTTGGGCGGCAGGAGCGCTTTCTCTAGTGAAAAGAATGGCTCAAATTTGGCTATCAATAGTTTAACAAGCTGCTCATCATTTGTTTTGCGCGCAAATTCGAGCGCGCCGTTCCAAGTACATACCTCAGCATAATGTATCCATCGGCCTGCATATAGCTCATGTCGACCATCCACAAAATGGTAGGCCAGCGCTTTGCCGACATCCTTTGGATGTTGACCATCAGGCCAGTTTTTGAGTAAAGGAGACTGCGCATTTAGCAGTTGCGTGAACAGTAAAAATAGCAATAGAATTAGGGAATTTTTCATCATAATGAACTTGTTGGTTATAGGATTATCGAATAAACGTCCTCAATAGACGTCGCGTATTAAATGTTTATTTGGTTATCGAATTGCTCCTGCAATTTCTGAAATGTCTTCGAAATAGCTGAACGATACCGTCTCAATAAATTGTGCTATTGTATCAAATCACCTTTTGATGGCTGGGGAAAGCCTTTTTACACGGGTCAGTAAAAGGGATGTACGGTATAGTCCATTTTTCTATATCATGTCACAATGATACACGGGAACAAATCTTATTGAATTTGCTATTGCGTCACAGCGAGCGGCACTTCCTTGACGGCACAACAGGTTCCGGACTGCTGGTGTTGCAGAAAAGCTGTAAAAAAACATAAAATAAGCAGCACGTGAAAAGCCCGCCGAAAAAGCGGGCCTTTCACGTGTTGTAACTTAGCACGAGCAAGAATTTATAGCTCGCGGAATGAGGGCAATCTACTTCAATGTTACGTCCAGATACACCGAGTGGCGTCCGTACGTATCGTAGAAAGGTTTAAATACAACATCGTCGACGTTAAACTCTAGTTTCGTAGGATCGCCCTTTATATCTTTACCAATATCTTCTGCATCGAAGGTTATCTTTCGCCAATCTTTACGTGGTCCCGGCTCTTGTGCAGCAAGTAATATCGGACCATAAAATAAGCTCGCAATATTCGGTTGGTCCATGACGGGATCCAAATGAAACTGGAAGGGCATCTTTAAATCGATTACATCTCCATCTTTCCATTTACGGCTTATTTTTAAATAAGTGCCGGGAACCGCGGAAGACTTTTCGACTTTACCATTAATGGATACAAAGAAACCTTTGGTCGCCCAAGCTGGTACCCGTACGTGAAGATCAAATCTGCCCCCGCCTTTGATCGTAAGACGCGTTTCGTCTGCCTTAGGAAAATCCGTGGTTTGTTCTATCTTCATACCGCGCTCGGCCCAATCCAATGTAGATGGGATAAAAAGATTCACAAACAAAGCGTGGTTGTCCCTGCTTTTAAAGTAGATAGCGTTTTGCAACTTGGTACTGCTCTCTATGGCGGTGCCATTGCAGCAGGTAAATCCCGTCATATGCGCATTGCTAAACTGTTTCATCGAACCGGGACGAAGGGACACGTGGTAAGTATTCGCTGGGCTATCCTCTGCGACAGAAGCCAAAATATGGTTATACAAACTACGCTCATAATAATCCATCAGTTCTGCTCGTTGATTGAACAGAAAAAGATTACTGGTCAGTTTCAACATGTTGTAGGTCGCGCAGGTTTCATTTTGGCCACCTGCCGAAAAGCCATGTTCGTATAGGGTTGCAGGCTGGCTGATGAAACATTCTGCATTGGCTGGATTGCGAGCGCCAGCAACACCGCCGATACTATACATATAATCGTTAACCGTTTTGTACCAAAAGTTATCCGCTATTTTATAGTACTCCGGCTTATTGGACACCCGGTACATCTCCATGCTGCCTACGATTTGAGGGATATGCTGGTTTGCATGCAATCCGCGGAAGGTATCCACATTTTTGGCTAGTCCATGCGAGTGTTCTGCGTCGCCATAAAACATCTTGATGTTATCAAACAATCTCGCGGTCTCCAGATAGTGTTGGTCGTTCGTAATCGCATAAAGACGAGCCAGCGATTCGTTCATGCCACCAAATTCTCCAGCAATATAGGTATTCCACATTTGGATCAAGGTATCCGTGGGCACTTTGCTCAAACGCGCATAAACCCAGTTACTCATTCCTTTCGCCAAGTCCAATGCTTTTTGGTTTCCGCTCACTTCATAAATATCGATCAATCCGGCCAAGATTTTATGTAGGGTATAATAAGGCGCCCAAACTTGATTGGTTTGTCCGCCATACTTCGCGCCTTGCTCTAACATGATAAATTGATCTGGCGGGTACGCGCTGATAAATCCTTCTCCCCAGTTCCAATAATCGTTGCGGATCCCATCTTGGCTTAAATCCGAGTCATATGCTGTCTTCCCCGGTCCAATGGGCACGGCGGTAGGATCAGCGACATAAGCCCCCCCGGGATGTTGCGGTCTACCAGACATTTGCGCCAACTCAAATAATGTATTGACCATATAGGTCATTTTCTCTGCGAAATTGTTCTGTAAAGCCTTATCATATCCTGTTCCGGCATATGCCTGTGCAATGGCGGTGAGGTAATGACCCGTGGCGTGTCCGCGAAGTTTTGTATCTTGGCTATCCCAAACCCCCAAAGGCTCAGCTCCTTTCGGCTGCGTTTGTCCAAACGCATGGCGAAACATATAGAGAAACGAATTCGGATCGGTATCGGCCAAGGTTCGTACAAACTTATCACGGTTCTCCATAAATTTAGTATCCTGATTTTTTTTATCATTGTTCAATGATACTTGATCAAGATGAAAGCTCACCAGCTTGGACATCGGCGTTGCCGATTTGCTGCTACCCCTGACTGTAATGATAGCTTTCGGTTTTAAGTCTGTACCGGGAACACGTCCTACAACGGTGTAGCGACCGGCGGTCGACACCTCGCTGTTGTCGGTCGGCGCAGGCCATATGACCCGTACCTTCGGCCCGACTAAACCATCGCGATAGATGCCCTGCACGTAGCTCGGCAGCCGGGGAAGTTCGCCCACGGTCGTTTGAACGGACACATCAGATACGTGCTGTAGATACGCATTATACAACTGTGCCTTCGTCATGGCAAATTGCGGCAAATCATCCTCGGCCTTTCCCGTATGCCCGGTCTCTTCATGCAAATCTTTAAGGGAATTATAATAAATGCCAGCAATCTGCGTGCGCGTTAGCGGTACGCGATAAATACGGAAATCATGCAGCAAAGCGTCCAATGTCGCAGCGCCCTCACCTATAGCCTTGCCAATGAATAGCTGCCGGTTTACACCAGCTTGTCCGAATATGTCTGAAAGTTCGAGCGAGATATTTTTGACTTCTCCCACAGACTTCCCGTTCACATACGTTTGCATAGATTTTGAAGGAAGATCGATAACGACTGCTAGGTGTACCCATTTATTCATATCAAAGATGGGCGAAACGATGTTATTGCGCTGTCGCTCATTTACAGAAAGACCAACTTGGCATCCCGATTGTGTATCTGCGCCAACAGGCGATACAAAAAAGTGCGTTGATGCAGATTGACCAAAATCAAAAAGATATTGTCCTTTTTTTGCGGAACGCATATGAACCCATCCCGTTATACTCAATGATTCCAAATCGCTCATTGCTTCTGCTGGAAGTATGATATAATGCGAATTGGCAGCGTCAAGCGACAGTACTTTACCGAATTGATCGTCTTGTATAAAATCGGGCTTTCCACCGACAAATTTACCGTGTAAATTATTACGCGACCAGTCTTTAAGGTCTCCATCGAACACATATCGCGCGATCATTCCCGTTTCGCCAATACCGTCTAATATTTGGTCTCCGCTCTGCGCATATGCGAACGGAACGCTAGTTGCTAAAAGAATCACTGTGACAACATGGTATGCTATATCCTTAAATGTCTTCATAAATAGATTACTCGTTAATAAAGAATAAAACTAGCGAGATAATCCTTCGCCCGCTACATTTATTTTAGCTAACCATCACAGGATATTAACACGAATAATAGCCGGAACTTTCTTGACGCGGTGATCCGCGCAGGACGATAGACATATGCGGGAATACCAATAATCGAACACCTTCACGCGCAAGATTATACGGTCTTGAAGCTACATACCAGGTTACCGGGTAGGAACAATCTTACAGCTCCAAGATACTGACATCACGCAGCATGTATTTCAGCCTTTGCGTATTTTTCAGTACCTTCTTTTGTTCACTGCTGAGAAGGATCAACACGCCGTTAAATACGAAGGATTGTTCGCCGGGATACGCCACCTCCCATGGCTTGCCGTCCGGCCTGCTATTGAGCGCGCCACAAAGGACGTCTGCCACGCCAGCCATCCACCATAAATCCGGATGTTTCAGAAAAAGAATTTTATCATTATTGCGCTGTAGCAACTCAAAAAGTGTCTTCGCCGTAAGTTTCTCTGAAACAAATAAGTAGGACTTCCCACTGGCAACCACCGCCTTTTCTATCTCCACTTCTACCCGTCCTTTTTGATTGGCACGATAACAAAATAAGTAGTTATGCCGTAGAAAAGGAAATCTCAATTTTGACAAAATATGCGAAATCTTCCATTCCAATGGCAACGCATCGAACTCTTCATGATACTGTTTCAGCCCTGTTTTTCCCATCGATTTTGTTTTAGTTTGGCAGCATATAAAATTACAGGCCCGCAATACGACAACTCCTCCCCTACTTCAAGACACAGCTAGACAGCAAATACCGACTTGCCCATCCTTCAAGGATAAATCCAATAGCGGAAGTTGATCAACATTCGAATATATAAAATAAGTATTCATTTATAGATAAGTTCGAATATAAAAACCCTAATTTTTAGCGGAGCACCCTCCCTAGATCAGCAATAAGATCTTCTGGGTCTTCAATACCGACGGACAAACGCAGTAGGTTGTCCACAACTCCGACTTTCTCCCGTGCATCTTTGGGTATTGATCCATGCGTCATACTGGCTGGATGGTTGACTAAAGACTCCACTCCCCCTAGAGACTCGGCTAAGGTAAACACTTGAAAACGCGAGGCTACACGGAATGTTTCTTGCAGATCAGCATCGCGGAGTACGATGGATATCATCCCCCCAAAATCGCGCATTTGCTTTTTCGCCAGATCGTGTCCGGGATGGTCGACAAGGCCTGGCCAATAGATCTTTTCTACCTTGGGATGATCTTTCAAGAATGCTGCTACCAAACGTGCATTTTCACAATGTGCCTTCATACGTACATGCAAAGTCTTAAGACCGCGAAGTGCTAAAAAGGCGTCCTGAGGCCCCGGCGTACCCCCTACAGCATTGTAGTAAAACCACAATTTTTGATAAAGTGCTTCACTACGCATCACCAAAGCGCCCATAACCACATCGGAGTGCCCATTTAGATATTTTGTTGCCGAATGCATCACGATATCAGCTCCCAAATCCAAAGGGTTTTGCAAATAAGGTGAGGCAAACGTATTATCGACCACGAACAACACATCATATTTCTTCGCCACCCTACCGATAGATGCTATATCAGCGATTTTAAGTGTCGGATTGGTAGGTGTCTCTATCCATATCAGTTTCGTTTTTTCCGTCAATGCTTTTTCAACCTCACTAGCATCGGAAGTATTTACAAATACAAACTTAATCCCGTATTCCGCATAAACCTTTGTAAAAATCCGATACGAACCGCCATAAAGATCATCGCCCGTCACTACTTCATCTCCTGGCTTCAGCAACCTTAATACGGTATCTGTAGCGGCCATTCCACTTGAAAATGCCATACCGAACTTGCCATTCTCCAGTGCAGCCAAGCAATCTTCCAATGCTTTGCGCGTTGGATTTGTACCACGTGAATATTCAAAACCTTTATGCTCGCCAGGAGACGCCTGCTTGTAGGTGGACGTTTGGTAAATTGGGGTCATAACAGCGCCGGTTGTAGGATCGGCTTCTTGCCCTGCGTGTATCGCTTTCGTTGCAAATTTCATACTGAAAATTAAAAGTTACCACCCAAAGGGGCAATCGGAAGTCCGACCTTGTATATTGCCCTATTGATGTGTATATGTTTTTACTTTATGAATAGGAGTGGCTAAGCCAAATAAACTTCGTAGTCAGGCTCGCTCCTCCACATCCAAATTTAGCCAAAGAAAGTCTCTTTTACAAACCAAGCGGCTTTGAGACTGCACACCTTCCTCTCAAAAATCTAAGGGTGATGGATATGCGAAGGTATAGGCTAATTCGTTCGAGATTTTGTCTCCTATAACAAGCTTTTGAAAGCTATTTTCATCAAGAAATGCCGAGGGCAATTCGAAATCGTATTTTGCGGCAGATGCTCGGATCACATCTTTTTTTGTGGGGTGATCGGGTGCGACCAAATTATAGCGAAGAGCTGACAAACGCTGTTTAAAACCAGCGTCCAACAAATTGACAACATCTGTCTGGTGGATAAAATTTGCAATTTGTGCCCCTGTTGTACAGACCTTGCTTTGGAAATATTTTGCAAAAATTCGCTGTTCTCCAAATAGTCCACCTAAGCGATATACCACGGTATCGTGCAGCTCCAGCATAAGCTCCTCTGCGAAAAGCAACTTATTCCCTTCAGATGCTATGCTACTTTCCTCCGAATATATGCCGTCCTGATCGGGATAAACGCCAATAGAACTGAGATAAATATGTTTGCGATATCTTAGTTGGATCAACAACTGTTTAACGGCAGTAAAACGAGCGTCCAATCGTGCCCAATCCAGCCGCTTTACCGCCGGAATGCTATTCAACACAAAATCTACTTCTGGGGGAAAGTTTTTCAAATGGATTTCTTCTTCGAAATTGGCCTTTATTGCAAAAATACCAGCGGCTTGCAACCGCTGGTATTTTTCGGAATCGGTTGTGGTCGCATAGATTTCATGCCCTTCTCGCAATAGCTTGGCTGCAAAGGCTTCTCCAATCCATCCACAACCCAAAATTAAAATCCTCAAGCTTAGATCTATTTAGTTATAGTAGTTTCTTGAAAAAAGTCTTTCCCATATTAGTAAGCTTTCGCAAAGAGCACTTTTTGCGAAGAAGGTTTACCGGTAAAAATACAAACACCTTTTTCCTGTTTTGCATCCAATGGAATACAGCGGATCGTTGCTTTGGTTTCCTCCTTCACGCGTTTCTCCGTTTCAGCGGTGCCGTCCCAATGGCAAGCGATAAACCCTCCCTTATTTTCCAGCACCTCTTTAAAGGCTTCATAAGAATCAACCGCGGTGATATGCGCATCACGAAATTGCAGCGCTTTTTGATAGATGTTTTCTTGGATAAGAGCTAACGTGTTTTGGATAGTTACAGCTAACCCCTCCTGCGCTACGGTCTCTTTGCTTTGGGTATCGCGACGAGCCAACTCTACTGTTCCATTCTGCAAATCACGGGCTCCCACAGCTATCCGCAGAGGTACCCCCTTAAGTTCCCATTCGGCGAACTTAAATCCCGGACGTTGCGTGTCCCGATCATCATATTTAAAAGAAATATCCATTTGCTTAAACTCTGCAATCAAGGCATCGACAAAATTATCGATCCGTGACTTTTCCTCATCTGTCTTATAGATAGGAACAATCACGACCTGAATCGGAGCTAATTTCGGTGGCAGCACAAGACCTTGGTCGTCGGAATGTGCCATGATAAGTGCGCCCATCAATCGGGTAGAAACACCCCACGATGTCGCCCATACGTGTTCCTGTTTTCCTTCCTTCGAGGTAAATTTAACGTCAAAAGCTTTTGCAAAATTCTGTCCAAGAAAATGGGAAGTACCGGCTTGTAGCGCTTTTCCATCCTGCATCAATGCCTCGATGCAATAGGTATCCAATGCCCCTGCAAACCGCTCATTCTCCGTCTTCCGACCCCGGATGACGGGCACCGCAAGAATCTTTTCGGCAAACTCTGCATAGACCTCCAACATGCGCTCCGCTTCTTCCACCGCCTCATCACGCGTCGCATGTGCGGTGTGGCCTTCCTGCCACAGAAACTCCGCCGTTCGCAAGAACAAACGCGTGCGCATCTCCCAACGAACCACATTTGCCCACTGATTAACAAGTATTGGTAGATCTCGGTAAGACTCTACCCATCCTTTGTAGGTATTCCAAATGATCGTTTCAGAGGTTGGGCGAACGATAAGCTCTTCTTCAAGTTTGGCTTCCTCGTCTACAACAATATTTCCCTCACCGTCATTTTTCAAACGATAGTGCGTCACGACGGCACATTCGGTAGCGAATCCCTCCACATGAGCTGCTTCTTTGGAAAAAAATGACTTTGGAATAAACAATGGGAAATAGGCGTTTGTATGTCCAGTTTCTTTGAAACGCTTATCCAAGATCGCCTGCATGCGTTCCCATATACCGTAGCCATAGGGCTTGATAACCATGCATCCGCGTACTGCCGAGTTTTCGGCCAAATCGGCCTTGATCACTAAATCATTGTACCACTGCGAATAGTCTTCACTCCGGCTTGTTATTCCTTTTCCCATCTATGTATTTAAATATTTCTATAACAATTTGTCTATTTTTTTCGTTTTGACACCAAAACCTCTGCGAGCGCTAAAGTTTTATTTATATTTTTGAAAACGGGATTAAACCCTACCCAAAAATACGCGTCTAAGATAGTAATAAAGACTGTATTTATCGAAAGTTTTAACAGTAGCGGATATCATGAAAAAAAATAAATTATTAATCGGAAGTTTGGCACTAGCCTCTGTTGTGGCGCTCGGCTCGTGCTCGACCAGTAGGCAAGTTGCTTACAAAGACGACGTGTACAACAATCAAACTAGATCGCAGCGCGATTACCAAAGTCCGGATTATTATTATACCGATGGACAACAGGTTCAAGATGATTATGCACAGAATGAACATTACACCGACGATTACTCAGATGAGGAATACATTGAGGGGTATGAATATGACGAAGGCTTAGAATACGCCAATCGTATCAATCGGTTTTACTATGCTGGTCCAGGCATGGGCTACTATGACCCTTGGTTTGATCCGTGGTTCGGATATGGCGGAATGGGCTTAGGCTTCTCCAACTGGGGTTGGGGCGGTGGCTGGTCGATGGGATTCGGTTGGGGTGGCGGCTGGGGCTGGGGCTCACCTTATTACGGTATGGGCTGGGGCTCACCTTGGGGCTGGGGTGGCGGCTGGGGCTATAACGCCTGGGGCCATCCGTTCTATGGGTTCAATAATTTCTACTATGGCAACAACATATACGGCGGCAATCGCTATCGTGTAAGGCCTATGGGATCTAGCGTGCGCACAGCTTCAAGATCAGGTTATAATAGCCGTGTGGGTACACGCTCCGGCGTTCGTGGTTCATCGGGGATCGTTCGTGATAACAGCGGACGCATTCTAACTGGGCGATCAGCGGTAAGGGCGACAGGCAGCGCACGCGATGGAGCGGGAACACGCGTTAGCAGTAGGTCTGGCGTGCGCACAAGCAGGGATGGTACGGTTGTACGCGGTGGAAGCACAGTAAACGGTAGCCGGGTAGGTACAGCACGAACCAATCGTGGTGAGTCTGCAGTGGGCCGCACAGGAACGTCTCGCTCTACAACGAGATCATCAGTGGGAACTTCGCCACGTTCTCGGGGAACATCAATGGGCACCTCTAGATCGACGACCCGCCCAACCACTTCGGGCAACAGCTCGCGGTCACGTAGTTCGTCGGGATCCACATACACACCTTCGAGAAGTTCTTCAGGAAGTTCGATGTCTAGAGGCTCATCACGCAGTTCAGGTAGCTCGATGTCCAGCGGAGGCGGTGCTTCCAGAAGCTCCGGTGGCGGTGGCGGCGGTGCTCGTTCTGGTGGCGGAAGAACAAGATAATAGCATTACGAATAGCCAATATGAAAATCGTTTATATTGGCTATTTTCTTTATATCACTCATAACATATGAAATTAAAAAATATACTTTTTACTTCTTTATTTGTATCATGCCTCGGCATGGATATACAAGCCCAAACGGTGGATGACGCGCTTATTTTTTCGCAAGAGCATAACGGTGGAACAGCTCGTTTCAAAGGACTAGGAAATGCTAAAACTGCGCTAGGTGGTGATTTGAGCTCTATTACCGGAAACCCGGCAGGCTTGGGTTTTTTTGGACAGTCTGATATATCGATCACTGCAGGATATAACAATGCTCGTAACCAAGGCAGCTATTTCGGAACAAACGCAACCCGCAACAAAGGTCGTTTCAATATAGACCATGCGGGTGCAGTATTTCACTTCCCAAAGAACGAAGGTTACCATGGATGGCAAAATTTCAATGTGGGATTCAGTTACGAAAACACCAACCAATTCAATAATAATGTCCGATTTGAAGGTGTTAACCCGAACAACACGATTGTTAGTGCCTACACGGATGATATTGCGGCAAACGGAAGTACCGGGTTTGCAAACGACTTGCGTGATCTGAAATTGATAGAACGTTTTTCTGACAATACCGCCGGCTACTTCCCGATAACAAATGAAACAGGCGATAAAACACAGATAAATGACGTGCTAACCAGTGGCTTTAGCTCGCGCAGTGCAATTGCTTTCGGTGGCAACTACAATAACAAATTTTATATAGGTGGTACTATCGGCGTAGCACGATTCCGCTATGAAAGTTCCTCGCAATTTTCAGAATATGGTTGGACGAAAACCGCCGCGGTAATATCTCCGGACAATCCAGACTCTGACTTCCTAGATCCTTCCAGTGGGAACAATCAATATTTGAACGCCAACTATGAATTGCTAGACGACTACTACCAAGTGACGGAGGGAGCAGGTTTCGATTTTAAAATTGGCGCCATTTATAAGCCATCTGTAGACTGGAACCTCGGAGCCACCATTACTTCGCCGACATGGTATACGATTGACGACTACAATGACAACTACATAGGTGTGGATTACTTCGACAACGAAGCTGCAACGAGCTCTTTTGATTCACGCGACGTGGAATATACGAACCCTACTTACACCTATCGGCAAATTACGCCTTGGAGGTTTGCACTGGGCGTTTCCAAGTTCTTCAGCCGCGGGCTCATAACCGCTGATGCGGAATATATCGACTACAGTACGACGAAGCGCAGAACAGTCCAAGGCCGCAACACCAATCAGGAAAATGCTTGGGATGATGCGGTTAAGCAATCGTATCAATCTGTCGTAAACTTCCGCTTGGGTGGCGAGTATTTATTTACCAATGCAATCAGTGGACGCGCGGGTTTTAATTATTTTGGGAATCCTTACCAAGGTGCAGATAATACGCAGTATAGTGGCAGCTTAGGTATAGGAGCAAAACTTTCAAATACTCTTTACATGGATCTTGCGATTGTACATTTCGTGAACGATTATAAAGTAAGACCTTATACCATTGACGAAGGGTTTTGGAATACGCCAAATCCCACCGCCGATATCAAACACCAGCGCACAACAGGCGTATTGACATTCGGCGCCAAGTTTTAGCGACGGCAGGAACAGCCTTCCTCGCGAGAGCTATAGGATACAAATATTTGCACCTCATAAAACAGCTATCTACTTAGATAGCTGTTTTTTTTAACATTTTACGGAAAGTTCGTGCGCAACCAGTTTTCTAGAAAGACAGGGCACGAGAGCCCTTAACTTCTCTAGGGCAGATTGCATGCGCAAAAGAAAAGGGAAACTAGGATTGCAACCCATCTTCCGGTTTTAAATTCCTTTTCCGAACAAATAGGTTGTAGTTTTCATGTTTTTCCACATACACTTCTTCGCCTGCGTCGATAAAACCATCGAGTGCTACCGCATCGTACCACACTCCATCGATTTCGATCTTACCTCCAGGGCGTAAAACTGTGCGTGCGATAGCATTTTTATGAATAAGATTTGTTTTCTGCGGAGATGATACATAGCCACGGCCGGCTTGCTGCTCATCAGACAAAACCAACACGCGAAATGCAGAGGAGCGCAAAATATTCCTACCGAAAATGACCATCAGAACAATGGTCAACACCATCGCTCCCGTTACAATTAAAAATGAATTCATCAATAGCCCCGGCTTTGTAAGTTTAAAATCAAGGAAATTGTTGTCGACCATCGAAAAGGCCAAGCCACAAAGTACACATATTATTCCTAGAATCCCAGCGACACCAAATCCGGGAATGACAAAAACTTCCAGCGCCAATAGAATAACACCTATTATAAAAATAGCGATTTCCCAGTTGTCGGCTAGTCCTTGAATATAAAGTGGTGCAAAGAAGAGCGATGCGGAAACGAGCGCTACGACTAAAGCAAAGCCGATTCCCGGCGTTTGCAACTCAAAGTAAATCCCGCCGATAATGCCTAAAATAAGTAATCCACTAACCATCGGATTGATCAAAAAACCTACCATTGCATCAACGAATGTAACCTCATGCTGAACCACTTCTGCAGGCTTAATATGTGCCTGTTCATATAGTTCATTTATATTTTTGACTTCCGCCTTTACCAAACCCGCTTTCACCGCCTCGGAAGCGGTCAATGTGAGCAACTTACCATCTGGCTTTAATTCGGTTAAGGACACTTCAGGATCCACGAATGCTTCCGCGATCTTTGGGTTACGTCCCTTTGCCTCCGCAGTAGCGCGCATCAATCCACGCATGTAGGATTGATATTTCTCGGGCATGATTTCACCATCTTGATTCACCACGCTAGCGGCGCCTAGGCTACCGCCACGATGCATGTAGATTTCATCGGCAGCCAATGAAATCAATGCGCCTGCAGATGCGGCATTATTATTTATATACACAATACTTTTCATTTCAGCGCTCAACAATTTGGAACGGATAGAGTCTGCAAAATTTACCGCCCCCCCAAAGGTATTGAGCTCGATAAGAAAAGTGGATGCCCCAACTGCGAGGGCTTCTTTATAGGCGACATCGATGGTACGCCACGCATTTGGACCGATCTCATCCTTGATATCCACTTTATATACCGTTTGCGCAACGGAAGAATCCAGTAACACCAAAATTGGAAAGAGGAAAGCCAAAAAGGATTTTGTAATTTTGTTCATATATTGATTTTAATAACCGTCATCATTTTTCTGCAATGACTAAATATACGATATATAAAGCATTTGAAAAAAAATTTCCGTCTCCGATATGGAAAATAGTGGTTGATGGCCAAACCAAGCAGGTAGGAATCGAAACGCGCGATCATGAAACAACGAGACCAACGCTTTATGTACTTGATTTTGAAGGAGAAACCTTACTGAACAATAAGCTCATCCACGAAAAAGAGTGGACATTAGAGGCCCTGCAGCATGGACACGTTATTTTAAAGCGTTTGGGCGACACCGCTCCAATCAATGCGGGCATACAGTTGCTTGATCTGCAGGGAAACACACGTTACCTTTCCTACGATTACATGTGGGTCGACACCTGTATTGATTTTGTGAAGATGAGACCTCGCAGTATACAAAATGGCTTTGAAGAGTACCTCGATATAAAAAGTGCAACGAAGGCCATCGATCACGATAGCGCTCGCGACCGCTATAATATGGACCTGAAAATGCCCGCCCCCTTTACGCAAACCTTACCGCCCCATCTCGCGCATCTTGATTACGTTGATAGGCCATGGATTAGCCGTGTTGGTGACAAATTGTTGATAAGCTATCACCGCAAAGATGGGGATAGCTATCAATTAAACCTTTGTATCTCCTGTCAATCTAAAGTCCTACACGAACAAACTTTGTTACAGCATATGCCAAAAATGATCCCACAACCTTATTTCCAATTGGGGCATCAAATATTCTTAATGTCATATAATAAACAGGAAATTGTTTCGTATTTAGTATAATTGCAACCGTATGATAGAAACAAAAGCTTTCCCCGCTTTCATAAAAGCGGTTTTTTTAGGTGCGCTATGTTCGCCTTTTTTATTGTTAGCCAAGGCTATACCCTCTCCTTCATCCAACCAGCATGTCCATCACCATGTTCCGGATTCTATCGGCACAGAAATTATAAATGGACAAATTTATATTATTCATCGTGTGGAAGTAAAAGATACGTACTATGGACTTGGCCGCCGTTATGGTGCCCAAGTAAATAGCATTATGTCGGCCAATAATAAAAAGTCTTTAAAACCTGGAGATACAGTAAAAATACCAACGAATCAGCGTGCATCTACGCCACCGGTTAATCAGCCTATTGCGCAGCAACAACCGCAAGGTACTCCTACGACAACTGTAGAAGAAGAGGTGTTGACGGCCTATAAAGTCGGGAAAAGCGAAACGTTATTTGCTATCTCACGTCGATTCAACACGACAGTGGATGAAATTAAAAAGATGAATAATTTGACATCCAATGCCGTGAAAGAGGGTCAAGTGTTAAAGATTCCGAACTCGGATTACCACGAGCCAGCACCGGTGATCATTCCGGAACCGATCATTGATACACCGACCTTGGCCGAGCAACATACAACAGATCTTGGATTTGAAGCCAATCGTTACGGTATACGTGAAAAACAGGAAAAAGGTATCGGTGTTTGGATGGAAAACCTAGAAACCGATGGGAAGAGCAACCTGGCGTTACATAAAACAGCTCCTATCGGCACTATCCTTAAAATTACCAATCCAATGACGAAGAATGTAACCTACGCCAAAGTCGTGGGTAAATTCACCGATAATGCCGATACGCAGGGTGCAATTGTTATTTTATCGAAGTCTGCAGCAAGCTATATTGGTGCATTGGACAGAAGATTTTTGATTGAAATAGCGTATGGTGTACCTTTGCAGTAACTTCAATTAACAGCACATAGATGAACAAACCTTACGTAATCGGGATAGCGGGGAGCAGTGGGTCTGGAAAGACTTTTTTTTTAAGGAGTTTTCTCCATCATTTCTTACCAGAAGATGTGACGCTGATATCGCAGGATGATTATTACATACCGGCTAATACCAAAACTAGAGAGGAAAATAGGCTCTACAACTTTGATGTGCCCACATCCATCAACCGAGAGGCTTTCTATCAGGATATAAAACAATTGTTCAACGGTCAAATGGTTTATCGGGAAGAGTATACGTTCAACAATCCCGAAATAAAACCAAAAATGTTGGCGATTAAACCCGCCCCTATTCTCATTGTAGAAGGCCTGTTTATCTTTCATTACGAAGAAGTAAACGAATTGCTGGATTTTCGGATATTTTTAGATGCCGAAGAGTCCGTAGCTTTAGAAAGGAGATTGCGCCGCGATTTGATAGAAAGAGGGTATGATCACGATGACGTGATGTACAAATGGATCAATCACGTCGTACCATCCTACAAGGAGTTCTTAGCCCCCTATAAACCCATTTGTGACTTGGTAATTATCAATAACACCGACGATCCGAAAATCATCGACGACGCAGCCAACAAAATCTCTATGGATCTTCGTGAAAAAAAATCAGACATCACCATTATTTAAATAAAATCTAAATAACTATATTTGCAAGGTGATAGAACTGATAACAAGCCCATTAGGGAACGAAGGAATAGACAATCCTTTTTTTGATGATATGAAAAAGGGATTCAGGTGCGATCCAGATGCGGGCTGTTGCGTGTTTAAAAAGTGTTGCAAGAAATACAAACGAGGTAAGCGCTGTAAGAAATGTCCTGATCGCTAGCCCGACGTTTCACAAAGGCATGCTCGCCTACTGTTCAAGATAATTGAGATCTTTATTAAAGCTTTCTTTTAGTCTTGTCAACGCGAAGATAGCGACGGCCGATAAAAGTAGAGTAACGCCCATTGCCGCGTGCAAGATCCCAAAATGGGGCACTAACCAGCCATATAGCATTGTTGATGGAATGAGCGCGCCTCGTACAAAATTAGGGGCAGTGGTGGCCACCGTTGCCCGCAGATTTGTACCAAACTGCTCTGCTGCTATCGTAACAAAGGTTGCCCAATAGCCGACACCTACCCCCATTAAAAAAGCTAGAAAAAGAAACTGCTGTTCAGTAATCCCTGCGCTAGAGAGGTATGCCACCGAAAAAAGAATAATCAGAATCTGGCAAAGGAAAACCACCTTTTTTCGAGATTTTAACCATTGTGCCAACACCCCCGCCAGCACATCGCCCAAGGAAATCCCTAAATATGTGAACATCACGCCCTTGCCAGCGCTAAGGGTTGTTTCAGCTGATAACGCCTTTCCAATCTCAGGCGCCTGTGTAACCAACACCCCTACCACGAACCAGATGGGCAGCCCAATGCACAGACAATAAATATACCGAAGGAGCCGCTCTCTGCTACCAAATAATAATCTTATATCACCCTTTGGAATATCCTTATTTTCCTGCTCCCTGTACACGCTAGATTCAAAAATGCCCACGCGTAAGAACAAGAGGCAAATGCCCATCCCGCCACCAACGATATAGGCCGTTCGCCAACTGAACCACTCGGAAATAAAGTAGGCCAATATCGCGCCCAGTACACCGACGCCTGCGACAATCATCGTTCCGTAGCCTCGTTTTCCCTTAGACATGGATTCGCTCACTAGGGTGATGCCTGCGCCCAATTCACCCGCCAAACCAATCCCGGCGATAAACCTTACCCAAGCATAGGTAGACACATCTTGTACAAATCCGTTATAAAAATTTGCAACCGAGTAAAGCAATATAGAACCGAACAGCACGCGCAAACGACCATATTTATCTGCCATTATTCCCCATATAAGTCCGCCTACCAACAAACCAGCCATCTGCATATTGAGTACAAACTCGCCTTCGGATCGCATGCGGTCATCCGCCAGACCAATATCGCGGAAAGAGTCTACCCGTACAATAGAGAAGATAATCAGGTCATAAATATCCACGAAATATCCTAACGAAGCGACCAAGACCAGTAGCCATACTTTCCGAGGCGTAGCAGATTCTTCCATAAGTTTATATTTTGCGAGATGAATTTACAACGCTTTTACATTTATTACAAGAATTATATAGGTATAAACTCGCGGAAAAGTAATTGGAGTTTTATATTTGTACTATGCAACTCTCTCCAAAAGCATTGAAATGGGTTCTGCGTTTTTATCCACCTTTCTTTTTTCAAAGAATATGGGTGAAGAGAGTATATCCGGACTTTCGACAGTTGGATATGAAAATCCATAAGAGCTTGTTGAACCGGAACAGTAACGGTACTATATTCGGGGGAACGATATTCGCAGCTATAGATCCTATACACACCTTGCTATTCGATCAGATTTTTCGTCGAAAGGGTATAAAAAGAACGGTAACTTGGTTAAAATCAGCGCGCATAGAATATCTTAAACCTGGAAGGAAGAGCTTGTATTTTTCGGTGCGTATCAGCGACGAAGAGTTAAACAGGGCATTACAAGCAATAACAGAATCGGGTAAATTGGTTCAGACATTTGAGGTCTTGATTTATGATGCCAATGATACGCTTTGTGCACGATCGGCCAATGAAATTTATATCCGTGACTTGTCCGTAAAGGAGCCATTACCAACCTCTGACAACAAATTGCAAATATAAAATTAAGCTATGAAAACTATCATTCTAAGTATCGCTGCTAGCAGTCTGCTGACTATGGCCGGCTGCCAAAACATCAAAGAAGAAAAAAATGATCCCAAAGTAATTTCACAAGAAGCTATAGCAGTACATGATGAAATTATGCCGCAAATCTCATCATTTGATAAACACAGTATACTGATCGATTCGCTGTTGCATGACATGGCATCAATACAAAACCATCACAAGACGTTAGATACTGCCGCCGCGCGCCACGATCTAACACAGTTGAAATCAGATCTGGAGACTGCTACAGACAAAATGATGGTTTGGATGAAAGAATACGAGCCCGATAGTGCAGACGCCAGCTATCAGAAAATGGAGGTGGACCGTATCAATAATCTGAAAGCAGAGTTTGAAACGGTGCAAAAGACAGCCGACAAAGTTTTGGCGCCCTTTAACAAATAGTGTTATGAAGTGTAGTCATTATCTGTATGTGCCCTTATTAATAGGAGGCGCTCTCTTTTCCTGTACCAGTAAAACGGATAGGAAACTGCCAATCATTGGCGAACGGGAAACAAAACAACGGGTTGTGGATGGCGAAACAGTTATCGATACCCTCTACCATCACATTCCAGCATTTGCCTTCCTGAATCAGGATAGCACGATGATCAGCGAAAAGAATTTTGAACATCAAATCTACGTTGCCAACTTCTTTTTTACACATTGTCCAAGCATATGTCCGACGATGCAACGCAACTTATTAAAGGTTTACCAGAAGTACAAAGGTGATGAACGTATCTCGTTTTTATCCCATAGTATTGATTTTAAATATGATTCACCAAGTGTATTAAAATCATACGCCACAAAATTAGGTGTGGATAGTGAACAATGGCAATTTGTTACCGGCACGAAAAAGGACATTTATGGGATAGCAGAAAAGTATTTAGTTTACACCAAGGAAGATGCGTCTGTACCGGGCGGATACGATCACCAAGGCTATCTGGTTTTGCTCGATCAACAAAGACGTATACGTGGCGCTTATGATGGCACCAACGACGAACAAGTCGCCCAGCTTTTCATCGATCTAGAGATATTATTAAACGAATCATAAATGGCACAAGGCCCACGGTTGATTGCAAGTGCAAGCATGGCACTCCTTTTTGGGGTGTTTATTAAAGGCTGTCAGCCTAATGTAAGCATCCAGACTGCCCAATATGCAGTCAATGGACAGAAGCTATATGTAACACATTGTCAAAGCTGTCATGGAGCGAAGGGAGAAGGGCTTGGTAAATTGTACCCTCCTCTTACGGACACGGCCTATTTACGAAAAAACAGAGATCAACTCGCGTGTATCGTCAAGAACGGATTGCATGAACCGGTGAAAGTGCATGGGCAATTATACGAAGAACAGATGCCGGGCGTCCCACAGCTCAGTGATGTTGAGATTGCCTACATATTAACTTATGTAACAACTCGATTTGGAAAAGACACTGATCAATATACGCAACAAGAAGTTCGCAGTAGTTTAGTAAACTGTCAATAAAAAATGAGGTTTCCAAACGGGGAGAATGGAAACCTCTACTAACCAATTATAAACCTAAATTATGATGACACGAAGATAAGGTGTCGTTAAACATATTGCAATACCAAACAAAAGATTTAACAGATATTTAACAGTGTGTTCATCTAAAGGCAAATACACGCCGAAGGCTTGTTTATAACAATTATTTGACACAAATCAAGCTTGTTTTTGGCTACATTTGCAACCGAATGAACGTTCAATTGCTAAACAAAAAAGAGGCAATTTTTGAAAGCACCTTAACCCTCATCAATGAGAATGGCTTTCATGGGACTCCGATGAGTCAAATTGCTTCGCACGCCAATGTGGCGACTGGTACGATCTACCACTATTTTTCGTCAAAAGACGAATTGATCACGGAGCTTTTTGCTCACTGTCGGGTAAAGACCAACGAGCATATCTTCAATGTAGAAGCCAGCCTCTCTTACAAAGAGAAATTTTTTTACATCTGGAATCGGCTAGTTGACTATTACCTCGCAAATAAAAAAGTCTTTTGGTTTATAGAGCAGTTTTATTCTTCTCCGTATTACGAACTCATACAACAAACGAAAAACCCAAGCTACTATGGCGCGGATCGGATGCGTATGTTTTTTGAGGAGGGGATCCAAGCCGGAATTATACGCGATGTAAGTTTTCCGACTTTGATTTCCCTCTATATCGGCGCAGCGACGTCACATGTGAAAATGGTGACCTATGGCTTTTGCAAGGCGCAAAAGCAGGGACGCGAAGATCTAATAGAAATTATTTGGAATGGTGTCAAAAATCAATAATATGAGATTCAAAAAAGTTGCCTTATCTCTTTTGATAGCAGCATGCATGGTAGGAACCGCTTCTGCACAATATTCTGCGGACAATGACAAGCTCCGCGGCAACGCAACGTTGGATGAGTTAATCAACTTTGCATTACGAAACAAGATCGAACTTAAACAAGCCGATATCGATAAGGAAATTGGAGAGCGCGAGATAGCCTCTGCTCTTTCTGGATGGTTTCCGCAAATCAATGCTACTGGATCTTTGGCGCACGCGATACAGATACCTACAAACGTGATTGATGGCCGAGTCATTCAAATGGGGCAAAAGAACACCAGTTCGTTCGGTGTGCGAGCGGATCAAGCACTCTTAAGTCCTGCTCTTTTTCAAGCCTCGAAAGCGGCAAAGTTCATCCGTCAACAAAACGATCAAAACATCGAGAGCACACGCATAAATACGGTGGTGGATGTGAGCAAAGCGTATTACGACATTCTGACGTCCGAAGAATCGATTAACATCATAAACGAAAACATTGGTCGTCTGCAGCGACAATATACAGAAGCCAACATTCGCTATGAAACAGGACTGGTAGACAAGACGGACTTCAAACGAGCGTTAATATCGCTGAACAATGCCAAGGCCGAGTTAAAAACAGCCAACGAAATGCGTGACTACAAATACGACTACCTGAAGATGCTTCTGGGTATGAATACAAAAGAAACGCTTACGCTGTCTTTCGAAAACCAATCGCTTGAAAGCAATATATTATTGGACACGACGGAAATATTGAATTTTGCAAACCGTGTGGAGTATAGGCAAACGGAAACTTTAAAAAGTATACAACAGTTGAATACGCAATACGAAAAGTGGCAGTTCTTGCCTCAGCTAGGTGCGTATGGCATGTATAATGCAAACTTTTTCAACAACCAATTCCAAGATCTTTATGCAACAAATTTCCCAAGTTCCTCCATCGGCCTGTCGCTGACGGTACCCATATTTACAGGAACGAAACGTTTGCAAGAGATCCGTAAATCAGAGTTGCAGGAGGAGCGCATCGAATGGGATCTTCAAAACTTAGAAAACCAAATTAGCACAGAATACTCTGCGGCGATGGCTGGCTACCGTTCCAATATGAACGAGTGGCGTAATTCGAAAGCCAACATGGAGCTTTCGGAAGATGTATACAATACGATCAAGCTGCAATATGACGCTGGTGTGAAAACCTATTTAGAGCTGATGACGGCCGAGGCGGATCTTAAAACAAGTCAATTGAATTACCTGAATGCGCTTTATGCAGTGCTGTCTAGCAAGTTAGATATTCAAAAAGCGCTGGGAACAGTTGATATTACTAAATAACAAACCCTATCTAATAAAGAAATACACGAAACCATGAATAAGAACTTTTTATTTTCCGCTTTGATCATAGGTTCAGGATTGTTTTGGCAATCTTGCGGATCTCAAGATGAGTCTTCTAAGCAACAACCTGGTGCCCAACAGGGGCAGTCGGCCGTGCCCGTATCGACAACTGTTGTCGAGAAACAAATCGTTGCTGGCACGAAAAGTTACCCTGGCAGCGTCATACCCCTGCAGGAAACGAAAATTTTTGCGGAAGTAAGTGGCTACGTTACAAAAATAAATGTGGCAGATGGCGCTTCTGTGTCCAAAGGTCAAGTGTTATATGAAATTGATAAGATCCGTTACCAAGCAGCTGTTGATCAAGCCAAGGCCGCTTTGGAGATAGCAAAATCGACGCTTCAACGTGGTGAGAAAGATTTAACGCGCTATGAAACATTAGCTGAAAAAGATGCCATCGCAAAACAAACATTGGATAATGCTTTAACGGATGTCAGCAATCAAAAGGCTCAGGTACAATCGGCACAGGCGGCACTAACGACAGCACAAACGAATTTGCAGCGTGCTGTCATTCGCGCACCATTCAGTGGCGTGGTCGGAATTTCACTAGTTCGGATGGGCGCGCTGGTATCTGCCGGCATGACGGAAATAAACACCATTAGCACTGTTGATCCGATTACGGTCGAGTTTCAGGTTAGCGAACGCGAAATTGCCGAATTTTCGGCCTACCAAACTGGAAAATCGGCTACGGAAATCAGTGCTGTCTTACCGGATGGAACTACGTACGCAAATCCGGGTAGGATAAGCACCATTGATAGAGCAGTTGATCCACAGACAGGAACGATCAAAGTTCGCGCAACCTTTAGCAACGCGCAAAACACATTGCGCGCGGGGATGAACCTAACAGTCAATGTGAAAAGCACCTCCAAGAGCGAGCAAAATATTATACCATTCAAAGCGGTGCAGGACCAATTAGGCGTCTATAACGTCTTTGTTGTAAATGATAGCAGTCAAGCTGAAATACGTCCGGTAAAATTAGGTTTGAAGGTAGGTGAGCAGGTTGTCGTGGAATCGGGTGTTGAAGCTGGTGAAAAGATTATAGTCGACGGCTTGATGAATGTAAAATCTGGGGCTCGAGTCGTGGAAAACACGCAGGCAGCAGATAATGCGTCAAAAAAGTAATTGGAAGTTCTAAACTAAAAGAGTAGAAATGATCTCAGAAGTATTTATTAAACGGCCTGTCACGGCAATCGTCATCTCGATCTTGATCATGATCATTGGTACAATTTCGATCATGACATTGCCTATCAGCCAATATCCGTCGATAGCGCCGCCCACGGTTACCGTAACGGCCAATTATACTGGGGCGGATGCGCAAACGGTAGAGCAAACAGTAACTACGCCTATCGAAAGCCAAATTAACGGTACCCCCGGAATGATCTACATGTCTTCCAACAGTACATCAAACGGTCAATCGACCATCACTGTAACCTTTGAGGTGGGGACAGACATCGACGTGGCTACCCTGGACGTCCAGAACCGTGTTGGGATCGCCGAACCCGCCTTGCCGGAGGCTGTGCGCCGTTTGGGCGTGATAACCCGTAAGGCTAACACGGACATTTTAATGTTGGTATCTTTGGTTTCTCCCAAAGGTACTCGGGACGATAAGTTTTTAGCGAATTATGCCAACTTATACGTGAAAGACGCTATTCTTCGTGTCAAAGGTGTGGGAGATGTAACGGCTTTCGGACAGCCATTTTCCATGCGCGTGTGGCTCGATGCAAACAAATTGACCGCACTGAAGCTAACACCTGCCGATGTTTCCACTGCCATTTCCGAGCAAAATCTCCGTATTCCAGGAGGATCGGTAGGTGCTCCTCCCCTACAAAACTCGCAGGTTTTTGAATACCCGGTAATTACCGACTCCGACCTATCATCTGTGGAGGATTTTGAGGAAATCATCATCAAAGCAAACCGCGACGGATCCATCGTCCTGTTGAAAGATGTTGCCCGGGTGGAATTAGGTCAATTTAGCTACGCGACAACGACACGCACAGATGGCATGATCTCGACAGGGATGATGGTCGCCCAAACCCCTGGTGGAAATGCGGTGGAGACTGCCGAAGGAATCTATGCAGCATTGGATCAAATGAAGCAATCTTTCCCGAACGACGTTGACTATGTCGTTGGATATGAAACCGTTTCGGTGGTACACGCATCCATCGACTCAGTGATCCATACGTTGGTGGAAGCCCTCATCTTGGTGACACTCGTGGTCTTCTTTTTCCTGCAATCGTGGCGTGCTACATTGATTCCTGTGCTGGCAATCCCCGTTTCTGTAGTGGGTACCTTTATTTTCTTTACCCTATTCGGATTCTCCATCAATAACTTGACGCTATTGGCCTTCGTCTTAGCCATTGGTATTGTCGTGGATGACGCAATCGTCGTCGTGGAGGCAGTACAGCATTATATCGACCACTACAAAATGAGCTCCCGCGAGGCTACCATACATGCCATGAAGGATATTACTGCGCCCGTGATTGCCATCGCATTGATTTTGGCAGCGGTCTTTGTACCTGTAGGCTTCATCCCGGGCATGGTAGGCAAACTGTATCAACAATTTGCCATCACGATTGCCGTGTCGGTTATGCTATCGGCATTTATTGCCCTGTCGCTGACGCCAGCATTGTGTGCCTTATTGCTAAAACCTACATCGGTGAACAAGCATGCGAAGGGACTGAATAAATTCTTCTATAAATTTAATCTATGGTTTGAACGTGTGACGCATAAATACGCCCGTGGTGTTCGCGTCTGTATTCGACGTGCACCACTGGCTTTGATCATCCTGCTCTGTATCTTTATCGGTACGGGTTACATGTTCAAGACAAAACCTACTGGCTTTATCCCCACAGAAGATAATGGATCCTTTTTTGCAGGCGTCAATCTTCCGGAGGGTTCTTCTGCCAGCAGGACATCAGCGGTATTGACAGAGCTGAACGAACAATTTCGTAAAGATTTCCCGGAAATTCAGCACGTGACGCTGATTGCAGGGATCAATATTTTGAACAGGTCATTCAAATCCAACGCGGCGACCCTTTTCGTATCATTGAAACCGTGGGCGGAACGGAAACGTACTGCTGCCGAGATCACTGGCGCTATCATGGGGAAATATGCGACTTACGGAAAGGCTCGCGTATTGGCGGTCACGCCGCCAGCTATTCCCGGTCTAGGAACGTCAGGCGGTTTCTCGTTGATGATCCAAGATCAGCAAACGGTAGATATCAAGCAATTTGAAGCGGTTGTTGGCAAATTCTTGGGTGCGGCAAACCAACGTCCTGAAATTGGCATGGCATATACCCTGTTCAATTCGAACTCGCCCAACTTTAAAATTTCAGTAAACCGCGAGCAAGCGAAAAAGATGTTAGTACCCATATCGTCTATATATAGTACGATATCAGCCTATCTTGGTTCGGCGTATATTAATGATTTTACGCGTTACGGACGTAATTTTCGGGTAGTGACGCAGGCGGACAACAGCTACCGCATGAACATCGAAGACATCAACAAGCTATATGTAAATAATATGGAGGGATCCTCGGTTCCGTTAAGTAGTTTGGTAACTTGGCAAATGGTTCAGAATCCGTCCATCATCAATCACTATAATATTTTCCGCAGCATTGAGGTGAGCGGTTCGGCCGCTCCCGGTTTCAGTTCTGGGGATGCCCTTCGCGCCTTGGAAGAAGTCGCGGCTGAAACGCTACCTAACGGTTACAGTTATGATTTCTCAGGCCTCTCCTTACAGGAAAGCCAATCAGGAAACACGACTGTGATGATTTTTGCGTTGTGTATTATCTTCGTATTCTTACTTTTGGCCTCGTTGTACGAAAGTTGGTCTGTGCCATTTTCCATTCTTCTTTCGGTCCCTATCGGTATTTTCGGCGCGATCCTGACGTTGACCTTTATCCCTTCATTGGATAACAACATATACGCGCAGATCGGTCTCGTTACGATTATCGGTCTAGCCGCGAAAAATGCGATTCTGATCGTTGAATTTGCGAAAGAACGTGTGGATATTGGTATGCCTTTGATGGATGCAATACTGGATGCAGTGAAGCTCCGCCTTCGCCCAATTATCATGACTTCTTTCGCCTTCATCCTTGGCATCATTCCTTTGATGCTATCCACCGGTGCAGGAGCATTCTCCCGTCAAACTATCGGTTGGACCGTATTTGGGGGGATGATGGCGGCGACGCTATTAGCTATATTTATCGTACCCGTCCTATTTTATGTCATCACGAAGATGGCATATGGGAAGAAAAAGCTAGCCGAATTGGAAGCATCTTTTGACGAAGAAAAAGCGAAAAACTTAAGTGCCCATTAATTTGAGGTTGGCTGAAAGAACCATAAAGGGCGTCCTGTCAAACTGGACGCCCTTTACTTATTTACCGAAGCCAAGAAGAGCCCAAGATCGCGTCAATGCTTACTTGATCGCCATGAAAGATGCAAAACAAAGATTCTTGTGTAAGATATCCACCTGCTTAAATCCTACCCGTTTAAGCAAATCCAACTGGTACATCAGGTCTTTTGGCGTATCTTCTTTTTCAATATAAGCGAAGACATGATCTCGATAAGCTTCGTCTTTCAGTCCTTTTAAGTAATCCCCATAGTATCTATTATAGATAAGTTCCTGCAATTTTTGGTCTTGTTGGCGAACTAAATCAAATATCCATAAACTCCCCCCTTTTGTCAACAATCCATATAGTTTGCGGAAGCTGCTTTCCCAGTCTTGGTCATCCCGAAGATGATGCAATACTGCTGTTGCAACAATGGCATCATATGCTTCGTCTTCCAGCGCTACCGTACGGAAATCGCCCTTTATCGTACAAACTTTTCCACAGGTTGCAGCCTCGACACGTTCGCGAGCCCGATCAAGCATGGGTTGGCTAAGATCCACCAAGGTGACATCTACGTCGTTCAATTTTTCCAGCAATTTTACCGGATAATTGCCAGCACCACAACCAATATCCAATACAGATTTTGGCATAGGGTATCGCGCAGCTATTCCAGAAGTAATAAGCTCCATATTGAAAAGAGCATCTAAGGTGGTCTGCTGTCCCGTTTCCAAATTCGAGAATCGTTCCACATCCTGATCAAAACGGGATTCGATTTCTTCGAGCGTCGATTTTATCATTTAATTATTGTTCTAAAACTGTTTACGATACATTAAAAATACTATATTTATTGAAAGGTAGCACGAGAAATGCAAGTGCCTTTGTCTGCGGTTCAGTCCGTTGCACAGACTATTGTCGGTGCTATCGTTTCTCTCGTTCATTGGACTACGTTAGATGCTCGCATAGTCCAAGAGGAACACAAGTGTTTGCCGACCGGCTTGCTAAGGAAATATTGCAAGCTGTATATTTTTCAAAGATAAACGATCACTTATGAAACTATACACAATTGATACAGGTTTTTTTAAGTTGGATGGCGGTGCTATGTTTGGCGTCGTCCCTAAGTCAATTTGGCAAAAGACCAATCCGGCGGACGAGCGCAACCTGTGTACATGGGCCACGAGGTTACTATTGATTGAAGACGGAAAGCGATTAACCTTGATCGACACCGCACTAGGGGATAAACAGGATGATAAATTCTTCAGCTATTATTTCCGCCACGGAGATGCCACATTAGATCAATCTTTAGCACAACATGGATTTCATCGCGACGACATTACGGACGTCATTCTTACGCACTTGCACTTTGACCATTGCGGAGGAGCAGTGGTTCGCGAAGGAGATCAGTTACGTCCTGCATTTAAGAACGCGCAATTTTGGAGTAACGAAAAACACTGGAATTGGGCCATGAATCCTAATCCGCGGGAAAAAGCATCCTTTTTAAAGGAAAACATGGTGCCGATTCAAGAGAGCGGGCAGTTACGGTTTTTTACAGAAACCGAAATTTATGCGCCAGACATAACGATGCGGTATGCGTATGGCCATACGGAAGCCATGATGCTTCCACAGATAACATACAAAGGCAAAACAATTTTATATATGGCTGACCTGTTGCCGTCGGTGGGCCATATCCCACTTCCGTACGTGATGAGCTATGATGTGCGCCCATTAACCACCATGGAAGAACGCAAGTCCTATTGGGAAGAAATTGTAGATAACGACTATATATTATTTTTGGAGCATGATCCGGTACACGCCTGCTGCAGACTGCAGCGTACAGATAGAGGCATACGTTTGTTGGACAGCTTCTCCTTGGATGACATTTAATCACCCTGTTATCTGGGCTGCTTGTACCGGCTGAGCTTACATCGACCGTCCTTTCAGGCGATCGGCTCGACGTACTGCGCGTAACAATATCCTTCCTGCCCCTGTTCGGTACGAACAAGCCACCATTGATCATTTGCAAGACTAATGAGGAATAGGTTGTCATTCTTATTCACGGCAACCAAGATGGGCTGTTCAATACTTGGCCCTTTTCGGATGTTCAGCGTTTCATCCTGCGTAATTATCCGCGCTAATATCCCATGGGTCGAGACGGCCAGATCCACATTTATCGCCACCTCATTTGAAATGTAGTTCGGATCTATCTGGTTATAGACGTTCCAAAGTTTATTTTTTACATCTGCATCGGGAGCCGTACCGTTGATGTGCAATACTCCATCAGTTTCCTGATAATGTAAATCTTCGATATGAGCAGATTTCGCCGTATCCAGCAGCAGCTTATATTTGTCGACTAAAGCCATATTAAGGTTTTTTCTCTTTTATTTTTAAGGAGGACATATCCAGCTCTTTTGCATTCATTTGCTCGAAACCGAACTTAACTTTTTCCACATCATTGGGTTCAACAGCGCCTGATACACGTATCACGCCAGCTGAAACATGCGCTTTCACTTCTGGAAATTTCTTCGTCAGCGCTTGCACTTCCTCTTTCAGTTGGGCATCTGTATGTACGCTATCTACAGGCAGGGTAGCGACGGTGAGGTCGTCGACTACTTCTTTAACATTTTGTGGATCAGCATCTTTTGCAGCCACAGCCAAATTCCGGCGATCTTCTTCTGTTTCTACAATACCTGAAAGTGTCACCTTCCCTCTTTTTACACTAACAACAACGTTAGGGTGTGCAGCCACCACGCTTTCAACCTTGGCCTTTACATCTGCGTCGGCGACATGTGGCTTACAGCTTTCAAAAGCAACTAATAACCCGAAAAAAAATACTAAATTTCGCACTAGACTCTTTATTTGATTTGCCATAATTGTTTGCTTTATATCAAAAATCAACCCGTATTGAAAGAACAACAGGAAAAGATTTTTGTTTACGGGTGTGGCAACAATAAGGGCTAGAAGATAGCTACGATCTGTTGTTCCCGACCATTGAAATTGACGGTGTCTCCCGGAGCATGATCGATCAACAAGGTACCAATAGGTGAAAAAGCGGATATAACCATATATTCGGTATCCCCTACTTTTTGCTTACCCAAGCTGGAAGCGATAAAATAGGTTGCCGAGTTGGTGATGACCAGCGATCCAAGCGCCACCCGAGGTTTAGGCTGTAGCTCTATTCGCTGCAGAATCAACGCATCTTTTTTGGCTTGCAAGAGCTGTTGATGATACCGATTTAGATCCTGTTGCATCATCTCACGAGATGTTTCGTATTTATCCCCTGCACTACTCTTTGTGTCACTCTCAATCGCCTCTTGGGCCTGAGCGATAGCCTGAGTAATTTCCTGCAACCGCATATCGTTTTTCTCTTGGCAAAGTGCCAATAACGCCACCTTTGTCGATGCTTCAAGCATAATCGTCCCTACAAATTGTCTTTTTTTTTAAAAATTAGTAACAAAAAAACGCCAAACATATGTTTTGGCGTCCTTTTTCAAAATCGCTCTACTAATTTTTAAGCGATTCTTTTACATTTTCGGCTTTACGCTCCGCATCTTCCGCTACTTGATTGGCTTTGTCTGCTGTCTTGTCAATCGCTCTATCGATCGCATTTCCCGTAGCTCTTGCCGCACGTCCCGTTGCGTCAACCGCCTTCTCTGTTCCTTCTTCCACGGCGTGTCCCGCTTTTCTTGCCGCCGCTTTGACTTTATCCCAAGCTGTATTTGCGTCATCAAGCGATTCTTTTGCAGCTCTTTCCGCTTCCTTATCTCCTTTTTTTACCGCCGCTTCCAAGTCCGCCTCGGCTTGCGCAACACGAGCTTTTGCCTCAGCGATTTCTTTATCCATTTCTGCATGAGCATGGTCTGCATGCGCATCAACCTCTTCTAAGGTGTGATCTAATTGCTCTCCTGCAGAAACCTCGCCATCTGCATTCCGGTCTTTTGATGGGTTATTGTTGCAAGATGCAAAGCTCAATGCTCCTGCAACAACGGCTAACAAAGCTAATTTTTTCATGTTTCCTACTTTTGTTTACATTATTGTTGGTCAACTAACTTTGGAAACAATTTTTATACCAAAGTGTTTTCGCTATTTGGAATAAATTGTTCCTCTAGCAGCTTCCAATGTATTCTTTAGTAAGCCAACGATGGTCATCAAACCCACGCCACCGGGAACGGGCGTTATCCAAGACGCTTTTTTGGAAACCTCTTCAAAATCTACGTCGCCATAAAGTTTAAAACCAGATTTTGTTTCCGTGGAGTTTTCGCGGTTAATCCCGACATCAATGACAACGGCGCCTTCTTTAACCATTTCAGCGGTGATAAAATTTTTGCGGCCGATCGCTGCCACGACAATATCCGCCGCGAGGATCTCTTCTTTAATGTGTTCGGTGCGGCTATGCGTGATCGTTACGGTGCAGTTTCCTGGATTACTGTTGCGCGCTAATAAGATACTCATAGGCGATCCCACAATATTGCTCCGTCCTACTACCACCGCTTTCTTTCCGGCCGTTTCAATTCTGTAGTGATCCAACATAAGCAGGATACCATATGGAGTGGCTGGAATAAAGCAAGGAAGGTTCCGCTGCATACGTCCAAGGTTGACCGGATGAAAACCATCCACATCCTTGCGGTAGTCAATAGCCTCCGTGATGCTATCCGGATCAATATGCTTAGGCAACGGGAGCTGTACGATTAATCCATCAATCGTGGGATCATGGTTGATTTCTTCGATCTTCTTGATGAGCTGCTCTTGCGTTATGTCCACATCATACCGAATATTTGTCGACTCAAAACCTACTAGCTCACAGTTTCGCATCTTACTAGCTACATACGTTTCGCTACCGCCGTCGTTACCTACCAAAATAGCAACTAAATGGGGCTTGCGACCTGTCTGCGCTGTAAACGCGGCTGCATCCCTTTTGATGTCTTCTTTTATCTTTGCTGATACCAGCTTGCCGTCCAATAAATTCATAAAATATAGTCCTGATAGCTTAATTGTCCACTATAAACCTTTAATCCAACTTTAACACAGCCATGAAGGCCGACTGCGGAATCTCCACGTTTCCGACCTGGCGCATGCGTTTCTTCCCTTTCTTCTGCTTTTCCAATAGTTTACGCTTACGGGAAATATCGCCTCCGTAACATTTCGCTGTCACATCTTTACGAAGTGCAGAGATGGTTTCCCGTGCGATAATCTTCGCGCCAATGGAGGCCTGGATTCGTATTTCAAATTGCTGACGTGGCAGCAGCTCCTTCAGCTTCTCACATATTTTCTTCCCAAAGTCATATGCGTTACTGCGGTGTATTAAGGACGATAATGCATCAACAGGTTCGTCATTTAACCGAATATCCAGTTTCACCAGATCCGATTTACGATAGCCAATTTGATGATAGTCGAACGATGCATAACCCTTGGATATGGTTTTTAATTTATCATAGAAATCGAAAACAATCTCGCCCATGGGCATTTCAAAAACCAGTTCCACACGATCTGAGGTCAGATAGGACTGGTTGATGATGGTACCCCGTTTTTGAATACAAAGAGACATCACGGGGCCTACAAAATCAGACTTGGTGATAATATTGGCTTTGATATAAGGCTCCTCGATAAAATCCAACTTACTTGGATCCGGAAGATCAGATGGATTATGCACGCTGATCTCTTCCTGTTCTTTTGTCATGAAGGCCTTGTAAGACACGTTGGGCACTGTAGTGATGACAGTCATGTCAAACTCACGCTCCAAACGCTCCTGAATAATTTCCATGTGGAGCATACCCAGAAAACCACAGCGAAAACCGAAACCCAAAGCTGCTGATGACTCCGGTTCGAATACCAAAGAGGCATCATTCAGCTGTAGCCGATGCATAGATTCACGCAATTCCTCATAATCTTCGGTATCCACCGGATAAATACCTGCAAATACCATCGGCTTTACTTCCTCAAAGCCTTGTATCGCAGCAGCACAGGGACGCTCACGATGCGTTATGGTATCGCCGACCTTCACCTCTCTAGCTTCCTTAATACCAGAAATAATGTAACCGACGTCTCCTGTCCGGACGACATCCTTAGCAACTTGATTTAATTTTAGCGTACCGATTTCGTCCGCAAAGTACTCCTTTCCCGTTGCGACAAACTTTACTTTATCTCCTTTTCTTATTTCACCGTTCTCCACTTTAAAGTAGGCCATAATGCCCCGAAAAGAATTAAAAACAGAGTCGAAGATCAACGCTTGCAAAGGTGCTTGTGGATCGCCCACTGGAGCAGGAACACGCTCTACAATAGCCCGAAGTATCTCGGCAATACCCATACCTGTTTTACCGGAGGCGGGGATAATTTCCTCACGCTTTCCACCAATCAAATCAATAATTTGGTCCTTCACTTCCTCTGGCATCGCTCCCGGGAGATCCATCTTGTTCAAGATCGGGATAATCTCTAGGTCATGTTCCAACGCTAAATACAAATTTGATATGGTTTGCGCTTGAATCCCTTGCGAAGCATCAACGATCAACAGCGCCCCCTCACATGCAGCAATAGACCGCGAAACCTCGTAGGAAAAATCCACGTGCCCAGGGGTATCAATTAAGTTAAGTATATATTGCTGACCATCTTGGGTATATTCCATTTGGATCGCATGCGATTTAATCGTGATACCACGCTCGCGTTCCAAGTCCATATTATCTAATAATTGGGCTTGGGCTTCGCGTTGCGAAATGGTGTTTGTAAATTCCAACAAGCGATCCGCCAAAGTACTTTTACCATGATCGATATGTGCGATAATACAAAAATTACGTATATGCTTCATACAGGTTTTTATCCAATAATTCTAAATGGCAAATATAATTTTTTTAAGGGAGATAATGCGGTTTAAATTTGGCAAATAAAAACCGTGCTCCTACTGGAGCACGGTCAATTCACAATTGGATTTAGTTAGTAGTAATACCTCTTATAGTTTTTCGCCATGTTGGGATAGATCCAGTCCTTCCAGTTCTTCTTGTTCATTTACACGGAGAGGGGTAATGATATCGGTAACTTTCAGCAGCACAAATGCCAATACCAAAATGAATACCGTTGCACCCAGCAGCCCAATGACATGCGCGGTAAATAGTCCGGTTTCACCATAATACAAACCATTTGTTTCAACGGCTGCATTTATAGCAGAATGGGCAAACACACCTGTCAGCAGCATCCCAACCATCCCGCCGACACCGTGGCTGGGAAAAACATCCAATGTATCGTCTATATTAGATTTCGTACGCCATTCAATAAGCAGGCGGCTGATGATAGCAGCGACCGCGCCAATTACAATGGAGTGAGGAACGGTTACAAAACCTGCCGCTGGCGTAATGGCAACCAAACCAACCACCACACCAATACAAGTACCCATTGCAGATGGCTTTGTACCACGAGCTGCATCGAACAAAATGTACATAACAGCTGCCGCACCCGAAGCCGCTGTGGTTGTCGCCATCGCTGTCGCTGCCAATGCTGAAGCGCCAAATGCCGATCCAGCATTGAATCCGAACCATCCAAACCAAAGGAGTCCGGTACCCAGAAGGACGTAGGTAATACGCGCCGGTGTATGTTCCTTGCACTCGTTTCCTTGTTTTAGATAAATGGCCGAAGCAAGAGCCGTCAAGCCAGCGGACATATGCACAACCGTTCCGCCGGCAAAATCCAAAACGCCCATTTTAAACAAAACCCCATCAGGATGCCAAGTTGCGTGTGCCAATGGCGCATAAATAAAAATAAAGAAAAGGCAGATAAACAAGATATATGAAGTGAAGCGAATGCGCTCTGCAAATGCACCGGTAATAAGCGCAGGCGTAATAATTGCAAATTTTAGCTGATACATGGCAAACAGCGTAAAAGGTATGGTCGGTGCGCCAGCCCAAGGCTCATGATCAAGTACACCGCTAAACATAAAGAAACTCATTGGGTTGCCTATAACACCGCCTAATGAATCGCCGAAAACCAAACTAAAACCAAATGCTATCCACAGCACTGCCACAACCGCCATGCAAATAAAGCTTTGCAACATCGTCGAAATGACATTCTTCTTTTTAACCATACCTCCATAAAAATAGGCTAATCCGGGGGTCATGATCAAAACTAACGCAGTAGACGTAAGCATCCACGCCACATCTGCGGCGTTGTACTCATATTCACTCGCATTCGTAGGTAGCGACGGATTAAAAAAAGCAATAATCACCAAAGCGACCATAATAAGAAATGGAAATAACGATTTTTTCTGTGCTGTAGACATAAGTTTATTGATTTTACATTGCAATTATATATAAAAAACACAACAAAACAATACTTTTTTTAAAAAAATAGGATTTTTTATGGGTTTTCATTGTATTAAATAAAAAAACTAAGAGAAATAAGGCAATGAATCCAAAATAAAAACAAGCATAATGATATATAAACATCCGATAGATAACACAAAACCGTATATTGTTAAAAAAAAGACATGAAGTTATTTATTTCGAAAGATATCCCACTTCCGGCAATAGATCTCCTAACGGAATCCGGTTTTGATATTTCCATAAACGAATCGGGATCGAGACTATCTCCACAACAGCTTATTATGGCTTGCAAACATGCCGACTACCTTTTAAATGTTGGTCAAGGACAGTTAGACGCCGACTTTTTTGAAGCCTGCGCGCATCTAAAAGGAATTGCCTTGACTAGTGTTGGCTACGACCATGTAGACCTGAACGCTGCTACTGCAGCTAGCATTCCGATCAGCAACACCCCAGATGTTTTAAGCGATGCTACAGCAGACATTGCCTTTCTGCTGATGTTGGCCGTATCAAGGAAAGCATTTTTTAGAGCTATGCAGGTGCGTGACGGTGCTTGGACCGATTTTGAATTTACGAAGCATTTGGGCGTAGAACTGCAGGGGAAGACCTTGGGTATTTTTGGGCTGGGCCGGATAGGGCTATCACTCGCAAGGAAAGCAAAAGCCGCGTACGGCATGAAAATCATCTATCACAACAGGCATCGGAACCCACAGGCCGAAGAGGCTGTGGAGGCCACTTACGTTAATTTTGACGATTTGCTTCGCCACAGCGACGTGCTCTCGGTACACACCAACTTGACAGCCGAAACAGCACATCGTTTCAACAAAGATAGCTTCCGCAGGATGAAAAACTCCGCCATCTTCATCAACACCGCACGCGGACGGATACACCATGAGCCAGACCTTATCGAAGCATTGCAAAAAAAGGAAATTTGGGGCGCCGGACTCGACGTCACTGACCCCGAGCCTATGCTTCCCGACAATCCGCTTTTGAACATGGCCAACGCGTGTATTTTTCCGCATATTGGATCGGCAACCTTGGAAACGCGAACAAAAATGGCACTCCTTGCCGCAAAGAACCTGATTGCTGTAAAAAATGGACAAAAAATGCCGCAGGTGATCAACGAAGACGTGTACAATAAGAGATAAATTACCGCTCCATGTGGTCGAAGAGCGTACTGCGAAAACGAAAAACCGACGGAAAACAGGACGTTGACCAAGTTTGAAGGAGCAAGGCCTTTCACTTGGTCAACGTTATACAGAACGACGGAAATTAGCGATCAATCGTTCCGCTTTAATGGGATGGTTGCGCCTCTACCCTGCGGATATCGGCTCCTAAAGCTTTTAGTCGTTCTTCAATGTCTTGATACCCCCGTTCAATTTGTTCGATGTTATAGATAACGGATTTCCCCTGTGCAGATAAGGCTGCAATCAGCAGAGAAACACCTGCACGAATATCAGGTGACGTCATTTCGATACCGCGAAGTTTATTTTGTTTATTCAAACCTATAACAGTGGCACGATGCGGATCACACAAGATAATCTGCGCTCCCATATCGATGAGCTTATCAACAAAGAACAACCGACTCTCGAACATCTTTTGGTGGATGAGTACATTTCCTTTGGCCTGGATTGCAGTCACCAAAACGATGCTGAGCAAATCTGGCGTGAAACCGGGCCAAGGCGCATCGGAAACCGTAAGAATTGATCCATCGATAAACGTATCGATAGCATACGACTCCTGCGAGGGAATGTAGATATCGTCGCCACGTAATTCGAACTGAATACCCAATTTAGAAAAGATTGTCGGAATAATCCCGAGTTCTTTAAAACAAACATCTTTAATTGTTATCTCCGAACCGGTCATGGCGGCGAGGCCAATAAAGGAACCTATTTCGATCATATCCGGCAGCATTCGGTGCTCGGTTCCGTGCAGACGGTCTACACCTTCGATAGTCAATAAGTTGGAACCAATACCAGAAATCTGAGCCCCCATCCGGTTTAGCATCTTACAAAGCTGCTGCAGATAAGGCTCACAAGCGGCATTGTAAATCGTGGTCGTCCCTTTGGCCAACACGGCTGCCATGACCACATTCGCCGTACCGGTTACCGAGGCCTCGTCCAACAGGATGTAGGTGCCTCGTAAGGCTGTTGCATCCACGTTGAAAAAGTTGTTTTCCGCATCGTAAACAAATTTAGCCCCGAGTTTTTCAAAGCCCAAAAAATGCGTATCTAAACGTCGGCGACCAATCTTATCTCCTCCTGGCTTCGGGATTGCTGCTTTTCCAAAACGAGCCAACAAAGGACCTACAATCATAATGGAACCGCGAAGTCCACCACCTTTATGCTTAAATTCCTCGGACTGGAAATAGTCGATATGGATATTTTTTGCTTCAAATTCGTAGGTATCTTTACTCAGCCGCTGAACAGAAACGCCCAACGCAGCGAGCAGATCGATCAGTTTGTTCACATCCTTGATATCTGGGATATTGCTGATGGTCATTTTATCTTCCGTCAAGAGGACTGCCGATAAGATCTGCAACGCTTCATTCTTGGCACCTTGCGGAACAATTTCTCCCTTTAATTTCTTTCCTCCTTTTATTTCAAATGCATTCATATGTTGGGATACACGTTAATTGTAATTAAAAAAAGAGCAATTGGATAACGATGTTCGCCACGCAATTGCTCTCCTGTGCTTTAGCTAGCAAATAGCCTTATCTTTTAAAACCGCCTTTTTTTGGAACAAAATTCTTTTTCCCGCCGCCGCTACCGCCGCTAAATTTCCTATTATTGTCACGGTGGCCATGGCTATGCCCTGAACCTCCGCTCTTTTGATGGCTGCCATGGTTATTATTATTGTTGGAATTAGATGTTGCAGCACTTTTTGTCCGATTTCCCGGAGGGGGAGTTTTGAAGTCCAGCTTGGTCAATACCGTATCAGCTGGCAAACGAAGTTGCCCTTTCGATAATTCGAATAGATCTTGGATGATATGTTCATCTTGCACCGAGTCCTTGTTCCAAGTCGTATAAGCCATCTTCATAAAGTTTGCAACCGAGATAGCCATCCGGTCACGGTATTCTGGCGTTGGCATGGCTAGTGCTTTTTCAATCATACGTTCCACGGTATAGCCGTAGTGCTTGAAGCGGATTGCATGTTGCGGATAGTTTAATAGCTCTGGTCTTTTATGTATCGCATCGCGATCGGGCACTGGGTAAGGCGACTCGACATCGATTTTAAAATCAGAGATGATATGAAGATGATCCCATAATTTATGTTTGAAATCCGATACATCGCGCAGATGCGGGTTGAGCACCCCCATCATATCAATCACCACCTGTGCATAGCGGTTTCTTTCTTCTTTTGTAGGAAGTGAACAGATATAATCCACCATATTCTGTACGTTCCTTCCATATTCTGCCAAAATGAGCTTTGGCCGGGTGCTATTGTAATCGAAATCCATATTGTTAAGTTTCACGCTAATTCAATATCTAACCAGCGGCTGTTATTATTTTATCTTATCTAAATTACTCGAAGTTTTGCAAATTTAAGCAACAATTGTTTCTGTCCCAACTCTTTGAAGAAAATTGTCGCTTTTATATCAGGTTTATTTCCCTCTAAGCTTACCACTTTACCAAATCCGAACCGTTCATGTTCCACTTCCATACCCACCTGAAGACCCGAAGTATCCGAAGGGGCAAACCCTTCGGTAGGAATGTGGGCTTTTGGCAATATGGACGTCGTCTTAACTCCTTTTGGCTTCGGTTTGGAAAACGTATCACCTTCTTTCTGCTTCCAAGCGATTCGTTCGGACTGAAAACCAGCATCCATTCCCGTCGATACGCTTCGAGGTTGAAAATCCAATTCTAAACAGGCGGGATTCAATTCGTCCAAAAAACGACTGGGTTCGCAGTTGTTTAATGTCCCCCAACGATACCTAGACGTCGCGTACGACAAATGTAACTTCTTCTCCGCACGTGTCACCGCTACATAAAACAAACGTCGTTCTTCTTCCAGTTCGGAACGCGAGTTTAAAGACAATTGGGAAGGAAAAAGGTTTTCTTCCAGCCCTACAATAAAAACGACCGGAAACTCCAACCCCTTCGAAGAGTGGATCGTCATTAACGATACCGTATCCGCGTTAGGATCCTTGTCATTGTCATCGTTCGTTAAAAGCGCGATGTCTTGCATAAACACATCAAGACCCTTATCTTCAATATCTTCCCGCTCAGAAAATTCTTTGATACCGTTCAAAAGCTCCTGGATATTCTCGTAGCGGTTAAGGCCTTCCACAGATTTGTCTTCATACAAGTCTTTTAAGATCCCAGAATGCTGTGCGATATGCATTGCCGTATCAAACGCTGAATTCGACTTTGCTGTAGCTTGGAAACTTTGAATCATCAACCCGAAATTGCCGACCGCCGTAGCACTACGTCCGTCCAGAAACATTTGGGCATTCACGACCACGTCCCACAAACGATACTGTTGCTTATCCGCAGCCACCATTATCTTTTCGACCGAGGTATCACCGATCCCGCGGCGCGGGTAGTTGATCACCCGCTTTAGCGCTTCTTCATCGTTGGGATTGAAAGTAAGGCGAAAATAAGCGATCAGGTCTTTAATTTCCTTCCGTTGATAGAATGAAGTTCCGCCGTAAAGTTTGTAGGGCACATTTAATTTACGCAAGGCTTCCTCCATCGCACGTGATTGCGCATTTGTGCGATAAAGTATCGCGAAATCTTTATACTTCAAGCCTTTTAAAGAACGCTCCTGCGAAATTGCTTCGGCCACAATCTTCCCTTCCTCGTTGTCTGAGAATGCGCGTGTTACTTTGATCTTGTCGCCGTCCTCATTTTCAGAGAACACATTTTTCTCCAACTGGTTTTGGTTTTTTTCGATCACGCTGTTAGCCGCATTGACAATCATCTTAGTCGAACGATAATTCTGTTCCAGCTTAAACACCTGCACATCAGGGTAGTCTTTCTGAAAATTAAGGATATTTTGGATGTTAGCGCCCCGAAACGCATAGATACTTTGTGCATCGTCCCCCACCACGCAAATATTCTCATTCACCGCCGCCAACCTCTTTACAATCAGGTATTGCGAAAAGTTGGTATCCTGGTATTCATCCACCATCAAGTATTTAAATTGATGCTGGTATTTGTGCAGCACATCGGGGTGCTTATTCAGCAAGACGTTAGTCTTGAACAATAGGTCATCGAAATCCATTGCCCCGGCCCGATAGCAACGCTGCGCGTAGGTCATGTAAATTTGCCCCAGTTGTCCCCGCCCATTGGCGATATCTTCTGCCATGATGGCCTCATTCTTATTGTACTCTTGCGGAGAGATCAAATTGTTTTTTGCCGAAGATATACGTCCATAAACATGATTGGCATTGTACAGCTTGTCATCTAGGTTCATTTCCTTGATAATAGCGCGTATCAGGCTTTTCGTATCATCGCTATCGTATATGGTAAAGTTTTTGGGATAGCCGATTAATTCGGCCTCCACCCGGAGAATACGCGAAAAAACCGAGTGAAACGTTCCCATCCAAATATTTCTTGCTTCCGCTCCAACCACACTCGTAATACGTTCCCGCATCTCCTTGGCTGCCTTATTGGTGAACGTCAATACAAGAATATTAAAAGGATCCACACCCTTTCTAATCAGATGGGCTACGCGATAGGTAATAACGCGCGTTTTTCCCGACCCTGCTCCTGCAACAATCATCACCGGCCCTTCAGTCTGTTCCACGGCAGCGCGCTGTGCCTGGTTTAGTCCTGCTAAATAATCCAAATCTTTCTCCTAAATTTTATGAAAGTTTCAACAAAAAAGTATGGGTAAAATTAGTAAAAATAATCGATACCCTATGGAAGATAAAAAGCAAGCCTTGTCGAACAGCTTGCTTCGTATTTATTTATTCCGCGACCGCCCGCAATTAGAAAGGCGCGTCATCAGGCATATCGTTCATACGGGATGGCATCGTTATCCCTCCACCATCAAAGCCTCCGCCAAAGTTTCCGAAAGCGTCGGAAGGATTAATGGCCGAGCTAAAGCTATCTTTTCCTGCGGCAAATGAGTCTCCAGCGGCACCGGCAAAATCTTCTTCAAGATCCACGAATTTGACAAACTTACCCACAAATTTCAGTGGTACGATACCCGTTTCACCGTTACGGTGTTTGGCAATAATGACTTCGCCAACACCTGCTGTTGGCCTTCCTTCTTCATCTTCCGTAAGCCCGTAATATTCGGGACGGTAAAGGAACAGTACCATATCAGCATCCTGCTCAATAGATCCTGACTCCCGCAAATCGGATAGCATGGGCCGTTTGCTATTCCCTGGCCTAGATTCTACCGCACGGCTTAGCTGAGAAAGCGCAAGAACCGGGATATTAAGCTCCTTGGCAACCGATTTCAAAGCGCGCGAGATCGAACCGATCTCCTGCTCGCGGTTACCGCCGCCCTTACCCTCGGATTTACCGTGCATCAACTGCAGGTAATCCACAATAACCATCTGGATATCGTGCTGCGCCTTTAAACGGCGGCATTTGGCGCGAAACTCAAATACGTTCAAAGCCGGTGTATCATCAATAATAAGGGGAGCTTCTGTTAGCCTACCGATACGCGAGTGTAGCTGCTGCCACTCGTGATCGGCCAAATTTCCTTTTTTCAACTTCTCCTGCTCGATCTCCGTTTCTCCAGCAATTAAACGATTGACAAGCTGTACGGAAGACATCTCCAAGGAGAATACGGCCACAGCTCGTTGATGATCGACAGCGGCATTGCGTGCCACGGACAATACGAAGGCTGTCTTACCCATAGCAGGACGTGCCGCAATGATTACCAAATCCGAAGGTTGCCAGCCAGAAGTCATCCGATCTAAAGCGGTTAGACCCGACGGTATCCCCGTTAGGCCATCGGTACGGTCACGCAGCAATTCCAAATTGGAAATCGCTTCCCGCATGATGTCGTCCATTTTCCGCGAGTCACGGCGCAAGTTGTTCTGCGCGATGTCAAACAAAGACTTTTCGGCATGATCCAAAAGATCAAAAATATCGGCCGTTTCATCGTATGAACTGTTGATAATTTCCGTTGACACTTTGATCAGCTCCCGCTGAATGTATTTTTGGGAAATAATTCGCGCGTGGTATTCAATATTCGCAGCAGATACGACCCTATCTGTCAATTGCGTGATGTAATAGGCTCCACCAACCATCTCCAAGGCACCCATTTTACGCAATTCGGTCGTCACCGTCAGGAGGTCTATGGGCGATGTTTGCTGGAACAGGCTGAAAATTGCCTCATAAATCTTTTGGTGCGATTCCTTATAAAAAGAATCCGGCTTCAGGATATCGATAATCTCGCTGAGTGCATTTTTTTCCAACATAAGTGCACCGAGAACAGCCTCCTCAAGGTCTAGCGCTTGTGGAGGAAGTTTCCCCAAGCCACCGATCAAATTATTGAGATTCGCTCTCTTTTTAGCAAAATTTGATTTACCGGCCGCATTATTCGAAAATTCACTATCTGTCGCCATTCCAAAAAAGGTTGTTCTGTGTAAAAAATGTATGTCTTCTGACCGTGCTCGTAACGGGGAAACAAAAATATAAAAAATAAAGAGGAACCTTCCAACTATTTCTAAACACTCGTTTTCCGTTGTTTAAACAAGTACGTAATAAGCCGTTCAGAAATACCCTTAGGGAAGGGTGCTTTCTCCACAACCTATGTTAAGAACGTGTGAACAATAATAAAAGTCTGCTCAAAACTAACAACTTAACAATATGTTAATAACTAGCCGCGATGTTGATAACGATAATAAAACGGCCTATTAAAGCATAAATATCCAATATATACAGCTATCTGTTAACAGCCAAAGAGTTATAAAACAATTAGCTCAATTATTAACGTAGCCGTTCTTTTTTAGTCTTTTCCAATATCGTATATTTGTTGAATGGCAAATGACACATCGACGATAAAGCCTTACAAGACGAAGGACGGAGGAAAGAAAGAACAGGTGGCAGACATGTTCAACAACATATCAAAAACCTACGATATGCTGAATAGGATGATGACTATGGGCATTGATACGATATGGCGTAAAAAGGCTATTCGGTCCTTGCAAAATTTGGCACCACAGCTTATTTTGGATGTAGCAACGGGCACGGGAGACTTCGCCATCGAATCCCTTCGCATATTGAATCCACGAAAAATTATCGGTGTAGACATCTCCTCGGGCATGTTGGCCGTGGCACAGGAAAAAATAGTTAAAAAAGGTCTGGCGGATCGTCTGGAAGTTCAGCTTGGCGATTCGGAAAAACTACAATTCGAAGATAATACGTTCGATGCTGTGACCGTAGCTTTCGGTGTGCGCAATTTTGAAAATTTGCCCCAAGGGTTAGCCGATATCCGGCGGGTCTTGAAACCTGGAGGTCGCGCGGTGATATTGGAATTATCCAATCCAACTGCGTTTCCGATTAAGCAGCTTTATCATTTCTATTTCCACAAGCTCACACCCGCTGTAGGAAAGATGATATCCAAAGATGCCAACGCATACGCTTACCTCCCCGAATCCGTTGCCAATTTTCCTGATGGCAGTAGGTTTGCCGCTATCACGCAAGCTGTAGGATTTAGCGAAACAAAAGTAAGACCGCAGACGTTTGGTTTTTGCACCATTTATGAATGCACCAAATGAGACGGCTTGCTGTCTTAATATGGAGCTTTTTCGCGTTAACAGGTAATGCTCAGGCGCAAAAAAGCCTCTCGCTGCCTTTCTCGGCTTTCTACGATGAGGAAGCTTGGCTTTCGATGGGGTTACAGTACAATTATGTTAACAGCAGCTACCTAATAGGACTAAAAGACAATTGGACATCGTTAGGAAACACAACTGTCCCGGAAAACAACGATCTGTACATTGGTAATTTCTCTGCTATTGCCAGTAAGACTGGCCATGGAATGTCTGTAGGGTTACCTATTGAGGTTAGGTTTTCAGATAACCTCTCCTCTACTTTTTCCCCAAGCTTCCGATTCATCAATAATTCGGGCATCCAATATCAGGACACGATCGCTCAAAGCGAACCCGTGATACGAAACATGCGACATGTGAGCGCACAACGCGAGGGCTCTAATTTCAATGCGTTTGAGTTCCCTTTCAATATACGTTTTCGATCCGACGAGAAAATATTAAAAAACAAATTCAATCGCTACCGGGGTTATGTCACAGGAGGAATACGTTACACCCGGTGGATTAATTTAGTGGGCGAATACGAAGAGTGGATGGCGAGTCCGCTGGAAAATCGTCCACAGCCCATCGTCTTAAAATCTGGTTACTTGGCATGGGAAGCTGGTGTTGGCGTGGAGATTTTCTTTCCATTTTTTCGGGTATCGCCCGAAGTCAAATTTATTCAAAGCTTCGGAGACGTACTCGACAGAAGCCATGCTTTTGCTCGTAACAATGCCTTCATGGCTCCGCTAGACAAAACGTACCTGCGAAACATACAATTCAGTTTAATTTTTCAATAACCATGAGAACAGTACTTATAACGGGAGCAAGTTCGGGAATTGGCCAAGCATGTGCCGCCGTACTTGCCAAAGAATCGAATTACAGGCTATTGCTTTGTGCACGGAGATTAAACCGTTTGGAAGAACTGAAACGACGTATCCAATCCACTTATCGATCCTGCGAGATATTGTGCTTCGAGCTCGATGTGCGGGATCGCGCTGCCGTGGAGACTGCCTTGGCTAATCTGCCAGAAAGTTGGCGCAAGATCGATGTATTGATAAACAACGCTGGGTTAAGCCAAGGGCTAGATGGGATTGACCATGGTGATACGGGCGATTGGGATCGGATGATCGACACGAATGTGAAGGGCTTGTTGTATGTCACGAAACACACCGTCCCACTACTGGCAAACAGCGAAAATCCACACATCATCAACATCGGATCTATTGCGGGCAAGGAGGTCTATCCAAACGGCAATGTATATTGCGCTACAAAGCACGCTGTAGACGCGCTGACAAAAGCGATGCGTATGGATCTTTTAGCGAAGGGCATTCGGGTGTCTTCTATCGATCCAGGAATGGTTGAAACGGAGTTTTCGGAAGTGCGCTTTAAAGGCGATAAGGAACGAGCTAAGAATGTGTACCAAGGCCTAACACCCCTTTCGGGCACCGACATTGCCGAAATTATTGCTTTTGTGCTATCGCGTCCTCCCCACGTCAACATCAACGATCTGCTGGTGATGCCGACCGCACAGGCATCAGCTACGATCATAAAACGTGACGATTAAGCATCGTTTCAAGGGCATATACACCGAACAAGAATGAACATTTTATCCGCTCAACTTTTTAGTTTAAACTTTTTAATTTTTAAATCATGACACTAGAACAAAAGATCAATCAAGATATAAAGGCAGCGATGATTGCCAAAGACAATGCCCGTCTTCGGGGATTACGCGCCGTTAAAGCAGCTATTCTATTGGCTAAAACGGAGAAAGGACATACAGAGGAGCTCTCGACAGAAGCGGAAATCAAAGTACTGCAAAAACTGGTTAAGCAACGTAAGGAGTCTGGCGAGATCTATAAGCAACAAAACCGCGATGACTTATATACCATCGAGTTAGAAGAACAGCAAGTTATTGAGGAGTATCTTCCGAAACAACTGGATCGAGAGGCCGTGGCAACAATCGTCAAAGACATCATTAAAACCGTCGGTGCTTCTTCTGTGAAGGATATGGGGAAAGTAATGGGGCTGGCCAACCAACAACTGGCTGGACAAGCGGATGGTCGTACGATATCGGAGGTTGTTAAATCCTTACTATCTGAATAACTGAGATGGAAATTCAATGGGTGGTCAAACCCTTTGCCGAACTCAGTGGGTTACAGCTGTACCAAATTCTGCAGTTGCGTATTGACGTTTTTATGCTTGAGCAAGATTGTCTTTATCGGGAATGTGATGACAAAGATCTCGCTTCCCTACATCTATTTGGCACGCACAACCAACAGATTGTGGCATACGCACGTTTGCTACCAGCTGGAATTTCCTACTCGGACCTATCTATCGGTCGAGTGGTTGTACGTGCTGATTACCGAAAATACCGCATTGGCAAAGAACTCATGAACCATGCGATCGCATACTGGAAATCCGTAGAACCATCGACACCAATTCGCATCAGCGGGCAGCTTTACTTACAAAAGTTCTATGAAGATCTCGGGTTTGAAAAAGTCAGTGAAGTCTATCTAGAAGATAACATACCTCATATCGAAATGTTAAAAAAATAAGCAACAGCCTTTGTGAATTGATTTCACAAAGGCTGTTCTTATATAAATCTGCCCATCTATCAAAGATTGATCGTGCACCGGCATTATATTTTTCTTTCGCGCTAACTACTTTTGCGGTTTTTCGCCGTAATGACGGTCACGTTCGAACGTAACCATATGACGTTCTTTTTTTGCTGGATAGATATCTTCCAAGGTGATCATGATGCCCGTTTCTTCCACTTCCCCGAATTCATCGTTTAGCGCCGTACCAAACGTACGCATGCTGGGGGAAAGATTCATATACGTATTGATCAGCGGCGGAATATTTTCGCCCAATTCGCGAACTTTTGTATTTAGAACCTTATAGCCTTCCTTATAGTCCAGGCCATCGAAAATGCCGTGATATGCCGAGATATCCGTTTTGTAGGAAAGATTCAGTTTGGCAAACGGCACTACAAGCTTCTCGTTATCGGGGAAATAATGCTCCATAAAATAAATCAACAAGTCCCGTGCAACTGCATGGTATTGGGGGTACATCGTTACCTTCCCGAAGAGATATTTGATCTCGGGATTGATCATGACCAATGCTCCTAAGCCGTCCCACAAATTGTCCAAAGAAAACAGTCCTTTTCGATTATCGATAGCCGGTTGATAGCGCGGCTGAACCCATGATCGCCCAAGCTCTAATGTATAAGGAAGATAATCCCGGACAAACGTATCAGAAAATGCGAAGTAATGTGCAGTGGAAAGGTGTAGATTTCCATCTTTATCCAACGCGTCTGAACACTTCATCACCCTGTAGCCGGCAATAATCTCCTCTTCCTCCGGATTCCAGGCAATCAACTGGTCATAATTATGTTCGCAGGTATCATTCTCATCAATATCTATAGATAGCCCTGTTCCACCTCCTGCTCCTCGAAATGTAAGCTCACGCAAACGGCCAATTTCTTGCATAATATTTGGTGCCGAGTGATAATTAACTAAGTACACTTCATTGTTTCCATTATTGGTATACCGTACAAAGGCTTCTCTCGTCAGCTCACTTTTGATTAATGCTCGCTCTACTGGCGCGATAATTTCTTGCATATATTATTTTTTATCCCCCATTCTATAGACTATTTCCCGCACTTCGCGAGCCCACTCTCGTTCACTCTTGGATATGTCAAAATGATTATACGAGATACGTTCGCCAAAGCGGATAGTCACCGTTTGGTTCCTCTGTGAAAACATCTCGTCCGGCAAATACAGCATTTCCAAATTTGCTTTGACACCTATTTTTTCTCTTAGTCTAGCTAAATTATAGAAAAAATTGGAATTTTTCCCATCGATATACACAGGAACGATGTCTCTTTTATATTTTTTTGCTTTGGTGATAAAGCTTTTTTTCCATTCCAAATCCGCAATCTTACCTCCGATCTTTCTAGAAACCAAACCGGCGGGGAAAATAAGTAAGGCATTTTCCGCAGCATAGGCTTGGTCTATCGCCAAAATGCCACTTTTGGCTTGATTTCCGACTTTGTTGACCGGAATGAACAGCGGTTCCAAATTCCGAATGTTCATCAAGATATCATTCACCAAAAACTTAACATCGCGTCGATACTGCCCGATAGCATGCATTATCGCGATACCGTCCAAGCCTCCCAACGGATGATTCGACGCAAAAATAACCGGATCATTTTCCGGTATGTGCTCGGTTCCTTCCAACACTACTTGGACGCCGAGCTCGCGAATCAAATCGTCCACAAAATCCAGCCCAAACTGATTCTTGAATTTTGTCATGATGTGGTTAATTTCGTCTTCATGAATGACGTTCTCCAAATAACTGATTAAAGGCTTTGGAATCCACTTCGCTAACGTAGGGCTTTTCTTATGGATCACTTCACGTACTTGAATAAATTTTACGTTCTCCGCTTCTTCAACCATCTTATTAACCTGAATATATGACCTCGTTCATTAATGCCGTAAAATTAAGGAAAATATATTTTAATGCTGTAAAAAGTTGTTTACAGGAAAAGCCGCGCGCAACTATTGATGGATAATTTATAAATTAGCCCCAATTCCGTAATGGGCCATTAAACGTTTTCTCGTTTATATGGTTTAATACTATAAATAGATGCACCATGTATATAGGCGAAATTTTATCCGAAAGCCACGTTGATATCAAACCGAATGATAGCATCGGGTTTGCGCTGGACAAGATGAACGAATTTCATTGTACTCAACTTGCCGTGGTGGACAATCAGGATTTTTTAGGGTTGCTATCCGAGGATGATCTGCTAGCTGCGCATGATGAAGACCTACCTATACGCAGTCTATCGGTATCTTTCCGTTTTGTATACCTCTATGCCTACCAACATAGTTACGATGCATTGCAATACATGTCAGCACACCAGCTATCGGTCTTGCCCGTTTTGGACAAAGACAACGCGTTTATAGGAGTTCTTACGCTTCCCGAATTGCTAAATGCGCTCAATCAGACGCTTGGCAATCAAGCTGCAGGAGCCATCATTGTTTTGGAATTCGGCAAGCATGATGTCTCGTTTTCGCACATAGCCCATCTTTTTGAATCAGAGAATGTTCGGATCCTCAACACGGCTATCCGTGAAATACCGGAAACGACGAAAGTTGAGATGACCATAAAAGTTGACAAAAAGAATATTGCTAGTCTTGTTGCATCGCTGTGGCGATTCGATTACACGGTGAAGGCAACCTTCAATGATGGTAGCCAAGATTCCGATATCCAAGAGCGTTACGACATCCTGATGAATTATTTAAATTTATAAGAATAGCCTATTTTTTAGCATCTTTGCATAAGTTTTGTCAAAACCACCGCGCATGCAAAGAAAATCCATCGCGATATATGGAAGGGCTTTCAATTCGTCCGTCGTGCCGTATGTCGAACAGCTCTTTTCCTACCTAAACGAAAAGGATATCCTCATCTATATCCATTCAGACTTTTATGACTTTCTAAAGCAACAATTTGAATGTCCGGATAACTTCCTGCTCTATTACAGCCATCACGACTTACCCAGTGGCATTCTTTTTTTACTGAGCTTAGGGGGCGACGGCACCATGCTTTCTGCCGTATCGCAGGTACGGGATTCGGGAATCCCTATTGCCGGCATAAATTTTGGCAGATTGGGCTTCTTGGCCTCCATTCACAAGAGTGAGATGATCCACGCGTTAGATAACATCTTTTCCGGCAATTACACGTTGCAGGCCCGAGATCTGCTAGAAGTAACCGGCAACGATAGCAAAATCTTTGGGCACGAAAATTTCGCACTGAATGACATCACGGTTTTCCGACATGATACCTCGTCCATGATCACCGTCCACGCGACGTTGAACGGCGAACTCCTAAACGCATACTGGGCTGATGGTATTATTATCGCTACACCCACTGGCTCTACGGCCTATTCGTTGAGTTGCGGAGGGCCAATCATCATGCCGGGCAGCGGCAATTTTGTAATCACGCCAATTTCGCCGCACAACCTCAATGTACGCCCCATTATCATCTCTGCGGATAGCGAGCTTGAACTAGAGATCGAAAGCCGAACGGACAAATATATCCTAAGCTGTGATTCCAAAAGTGAAACGTTGGAGACGACCACCAAGTTATGTATCCGAAGAGCGCCTTTTCGCATACATCTTATTCGGCTGACCTCAGACAGCTTTTTCAGCACACTTCGCGAAAAATTACTTTGGGGATTGGACGTTCGAAACTATTGAAGGCAGTCTTTTTAACATAATTTCGAATAGCTTATTATTTAAAACGCTTATCTTTACAGCAGAAAACACCTAATTTGAAACGCATTACCCATATCCTTTTTGTCGTAGCCGCACACGCTTGGTCGCCATTGTTTTGCCAACAATGGGAGATCGGTGGCCATATAGCGGCGACGGGATTCATGGGAGACATTAACCCGTCAAATCCTTGGTATTTTAAAAGCGGCGGCGCGGGCTTGCAACTGACTTATAACATCAACCCTACCTGGGGCGTTCAGGCCGGGTACCAAATGCTACATTTACAGGCTTCGGATCGCGACAGCAAAGATCCGTACCGTTACAATCGTGGGCAAAAGTTTAATAATATCGTGCATGAAGCTTCTTTACGCGCCAATTTCAATTTTTTTCGATTTATAGCCGGGCGTGCTGTTAATCGGTACACACCCTATCTATTCGCCGGAATTGGTGGCTTGCTGCATGAGCCTTACCTGTACAGCACGAATGGCACAAGACACCGGATGGAAGATTTACAGCTACAGCAATATGCTACCATTCGCAAGTTTGCCCTAGCTGCTCCCTTCGGGTTAGGTATGAAGTACAACCTAAAAGGCCCTTGGTCCCTTGGGGCCGAGCTAGCTTATCGCGTGGTTTTCAATGATGACTTAGACAATATTTCCAATAATTACCCCACACCCGGACAATATCCCGCTGCATATGCTTCATCATTTCCCGAAATGGACCGCATATGGTGGGAGTCTGTTGCGTATCCAGATCCTAGCAATATCGCGGCCTACCAAGGCAAAGCGAAGGGGAACAACCGATCTACCGACGGATACATGACGGCTGGTTTTACAGTCACCTACACACTTATCAGTAAGCGCTGCTACTGGTGGAACTAGGTATTATTAAGAAGTGAAAATGAATTTTAAAGATAAAATAAATAAAGAGAAGCTTCCCGCACATATCGCAATCATCATGGATGGAAACGGACGGTGGGCAAAAGGTATTGGTAAGCTTCGTATCTTCGGCCATCAGAATGGTGTCTCCGCTGTCCGTGAAGCAATGGAAGGATGTGTCGAGATGGGAATAAAATACCTGACGTTGTATGCTTTTTCGTCGGAGAACTGGAATCGACCCAAGCTTGAAGTTAAAGCGTTGATGGAGCTTTTGGTAAATACACTAGCTAAGGAAACCAAGACCTTTATGGATAATGGTATCAGACTAAACGCAATAGGTAGCATACAGGATTTGCCAAAGAATTGCCAAGCTAGGCTCACCGAAACCATAGAGACCACAAAAAACAATACCGCTTGTGTACTCACGCTTGCTTTGAGCTATGGAGCGCGGGCAGAACTGGTGGAAGCGACGAAATCTATCGTCAAATCTGTACAAGCAGGCAATCTGAACATCGATGACATCTCTGAAAAAACAATCAGTGAGCATCTTTTTACGGCAGACATGCCCGATCCGGATCTTATGATCCGTACCAGTGGTGAACAGCGAATCAGTAATTATCTTTTGTATCAGATGGCGTATACAGAATTTGTTTTTCTCGAAAAAATGTGGCCTGAATTTACGCGAGAAGATCTGTTTGCAGTAATCTATCATTATCAGCATCGGGAAAGAAGATTTGGGAAAACGAGCGAACAATTGTAATAATTAGCTTACCTTTGCAGCGTTAATTAAATACCTAATTAATAGCTTGGTTATTAATTATTTTCTTTTAACAAAAATTAACAACAGATTGGTGTACTTTAGCACCGAGAAAATTGAATAAATGAAGCGCATATTATACTTAATAACATTCACCTTACTTATTGGAGGCCAACAATTATTCGCTCAGATTCGTGGCAACAACCCTATTAATCTGAATGATCCCGACGAGATAACCTATCTGGATCCCAAAAATTACGTGATTGGCGGTGTCCGCGTAACGGGTACGCAGTACCTGGATGGCGACGTACTGGTCACGATTTCCAAGCTTGTCGTCGGTCAATACATCGAAGTGCCGAGCGAAGCCACGGCCAACGTTGTGAAAACACTAATGGGGCAAAACCTTTTTGACGATGTACAGTTATATGCTGAGCGTATTGAGGGCGAGAATATTTTCTTAGAAATTCGCGTACGGGAACGTCCAAGGCTAACAAGGATAGATATTCATGGGCTAAAAAAAGGAGAGACAGACGAAGTTCGCAAAAGACTGAATACCAATTCCGGGAAAATAGTCAATGAAAACCTGATCAAAACAACGAGAGCTACCATACAGAAATTCTTACGTGAAAAGTCTTACCTCTATCCAGAGATAAAGATACGTGCGGAGAAAGACACGGCACAGTCCAATAACGAAATTGTAATCGTGGATGTGGAAAAGAATAAAAAAATCAAAGTTCACCGTGTGCACTTCGAAGGGTCCGAAGCCTTCTCGGATGGTCAATTGCGTAAATACCTCAAAGGGGTGAAACCACGCCGCTGGTTCCGCATATTTGGCCCCGGCAAATTTAAAGACGATAAATATAAAGAAGCCAAAGAAAATCTCGTTGCTAAGATGCAGGATAAGGGATACCGCGATGCGCAAATATTAAGCGACAGCGTCGTCCGCTACGATGCAAACGAAGTAGACATCTACATAAATCTGCATGAGGGCCCGCGTTACTACGTAGGTAATATAGAATGGTCTGGTAATTCGAAATACAAAGATTCGGTATTGAACCTCATATTAGGCATTCAAAAAGGTGATGTATACAGTGAAGAGAAATTAACGACAAAGTTGATGGGGCCGACAAGGAACAGCGATGATGTCAGTGCTCTTTATCAAAACGATGGCTACCTAACGTTCAGTGTGCAACCGATCATCAAGCGTATTTACAACGATACGGTCGACGTAGAGGTTGTCCTCAGTGAAGGCAAGCAGTTCACGATCAATAACGTGATTGTGAAAGGGAACGATGTTACCAATGACAAAGTTGTCTTACGGTCCATCTATACCAAACCAGGACAAAAATTCTCCCGAGAGATGTTGATGCGTAGTGTCCGTGAAATATCCCAACTCGGTATGTTCGATGAACAGAAAATAAACCCAGTTCCAACAAATTTGAATTACGAAGAAGGGACAACAGACTTGGAGTATACCGTTGCGGAAAAGCCTTCTGATCAGGTGGAGCTATCTGGTGGATATGGAGCTGGACAGGTTATCGGTACATTAGGTTTGACATTCAACAACTTTTCTACCAGCAACTTTTTTAAGAAGGATGCGTGGAAACCATTGCCGCGTGGTGACGGTCAAAAATTCAGCATCCGCGGGCAGACCTCTGGGAAACGGTACCAATCGTACAACTTTTCCTTCTCAGAGCCTTGGCTTGGTGGCAAAAAGCCTATATATTTTGGTTTGAACGCCTATACATCCAGCTCGTCTTTCGGTGGCTTCAACTACCTTACCGGCCGGCAGATGGTTAGCGATTCCGAACTTAACCGTATCTGGATGACAGGGGTCACCGCCACGTTGGGTAAGCGTTTGCAATGGCCAGACAACTATTTCCAGGTGAATACGTCGCTTTCTTTCCAACGTTATAAATTGCAGAATTACGGGAATTATTTCTTGTTCTCCGACGGTACTGCCTATAACATGAACATTACGCAAGAGATTAGTCGAAATTCGGTCGATGCACCGATTTACCCTACCTCGGGATCCCATTTCCGTTTTTCGGTACAGCTAACACCACCTTACTCTGCCTGGAACAATATCAATTACGAAACAGCGCCAGACAATGAACGCTACAAATGGACAGAATACCACAAATGGAAATTCGACAGCCAATGGTATACAAAGATCGCAGGCAAGTTGGTATTGAAAATGCAGGCACAATTTGGTTATTTGGGCAACTATACAGATAGAACGCCTACATCTACTTTTGAGCGGTTCAAATTGGGTGGTGATGGTATGCAAGGATTTGACTTCCTTCAGGGCTCCGAAATCATCGCGATGCGCGGTTACGCCAATGGTACGATCATTCCTGAATCTACCGGTAACCTCAACCAGAATATAGCGATACAGTCTGGAAGTCCTATTTACACGAAATATCAATTAGAGTTGAGGCATCCGGTTATGCTAAATGAGCAGGCTACAGTCTTCGTACTCGCCTTTGCGGAAGGCGGTAACACCTGGAATAAATTTAGCGAGGTGAATCCATTTAAACTGCGTCGTTCGGCGGGTGTAGGTGCACGTATCTTTTTACCGATCTTCGGTATGCTGGGCATTGACTACGGCCATGCTTTCGATCCGATTCCAGGTATCCAATCGAACCGCTGGAGACAAAACTTTACCTTTAGCATCCTGCAAAACATGGGCGGGTTTTAATCAGCACCTATCCACGATATATCCATACAAGCGTCTCTTGCAAATCAATCAAGAGACGCTTTTTTTACAACAAGCGATACATCACTGTTTGCTGAACGTCAGCGTTGGTATCCTCATCTTCATCACAAATATCTTCCACGCCGGGCAGGGTAAATATGCAGTAGTTAAATTTTGTTAAAGCTACAAATACAGCTGTTATTTGCGCCTTTTTTGCTATTTTTGTCAAGAGAAAGAGCTTCAATCTGTTAGCAAACTATTTTTGCTTTTTAAACTTTTTGGAATCATAATTGTCTGATGATTTAGCAGCCTGCTCGTAGCGCTACCGAGTGATTGATCGTTTAATTCACGGTATCTGCTTACAGCAAAACCTTTTAAACATGGTTTATTTGAAACAGTGGAAGCAACAACTCAACAAAAAATAAAATGTATATGAAAAGAATAGTTTTTATCATGGCCTTCGTTGCCTTATCCGTCAGTGCAGCGGTCGCGCAACGCGTGGCTTATGTAGATTCTGAATATATCTTGAGACATATTCCGGAGTATGTTTCCGCACAGAAACAATTGGACGACCTTTCCACCAATTGGCAAGAAGAAGTGGATAAACAATATGGCGAGATTGAAAAACTGTATAAAGCTTACCAAAACGACCAAGTTTTGTTAAATGATGATATGCGTAAACGCCGAGAAGACGAGATAGTGAATAAAGAAAGGCAAGTCAAAGAATTTCAACGTCAGAAATTTGGTTTTGAGGGAGACCTATACAAAGAGCGTCTCCGACTAGTTAAACCCGTTCAGGACCGTGTGGCTAAAGCAATACAAGATGTGGCTAACGCACAGGGGCTTGATCTGATTTTGGATAAAGGAAGCGAAGTGACTTTCCTATATGCAAACCCAAAGCTTGATAAAAGTAATGACATCATTACAAAATTAGGTTTCAAAGCAGACCCTAGCTTGGTGAATTAATATTTTTTTGTTTATACTTGAGTGAAATTTGAAATTAATTATTAACGTTGTAAAAAAAAATGCCGTGTCGTATATCAATAACGGCACAACAGATTAAAATGAAAAGAATGAGAAATTTAGTTAGAAGTTTAGCTTTAGTGGCGGTGGTTTTCTTAGGCTCGCAGTACGTAAGTGCGCAGCAAAAAATTGGTCATGTCAATGCTGATGAGATCTTTCAGATGACAGCTGAATTTAAAACAGCAAATGAACAATTGCGGACGTTGAACGATACAAAAACGAAAGAGCTACAGGGGATGTATGAAGAGTTTCAAAAGAAGCAGAACGATGCGAACGAGAAACTAAGAAACCGGAGCGAGGCGAATAAAACGACGGTAGACGCAGAGTTACAAACTTTGGGACAGGATCTACAGAGTATGGAACAACGCATCCAAGAAGTTCAGCGCGTCGCACAAGAAGATTTAGGAAAAAAGCAACAAGAATTGTTGACACCTATCCAAACAAAAGTAATGAATGCCATCAATGCAGTAGCGAAGGAAAAAGGTTACGCTTACGTTTTGGATACTTCCAATGGTAATGTACTTTACTTTCAAGGAGGCGAAGACATTTCCGCTGATGTGAAAACGAGATTAGGTATTGCAGCAAATGCCACGCCTGCGGCACCAGCGGTTCCGCCTGCGAGATAATAGCAGCTTACGTATTAAAAAAAGAGATTGCGATGCAATCTCTTTTTTTTCATGACTAATTTTCTTCTGCCTGTTTCCACCAAACGTCGGCAAATAAGTCTGGATTTTTCTTAAACTGCCCATGGACGTAAGGGCATAACGGCTTTATCATCAATGCTTCTTCCCTCGCCTTTCTAACGAGTTCATCTAACAAAAGCTTGGCAAACCCTTTCCCTGCATATATCGGATCGACTTCCGTGTGGTAAACAGTCAGAACGGAATTGCGTATAAAGATGTCCATTTTGCCTGCCTGCAATGAATCGGAAAGCAATAGCAGTTCTCCACGGCCATTGTCATTAAGTTTGACTTCAAAAGTTTCCATGTCCATAGTTTTAATAGATCACACGAGCATTAAGCTTTCTTCAATAGCGTCCCATAAGGCAATGCGCTTTGCCAAAGCTTCCTTCGCAACATCCCTTATATCTTGCCATTTAACAGGATCATCGCCCGCTAGCTCCTGTATCATTTGCATGGCCAACGGACCATGTTCATCGCCATCCAGCTCAATATGTCGTTGAAAATAGTAAATGAATTTACTTAAATCCGTATCGGGCGCTCCTTCTTGAATTCCCGCTAAAATAGAGGTGAACATATCAGGAATTAGATCTTCTCGCCCGAAAGTAAATGCCGATGCGATCTTATGTGTTTCGCCTTCTTCGATGGTTAAGAACGTAAACCGCAGAAAATCTTTGATTCGATGATCTACCGATAAATTGGCGACGGCTTCCGCCAAAGATTGTCCGGAACGAATCCCTTCCAACAACTGTAATACAGGAGCTGTATCTGCCCCCATATCGTGCATTGCATCGAGATACATCTCAAAATGACTCAGCCTGCGACCGTCGATATATTCATCAGATTCTTCTGCTAGGACGATCTCGTTGATCAAGTGTCGTACAGCGGGTGACTCGCTTGCGAACCAAGGTACCTCCACACAGGTCATTTTTATTTGTAAGGCCTTGAGCAAAGACATAAAATCCCATACAGCATAGATGTGTCCCTCCGTAAACCTTTGCAGATCTTTTACTGTTGTTATTTTCTTATAAAGCGGATGCTGCAGTAATACATTCCGTTCTGCAGCAATAAAGTCGTTGACAGCCTGAATTTCTTTCATATTCAAAAATACAAATCCAAGTGGCAAACTGAGCAATTTATCCGGTATGAAAAGACTAAATTTGAGCCGATCTTAGAAAAAATGACGCGAGGAAGAAAAATAATCGCAGGAAGAAACGCCTCGCGCCACGTTCCCTACGCTAACTGCGATAGCTCGATCAGCAACTCCCGGAGCTTATTCTTCGGAAAAATCTTCAAAAATCCCGAAGCAAGCATGTCTGACTTTTCGCGTTCATCACTAGACGAGGTAAATCCATATATTTTAATGAATGGGAAGCGACTTAACAAATATTGTGCTGCTGTTAAACCATCAACACTAGGCATATGCAAATCCAGTATAGCGACGTCTGGCACCACATTTATATTGGAAAGCTGATCTAATAGCTGCTCCCCATCCTTTGCTTTGATTAGCAGTTGAAGGCGTACAAATTTCGTCACCAGATTTTCCAAAAGAAAATGATGGATATCCGAGTCGTCAGCAAAGACTATTTTAACTGGTTTATTCATTTTCATAAATGATTCAATTGGTACCTGCTCTATTATACCTTCACTTATTAGAGGTAAAAAGCTGCATTTTATGCGCCACACTAGTAGAACGTCGCAGGCTCCATATATGTTTTGCCCAAACGCTAATTTATATTTGCTACTGCAAAAATAAAATCGTGTTCAAGAGATCGATCTATCAAAAATAAAAGCGCCTATTTTGCTATACGGTAAGAAAAAATATGGCTTTGCGACCCAAAGCGAATTAAAAATCCCTAAACTTCAGGGAAAAGCTTAGGGATGGCACGAAATCATCTCAACCGACTCAGCAACCAAGCATAGCCCCTCGAGAAATTCAAAATTAAAGCCTGTATCCTTACCGTCCTATACCTGAAAACAAGTATAATTACTTTTCAACTCCGATCGGATCGCATGGGTTTTAATCCTAGTTTGGCCAACATGGTTAGGTCGTCGTCCATATCGGGGTTTGGCGTTACCAGTAGTTTCGCACCTTCCCCAGTGAAGATGGAATTAGCTCCGGCCATAAAGCACCACGCTTGTTCATGTTCAGACATCTCCATACGTCCTGCACTTAGCCGAACCAAGGATTTTGGCATCGCAATGCGTGCGGTAGCGATCGTCCGCACCATATCCCAGATATCTACTTTGGGTTGATCTGCCAGCGGCGTTCCGGCAACCCTGGATAGCGCATTGATGGGCACCGACTCCGGGTGCTCCTCCATCGTTGCGAGTGTGCAAAGCATCGCCACCCGATCTGCTGAAGATTCGCCCAGACCAATGATGCCACCGGAACAAACCGTGAGTCCAGCTTGTCGCACGTGGCCAATGGTCTGTAGTCGATCAGCAAAGGTGCGCGTCGATATAATATGTCCGTAGTAATCTGCGGAACTATCTAGATTATGGTTGTAGGCATATAGGCCGGCTTCCTGTAACCGTTTTGCCTGTTGCGCGCTCAACATGCCCAGCGTGCAACAAACTTCCATGCCTAGACCGTTTACGGCTTTAACCATATCCACGACGCGGTCAAAATCACGATTGTCGCGGACCGCTCGCCAAGCGGCTGCCATACAGAACCTTGTTGAACCCTTTTCTTGTGCTCGCTTCGCATGGGCGAGTACGGTTTCTGTAGGAAGCAATGCATGGACGGGGCTATCGGTATGGTAACGTGCTGCTTGTCCGCAATAAGCGCAATCTTCTGGACAGCCTCCCGTTTTTACGGAAAGCAATGTAGATAATTGGACCTCGTCCGCCCTGTGCCACGAACGATGCACAGTTGCCGCTGTATAGACCAAATCAAGCAATGGTCGTTTATAAATATTCAGCAATTCTTCCTTCGTCCAATCATGACGTATTTTCATCTTTTCTTCAACCATTGTTTGGGCTATTTTTATGTTAAACATACAAGGCATGAGTCATCACCATGAAACGGCCAGTTGTCATCGGGCTGATGTTTCAAGTTTTCCAACAAAAGTAGTATCTTGCAGCAAGGTACAAAGGTGCCAGTTTTCAGAATATGCCTAGTCCGGTTGATGTTCCATATCGTAGCTTTATAAAAATTGACAGAACGTCAAACATCCCGATATATCTCCAAATAGCCAATGAATTTATTAAGGCCATACAACGGAATATTCTTCTTGTTAACAGCAAGCTACCGGGTACACGTGTATTGGGCCAGCTTTTGTGCACGCACCGTAACACGGTTGTTGCAGCTTATGATGAGTTGGCTGCACAGGGATGGGTCGTCATACAGCCTAACAGAGGAGCCTTTGTTTCGGCCTCATTACCCACAACTGGCAGGAATACGGTAGACCGACACAGCTATCCTACGCACACCGGTTTTTATTTCCAACAATCGTCTCTGCTCGACAATCCTTACGAACATGGAAATTATCAATACATACTGAATGACGGCACACCAGATATCAGATTAACACAGATTGATGATCTATCGCGCATCTACAGTTCGACCATAAAACGAAGAGGCAACAGACGTAAAATGGATTATTACAACCAAGAAGGGAGCGAATATTTCAAAGAGCAGTTGCTGGTATACTTACATCTGTCACGCGGTCTTTATGTTTCCGGCACGAATGTATTGATTACCCGTAGCACGGAGATGAGCTTGTTTATTATTTCGGAAATATTGCTTAAGCCGAATGACACGGTGGTGGTCGGCGCGTTAAGCTATTTCTCGGCGAATATGATTTTCCAAAAGAACGCGGCGCGAATTCGAACCATACCTATCGACTCGGAAGGCATCGATACCGACGCATTGGCATTGCTTTGTGAGCAAATACCCATTCGTATGGTTTACGTTAGCCCACAACACCATTATCCCACAACAGCGACGCTAAGCGAGAAAAGGCGAATAGCGTTGCTGGCACTGGCAGAAAAGCATGGGTTTGCCATTGTCGAAGATGATCAAGACTACGACTTTCACTACAACAAGCAACCAATGTTGCCAATTGCGACTGCTGATAGAAAAGGGATGGTTATCTATGTCAGCTCCTTCGGCAAGTCGCTAGTACCTGGTTTCAGAACAGGATTTATTGTTGCTCCGGAAAATTTAATGTTCGAGATGCGTAAACATTTGGGTATTATAGACCGGCAAGGCGATGTATTGATGGAACAAGCATTGGGCGAAATGATTGAAGAAGGGGTAATCCATAGACACTTGAAGAAGTCATTGAAGATCTACAAGGAAAGAAGGGACCACATGGGCGGTATCCTGCAAGCAGAGTTTTCTTCTCATCTATATACCAAAGCTCCTACTGGAGGATTGGCATTTTGGTTACAATTCAAGCGTCCAACGAATTTGTTAAGGCTTAGTAAATCCTGTGCACAAAAGGGTCTGTTCCTCCCGAAAACAATGTTATATCAAAATAAGGACGTAACGGGTATCAGGCTAGGTTTTGGAAATCTTGATAGTAAAGAGCTATCGCAAAGTTTGGCTCTATTGAAAAGTTGCTTAGATAACTTGGATTAGAAGCCGAAGCTTAGCTGCCCTCCTTCCAACCCTGGTCTTCGTTCGTTGCCGAAGGGTATCTCCAAAAAAGAAACGTATTGCCTTTTTTGTTCGTCAAATCGGCGTAATACAATTCCCTTGCAAAAAAAATCGAAATCCAAGTTTTTGAATTCATCCAGCGCCTTGACTTCGCGCAGATTATCCAAATCCAGCCCTCGGCTGATCGTCAAATGCGGAACATTACTTTTTTTATCCACGCGCGTGACCTTTTCAGCCACGGCGATAACCTTCCGCATCTTTTCCACAAGAAAAGCTCTTGATTGCGCAGTAGGATCAATAAAAAAAGTGCCAGAAGTCGGATACGTGGAAAACGTATCGAAATAGATATGCTGTGCATGCTCAAAACGCATTTTGTCAGCCAAAAGGTCAATTACACGTTGTAATTGCTCGGGAGTGACCTTCAGGATGCAAATTGTAACATGCGCCGTGGAATGGCAGCTCGGATACCACTTGTTCAACAAACGCCTGACACGCTCCTTTATGGCAGCCACAAAGCGAATGCCCTTTTCACAGGGTTGAAAAACGATAGATATAGATTCCGTAGCCATAGGTATGCATGAAGATGATATGCTACAAGTTACGAAATTCGATGTATATAAAAAATACTAGTTAGTTTTTAGAATGTCGTTATTTCCGCCTTTTGTATGGATAGCGGGTTTACCGGATTTTGTGGACGACAGCTTATACTGGACAACATTGTTCCCTCCATCAATCGTTACGGAATTTATTTTATCCACGTAAACTTCATTGTTCATTCCATTGATAACCACATTCCGCAATCCTCCTTTAGCATAGACGATGTTGTTTGATCCTGCAATCTGGAGCGTTTCATCCCCAAACGTTGCTATAGTTTTTTCTATCTTTGTACCCTGTACCTTTACAATTTTACCGTGGCTGTAGATGATGATAAGATCATTTTTAGGCGGATTTAAGTCATTTGACTGTTTAGATGATGCGTGGACTAGAGTGGGTCCAATGGAAATAAAATGAAGTAGTAAAATTACGAAAATCCTCATAATGTAGCATTTATGCCTGTGATTAGTGTATCAAATATACGGCATTCGACGCATTTCAGCAACGTGAAACGGGTAATTAACAGAATTTAACAAGAAAAATGGGTTCGCGGTAACGAAGAGACTGTTTGAATCAAAGATGATGAATCAAGTTTGGTGGCATAAAAAAAGGAGTCGATAACGACTCCTCTCTAATATCTAACAAGTTGATAGCGGTTTAAAACTCTATTTTACGGCGTCAACTACTGCTTTGAAAGCATCAGGATTATTTAAAGCTAGGTCAGCCAAAACCTTACGGTTTAAGCCGATATTTTTAGCGTTTAATTTACCGATCAACTGTGAATAAGAAATTCCATGTTGACGGGCACCTGCGTTGATACGCTGAATCCATAAAGCTCTGAACTCGCGTTTTTTGGTTTTACGGTCGCGATAAGCGTACTGTAAACCTTTTTCTACTGTGTTTTTAGCAATTGTATAAACTTTGCTTCTTGATCCGAAATAGCCCTTAGCTAATTTCAAGATTCTTTTTCTTCTTCTTCTCGAAGCTACTGCGTTAACCGAACGTGGCATATGAATTAAATTTAGTTTGGTATGAGGTGTTGCGTTTTACAGCAAGCTTACGACCTGATACCCGGTCAAAAAATTATTTATTAAAAAAGGTAAACCTTACTTACCGATAGCAAGCATACGTTTTACATTACCCATGTCAGCTTCATGAACATAACCCGTTTTTGTCAAGTTACGTTTTTGCTTTGTGGTTTTCTTTGTCAAGATGTGGCTTTTGTAAGCGCTTTTTCTTGCAATTTTACCTGTTCCAGTCAATTTAAAGCGTTTTTTCGCGCTGGAATTGGTTTTTACTTTTGGCATAATCTTATAAATTTTGTATCAACCTGTTATAATATTTATTTTTTTGCGGCCTTCGGAGCTAATGTCAAAAACATCCGCTTGCCTTCCAATTTTGGAAACAGCTCCACTTTACCGTAATCCTCCAAGGCTTGTGCAAAGCGCAACAAAAGGATCTCACCTTGTTCTTTGAAGACGATAGCACGACCCTTAAAATGCACGTATGCTCGTACCTTTTCTCCACTTTCCAAAAACTTCATGGCATGCTTCAACTTGAAATCAAAATCGTGATCGCTTGTATTAGGACCAAAACGAATTTCCTTGATAACAGTTTGCTTAGCGTTTGCCTTGATCTCCTTTTGTTTCTTCTTCTGTTCGTAAATAAACTTGCTATAGTCGATTATCCGACAAACAGGCGGAACAGCATTTGGCGAAATTTCTACTAAATCAAGTTCCAGTTCGTCAGCAAGTTCCAATGCTTTACGTGTGGGAATAATCCCCTGTTCTACATTATCGCCGACCAGACGTACCTCTGGCACCCTGATAAATTCGTTAATGCGGTGTTCTGGTTCTTTCTTTCTCATTGGTGGTCTAGGACCACCACCTCTAGTTAATGCCAAATGTTTAAAATTAAACGGTTATTTCTTTAATTAATAATTCCTTGAATGCCTCTGGATCCATTGAACCTAAATCCACAGACCCATGTTTACGAACAGAAACTGTGCCACTTTCCATCTCCTTTTCCCCTACAATCAACATATATGGGATTTTTTTGACTTCAGCGTCTCGGATTTTCCGACCCACCTTCTCATCGCGAAGGTCAATCAGACCGCGAATATCGGAATTATTTAGCGATTCTAAAAGATTTTTTGCAGAATCTTCATATTTTTCCGACACGGGTAGGACGATAAACTGCTCTGGTGCAAGCCATAACGGAAACTGCCCTGCGCAATGCTCGATCAAAACAGCCACGAAACGCTCCAACGAACCAAAGGGCGCGCGATGGATCATTACCGGGCGATGTTTTTGGTTATCGCTGCCTGTGTATTCCAATTCAAAACGCTCTGGCAAATTATAGTCTACCTGAATAGTGCCGAGCTGCCACTTTCGCCCCAAAGCATCTTTCACCATAAAATCCAGCTTGGGCCCATAAAAGGCGGCCTCGCCGTATTCCACAACAGTAGGTAGACCTTTTTCCGATGCCGCCTCCACGATCGCTGCTTCCGCCAGCGCCCAATTTTCGTCGGAACCGATATACTTGGTTTTATTTTCTGGATCGCGAAGCGAAACTTGTGCTGTAAAGTTGTCAAAACCTAATGCACCGAATACATAAAGTACCAAGTCAATGACCTTCTTAAATTCCTCCTTCACTTGGTCCGGACGACAGAAAAGATGGGCATCATCTTGTGTAAAGCCACGAACGCGCGTCAACCCATGCAGTTCTCCCGATTGCTCGTAGCGGTAAACTGTTCCAAATTCTGCAAAACGCACTGGCAGATCTTTATAGGAACGTGGCTTTGTCTTATAGATTTCGCAGTGGTGCGGACAGTTCATTGGTTTTAAGAAGAACTCCTCCCCTTCTACAGGGGTGTGTATCGGTTGGAAAGCATCAGCGCCATACTTCTCGTAATGACCCGACGTCACATACAGTTGCTTATGTCCAATATGTGGTGTAACGACAGGTTCGTATCCCGCTTTGACTTGGGCACGTTGTAGAAAGTCCTGCAATTTTTGACGGAGAGCAGCCCCTTTCGGCAACCATAATGGTAAACCGGCGCCCACTTTCTCGGAAAAAGCAAATAGTTCCAGCTCTTTTCCCAACTTGCGATGATCTCTCTTTTTTGCTTCCTCTATAAACCGCACATAATCCGCAAGTTCAGAAGCCTTCGGAAAGGTAACACCATATATCCGTGTCAACTGCTTGCGACTTTCGTCACCCCGCCAATAAGCACCGGCAACGTTGGTAAGCTTTATCGCCTTGATCACACCTGTATTTGGAATGTGGGGCCCCCGGCACAAATCGGTAAAATTGCCCTGCGTGTAGAATGTGATCTTTCCATCCTCCAAATCCTTGATCAGATCTAATTTATATTCATCTCCTTTTTCGGTGAAGTAAGCCAAAGCATCAGCTTTCGAGACCGCTTTGCGCTCAAAAACTTCTTTTTGTTTGGCCAACTCCAACATCTTGTCTTCAATTTGCTTGAATTCATCGGAGGAAAATTCGCGATCGCCAAAATCGACATCGTAATAAAAGCCCGTTTCAATAGATGGACCAATACCGAACTTTACGCCTGGATAAAGCGCCTCCAGTGCTTCGGCAAGTAAATGGGCCGAAGAATGCCAAAAGGTAGATTTACCCTTGTCGTCGTTCCACGTTAGCAGCTTGACATGTGCATCCTCTTCGATAGCGCGAGAAGCATCCCATACTTCGCCATTCACTTCCGCCGCCAAGACATTTCTGGCCAAACCTTCAGAAATCGATAGGGCTACCTGCATCGCAGTTGTTCCTTTTTCATACTGACGAACAGATCCGTCAGGTAATGTGATGTTAATCATGTACGAATATGATTTTAAATTATTGAATAAATAGGTGAAACAAACCGACAGCGTTAACAATTACGCTGCATCATAGCCTGTCTTCCTTTGATCGCACAAAGGTATTCAATATCTTCAAGAAAGCGAAATGACCAATACATTAAGGGCTACGCATACCAACGCTATAAACACACCATTCTAACAAAACCTAACACTGTCATGATGAAGCCGTTTAAATAGTGCATGCATTTTTTGTACCTTTGTATTCTCAAAAAATAACACATGTCAAATCAAGTCCCAGAAGACGGCACGTTGCTTCCTTTGATGGAAGATTTTTACACGATACAAGGCGAAGGGTATCACACCGGAAAAGCAGCATATTTTATCCGTTTGGGTGGCTGTGATGTGGGTTGCCATTGGTGCGATGTGAAAGAGAGCTGGGACGCGAACCTTCACCCGCTGACACCGGCAGACACCATTGTGGAACACGCCAAACAGCACCCCGCCAAAACCGTGGTGATTACGGGCGGTGAACCCCTAATCTATAATTTGGATTATTTGACGAGACAATTGAAAGCCGCAGGCATCCAAACGTTCATAGAAACGTCGGGCGCCTATCCTCTTTCGGGATTTTGGGATTGGATATGCCTGTCCCCTAAAAAATTCAAAGGGCCACGTCCTGACGTATTGAATGCCGCTGGAGAGTTAAAAGTGATCGTCTTCAATAAAAGTGATTTTCAATGGGCGGAAGAGCATGCCAAATTTGTGGGCAAAAGCTGCAAGCTATATCTACAACCCGAATGGTCAAAAGCAGCTGAAATGACGCCGCTCATCATCGAGTATGTGAAGGAAAATCCACAATGGGAGATATCGCTGCAGACCCATAAGTACTTGAACATTCCTTAAAAGCTCATCTTTTACTATTTTTGTCTACACCAAAAGCTTCTCCTTATGGCGGATGTAAGACATTGCTTATGCATTTTTTTTATATACTGGATAGGTTTTGCCTACGGCCAAAAGCCCTCACCCAATAAGCGGGCGCAAGCAGCTTACATCGAGGCCGGAAAATTACTCCGTATAAACAAACTGGATGAAGCTGCACAGAAGCTATCTACCGCTATCTCTTATGATCCTAATTTCGCGACAGCGCACCAACAACTGGGTGATATCTTACGAAAACAAGATCGTTTTATTGAGGCATCCATACATTACCAAAAAGTACTGCAGGTCGATCCGGATCTTACAGCTTTGACTTATTTCGCACTGGGCGAATCGCTCCTCTTTAGTGGAAAATATGCCGAAGCGCAACAAGCGTTGCAGCGCTACCTGCAACGAACCGCCCCGACAGCTAGCAGCCTCAAATTGATTGAAAAATACCTCGCCGACTGCCGCTATGCTTTGCTGCATAACGAATCGCAACGCGGGATATTGCAGCGATTAGAAGGGACGATCAACACGCCGGACGACGAATACTTCCCTAAACTGACTGCCGATAATCGCACCATCATCTTTACCAGAAAAACCAACAATCAGGAAAATTTTTATGCCAGCAACCTAACGGAAACAGGCTGGAGCGAAGCGGAGAAGCTAGCCGGCAACATCAACTCAGAGGCGTTTAATGAAGGTGCACACTGTATTTCGCCGGATGGGAAATATCTTTTTTTTACTGGCTGCAATTGGCCAAACGGCATGGGAAGCTGCGATATCTACGTCTCAAAACTGGAAAGTGGATCGTGGAGCCAGCCCCACAATCTTGGTGCGCCAATCAACAGTAAAGGATGGGAAGCACAACCTGCGATCTCTGCAGATGGCAGAACACTTTACTTTGTCAGTAACCGAGAGGGTGGCCTAGGCGGCTATGATATTTACAGCTGTAGGTTGCAAGATGATGGTAGCTGGTCTATTCCCAAAAATTTAGGCCCGAAGATTAATAGCGCATTTGATGAATCTTCGCCCTATATCCATGCTGATGGACGCACACTCTATTTTGTTTCGGATGGATGGCCAGGCTTTGGTCGGAAAGACCTATTTTTTAGTCAGCTAGATAGTATCCAACAATGGTCTACTCCCATAAATATGGGGAATGGGGTAAATGACTTTCGCGATCAAACGTCGATCCACGTCAGCATGAACGGCGAAGTCGGACACGTGTCGGCACAAAGCAGCAGTGGCAACCTGGACATTTACAGCTTTCGAATGCCGACTGGATTACAGCCCGATCCGGTAGCCTACATTGCCGGCAGTGTACGCGATGCAAACAGCGATCGTCCGTTGGATGCCACAATTGAGGTAATCAATACCACTACGGGTAACCATGTATTTCGCGACCATAGCGATCCTGGGGATGGCACATTTCTCGCGGTCTTACCCATAGGCGCCAATTATGCCTTCCAGATACAGCGCGCCGGATATCTCTCTACGAGCAGGCAGTTTGCGTTGGACAATCCACAATTCACCAACGACAAGTTTGAGATTGAGATACGCCTTTCGGCTATAGAGAAAGGCTCCGTCGGCACCTTGAACAATATCTATTTTGCAGTCAATCGATATGAACTTCTTTCCGAATCAACAGCAGATCTACAGTTGCTGTTCCACTTTCTTCGAAGAAACGCCACTGTTCAGATAGAAATTGCAGGACACACGGATAGCAGCGGTGATTCGCAGAGCAACCAACTACTGTCCGAACGAAGAGCAGCGGCTGTAAAGACCTACCTCCTTGAAAAAGGAATCTCCCCGGACCGAATAACGACAAAGGGCTACGGCGCCAACATGCCGATAGCAAGCAATAACACCGAAGCGGGCAAACGTCTTAATCGACGAACGACCTTTAGCATTACTGGATTATAACCCACCTGCGAAGAGCTATAGCAGCTGGGACAGAGCGATAACGCATCCCCTACGGACGGACTCGTCACACGCGAATGCAATGCGTAGACTATTCAAAGCATCTTCCATGGATTTTGACAAATCCAGATCTTCCGTAATGGCGCGGTAAAAGAAGCGTTGTTCGCGGTTGCACAATTCTTGATGATCCGGCTCGTCGCTCAGGCTGATCCATTCATCCTGTTGCACAAAGCGATTATGTGCGTCGATTTCCGCATGGTGGACACGCAGCGACTCCGTCTGTGTATGCGCTGCTACCGAATCCGAATGGCCGGTTGCAGCAGCATTTTTGGCCACGATAGAAACAGAACCTTTTGGACCAATGACATCTTTGACAAAAAATGCTGTTTCGCTAATCATGGGCCCCCAACCAGCTTCATACCAACCTACCGATCCATCATCGAAGCGGATCTGCAATTGCCCGTAGTTGTAATTGTCTGCCGGTATATCATCCGTTAGGCGTGCGCCTATTGCAGACACCTGCACGGGGCGCGCGTCGGTCATTTGGCACATGACATCGATGTAATGGACACCGCAATCGACAATAGGGCTTAGGCTTTTCATCAAATTCCGGTGTACATCCCACATGTATCCATGGCTTTGCTGATTGAGATTCATCCGAAATACCAAAGGCGAGCCAAGTGCTCTTCCTTTTTCGATAAACGTCATCCAAGAGGGATGGTAACGCAAGATGTATCCAACCAACAGTTTCCGTTTGTGATGCTTTGCTGCAGCCACCACGCGTTCAGCCCCTTCAACACTATCAGCTACTGGCTTTTCGACAAATACATCCGCCCCCGCGGCAAATGCCTGCAAGCAGTATGCTTCATGGGTATCGGGATAAGTCGATATACAGACCGCATCCGGCATACTGGTACGTAATGCCTCCTCATAATCGTCGAAAACGGGATAGTTTGCTTGGAGCGAAGCATTAAGACGATGCTTGCTATCGCCTCTGGATACCAATCCCACAATTTGAAACTGCTCCATATTGTGGTAGGCCGTGGCATGAGAAGCTCCCATATTTCCACAACCAACAACCAAAACCTTAATCTTTTCCATTGTTAGTGTAATGTGTAGGAACCAGGGCGAGCAATAGCCAATGCATCGATCTCCATATCCCAGTGATAATCTTCTGTTGGCGGCCCCAAACGTTCTTGCAAGTTTATGACCTCCTCATACCCTATGGACTTGCCAGAGTAAGCCGACAGCCTACTCCAAATTGCTAACAACGTCGATTTAACCATGAAGTCGCCGTCATTGACGGCGACACCCGAGCGAACCGCCTTAAATAGTTCGTCGTGCTGTGTCTGGTACATATTGTTGGGCCGGTCGCTGTTTTTCCACGGTTGTGCGCCAAAAATTTCATAATTACTATTCAGCGCGACGTTAACATGCCCCTGCGTTCCCATAGCCTCCACCGTGTTCCGTGGGGTCGTTCCGTTCTGTTGACGTCCGAAGTGAAATGCTCGAAAGCCATCGTCATATGCGTACTCCGCCGTGAAATGATCGTAAACGTTTCCGAATTTGTTCCAAGGTCGACTTTGCCTCCCGCCGGTGGCTGTCACTTTTTGAGGCAGTGCATCATTTAAAATCCAAGACATATAATCTAAGCTATGGATCGTCTGCTCGACAATGATATCCCCGGAGTAACGCTGATAGTAATACCAATTTCGCAATTGGTAAGCGAGATCGCTCCACTCGGGCTTCCGATCTTTATAACTTAACTCTCCGCCATGGCGAAAAGTAGAAACAGATTTAATATCACCTATGGCACCTCCATGAACTCTTGCAATAACTTGCCTATTGGGAAAGGAATAGCGAAAACAAAATCCGCTAACCAAACACAGTTTCTTCTCCTTGGCTAGCTTTACGGCGGATTCCACTTGATGCAAGCCCGGAATATCTACCGCAACAGGCTTCTCGCAAAACACGTGCTTGCCTTCTTTGATTGCCAACAAGAGATGTGCCGGCCTAAAATTCGGAGGTGTGCACAACAAAACCACGTCCACATTTGATTTAATAAGGCGTTCGTAAGCATCGAATCCTAAAAAAGACGTCTGCTCATCTACCGTAACACGGGCTCCATATTTATCTTTCAAAGCCGTCAATGTATCTGCGAGATTATCCTCGAAAATATCCGCTAAAGCTGTGACCTGTACATGCGGATCCGCATCCAGTGCCTGAAAAACCGCTCCCGTGCCGCGCCCGCCACATCCCACGAGTCCTACACGTATAGGACTTGCTTTCCCTTCTGTGGTATGTGCTGAGACTTGTTGGGAAAAAGCGAAGGCACCTGCCATTAACCCTCCATTTATTATAAAATCCCTACGATTAAACATAATTTTTGATAACGATCGTTAAAAAATGCAACTTTATGCAACAATAGCAACAAATCGGTTGCCTTTCCGAATTTATTCTATAATTTCACTCCAAAATAACAATTACGAAAATATTATGCAAAATGCTATCAGAGAAGTTACACCAATTATTACCGATCAAGCCGCGGTCTTTGGATTGCTTATGTCTGTACTCGGTTTGGTTTTCTTCACTTCAAGCCTCAAAAACAACTATGTGCAGAAGTTTTACGGGGTCATTCCACCCCTACTGATGTGTTATTTTATTCCCGGCCTCTTAAATTCCTTTCATATCATCGATGGCGAGAACTCCCCATTGGCCAGCATTGGCAGTCGTTACTTTTTACCTGCATGTTTGATTCTTTTCACGTTGAATTTGGATCTGAAAGAGATGTGGAACCTGCGGAAACGCGCAGGTTTGATGTTTTTTGCAGGGTTAATCGGCATTATATTGGGGGGACCAATTGCCGTATGGATTGTATCGCTTGTTGCCCCTGGTGTTGTTGCTGGCACTGGTCCCGACGAGGTTTGGCGAGGCTTGGGTGCACTGGCAGGGTCTTGGATCGGAGGAAGCGCCAATCAGGTTGCGTTGCGCGAGATACTGCAGCCGTCGCCTAAACTATTTTCGTCGATTATCGCGGTAGATGTTTTTGTGGCTTACATCTGGATGGCGATCCTGCTGTATGGCGCAAGTAAGGTCAAGCTATTGGACAGTTTCTTCAAGGCTGATTCATCCGACGTCGATGCGTTGACGGTCCGCATGGATGCCCAATCAAAAGCACACAGTCGCCCTGCCGAGACAAAAGACTATATACTGATGCTAGCACTCGCTTTGGGTGGTACAGGATTATCATCGTTTTTATCGGCACCTATAGCAGTATACATGGCTAACAACTATCCACAACTGGAGAAATTTTCGCTCACCAACGGATTCTTTTGGCTGATACTTTTTGCCACGATTATCGGCATCTGTCTTTCGTTTACCCCCGCTCGCAAATTAGAACATGCCGGCGCATCGAAGATTGGCACCGCACTTTTGTACATGCTCATCGTTACGATTGGGATGCAAATGGACATCACGGCGATTTTGGACAACCCCGGTTTATTTCTGGTGGGGATCATCTGGATCAGCTTCCATGCTATGGTATTAATCATCGTGGGAAAGTTGATAAAAGCACCTTTTTTTTATTTGGCGGTAGGCAGTATGGCCAATGTAGGAGGCGTAGCATCCGCTACGGTAACCGCTGCAGCATTTCATCCTTCTTTGATTTCGGTTGGTGTCATACTTGCTGTATTTAGCTATGCCGTTGGCACGTATGCCGGATGGTTTACGGCACTATTGATGCAGTTGGTGGCGCCTATATAGGGCCACCAACTGCAAAACTTCTGGCGGGTTCAGTCTTCCTCTGTGTTCCCCGCAGCGTTACCTGCTAGATCGCCACCTGTATCGTCCTTCTTTTCTGTGTTATCCGTTTCTTTTATTGAGGGATGGTCTTTGCTTTGCCCATCGTTCTCATTCGTTGAGGTCAGTGGCGTGTAGTTTGCTTTCTCGTGCTCTTTTACACCCTTTTCGCTGTCCGTTTTCGGTTTTTTGTTTTCGTCTGTTATCATGTGTATCATTATTTATTGTGTAAAGAACGGCTTAAGTCGTGAAATGGTTCTTTATAAGCTTATGCATATGGACCTAGATCTAGTTGGCTAAGCATTTTAAATCCCGGCCAACTTTTTCGCTTGCGACTCGTTTCCTTATAGAACAAACACCGAAACGAACATGAAGCAAACGGCAAATCGACAAACAGATGCTGCTGCACAAATGGCGAAATTTTCTAAAAACAAGCAAATCCCCAAAATCATAGAGCTGCAGATTCTGATGGCGTTATCACACTACCCAGAATTGCAAGACACCCGTATCAAATTCGTATTTACACAAAAACTGAAAGGCTCTGTGATGGCGGCGCGGCCAGTGGTAGCTTCACTACTCGGTCCTCGCAATAAAAGGATATACGAAATTCTGATAAGCCCCGTCTTTAAGCTGCAGCATTCCATAGAGCCTATCCACCAGGTTGACGATGATGTATTAGTGGGTTGGATAGGGCATGAATTAGGGCACATTTTGGATTACGAAAGTAGAAATACGTGGAGCGTCGCAAAATTTGGAATGCTTTACTGGCTATCAAAAAGATATATACGAAAAGCGGAACGGGTAGCAGACACCTTCGCGGTAAATCGCGGAATGGGCCGATTCATCTTAGCCACAAAACGATTTATTTTAGGCCATAGCGGCCTGTCGCCACGCTACAAGGATAAAATAGCGGCACTCTATCTGTCGCCCGACGACATTGTTAAGCTTGTCAAAGAGCTGGAGCAAAAGCCAACAACTCAACGCGAAGCAATTATGTATGAAGAAGTCAGTGAACAAAGCAAAATAACACTAGGGAGCGACAACTAAGCACGCTCCCTTTTTGGCTCTACAAGCTCGAAAGATAATCTTCAAACGCTTCGAATTCCTCTTCCTTCATCACTCTTGGAATCTTCGTTTGCCCGCCCAACTTCTTATGCTCTTCACTCCATTTATGGAAATAATCCACGGGTATCACTTTCACATCGACGCCATCCAATGCTTGGTTTCTTGCCACTTTATAGTTCTTGTTTGTTTCCTGTAACTGCTCATCCAAGTATGCAGCAACAGAGCCGGCTTCTATCTGTAGCCCCTCGACATCTGCTCCCAGATACCATTTATTGATCCGCCGCTGATCCTCTAGCACCGTAGAAACGACGAACTCCTTCACGTCCAAATCAAATTTCCCTTGAACCTTTTGAATGGCATCATTCATTTGATGGACGGAAAGTTGCTCACCCACCACATTTAAGAAATGTTTTGTACGACCGCTAATCATGATTTCTGCGCGTTCTTTATCGGTGAATATTACGGTATCACCGATCATGTAACGCCACGCTCCCGCGACCGTACTGATAAGCAAAACGTACTCTACGCCTTCTTCCACGTCCGCCAACGTCAGGGCCTGCGCTTCTGGCTTAACGCAACCGTTCTCATCCATATTGGTATCGGTAAACGGAACAAACTCAAAAAAAATACCGTTGTCCACAATGAGTGCCATACCCTTTGCATCGGGGCGTTTTTGTGTAGCAAGGTAGCCCTCCGATGCTAAATATGTGTCGATAATCGTTACAGGCTTCGCGAACAGGGATTCAAAGCTTTTGCGATAGGGACCAAAGGCTACTCCTCCTGTTGTATAAACCTGTAAATTTGGCCAAATGTCATGAATGGTATCCACTTTATTATACTGGATAATTTCGCGGATCATCAACTCAGACCAAGAAGGGATTCCCGACATACTGCCGATATCCCATTTTTTTGCGGCACGAACTATACGTGACACACGATGATCCCAATCGGTACTCGCAGCAATCTTTTTGCCCGGTTTATAGAATTTCCTAAACCACAACGGCAAATTCGCTGCGGAAATGCCACTGATTTCGCCTGCCAAAAAACCGTTCCGATCCTGGAGCGCTGTGCTGCTTCCCAACATCATAATATCTTTTTCGAAGAAGTCTGCAGGAAGGTCGAAGTTTTTCAAACTCATGATCTGTTGTATACCCGACTTTCTGATGGCCTCCAACATGTCGTCGGTAACAGGGATAGCCTTACTGTTGCTCGTGGTGCCACTGCTTAATGCGAAATAACGCTGACCACCCGGCCATGTCACATTTTCATGTCCCTCCTCCAAAAAATGCCACCATTCGGTGTAGAGCTTGTCATAATCGTGAGCGGGCACTGCTTGTTGAAAAGATGCCACCGGATCCGCGCTTTGTAAAATAGACGCAAAATTATAGGCTCGACCGAACGCTGTTTGGCTGGCCTTCTCCAACATCATCATCAATACCGCTCGTTGTGCATCTGCCGCGACCGGATCTTTTGCTATGAATCCATTGACATTGATAGCACGTTTGATTATTTCTCCAATTATTGCCATAGGTAAAGTTGCTTGTTTATCTATATCACCTTAAAACCGGCATTTTTGTTTTGTGATTGTTGTCTTATTCGCAAAAGCCGAAAAACCAAATGCCAATTTTTTTCCATTTTTAATGAGCCGTACTTTTCCTATCTTTAACCTATGGAGCAAGATCACATTTATTTCGAAGGTCAAGTGTTGTGGGCACAGCTCGATCCGAACAGACACCTTCGGCATTCGGCTTATGCCGACTTCTGCGCGCAAGCGCGCAGCAACATGTTAAACAAAGCTGGTCTATCACTAGAGGAGTTTGCGAAGAATCATATCGGGCCAATCCTATTCCGGGAAGAGCTCATCTATCACCGCGAGATTGGTCTGGACGAACAGATCTTTGTCAAAGTAGAAATGAACAGGTTGAATCTAAAAAATTACCGGTTCTCCTTTCGACATGAAATCTATAAATTCGACGGTGTGAAGGCTGCTACCGTGCATGTAGATGGGGCTTGGCTAAACCTCGTCGAACGAAAGCTCACTACTATACCGAAAGAATGGGAACCAATTATTGCACATATCCCCAGATCGGAAGATTATGAAGAGGTCAATGCTTAGTCGATAGCAGCCTGTTCACAACAGCACGCGTCAGGAAATATCCAAGCGCTTGTGCGGATGTTTTCGCTTGTAGACAGACTGCTTCATCCCATCTTGATTGGATATGATGCTGATGTTTCCATCGATTTCGAGCATAGCTAGACGTACATCCCTGTAGCGCTCTATCCCATGTTCGCGCATGGCTTCCTGCAGTTCTTCGTTCGTTATTTTGAGCCGACTCAGCATATCGAAATCCAACTTGCCATGGTGAATCAATATTTCCGGCTTTTGATTTAAAATACCACGCCATTTAGCATTCTTAAATAGAAAAGTCTTCAGTAAGACATTGAACAAAAAAAGGACGGACGCAGCAACGAGACCGCCAATCAAGGAGGTATCTGGGCCCACCATCGCATTCTGGACGGCGTTGCTGATCAGCAGGATCAAGACCACATCGGTCGTATTTAACTGGGAAAGCTCTTTTTTTCCTGTCAATCGAATAGCGATGATCATAAATAGATAAACAGCTAAAGACCGAAACACAATATCGAGGATGCCAAGCATATTACTAACGTTCTACTTCAACATATTTACTTGATAGAGATCCTTGCGTCGATCTTTCAGAATCTTGACGGTGCCATACTCATGCAAATCACGCAGCGCATAGAGGTCGACATCGGCAATTAGCACCATTTCTGTATTGGGCGTCGCTTCGGCCTTTATACCGTTATTGGGGAACGCAAAATCAGAAGGCGTAAATACCGCTGACTGAGAATACTGTATATCCATGTTGTTAACGCGTGGAAGATTGCCCACACAACCTGCAATCGCTACATAGCATTCATTTTCTATTGCTCGTGCTTGTGCGCAGCTGCGCACGCGCATGTAGCCATTTTGCGTATCAGTCATGAACGGCACAAACAATAACTGCATCCCCTGATCAGCCATAATTCGGCTTACCTCCGGAAACTCAACGTCGTAACATATCAGCAAACCTACTTTGCCGCTATCGGTATCAAAAACCTGGATATCATTGCCACCCACCATACCGTAGTATTTCATCTCATTGGGCGTAATATGGATCTTTTTATGCACATCCAATTTTCCGCTACGGTGGCATAGATACGATGCGTTATATAGCTTCTTATATTCCATTACAGGCATAGAGCCTGCAATGATATTCACGTTATAGGATACGGCCAGTTGCTGCATCTTGTCGATAATCTCTTCGGTCAATTCGGCAAGTTTCTCCATGGCCGCCCGCTCAGGGAGGTCGTTATATGGGCTCATCAACGGCGTATTAAAGAATTCCGGAAACATAATAAAGTCCGTACCGTAATCGCTGACCGTATCGACAAAAAATTCGACCTGATCGTAAAATTCTTCGATATCCTTGAACAGCCGCATCTGCCATTGCACCAATCCCAACCGAATGGTTTGTTTCGTTGCCGAATTGGATTTGGCATCCGGTTCATAATAAATATTGTCCCACATTAACAGGGTAGCAAATTCATGGGATTCTTTATCCTCTGGCAAATAATTTTTAAGTATCTTGCTCACATGAAAATCGTTAGACAGTTGGAAAGTCAACGTAGGATCATAAATCTCTTTTCGTTTGACCTTCTCGATGTATGTCCTTGGCGTCATCTTGTCCGAATAATTATGGTAGTTAGGAATTCGCCCGCCCGCCACGATACTTTTCAGGTTCATTTGCTCGCATAGTTCCTTTCGTGCATCATAAAGCCTTCTTCCCAACCGCAAAGAACGATGGTCGGGATGAACGAACACTTCGATACCATAGAGCGTATCGCCCTTATAATCATGCGTAGAAAACTTTCCGTCGTCGATGATTTCGTAATATTTCTTATAGATATTGGTTTTCTTGGAATCAATGATCAGCGACAGCGCGCAAGCGACAACCCTGCCATTCATCTCCACACACAATTGGCCTTCAGGAAAGAGTCCGATAAGATCTTCGATGTTTTCCCGGGTCCACACTTCTCCCGAATCTCCCCCATATGCCTTTGTCATTGACCGTTTTAAATCTTTATAGTCCTTCTCTGTAAGGTTTCGCACTTGTATATCCATAAATTCTGCTTTGACTCTACAACAAAGAATCGGAACATTTGGTTTTAGATAATATTGAAATACAATAAAACTTCTATAATGATATATTGCCCCGACAGTCGTCAGTTAGTATGATGTAAAGCCCATTTTGAAGGTGGTATCATAGAAAAAGGAGAACGATTAAGTTCTCCTCCGGATATTGTTTTTAATAAAGAATTTTATAAAATTCTTTGCACGTTTTGACGGCAGCATACGCTATCAGCCGCACATATTATGCTTCACCTTTTGGGCCGCCAAAGTTTAGTGGCAGCGCTGGATCGTTGGTTTTAATGGCACCATTACTGGCTTCAAAACGGTTCACATTATCCTGTAGTGCGCCCAAAAGTCTCTTGGCATGCTCGGGCGTCAGTACAATCCGTGATTTCACTTTTGCTTTTGGGATACCCGGCATGATGCGAATAAAATCCAGTACGAATTCCGAATTGGAATGCGTGATGATGGCCAGATTACTATATATACCCTCCGCAATTTCTTCGCTAAGTTCTATACTCAGTTCGTTGTTCTCCGCCTCTTCGTTATTATTGTTTTTTAAATCCATAAAATTAACATCCATTGCAATAAGTTATTATATTCCCTAAATATACCAAAATTAAAAGTCTTGACGACGACTAGATCGTAAAACTTCGAAAATCTTGTCCATCTTGAATCTTGAGCACTGCTTCATAAATCAATCGGATGACATTATCGACATCTTCTTTGTGAATCATTTCCACGGTGGTGTGCATATAACGTAAAGGAAGGGATATCAATGCAGACGGCACGCCTCCGTTTGAGTATGCGAAAGCATCGGTATCAGTTCCCGTCCAGCGCGAGGATGCTTGTCGTTGAAAAGGAATATCGTTTGCTGTGGCCACCGCCATAAGTAGGCGATTGAGATTTATTTGGACGGCAGGGGCGTAGGACAATACGGGGCCCTTTCCACAGGCCAAATCGCCTTGGGTAATCTTATTAATCATTGGGGTTTGCGTGTCATGAGTCACATCGGTCACGATTGCCAAATTTGGCTTGATATGATCTGCAATCATCTCCGCACCGCGCAATCCTATTTCCTCTTGAACAGAGTTAACAATGTAAAGACCGAAAGGCAGCTTTTTGCCCTGCTCTTTCAGCAAACGGGCAACTTCGGCAATCATAAAACCTCCTGCTCTATTATCCAAGGCACGCCCAACATAATAACGGTCGTTAAGAACCATAAACTCATCTTCATAGGTCACGACACAACCCACGTGTATGCCAAGCTCTTCAACTTCTTCTTTTGACGTAGCGCCACAATCCAAAAAAATGTTTTTTAGGTTTGGTGTTTCTTCTTTCTCACCTGAACGTGTATGGATAGCAGGCCATCCGAAGACCGCTTTTACCAAGCCGTTATCGGTATGAATGTTAACCCGTTTTGATGGTGCTATTTGGTGATCCGCCCCCCCGTTTCGGATAACATAGATTAATCCGTCCTTGGTGATATAATTTACAAACCAAGATATCTCATCAGCATGCGCCTCGATGACGACTTTATAAGGCGCTTTTGGATTAATGATGCCCATTGCCGTTCCATAATTATCAATATACACATCATCAACAAAAGGCTTTAGATAATCGAGCCACAAACGCTGTCCTTCCCATTCGAATCCTGTTGGTGAGGGATTATTAATATACCTCTCGAAGAAATCCAACGATTCCTTCGTCACCACCGCTCTATGCTTGCCTTGCTCTTTTTCTTTTTTTTCTGTCATAATTCCTTTTTAATACCAGCAAAATATGAAATCTATTACTGTTTTCAAATTTAGAAATTTCCTTCGCCATTTGGTAAGAAATTTGATGCACTATGGATTTTCTCGTGGATAACCTTATATTTACGCCACAATTCACAACTATGCACGCAATATTAAATGCTATCCACTGGAATATCAATCCAGTGATCTTTGAAATAGGCTCGTTTGGTTTACGGTATTACGCATTATGTTTTCTCGCTGCTTTTGTGGTATCGTACGTATTGATGCTGCAGATTTTTAAGAAAGAAGGGAAGACACAGGAGCTACTCGACCAACTCAGTATTTACATCTTTTTAGGCACATTGATCGGTGCTCGTCTAGGTCACTGTCTTTTCTACGAATTTGATTATTACATGCAGCATCCGTTAGAAATGATTCTTCCCTTTCGAATAAATAATGGAAATTTCGAGCTAACGGGTTTTCAAGGATTGGCAAGCCATGGTGGTGCCATCGGAATATTAACCGGGCTATTTTTATTCTCCAGAAAAACCAAGACAGATTTCATTTGGATTGCAGATCGGTTGGTGCTCGTTGTACCGCTGGCAGGAGCGTTTGTACGACTAGGTAATTTCTTTAACTCCGAAATTATAGGGCTCCCTAGCACACTTCCGTGGGCGGTTGTATTTGAGCGGCATGATATGGTTCCACGGCACCCCGGCCAATTATATGAAGCCATTGCTTACACGATCATCTTCTTCATACTTTGGTCTATGTATCGAAAAAATGCAAAACCAAAACCGGGATATTTCTTTGGGATATTCCTTGTTTTGCTCTTTGGAGCACGCTTTTTTTTGGAGTTTTTCAAGGAAAATCAAGAAGCCTTTGAAAATACCATGAAGTTTAACATGGGCCAACTGTTGAGTATCCCCTTCATGTTAATAGGACTGTACCTTATTTTCCGAAAACCGACGAACCGCAGGAAATAACAGCTTTCAGGCCCATCTCCACCAGATGGGCTCTTTTTTTAATATATATGCAACAAAAGATTACATCAAACAGGACGGTCATTCTTCTGATCTTGGGCTTGTTGTCCGCAGTGGGTCCTTTCTCTATTGACATGTACCTTCCGGCTTTCCAAACCATAGCAAAGGACTTCCATACCAGCGTCGACCAGGTACAGCTCTCGCTCAGCAGCTTCTTTATTGGCATCGCATTGGGCCAATTGATCTACGGACCACTCTTGGATAAATACGGCCGAAAAAAGCCTTTACTTGTGGGCTTGCTTATCTATGTATTAGCCACGGTGCTCTGTATCCTAACGCGTGACGTTGAACACCTGATTGCCTTCCGGTTTCTGCAGGCATTGGGAAGCTGTGCGGGGATGGTCGCCTCTCGTGCTATGATTCAAGATTACTACGAGCCCCGTGAAGCCGCTCGTGTTTTTAGCTTGCTGATGTTGGTCATCGCCATATCACCGATTCTGGCGCCCAGCGCCGGGGCTTTCCTATTGAACCACCTCGATTGGCACTACATCTTTGTCTCCTTGTTGATTATTGGTCTTATCATTCTTGCAGCCACTTACTTTTTCCTTCCAGAATCTTACCTTGGGCGAGCAGATTTCTCCCTTCGGCCAAAGGCAATCATTAGTAATTTTTGGGAAGTGTTTCGAAACAAAACCTTCCTGGTTTATTGCTTGGTGGGGTCTATCGCTTCTTCCGGTCTTTATGCATACTTGGCCGGTTCCTCCTTTGTGATGCAACAGCATTTTGGGCTGACCCAATCCCAGTATGGCCTGGCATTTGCTTTTGTAGCATCGGCCATGATTGTGGCCACACAGATAAACCGAGCCATATTGAAGCGATGGACTAGTATACAGATAAGCCGAATAGCCAATATTTGGCAATCCGCTGTCGCGATCACCATGATCGTATGCCTATTGACTGACACCCTCCACTTCCCTATACTTTTGACGCTGATATTTTGTTACCTGTTGGGACATGGTTTTATATTCCCCAATACCTCCGCTATGGCATTATCACCCTTCAAAGCTTTAGCAGGAAGTGCTTCGGCCCTCTTGGGTTGCGTGCAAATGGGGATCGGGGCAATAACATCCGGGATGGTAAGCGTGCTACATGACGGAACTCCTTACCCGATGGTAATCGTCATGAGTTTCACCGCTATATCGTCTTTGCTGATCCATTTTGTATCAGGCCGGTCGATAAAAGGAGAAGGATATTGAGTAATTGAGAGCTTCCAATTCGCTTAAAGAAAACTTTGTAAAGCCAACGCATAGCTTTTCAGTCCGAATCCGCAGATAACACCTACACAATTTTTTGCGAGGTAAGAGTGGTGTCTGAAGGTTTCGCGTTTATGCACATTCGAGATATGCACCTCAACAACGGGTGTCTCGATACCAGCGATAGCATCGCCGATCGCGACAGAAGTGTGCGTGTAGGCGCCCGCGTTAAGCACGACCGCGTCATAAGAAAAACCTATTTCATGCAGCTTATCAACGATATCTCCTTCATGGTTGCTTTGGTAGTAATGCAGTTCGCATGTCGGGAAAGTCGTCTTGAGATCTTCGAAGTATGAAAGGAAATCCTGATTACCGTAAATACTTGTTTCGCGAACCCCAAGCAGATTAAGATTGGGACCATTGATAATGATGATTTTTTTCATGTTATAGGACTAAAGTGCTAAAGATAGCAATATCTTAAATATCCCCATAAAAATTCCGGAAGGAAGAGCGTAAGCCTATACTGACGACACCCGATTTTTGTGTTGTCGCATCTTCCCGATAATTATAACGTTGCGTGTAACCCACCTCAAAGCGGAGGTTATATTTTGGATTTAATATGTATGCAGCTTTTGCATCCACATAGTATAAATCATTGCGAACTCCTTGACCAATTGCGTTGCCATACATATTAGGAATTGTACGGTACGACTGAAAGATGTCTCCTCCCATATTCAACCCACTTTCCGGATCGGTACCATATAAACTATACATGCCCTGCAAGGAAAAGTCAAAACGACTCCAAGTATAATTTGCAATCGCAACAATCTCTCTAAAATTGGCACCTCGCGGGTGTGCCAAAGGCTCTCCATAGTTGGAATAATTCGAGATGGATGCAAAATGCTGATAGGTGTAAGGTCGCACGATATTGTACTCAAGCAAATAATTTAAATTTTTGACGTTAAAGGCGTCGAAACCACGCACCCCAAGCTGCGTTCCCCACTTGTTGTGGGCATATCCCCTACCGCCAAAGAACTCCTTAGCCGTAAATTCTCCGAGTAGAAACTGTCCATAAGCTGTTAAATTGCGGAACAACTTATACTTCGCATTCAGTCCCAAAAACATCTTGTCGGGTGATGTGCTGTTGTTAGATTCAATAGGACGAATAAACATGACGGGATTGATATAGTTAAAGTCGAAACCGCGGTATCCAGCCTCGTTGCTGTTGGACCAAGTCACTGCTTGGAAAAAGCCTACGGACAGCCTATTGGTCGCATTGTAATCCAAATATTGAAAAGCGCCCCATTTGGTCCCATCACCAAACTGGCTGCCGGCGTTCAACGCATCCCGGCGAGGGTTGCTGGGATCATTCATATATGCCCAAATTGATGTGTATTGCACATTACCTATGGTCCCTGTCAGTCGCAGGTTGGCATAATTAGAGGAAAAATCAGACAAGAGCAGGGAGCGGTAACCATCGCCAATATGGTTTTTATCAAAGGCAAGATTCGCCTGAAAATAGTCACTGAAATCGTAGGTCAAATTTGCTGTTGCATACATCCAATCCTTTTGGTTGCCGCTTCGGTTGTTTACGTTTCCCTGCCCAGGCACTACTTCGTTGATATCCATGTATTCCGACAGGTAATTTTGAAACACACCACGATTTGCAAACACATTGGCAAAAAATGTCAACTTATTTTTGTGCTGCCAACCTACTTGCAGGCCGCCACTACTTAACCAAGTAGTACGTTTATCATTGGCAATCAAATCTTTACCTATCGTAAAATCGGGTAGAAAATCGATAAAAAATTGGCTTTCGTCGCTCGAGACATCCACCAGATGTTCATTAAATATTTTACGTAAAAATGGGTTATCCGACGCGATGGGATGTAAAGACTGTAAGGAATCAAATGTCGACAATAGTTCACCTTTAAATAGGAAGGGCTTTGCGGCAGTATGCATCCGTGTCTCGGGCGTATATAACAACCCGTTGTATTTTTGGTAATGTTGATACGAGTAGGTCTGGTTTTTGACCTGTCCTTTCAGCGGTGCAAGAAAAATAAAACTGAAACCGATGGAAAGGATTAGTACGTAAATTTGATTCATATAAGTCTTGCGTAAATTGCGAATGATTACAACAATTATTATTCCTAAAATTTCCCTCCGGCAAAACTACCTTTAAAAGCCTTCCCGAAGGGCTGTTGTAGCATGTCTGGTATCCGTGCTAAAACGTTTATCTATTCCAGATTTCAAATATATTTTGCTATATTGGGGCACGATAACCAAAAACAAGAATCGGTAGAACATGAAACGTAGAACTTTTCTGAAAACTGCGGGCGCTCTAGGTGCCGGCGTGATGGCTAGCAACTTTTCGTTTGCAGCACCTGATAACTCCTTCCCCACTGTGCGCGTTCCGGTGGCAAAGCGGCATTTCTCCAGCAAAGTAATTGAAGCAACCATATCAGAATTTCAAAAGAACGTAAAAAACAAAGAGCTAGGTTGGTTGTTTAACAACTGTTTTCCAAATACGTTGGACACCACGGTCTACGATGAGTCCACGCCTGCTAAAAAATTAACCTATGTTATCACTGGTGATATCGATGCAATGTGGCTACGCGATAGCAGCGCCCAAGTATGGCCTTACCTCCATTTTATGAAGAAAGACCGCAAATTGCAGGAATTGATCCTTGGTCTGATCAACAAGCAGGCGCAATGCATAAATATTGATCCTTATGCGAACGCTTTTTACAATGACCCTACAAAAAAAGGTGAATGGTTTTCCGATCATACGGACATGAAACCGGGCATCCATGAGCGAAAATGGGAGATCGATTCTCTTTGCTACCCGATCCGGCTAGCCTATCACTACTGGAAAGAAACCAATGACCAGAGTCCTTTTGACGGGGAGTGGGTAAAAGCGCAAGAAAACATTTACAAAACTTTTGTTGAGCAACAGCGCAAAGAAAGCACGGGACCTTATAAATTCGAAAGAACGACAGCCCGTGGATCGGACACCCTGCAGGTAGATGGTTTGGGTTATCCTGTAAACCCTGTCGGGTTGATTTGTTCGGCATTCCGCCCATCTGATGACAGCTCGATTTTCATGTTTTTGATTCCTTCAAACCTGTTTGCTATAACAAGCCTGCGTCAGTCAGCAGAAATTTTACGCAAAGTAAAAAACAATACGGATCTCGCGCAGAAAATGGAGGCCCTTGCCGAAGAAGTTGAAACGGCAGTCAACCGTTATGGTATTGTGGATCATCCAGAACACGGTCGCGTTTACGCTTTTGAGGTAGATGGCTATGGCAGCTACCTAATGATGGATGATGCCAATGTACCCTCGTTACTTGCACTCCCCTACCTAGGTGCCGTGGATGTAAATGATGAGGTATACCAGCGCACACGGAAGTTTATCCTATCTGAAAAAAATCCATTTTTCTTTAAAGGAACAGCGGCAGAAGGCATTGGAGGACCACATATCGGTCGGGATATGATTTGGCCGATGGCCATAATTATGCGTGCCTTTACGTCGACAGATGACAATGAGATCAAGACCTGTATCGAAACATTGCGCAAAACACACGGCGACACAGGCTTCATGCATGAATCATTCCATAAAGACGACCCTAAAAAGTTTACACGCCACTGGTTTGCATGGACAAACACATTATTTGGTGAATTGCTTTGGAAGACTTATAAAGAAAAGCCATCTTTGTTAAGTTAAAGAAGAGTTTCCATGGTGAATGCAAAAGCGTCAGCAAGGAAGTTCCTTCTGACGCTTTTTTTTATGACATATATGCGATGCAAAAAGGGCCCATAGGTATCTTCGACTCCGGTTTTGGTGGATTAACCATCTTTCGAGAAATTAAAAACAGTTTGCCTAAATACGATTATATCTACTTAGGAGACAATGCCCGGGTTCCATATGGCACACGTTCCTTCGAAACCGTTTATGAATTTACCAAAGAGTGTGTCTTCAAGCTATTTGATTTGGGCTGTAATCTTGTGATTTTAGCTTGTAATACTGCATCGGCAAAAGCTTTGCGAAGTATACAGCAAAACGACCTTCCAGCTGGCAAAAAGGTATTGGGAGTGATCCGGCCAACGACCGAATCCATTGACCGTTTTACACGTAGTAATGAAGTGGGCGTACTGGCCACAACCGGCACCGTACTGTCCGAATCCTATAAGATAGAAATCAATAAATTTCATCCTGACATAGCGGTTTATCAACATGCGTGTCCGCTTTGGGTGCCCTTGGTAGAAAATAACGAGATCGACACACCTGCAACAGATTATCTTGTGCAAAAGGACATCGCCCAACTGTTGGGCCAAAGTCCACAGATTGATACCCTAATTCTCGCCTGTACCCACTATCCCTTACTATTGCCAGTCATCAGGAAACATGTTCCGCCGCATATTCAGATCCTAGCGCAAGGGAAACTTATTGCCGCAAGCTTAACGGACTATCTCCAGCGACATCAAGAAGTTTCAAAATATTGCGCAAAAAATCAGCAGACAACCTTTTACACGACAGATGACCCTACGGATTTTGAACAAAAGGCAAAGGTATTTTTCGGTGAAGAGATTCGCGCGAAACATATGCGCGTGTCCTGACCCCAAACGATCCTTAAACGTAGAAGACCGTAATCGTAGCGTGTAACGATCACCGTCTTTACCAATCCTGTGTTCTAGCCCTTGGCTTTCAACGCAATGGCATACAGCTTCATCTGCTTGACCATCGACAGCAAACCATTTGCGCGGGTCGGTGAAAGGTGTTCCTTCAACCCGATCTGATCGATAAAATAAAGGTCTGCATTGGTTATTTCCTCTGGGGTATGTCCCGATAAGACCTTCACCATCAAACTCACCAATCCTTTGGTAATGATCGCATCGCTGTCCGCGGTAAACTTAATTTTATCACCTTCCAATTCCGCAAAAAGCCATACTTTTGATTGGCATCCCTTGATAATGTATTCATCGGTTTTGTGTGCGTCGCTTATCAGCGGCACCTCTTTTCCCAATTGAATGATATATTCGTACTTCTCCATCCAATCTTGGTAAAAGGCAAAGTCTTCGATTAGCTCGTCCTGTATCTCGTTGATAGTCATTTTTCTTGCATTTATTTGAGCATGCGAACTGCGCGTTCCAAAGCTGCTATAAAAATATCCACTTCTTCCTTCGTATTGTACATCGCTAACGATAGCCGAACTGTTCCTGGAATACCAAACTGGTTCATAACAGGTTGCGCACAATGGTGCCCCGTTCTTACTGCAATACCTAATTTATCCAAAAGCACACCAATATCATAAGGGTGAATGCCGTCGACAACAAAAGAAATTACCGACGACTTATGCGCAGCGGTACCGATAAAGCGGATCCCTTCTATATGCGACAATCGGTCGGTTGCATAGGCTAGAAGCCCATCTTCATAAGTTTTTATGGCTTCTATGCCAAGGTTATCTATGTAATCGATCGCATGCGCCAAACAAATACCAGCCTCAATATTGGGTGTTCCCGCTTCAAACTTAAAAGGCAGCTCATTGTAGGTTGTCTTCTCAAAAGTAACGTCCTTAATCATATCGCCGCCTCCTTGGTAGGGCGGCATTTTATTAAGCAACTCTTCCTTTCCGTACAGCACACCAACACCGGTAGGACCATACATCTTATGTCCGGAAAACGCGAGAAAATCAACATCCAACTCCTGCACATCTATTTTGAGGTGCTGTATGGCTTGTGCTGCATCGAGCACCACGGGAACTTGTCTTTCGTGCGCAATTTGAATCATTTCCCTCACCGGGTTTATGGTGCCTAGCGCATTGGAAACATAAGTGAAAGAAACCAACTTCGTACGATCGGAAAAAAGCAGACGGTACGCCTCTATATCGAGTTCCCCTTTTTCATCCATCGGAATCACACGTAATTTACAGCCCTTTTCGTCACAAAGCATCTGCCAAGGAACGATATTCGAATGGTGTTCCATCGCAGAAATAATAATTTCATCGTCTGCCCCAATGAAAGGTCGCCCGTAACAAGTAGCTATAATGTTCATCGCCTCGGTAGTCCCCTTTGTGATGATTATCTCGTGTTCATTTTTTGCATGGATAAAAGCCTGCACTTTCCGTCTGGTTAACTCGAATGCATCGGTAGAAATCTGACTGAGGTAGTGCACCCCGCGATGCACATTGCTATTCATATCGGCATAATAGTTTACGATGGCATCGATTACCTGCTTTGGCTTATGCGTCGTAGCACCATTGTCGAAATAGATCAATGGTTTACCATTAACCGTTCTATTTAAGATCGGAAAATCTTCCCTGACTTTATGTATATCAAAAGTTCCCAAATTCTTTACTCCTTAAAATGTCTTACAAAGTTACTATAATACGTCATAAAACAAGTCAGCATGATGTATTCTTTTCAGGTTGACCATCGGGTGCGCCAGCACTGCTTTTCGTCTTTGTTTCATATTTTATCAAAATATTGAACAACAATTTATGGGTAATTGGTTATCTTTGTACGAGATATGCAAGAGTTACCATTAAATATTCCGGAAGGGTCAAGAAAAGAGGTGATGGCTTATTTAGAGCCGTTCATGTTGAACGAAATGAGCGACTATTTGAAGCCAGTAGAGGACATGTGGCAACCGGCCGATTTTTTACCCGATTCCTCACGTGACACCTTTTTTGAAGAGATACGCGAGCTGCAAGAAGGTGCGCGCGAGTTGCCATACGACTTGGTTGCTGTTCTTATTGGAGACACCTTAACGGAAGAAGCTCTTCCGACCTATGAGTCTTGGTTAACCATGGTGGAAGATGTGGAGAAGAATGAGCAGGGCGGATGGATGAAATGGGTGCGCGCATGGACAGCAGAGGAAAACCGCCACGGTGACCTGCTTCACAAATATCTATATCTATCGGGACGTATCGATATGCGACAATTTGAGATGTCCACGCAATATCTCATACAAGATGGTTTTGATATCGGCACAGGTGCAGACCCTTATCGAAACTTTATATATACGTCTTTTCAGGAGCTCGCGACCAACGTATCGCACAGACGCGTAGCGGGGCTTTCAAAAAAATCTGGTGACAAGCTCTTGGCAAAGATGTGCGGCGTGATCGCTTCTGATGAGGCCAGACATGCGAAAGCTTACATGTCCTTTATTTCCCATGCGTTCGCAGTTGATGCGAGTGAGGTCATGATTGCCTTCGAAGACATGATGCGGAAAAAAATTGTTATGCCCGCCCACTTTATGCGCGAAGCTGGAGAACCCCAAGGCGAAGCTTTTGCCCATTTCTCCGATGCCGCGCAAAGACTAGAAGTATATACCGCCCTCGATTATGTCGATATCCTTAAAACGTTGAATGATGACTGGAAAATCGACAAAATTGGTGGCTTGAATGAAAAAGGCGAAAAGGCACGAGACTATCTGATGAAACTTCCCGATCGTTTGACTAGACTCGCAGATCGAATCAAAGTGCCCGAAATGCAATATAAATTTAAATGGATACACGGATAAGGCTTGCGTAAAAACGCAAGTTTTTTTTTGTTTCCATCAATGCTTTTCTTAAATTAGTTGTCACACTAATAATTGCTATGCTAAAAGAAAAATACAGTCAATATTCTTTTATTCTCGACCGCACTGCCAGACGCGTCAAGCAGTATGCCCAAACTTCCTTCCTACAAAATGCTTTTGACATCACTATCGACCAATGGAGCATTCTAAAGATTTTATTCCATGCCGATCCGATGACGCATAAAGAACTCGCTGAAAAGTCTGGAAAAGATCAGCCGACCTTGACGCGTATTGTGGATATCATTATCAAAAAACAACTTGCCGAACGGATCGAGCATCCACAAGATCGCCGTTCCCTACAAATCAGGCTGACTGCTTCGGGTGAAAAAAAAGTAGCACAGTTATCACCCGCAGTTAAGAACATCCGCATGAAGGCTTGGGAAAATCTTTCTGAAGAAGATTTTGGGCACTTCACCCGAATATTAAATACCATTTATAATAATTTAGATCAATAACCATGGTCGTCACAGACATATGTATTATAGGAGCAGGACCGGTAGGCCTTTTCGCAGTTTTTGAAGCTGGGTTACTCAAGATGCGTTGCCATTTGATGGATGCGCTGCCCCAAGTAGGAGGCCAGCTTTCCGAAATTTACCCGCACAAACCCATTTATGACATCCCCGGCTATCCGAGCATCCTTGCCCAAGAGCTCATCGATAAACAAATGGCTCAAATTGCACCCTTTGAACCCACATTTAGCTTGGCAGAGCGCGTAGAGGAAGTAAATCGGCAAGACGATGGTTCGTTTTTGGTCATAGGGTCCGAAGGTACGGTGGTTCAGTGCAAGGTAGTTGTCATTGCAGGAGGACTGGGTTGTTTCGAACCGCGTAAGCCAGAGCTGTTGCATTTAGAGCGATTTGAGAAAACGAATGTACATTATATGGTCAAAGATCCGGAAAGGTTTCGCGACAAAAACATCGTTATAGCTGGTGGTGGCGACTCGGCGCTTGACTGGACGATCTATCTTACTGGTCTGGCGAAAAAAGTAACACTTGTACATCGAAGCGACTCTTTCCGCGGCGCGCCCGATTCGGCAGAAAAAGTTTATCAACTTGCCGAACAGGGAAAAATAAACTTACTGCTTTCGCATTCGCTTGTCGCCTTAGCGGGCAAAACGACGCTGACGGGCGTACAGGTCGCCGATAAAGAAAAAGTTTCTTATGTATTACCGGCAGACGACTTCATTCCCTTGTACGGCCTTAGCCCAAAACTTGGGCCAATAGCAAACTGGGGACTTCAAATTGATAGAAATGCAATTGAAGTAAACACCTTCGACTACGCCACCAACGTTCCCGGGATTTTCGCCATTGGTGATATCAATACTTACCCCGGAAAATTGAAACTGATTCTCTGTGGGTACCATGAAGCCGCACTGATGTGCCAAAGCGCGTTTAAATACGTGTATCCCGAGCAAAAGCTCAGTTTCAAATATACAACTGTCAACGGCGTCAACTCCTTTTAGCTATGGAAAACATCATCACGATACAAGTCGAAGACCGAGATGGCCAAGTTAGGCCGGTGGAAGTTCCGACAGACATCAATCTGAGTCTGATGGAAATGCTAAAGGCTTCCGAATATCACATACTCGCCACCTGTGGCGGAATGGCGCTCTGTGCAACCTGCCATGTGGAAATTTTGCATGGTGCTGATGACCTGCCCGCAGCATCCGACCAAGAATTGGACATGTTGGATACCCTACCTGACGCGGATGGCGCCAGCAGGCTGGCCTGCCAGCTGCGATTGACAAATGAAAATGACGGTTTACGATTAAAAATAAAGGGGGGCCTGCAATGACCCAATTATTAGTGTACAAATCACACTAAGTTTTCGTATTTTTGCCAAAGAGAAAAGGTACTGTCCTTAACCGGAGGCTTTGTACAATTAGGCGCTTGGGTCAATATGCATAAAAATGATGAGGACTTTTTCCCCTATCTCACACTATAGAACAAAATTAGTTTATTATGTTATTAGATCGTTCTGAAAGAAGCTTTCCGAGAGTTATCATCATTGGCGGTGGTTTCGGAGGCGTAGAAGCGGCCAAACAATTTAAAGATAAAGAAGTCGAGGTGCTATTGATTGATAGAAACAACTTCCATACGTTCCAACCTTTAATGTACCAGGTGGCCACAGGTACGTTGGCTGCGGATGCCATCTCCTTCCCGATCCGAAAGATGTTCAAATCGCAAGAAAATTTCAGGTTTAGAATGGCGGAGGTGCTTGAAATCGATTCGCAAGAGAAAATTGTTAAAACATCTGTCGGAAATTACGACTACGACCATCTTATTATTGCAACTGGAGCAACTTCTAATTTTTTCGGAAACAAACAGGTGGAGAAGTATGCGCTTCCTATGAAGAGCATACACGAGGCATTGAATATCCGAAGCTACGTGCTTCAAAATTTGGAAGAGGCCGTCCTTCGCAAAAACCTGCTCGATCGAGAACGTTATTTGAATTTTGTCGTTGTGGGCGGTGGCCCCACCGGCGTAGAACTTTCCGGAGCGATTGCAGAAATACAGCTCCACATGCTGAAGAAAGATTACCCCGAACTATCCAAACATGAGATGAAGGTATACCTCGTGGAAGGCATGGGCAAAATTTTGGGCGCGCTTTCGGAAAAATCATCCAGCGACGCAGAACGATATCTACGCGAGCTGGGAGTGAAGGTCATCTTGAACACTCAAGTGACAGGCTATGACGGAAACACCATAACGTTGTCGAATGGGGAAAGCATACCCACAAGAACCGTGATTTGGGGAGCGGGGGTGATGGGCCAATTTCCAAAAGGTATACATCCAGAAATTATTCAACGGGGGAATCGCATTAAAACCGATGGACAATGCCGTATAGAAGGTATGGATGGTGTATATGCCATCGGTGATGTAGCCGCGATGATTACGGATAAAACGCCCCGGGGCCTTCCAGGGGTGGCTCCTGCAGCGCAACAACAGGGTAAGTACGTCGCTAGACATATATTGGACAGCATGAATGGAAGCAGTACGCCAAACTTTAACTATTTCGACAAAGGATCCATGGCTACAGTTGGCCGAAACCGCGCCGTAGTGGACATGGGTAACATCCACTTGAAAGGTTTCTTGGCTTGGATGACTTGGATGTTTGTGCATTTGGTATCAATTTTTGGTTTCCGCAATAAATTGGTGACCTTTGTGAACTGGACGGTCAAATTCTTCACCAAGAATAGCGGCATACGACTTATTATAAACCGTGTTGACAGACCCGAAACAAAAAAGGAAGATTTAGCATACGAAAACCGATAGGACATGGAGAATAAAGCCATAGCAAAAGCATTTAAATTATGTAGCCAATTAATGGAATTGTACAATCAAAATCCATTCCGCACGAAGGCTATGGCATCCGCCTCTTTCAAAATCGATAAACTTCCGTTTCCAGCGGTCGATGCCTCGCTGGAACAGCTTGCCGAACGACCGGGAATAGGCAAAAGTACAGCTGAGAAAATACATTCCTTAATATCTACAGGCTCTTTTAAAGAATTGGACGAGTTGGTCGCCAAAACGCCAATTGGTGTTTTGGAAATGCTATCCATCAAAGGACTAGGACCAAAAAAGGTGCAGATTGTATGGAACGATCTTGGAATTGAAACCGTTGGTGAGCTTTTGTATGCCTGCAATGAGAACCGCTTGGTGGAAGCGAAAGGATTTGGCCTGAAAACGCAGGAAGAAATACGAAAAGCAATTGAATTTGCGAATGCTGCGCAAGGATTATTTCTATACGCCAAAGCAGAAAAAATTGCTGCACCACTTTTAGTTGCTTTGGAAGAGAATTTCAAAGATGACAAGCATTCATTCACGGGCGAATTCCGGCGGAAGTGTGAAATCATTTCTGCCATCGATATCCTGACCACTGCACCTCAGGCTGCACTGATAAAATTTATCGAAGCAAACGAACATTACACCCTGCTGGAAACATACGATACCTCCCTGCAATTTTCGGATTCTTTTTCGTTGAAATATCAACTACTATGCAGCAATCACGCTAATTTTGCATACGATCTATTGGTTCATACCGGAAGCGATGCTCATATACAGCAACTTCAGGCGTTGCAGCAACCGATACCAGGAGCAGAAACAGAAGAGGCCATATACCACAAGCTTGGTCTGCCATACATCGCACCAGAATTGCGCGAGGGGCTACAGGAAATCAGCTGGGCAAAGGAAAATCGCCTTCCGGTGCTTATCAAGTTTACGGATTTAAAAGGAACATTGCACAACCATACAACCTATAGCGACGGTGTCCATACGTTAGCGCAAATGGCTGCCTATTGCAAAGATGAATTGCGGTTGGAGTATCTAGGTATTTGTGACCACTCCAAAACGGCGGTTTACGCAAATGGATTGTCAGCAGAACGCTTGAAAGAGCAATGGGCAGAAATTGATGCATTGAACCAACAGTTGGCACCCTTTAAAATCTTTAAAGGCATTGAATCCGACATCTTGGCCGACGGATCTTTGGACTATCCAGATGAAATTTTAGCGCAATTTGATTTCGTTGTCGCCTCCATACACAGCAATTTAAGGATGGATCAGGAAAAGGCGACACAACGCCTCATCCGCGCCATCGAAAATCCCTACACAACGATCCTCGGACACCCCACTGGTAGACTCTTACTAAGTCGAGCCGGTTATCCGGTAGACTTCAAGCGGGTGATCGACGCTTGCGCCGCGAATAGCGTGGTCATTGAAATCAATGCTAATCCCCTTCGATTGGATCTTGACTGGCGTTGGCAGCAGTACGCTTTGGAAAAAGGTGTGCTATTGTCGATTAACCCGGATGCGCATCGGACAGAAGGGTTGATGGACATGCAATATGGCATACATGTTGCTCGAAAAGGAGGACTTTCAGCCGAATGCTGTCTAAATGCATTTTCAGCAGAGAATATTGCCTTATTTTTCCAAAAACGCAAGTTGAAATTGAAGCAATTACCTTAATTGCCCTCAATTTACAAAAGTAGAAATCACTTATTTTTTAGATATATATCGCAAAAAAGTCGGAAACTCATGGTATCCGACTTTTCTATTTTATAGACGGCGTTTCCCGCCATCATCTGCGCCTTATCTTATTTTTTATAATATGTCATGGCTTTTGGAATCAATTTCTGAATATCATTTATACGACGCGCATCACTGGGGTGCGTGCTCAAAAATTCGGGTGTAGAATTCGCTGCTTTTGCAGAAGCCATGCGCTCCCAAAAGGAAACAGCGCTTTCTGGATTATATCCTGCCATTGCCATAAAAACCAGACCCAATTGATCAGCCTCCGATTCATTGCTTCTAGAATACCGCAATAACGCAAGCTGTCCACCGATTCCATAAGCATTATTCACCAACCCTTGCAGCAAGCTGCTTTTTCCGGAGGTTGCTACGCCTAGTACTTGTGCACCCACTTGGACCGCATATTGATTAGACATTTGTTCCATGGAGTGACGCGCTATAGCGTGTGCAATTTCATGTCCCATTACTGTCGCAAGCCCCGCTTCATTAGCCGTGAAAGGCAGGATACCCGTATAAACAGCAACTTTTCCACCAGGCATACACCACGCGTTGACGTCTCCACTTTCAATCAAATTAAATTCCCAATTGAAGTTAAACTGTTGTGCAATGCCTTCCGACGACAAATACCTATTAACCGCTGCGGCGATTTTATTTCCAACATTTTTAACTAAGGCGGCATTAGACGTACCAGTTACGACTTTGGTCTTAGAGTCGCTCAAAAATTCTTTATAAGCTACTGCAGCCTGTTCTTGGATTTGATCATCACTAACTAACGACAATTGCCTTCTTCCCGATACCGGAACGGTAGAACAGGATGCCAAAACAGCTGCTAACAAGACTAAGGAAGTGTATCTAAATATCTTTTTCATGTTTGTATGGGCTTTTTGTTGAAAGCCATGCAAATCTTATGCCTAAACAGCTATGCTTTCTTTTTCTTGAACAAATATATTTTTGACTCGTGCCCTTTCAACAGCCGTTCGATATTTTTTTGATGCGTAACGAGAATCAAGGCACAGATAGCAATTCCATAAAGTAAAACTGCCGGCACCGACGTATGAAAAATAAACGCCACACTGAAAGGAAATGTAAAACCGGCAAGAATAGATCCTAACGATACGTAATGTGTAAGCAGTAAAGTGATCAAAAACACACTGACGCAACACAATGCGGCAGGTGGATGAATGGCGATCACCATACCAAAAAGCGTAGCTACCCCCTTTCCGCCTCTAAATCCAGCAAAGATCGGAAAGAGATGCCCTAATACAGCAATCACTCCCAAAGCTAGCTGGAAATTAACAAACTGTACCGAGTTCGGCACCCCAACTAAGGTAGAATCGAGCAAATGCGGAAGATTCGTTGACGTCCATCCCTTCAAGATGTCCACAAACATGACGATCGACCCTGCCTTTTTACCTAAGACGCGAAATGTATTGGTAGCGCCCGCATTGCCACTACCGTACTCCCTCACATCAACCCCATAAAATGCCCCTCCAAACCACACTGCCGAGGGAATGGATCCAAAAAGATAAGCTAATATGACTATCCCTACTAAATAAAATGAAATCATATATGGTTTATACTTTCTGACTATATTATATAACTTTCGCTTTTAAGCTCAAATCCAAACTTTTTACCGAATGTGTCAATGCGCCGACGGATATGTAATCGACGCCAGCTGCAGCATAGTCAGCTATGGTTGCTAAGGTAATGCCGCCGGAGGCTTCTGTAATCAAGCGGCCGGCTACCAATGCGACAGCAGTTTGTACCTCATCAGGGGTAAAGTTATCAAACATCACGCGATCGACCTTTTCATTAGCCAGTACCTCTTCTAACTCAGCCATATTCCGGACCTCTACTTCTATAGCGACATCCAACTTTTTCTCCGCTCTATAGCCCTGCGCTTTTTCTATTGCTTTGCTGATGCCTCCGGCATAGTCGACATGGTTGTCCTTTATCAAGATCATATCATAAAGCCCGAAGCGATGGTTTGCCCCTCCACCTATTACGACCGCTTCTTTTTCCAAAAACCGAAGCAGCGGTGTCGTTTTTCTCGTATCCAGAACCTTGGCTTTTGTGCCTGATAATTTGGCCGTATATTCGGCTGTACGTGTTGCAATGCCAGACATCCGTTGCATCACATTCAATACTAAACGCTCTGCTTTTAATATGCTATGGACACTGCCCTGCACACGAAAGGCAACATCTCCCGGCTGGACCTTCGCACCATCCTGCCCATATACTTCCACCGTAAGTTCGGCATCGATCAACTGAAAAATAGCCTCTGCAACAGCAACACCTGCAAGAATCCCGCTGTCTTTTACAAGCAACTGTGCTTCTCCCTGCGCATCTTGAGCGATGGTCGATAATGACGTATGATCCCCTCCCTGCACATCTTCTTCTAGCGCTAATGCTACGAACTTCTTCAGTTTATCTAACTCAACACCCATGTATCCTATCTAATTTATTAGCGAAGATGACAAAAATATATATGATTATAAAATATAAAGCTATTTTTTACATCGCTCGCGCAGCTATTCAATGCGCATTTCAACAATTTGAAATTTCGTATTGGCGGATACCACTTTCACGAATATACGATAGGTGGATTGATTAGACTTCAATGAAAAAACAACATAGGAATTCGAGGAATTGTTCACACGTTGCAGCTCTTTCAATTGTTCAACTTTATTGGATCTAAAAAACTCATCCAATAACAGCTCTGCTTGAAATTTTGTATAGCTTCCATCTTCGCGCTTGACAGAGAGGGTTAGATTGCTCGCGAAATTGCTGCCTACCTTCTTCGCATTTCCCGCACGCAGAGCCGATGATAGCTGTTCAACCAAATCATCGAAGGAATCTGCAGCGCACATCGGTGCATACTTTGCCATACACATAAAAAATGTGAAACAAACCAATAAAACACTAATACTCCTTATAAAAAAACGCTCCTGCATAACCATCAAAGCATGAATAATTTACCTTGTAGTTAATCTGTACCAAAACTATGCCAACAAGCGGAATACGCAACCGCTGATTTTTGTGTAAATATGACCCCAAAATTTAGTTTATTTTTTTACAAATAGATATATTTGTGTGTGAGTAATTTAGAAAATAAAAGAGTAGCGCTATTGATCCTAGATGGTTTAGGATATGGCAAAGACGATAGTTCAAATGCTGTTCGCGCAGCAAAAACCCCGTTTTTGGATCATTTATTAACCACTTACCCTAACGCGCGTCTTGAAGCCTCCGGCGAATCCGTAGGGCTTCCTGTAGGCCAAATGGGGAATTCCGAAGTCGGTCATATGAACTTAGGCGCAGGACGTGTGGTATACCAAGAGTTGGGACGCATAAACAAGGCCGCAACAGGCGGCGAATTCAAGGAAAACAAGGTTATCCAAGAAGCGTTTAGCTATGCCAAATCCAACCGCAAGAATGTGCATTTTATAGGCCTATTGTCAGATGGCGGGGTGCATGCGCACATAAGCCATTTGAAAGCCCTTTGTGACGCAGCGAAAGATGCAGCGCTGCATGCCGATCAGGTTTTTATTCATGCATTTACAGATGGCCGTGATACCGACCCAAATGGCGGATTGGGATACGTTAAAGACTTGCAGCAACATCTTGCTTCATCAACGGGACGAATTGCAAGTGCAATTGGCCGCTACTATGCGATGGATCGCGATAATAGATGGGAGCGTGTGAAAGAAGCCTATGATCTCTTGACAAAAGGTGTGGGCACACCAACGAACGACCTACAACAGGCCATCGAAGATTCCTATAAAAATGGCGTAACCGATGAATTTATTAAACCAATAGTCGTCACCAATGCCGATGGTACGCCATTAACGACGATCCAGGAGGGTGATGTCGTGTTTTGCTATAATTTCCGTACAGACCGTGGCCGGGAGATAACCATCGCGCTGACGCAAGAATCGTTTCCTGCCTACGATATGAAGCCGCTTGCCTTACATTATGTAACGATGACTTCCTATGACGATACTTTTAAGGGTATGCACGTGGTTTTCCAGAAAGACAACTTAACCAACACCTTGGGCGAGGTGTTAAGCGCTCAACATAAAACACAAGTCCGTATCGCGGAAACGGAAAAATACCCGCACGTCACCTTCTTTTTCTCGGGGGGCCGTGAAGATGAATTTCCAGGCGAAAGACGGTTGTTGATCCCATCCCCAAAAGTGGCGACTTACGACCTGCAACCGGAGATGAGCGCCCTAGGAATCACCGAATCGATCTGTAAAGACATGCAGGAAAATAAACCGCATTTTATCTGTTTAAATTTTGCAAATCCTGATATGGTCGGCCATACCGGTGTGTTCGAAGCTGTAATTAAGGCTGTTGAGACGGTTGATATGTGCACACAACGTGTGGTAGAAACGGGGCTGGAAAACGGTTACTCGTTTATCATTCTTGCTGATCATGGAAATTCTGAATTTATGGTCAATGAAGATGGATCGCCAAATACAGCGCACACGACTAATTTGGTTCCTTGTATTTTAATAGATAAGGATTTTAATCACATTAAGGACGGAAAACTGGGCGACGTAGCACCAACTGTTTTACGTTTACTTGGTGCAGACATTCCTGCAGAAATGACTGGCGATGTCTTGGTATAGAACATATAAACTCATTTGTAGAGCAGCAGCGGCCAGCGCCATTGCTGCTCTGCTTTTTTCTTGCAGTTCGACGCCTCCTCCAGCAGGGGCTGCTAAAGAAAAGCAATTTGATATTCCGCATTTTTTCAAAGAAGAGATCGCCAGACTGGATAAAGAAGATCCTTTAATAACAAAAACGGTCGAAAAAGATAGTCTTTCAGAAACGAAAGCGTTAAAGATCAGCGATTGGAACAACGAGTTAGCTAGTTTTTCCAGCATAGATCTCAACAAGCCAGTCTATGCAGGTGTCCTAAAAAAAGATAGTACGGCAGGCAAAGTTGTTTTTACAGCCAACGATCCGAAGGTAGAACTTTCATCGGTAGAGATACGTTACGATAAGGATAATGTACCCAACGGATTTGTAATCAGGCGTACTGTTAAAAACTCCCTATACCAAACGACCGAAACGCTCAATTACCAACGTGATAGTGCATATAGCCTTGAAAAAGAACAGTCTGTCTTATTGTTGGGCGACAGACATTACACCATACGGGCTTCATTCCATCATTAAAAGATGCATATAGCAAAACAGTTGGTGTTTATGGCTGCATAGCCTCGCTACCCATAGGCACCAACTGTTTTACATATCGCAATTTTTGCAGTCGAAGACTTGGCACCGCTACGCATAGCGCGCCAGCGCTATAATATTATCGCTAAACCTCGTTAATCTGCCCGAGCTATGCAAAAAATCTAAACTGATGATAAAGGCATAGCCAACCACCACGCCTTCCAATTTTTCAATGAGCTTGGAGGCTGCCACTACCGTTCCTCCTGTCGCCAAAAGATCATCATGAATCAGAATACGGCTACCTGGGGCGAACGCATCTTGATGAACTTCGATCGTTGCCTGTCCATACTCGAGCTTATACGATTCCGAAATTGTTTTGGCCGGCAGCTTCCCTTGTTTGCGGATGGGAATAAACGGTATTCCCAATTTGTTAGCCAGCATCATTCCGAACAGAAAACCACGGCTTTCAACACCGGCGATAGCATCTATAACCATCCCTTGCAAACGTGTTGCCAGTTCGTCTACGATGGCAGCGCTCAGTTGCTGATCTTTCAACACCGGTGTAATATCTTTAAAAACGATACCTGGCTGGGGAAAATCAGGAATATCCCGAATCACAGCTTTCAGACGGTCTTCTAACATAGATGGTCAATTGAATTGTAAATATGGTTCAATTTTAAGCAAAAAATCAGGATCTAACGCATAATTTTTTTTGAGATCTGCCATATCTTGAAAAGAGCCGTGCTGTTCGCGGTACCGAACGATATGACGAGCATCACGTGCGGAAATGTACGGATGAGCCGACAGTTCTGCCTCGGACAACCGGTTTACAGATAGCTTCTGCACGCCATCGTTCGTTACCAGCAGCAAACTACGGATACGAGCCATCGTTTCTTCCGATATCCCATAGACTTCACGCAACTGATCGATCTTATGAAATCCTCCTAAGCGATCACGAAACTTTACGATACGTTTGGAAAGTACGGAACCGATTCCGGGCAAGCGCTTCCAAGCTATCGTATCTGCTTCATTCATATCCACCGGGGTCTCGGATGCAGAGCGTGCAGCATCGACCCACTGTTTAGTCGAAGAACGCGGATCATTCCGAGGAGATTCGTCGGCAAACCGTAGAAAAGGCGATATCCGCTGAAAGTCAGATTCGGATATTGCATAAATTTTCTTAACATCTGAAGCACGGTAGAAACGTCCACCTTTTTTTTCATAATTTTTAATTACGCGAATTTGCTTATCGGAAAAGCCCATCAACCGCCATTGTTCTTCGGGCAGCCCATTCGGGTCAAAAGGCTTTAACACATGTGACTTCGGATGACGAAGCTCAGGATGATAATCGGCAAGATTTTCGGCATATCGATCGGATGACCCTTGCGGTTTGGCTTCGTCGAATGATACCAGGTCTTCCAATGCGCTACCATTTGATTGAAAAAAAGCGCGGTGGAAAAGAGGGCCCATTTGTAGAAGAACGATCACAAAGAGCACGACAAGGAAACCACGCTGTTCATGCGCCGTCAACTTGAAAAACAAAGCGAATTTCTTCATATCGTACCCTCCCTTGCCGATATGGCAATTACTTCAATTCATTTGCTGCTACTTTTTTTACTTTCGTCCCATCCTGTAAAGTTTTCGAAATGGCATTGAAAGGCCTTGAAACAACTTCCTGTCCTTTTTTCAAGCCGGACTTGATGATGATATTACTATCGTCTTGAATACCGGTGGTGACTACGACCTGCTGCACGGCATCTCCTTCCAACACAAAAACATATTCTTTAATATCTATATCCGAACTGGATGAATCAGCCTTGCTGGGATCGGAACGTACGGTGACGGCCTGTATCGGCACAATAAGTCCTTTGTCCGACTTAGTATGTATTTGAACCGTAGCGGATAGGCCCGGCTTGAATGGTGAGACACTAGCCTCTTTATCTGCGATCAGGTCGGCATAGGACGTAGGTTCTATGCGTACTTTCACATTAAAATTTGTTACTTGTTCAGCTGTTGTCGTCATCGTCGTACCCGATCCGGTAGACGTGGAAGAACTGGAAATCTCGGTTACGACCCCTTTAAACTTTCTACCCTGAAAAGCGTCTACTTCGATCGTAGCCGTGTCATCCACTTTTACCCGGTTGATATCGTTCTCATTTACTTCCACATTTACTTCCATGGTCGACATATTGGCAATACGCATGATTTCAGTTCCAGCCATTTGGGCTGTTCCCACGACACGTTCGCCCAGCTCGATGGACAGCAAAGATATGATCCCATCTGCGGGAGCGTAAATTGTTGTGCGCGACAGGCTATTTCCTGCTTCCTGAAGCTGTGCCTGTGATTGATTAACGCCAAATCTCGAGGCAACTACCTGTTGGCGTTGCGACTCCAAACTAGCGCGCGCACCTTCATAATCCGCTCGCGCCTTATCCATCTCCGAAGCAGATATCACCCGTTTATTAAACAATTCCAAACTGCGGTTATAGGTTGCTTCAATATTTACAAAATTTGCTTCCTGCTGTTTCAACATCTGCTGCGACACGGCAAGATTAGCTTGTTGCTGACTGACCATCGCAGCTACTTGATCATAGCTTGACTGCAATAAGTCGGGTTTGACACGGCACAATACTTGGCCTTTTTGTACGCGATCGCCCTCCCGCACATTCAGTTCAATGATTTCACCCGATACCTCGGAGCTAAGCTTCACTTCAAACTCCGGCTGCACCTTTCCGCTCGCTGATACCAGCTCCGAGATGGTCTTCTCCTGCACCATATCTACCGACACCTTTTGAACAGCCCCATCACCAAACCAGCCGAACTTGTTTCCCAGCACTACCAGGACTAAAATTACGACGGCGGATATGACCAATATAAGAGGAAGTTTACTTTTCTTCTTTGCCATGTATATGTTAATTTAGAGTTATTGGATTGCCAATATAATAATCGATTACTTTTCCCCGAAAGACCATTTCATATCTTCTACGGATCATCTCAAACTCAGCCCTGTTCATATTGGTTTGGGCCGTAAACATTTCTATGGAATTTGCCATCCCCACATCATACCGTTCCTTGATAGCTTCGAAAGCCACTTGGGAAGAATTGAATGCTACTTGGGAAGTGAAATATTGTTTGTTAGCAAACTTGAGATCTAAAATGGCTTGACCTATGGTCTTCTGTAGGTTGCGGCGCGTAATGGCGTCTTCCGTTTGAGCTTGTAGATAACCCAACCTCGCCTTATTTACCGCGACCTTTGTTCGGTTGTTGTTAAATATTGGCACGTTGATGCCTACTTGACTCTGAAAAGTCTTGTTACGGTTAAATTGCGTGAAGAAAGGCAATGGATTTAGCGTTTGCAAGTTTAAAAATTGTGATGAATAATTGGTACCGTAACCAGTGGACAAGGTGATAGCGGGATAGTAAGCTCCTTTCGCGATATCAATATTTTTCTTCGCCAAGGCGATGTTGTACCCCGCCTGCTCGACAATGGGCTGGGTGGTGAGCGCTTTTTCGAAGACCTCATCAAAAGAGAGTATCGCATATTCGGCCATAATTGCTGCAATATCGGGCTTTTCCAATGTAAACATCGTATCGGGAGACAACTCCATCAACTGCCTTAAGTTGAGCAGCGAAAGTTCATAGGCATTCTCCGATGTCATAATACTGAGTTCGTCCGTGGCCACTTGGTTTTCAGATTGGGCAATATCGGCGATCGTCTTATTGCCTACGGCAAACTGAATGCTATCTTGCCGCAGCTGCTCGCGCGAGAGCCTTGCCTGCTGCTTCGCCGCTTCATACAACTCACTGTTCGTGATAGCTTCTAGATAATTTGTAACCACCGATAGAATCAAATCATTTTTAATTTTATCCACTTCAGAAGCATCGATCGATAGCTGAATTTTATTGGCTTTTATTTGGTTAATCTTCTGAAAACCCTGGAAAATTGCGACGCTCGACCCCACATTTGCGCCTGCGCTGGTATTGGAGCTTCCACGAATCAACTGGCCTGTCGTCTGATCGAATAGTAAACCATAATTGTAGCCACCACTCAATCCGAAGGAAAGATTCGGATAGAGTTCTGATTTGGATTGATACAAATTTTGTTCGCTGATCTGATAGCCAAATTCTGCCTGACGTATCTGTAAATTCCGATCTAGCGTTTGTTGTATCGCCTGCTCCAAACTAACCTGTGCATAGGCTACGGAACATCGACAACAGACAAAAACCAGCCAAACAAATAGACAGGATGATAATTTTCGGATCATTTCGTGATTTAATAATAAATGATTCCTAAATTTGAGACAAAAATCCGAGATTAGCAACATGTATTTTGTTAATGCACCTTTTTTTTTACGTTGGCTGTACCCCAAAGTGACGTTCAACAGATCTAGAAAAGACAAAGTTTTATACCTTACCTTTGATGATGGGCCCATCCCGGAAATCACCCCCTTTATACTCGATACACTTGCCAGCTACCAAATCAAAGGTACGTTCTTTTGCGTGGGGGATAACATCAACAAATATCCCGATTTATTCCACCGTACACAACGTGAAGGCCATCAGGTAGCGAACCACACGTACAATCATTTGAAAGGCTGGAACACGCGGGATGATGCCTATCTTGCAAACATTGCAGAGTGCGAAGAACTTACAAAAACATCATTGTTTAGACCTCCTTACGGCCGAGCGAAGAAATCACAGCTCCGGCGCATCTATCCCAGTTTTGAAGTGGTTTTTTGGGATGTACTATCTGGAGATTTCGACACGAAGCTAAGTCCAGAAGAGTGTTTCAGAAATGTCGTTAAACATAGCAAGAATGGCTCTATCATTGTCTTCCATGACAATATCAAAGCCATTCCACGAATCCGCTACACCCTGCCAAAGGCGATCGAATATTTTCAAAGTCGCGGGTTTACTTTTGATGTGCTAAGACCCGCCATGGACATTTAATTCGTCTCTCCTTCTGTAGGCATTTCTTCGGGAATACGCATCCCGAATTCTTTCACGGAGGCTACAGAAAAATACCCCAAGGCATTATTGGATATATTTGAGGTAGGGTTGCCTGGAGCAGCCGTACCGGGATTAGTGGATTGATACTCGTTCCAGTAATCGAACACACGTCTGTCGACACAATATCGCCTTACGACGATGCTGTCTCCAACGACCAATTCTGTATCTCTGTCAGAAATTTGATGCGTTACATATAGACCGTCATTGAACTTATCGCTCAACGCACTGGCAAACCGAAATCTAGCGCTATTGATGGAAACATCATACTTGTAATAATTGGGCGTACCGGCCGGATCCTGGAATTTAAAAGTTGCAAAATAATATGGATCGCCAAACAATGTTTCTTGTAAGATGCCTACCGAATCCACTTCGACAAAAGGCGGCATGGTACAACTGGATTCAAAACGTTCGCCTGCGACCTCTACCAGCAGATCATAGCGTCTGTCGGCAACAGGCCTAAAGGCGCTATGTATATAATATCCGTCTTCCGTGTGGTTGAAGGTGTATACCCTACCGCGACTATCCGTAACCGACACTTGCGCGTCGGATATAGGCGAAGCACTGATTGATTCGGTAAAGGCAACAGTCTGCGACACGCGAATACGTTGTTCCGTGCTTAAGTCCGACAGCTGGGCCTCGATTACCACACGCGGATCTGCGTCATTGAGGTTGATATCAATCACTTCTTCGCAGGAAGTCCAAAACGCAAAGAAAAAAAGGATATATAAATAAAATCTCGCTTTCATCATCTTTAAAATTTAAAGTTCCACGTTACGGAGGGTATGATGCCAAACAGGGCCACTTGATAGGCTTCCGTTGCATTGGGCGTTGTTTCGCTGTCACGGAAATCAATGATGTAAGCGTTTCGTCTGTTGTAGGCATTATAAACACCAAAAGTCCAACTGGAGTGGAAGCGCTTGTTTGGCTTTTGCGGTTCGTAAGTTGCGGAAAGGTCTAAACGGTAGTAATTTGGCATGCGGTAACCGTTACGCTCCGTGTAATAGAACATCGACTTGCCATCTACTTCGTACTTTCCACTTGGAAAAGTCACTGCATTTCCAGTATTAAAAACAAACGTCGTGCCCAGTGTCCAACTCTTTGACAGGGCATACATACCCACCACAGATAAATCGTGTGTACGATCTTGTCGCGCCCGAAACCAGTCCCCCCCGTCTATTCCATCAAATTGACGTTCGCTCTTTGCTAGAGTATAACTGATCCAGCCTGTCAGTTTACCTACGTTCTTCCTAACGTACCATTCCAAACCGTAGGCTCGTCCTATCCCAAACAGTAGTTCACCTTCCAGAAAGCGGTTGGCCTGCAAATCGGCACCATTCCTAAAATCGATTTGATTTTGCATATACTTGTAATAGGCTTCCATGGAAAATTCGTAGCCATCGTCCATAAAGTTACGGAAGTAGCCCACAGCAGCTTGGTTAGCTATCTGCGGCTTGATGTTCAGACTACTTACAACATATTGGTCGGTGGGTAAACTCGAGGTGGTGTTGGTCAACTGATGCAGATTTTGCGCGATACGATTATAAGAGGCTTTTACACTACTTTTTTCGCTCAGCAGATAGCTAGCGGAGAAACGGGGTTCTAGGTTAAAATAATGCTTGGCAACCCGCGTGCCATAGTAAGTCTCGCCCAGCGCCTCGCCTTCGGCATCAAAATCGTAGAACGTTCCTGGCCCCATCACCATAAAATCGTTTATACGCAATCCGTAAATCAGGGATAGGCGATCAAAAGGTTTCCATTCGTGCGAAATATAGGCCGCTAGATCTATGCCTTGACGCGTATCAACGGAAATGGAATTTACATTGGTACTTTGCGAAGCACTTAAACTTGCTGGCTGGATAGATTGCCGCAAGGCATTCAGGCCGAAACGTATCGTACTGTTGTTGCTAGCGTAATAGGAAAAATCCTGTTTTAGGTCGTAGTTCAGAATTTTGGAAGCGATGGTAAAGTCGGTATCATCACTCGAAACCTGCACATTATAGGTAAAATCGCTATATATTAGCGATGTATTGCTGAATAGTTTGTCATTAAAAATATGGTTCCAACGTACCGTTGCCGTCGCGTTTCCCCAATCAAAACTAAACAAGTCTGAGTACCCTAGATCATCCTTTCCAAAGTAACCTGACAGATACAAGGTGTTTCTGTCATTCAATTTGAAGTTTAGCTTAGCATTTAGATCGTAAAAGTAAAGCTTGCTTTTGTTGATATCCTCATCATTTGATAATTTCAAAAACATATCGGCATAGGTTCTTCTTCCACTCAGCATGAAAGAACTTTTGTCTTTAACGATAGGAGCCTCGATTTTTAGTCGCGATGCGATCAATCCAATTCCTCCTTCAGCGGCGAACCGTTTTTGGTTACCATCCAGCATCGCGATATCCAGAACCGACGAGATCCGTCCACCGAATTGCGCGGGGATACCACCCTTATACAATTGCACATCCTTGATGGCGTCCGAGTTGAAGGTTGAGAAAAAGCCCAACAAATGCGAAGCGTTATACACGGTCGCTTCGTCCAACAGAATTAGATTTTGGTCTGAACCTCCACCACGTACATAGAAATTTGCTGACCCTTCACCCCCACTCTGTACGCCAGGCAAGAGCTGTATGGTCTTCAACAGATCCTTTTCGCCAAACAATATTGGAACATTCTTGATCTCTTCCATGGTCATATTGAAAGCGCCCATTTGAGCGTCACGCACATTACCATCTTTTTTTTTGGCTGAAACAACAACTTCATCCAATACATTATCCAGCGGTTTGAGTTCGGAATTTAAGCGTCTGTTGCTACTTAATTCCAAATCCTCGACCTTCGTTTCATAGCCTACATAACTCAACTGGATCTTGTATCTGCCGGCAGGTAGTGTTAAGGAAAAGAAGCCATATGCATTTGTGCTGGTTGCATACACATTATTGTCGGTCGATACAACCGCCCCGATCAGTGTTTCTCCTGTGCTCGCGTCGCGCAAGATACCGCTTAAAACCACTTGCTGTGCAAAGCCCTGCATACCGTACAGAAAACAAACGGTTAATAAAAAGAATCTAACCATAATGGTATACTAATTTATTTTGGATGCTGATAGAAAACACTGCTCAAAAAAAGCCATTTGATAAGCAATGGATTGTGACCAATAATTCCAGTCATGCTTTCCGGGCATCGTTAGATAAACGTGGGGGATACGTAAATAATCCAATTTTTCATGCAATTTATTGTTGACGGCAAAGAAAAAGTCGTCCGTACCGCAATCGATAAACAGCTGCAAATTTCCGGCTTGTACTAAATGTGTGAGCTCGATCACTGTATGATCATCCCAAACCTTTTTGTTTTCATGATAGGTTCCCAGCCGTTGTTTCATATTCCAATTCTCCGGAAAGGGACGAATATCCACTCCACCGGACGTACTACCTGCAAAAGCAAATAGATCTTGATGACGAAAAGCGAGATAAAGCGCACCGTGCCCACCCATACTCAACCCGGTGATTCCTCGATTCACCCGTTGGTTTCCCACGGTGTATCGATCTTCGATGAAAGGTATTAATTCCTTCGTGATGAACGTTTCATATTTGTAGTTGTCATCCGTCGTGTCCCAATACCAACTATCAAATCCGCCATCGGGACAAACCACGACATAACCGTATTGGTCTACTAAATCTTTAAGGGACGACACATTGTTGACCCAATTGGAATAATTGCCTGAGTAGCCGTGCAACAGGTACAGGACAGATTGAATCTGCTGCTGTTCGGGCAATACCACAACCGTTTTGACCGCTTTCTGCATGCGCGCACTGAACACAGAGACCGTATCTACCTTGGCTGCGTGAGCCGTGAACATGATGAATAAACCGACAAATACTAAAAATATATGTTTCATTGTAGTGTACATGGATAAAATTATCAAAACGCGGCGTTCATTACTTCGTATTCCCAAGTGTATAGCTGTAAAGATACGCATCTAAACCCAGCGGGCGCTCACTCACGGTATAAAAAACATGATTTTGATATCCAAAACATATTGCTTCACCTTGCGGCTCTGCTTGATATTCCACGGTATTGGGGCGCTGCCGAAACACATCGATAACAGAAGCACTCCCCAATCTATGCCACAGGAAAACCTGTCCGATATTTTTTAGCAGAATTTCGCTACCATCGGCAGCAATGTCCGCCGCTGTAATAAAGGTCATTGGCAGGCTCAGGGCACGGCTTATCGAGAGGGTTTCTCCATCTTCCGCCTGCTGAAAGTCAATGGGATATACGCCTACCTGGAGGTCACGTTTGGAGATCAAGTAACCCTTTTTATCAAGTGGATCCACGAAAAATGCTTCAGCATCGCGCGGTTTATCATCGTAACGCAGGCTTACCTGCACGATTGCGGACCGCGGGATAACCATGTGCGACCGTCCCTCTTGCCATACAGGTTCTTCGAAAATATACAATTGAATTGTTGGCCGTTGGCCGTAGTTATCACCGATATCGGCAAGAACAAGATATGGACGGCCATCACGTTCAAACCAGGCTATATCCTCCGCATCAACGGTATGGACACCTTCTAAAGCTACGATACACTTCAGCTTTGCCTTTCTATCAATGAGAAATATGCGGGCGCTATCCCCACTATCGTTGTGCGTCCAAAATAAAGAAGAATTCTTTCGCGAATTTACTAATCCAGATAATTCATTCAATCGACTATCTGTTATCTTGCCCAGAGATTCCCTATTGGCACCAAGATCCTGTGCTACGCCAATACAAACTAGCGTCAAAAACAAGATGCTGCTCAGCAAACGACTAACCATCCAGTGAAAATAACAAAATTTACGAAATATACCTACTTAGTTAACGATTTGTTCGACCTGAATTTATGTAGCGTGTGTTAAAAAAAAGCGTATTAGAAACGACCCATTGGAAAGCACGCAGATAACTGTCCCTAGTTTCACCGACAAAAAACCAACACTCACCGAATTAGTGTACAGATTGGCCTAATTGAAATCGTTGTGCAAGACCTTATAGATTAATTTCGACTATAGAAATCACCTAGAAAGCCATTTTATTATGCAAAAACTTCTTATTTCTTTTCTTGCGGGTTTGGCTGTTTCCCTTTCGACGTATAGTATGAAAGCAACCGACACACCCAAAGCTACTTTTGAAGTGACACCAAGTAAAGCTGCCCACCCGTAAGCCAACTTTACTTGCGCCATGCCAGTACCCTATTGCGGCTCTTGAAAGGCAGATACCAACCGATCAAACTGGCTTGTATCTCTGGCTTTTAATTCAAATAGGCGTCGATAAAGGTCCAGGATAGCAAAAGCTTCGGCCTCTGCTCCGGCACGATTGCTGAGGAACAATTTGAACGAATACGTGCTATTCTTGGAAAGATCAACCGGCTGTTTATTGGAAGAGAATACCAACGGTAAGATAGGAGAAGTTGTCATGCCCCCCTCAACTGGAGATTTATATGCTTTGCTCAGAGCTTGTACAAACGCATCAGACGGCCGTCCTATTGTTGAAAACTTGATAACACCGTTCTTGAAACCATCTTTTTCATCCGGATTTCCATCCGCACCGACTCCGGCGGGAATATTCTTGGACACCTCGATCTGAAGTCCTACCGTATCCGTCTCATGCAGCGACTTGGCCAAATATATGACCGACGAATCCGTTTCATGCGTATCTGCCAAATAGAGGTACAAGGAGGGGTTGTCGCTGTCATTCCCAACAAACTGACCTAAGGTCTTTTCCGCTCCCGCAGTTTTGCTAGCTTTATTTGAAGCGTTATTACAGCTGCTCTGTAAAATCGACAGCAAGACCAAAAACGATGTATAGACAGATATAGTTTTCATACGTTAGCTATTTATTTAAGGATAACAACATTGCCCTAAAATTGTTTCATTAACGAAGTAAAGCATCAAACAATATTTCTATGGGATGATATGATTTCCGCTGCGCACCATCTTTGATTTGGTGCCTGCATGATGTTCCTGATGCAGCGATAACGGTATCAGTCGGCGTTTGACGGATAGCTGGCAACAAGACCAATTCGGCCACCTGCATCGACACGTCAAAATGTTCTTTTTCATACCCGAAGGATCCCGCCATCCCACAGCAGCCGGACGGTATCAGCTCAACCTTGTAGCCGATGGGAAAGGACAGCATTTTTTGGGTGTAGTCAACCAACTGGAAAGCTTTTTGATAACAATGGCCATGCAGCTTGATCTTTCTAATATCGTCGCTGAATTGTTCTGTTCGGATATGCCCTGCTTCCATCTCGCGCACCAGAAACTCATCGATCATGAGTGCATGGCGCGCTAGCTCATGCGCGGCAACCTTCTTATCCGCGTCCACCAAGTCTAGATACTCATCGCGAAAGGTGACAATAGCGGAAGGCTCGATGCCCAGCAGCGGCGTGTCTGCAGAAACCAATGGTTGCAACAATGCTACATTTCTTTCGGCTATTTCTTTGGCTTTTTTGACAAAACCTTTGGAAAGGTAGGTTCTACCACTTTCCAAATGTTTTGGCACGATAACGTCATACCCCAATGCCGTCAGCAATTTATAGGCCGTAATACCTATCGCTGTATCGTTATATTCTGTAAATTCATCGCAAAACAAATAAACTTGTCGATTTTTGAAAGACGTATTTTGTTGCTTCGCGATCCAACGCGACAATGTTGTGAAATTTACCTTGGGCAAAGATCTAGCTGCTGCAAAACCAGCAATACGTTTCACCATCCCCGACAGCAGCGGGGTATTCACGATCAAATTATACAACGGCGCCACATAAGATCCTATCCGTTGGCTGCGGGTAAAGTTTGCAATAACATACGAACGAAACGAGGCGCCATGTTGATCATAATAATGTTGCAAGAATTCAGCCTTCATTTTAGCGACATCCACACGCGATGGGCATTCACTCTTGCACGCTTTGCAGCTCAGGCAGAGATCCATCACCTCCTTGATCTCTTCATGATCGAAGCGATTCTCTTGCGTAGAGTTTGTTAAAAATTGCCGTAGCATATTGGCACGCGCACGGGTGGTATCCTTCTCGTCCCGTGTAGCCATAAACGAAGGGCACATGGTACCGCCCGTAACTTCCGTTTTCCTACAGTCGCCGGATCCGGAACATTTCTCGGCCAACCGTAGGATACCTTCATCTTTCGTGAAGTCAAAGTAAGTAGGAATAGTTGCCGTCTGATGGTCTACGTTGTAACGCAATGCGTTGTCCATAGGCGGCGTATCGACAATCTTATTGGCATTGAAAACTCCATTTGGATCGAAAATTCCTTTTGTCTTTTTCAGGAGCGCATAAACGGGCTCTCCCAATACCTTGGCAATGAATTCACCGCGTAAGCGCCCATCTCCATGTTCGCCGCTCAGGGATCCGTTGTATTTAAGCACAAGATCAGTAGTGCGTTCCAAAATTGTCCTGAACTTACGCCGCCCTTCTCCTGTCTTTAAGTTAACAAAGGGCTCAATATGCAATTCCCCTGCACCTGCATGCGCATAGTAGGAAGCGTGGACGCCCTCTTCGGCTAATAGCAATTGCATGTCAGCCACATAGGCAGGTAAATCCTCGGGCGCAACCGCGCAGTCTTCAATCAAGTTGACGGGTTGTTCATCACCGGGCAAATTTCGAATCAATCCTAACCCAGCCTTTCGAACATCCCAAACCCGATTTGTATCGACATGCCCTGTTACGAAGGGATAAGCATAGCCCAAGTCCTGGTTTTTTAGATCTTCGATTAAGGCGGCGGCTTTGGCCTGCAGCGCAGTGTGGTCTGCCGCACGGAATTCCACAATCAACAAAGCCTGCGGATCATCGACTAGAAAAAACCGATTGTACTGATACGTGGGATGCCCTATAGTGAAGTCCAAAATATATTTATCCACTAGTTCAGATGCCTCCGGGCCATGTTGTAAGGCTACTACATTGCCCCGCATGCATTCCACCATATCGGAGAAATGCACACAAACCAAACCGATCTCTTGAGGTGGCAAAGCCATCAACTTCAATTTAGCTTCTGTAATGATCCCCAACGTTCCTTCTGATCCTGCCAAGAGTTGACAAAGATTGAAAGGTGTATCTTTGTCGATGAGGAAATCCAACGCATAGCCTGTGTTTCGCCGACTTAGACTTCTTTTCGGATATCCTGCCCTAATCGATGCTACATGGGCGGCGTTGCTTAGCAAATCGTTCAGCTCTCGGTATATTTGGCCCTCTCTCGAGGTGGACATCAACTTTTGGAAAAGCTGCACTTCACTCAGTTGCTCCACTCGCATCTCAGAAGCATCGTCCAGCAAGACGTTTGCCTGCAGTAAATTCTGCCGTGTGTCTCCCCAAACGATAGAATGTAAACCGGACGAATTATTCCCGATCATCCCCCCCACCATCGCCCGGTTGGCCGTACTGGTTTCTGGTCCAAACATCAAACCAAACGATTTCAAGTAGTGGTTCAAATCATCGCGAATGACACCAGGTTCAACGCGCACCCATTGTTCTTCCACGTTCAGGTCCAGTATTTTATTAAAAAAACGCGAAATGTCTACTACAATCCCGGAACCGACAACCTGCCCCGCCAATGAAGTGCCAGCCGTTCTAGGGATAAGCGTACTGCCTATATCCCGCGCGAAAAGAATGAGCGATTTGATATCATCCTTACTTTTTGGAATGGCTACAGCCATCGGAAGCTCTTGGTAAACCGAAGCATCCGTAGCGTAAGCCAATCGCATGGTTTGGTGCTTTGGAATGCTCGGATCATAATATAGCTCCCCTGTTATCCGTTCAGAAAGTTCGCGTAGCTTTTCTATTTTTTGCACGTTTTTAGTATTTTTAACCTAGCAAATCTACTTAAATGCTTTCTCAATATACAATTTGAATGCGTTATTTCGTATCAATCCTATAACAAAAACGCACAAACAAGCAGAAATGATCCACAGATCGACTGTTTGACATAAAACATTGTTCAATTAAATAACCCTTTATAAGAATATTATTCAATAGCAATGACTATGTTTTGAATAATATTCTTTATTTCGTAATTTCGCACCATCATGGCAAAATTAGAATTCAATCTTGATCAAATCGACTATCAGATCTTGCGTATCATGCAGGATAATGCGCGTACAAATAATGCTGATATTGCGCGCGAATTGGGCATGGCGCCCTCCGCAATTTTAGAGCGGGTGAAGAAATTGGAACAGAAGGAGGTAATTTTGCAATATAATGCGAAAATAAACCCAGGTGCACTCGATCAAAAAATGCTTTCCTTTATTTTTATCAAAGCGCAAGACATTATCGGTGTACAGAAGGTCGGTTTTATGCTTGCAGAAATACCGGAAGTGCAGGAAGTGCACGATATCGCCGGCGATGACGGCTACTTGATTAAGGTACGCACGACTGATGCGGCAGGTCTTGTCGATTTAATGCGTAATTCGCTAGGTAAGATCGAAGGCATCATATCAACGCGCACCACCATTGTTTTAGAGACTGTCAAAGAAGAGCAAAAGTTGGTTGTCCCCACAAAAAAATAAGATGAGCAGACAGCAGCAGGACGCCCCAGCAGCAGCAAGTATTATCTTCGCTTACTTGGTGGTTTACATTGTATGGGGATCAACCTTTTTCTTTATTGAAAAAGCCTTGCGGAGCTTCAGCCCTTTTGTACTGGGGTCGATCCGTTTTATTATTGCAGGAACCCTGCTTATGGGCTACTGCTGGGCACGCGGCTATAAGTTGTATATCAAATCCGCTGTCAAAGATGCTATGTTCATTGGCTTCCTACTCTTGTTTGTGGATATGGCCGCTATTATTTGGTCCGAACAGTATATCTCCAGTGCCATTGTTACTATTTTATCAGCTGCTGCCGCCATTTGGTTTATTCTATTTGACAGACCGAAATGGAAGCAAAATTTTTCGAGTCCGCCTATTTTCATCGGTTTAATTTTTGGCTTTATCGGGGTATTCATGTTATTCGCCGAGCAACTGTTAGCGGACGGGAATACCGAACAGCACAAAGACATGAAATTGATCGCCATGATCGTCCTTATGCTCGGCACGATCGGCTGGACGGTCGGCTCATTGATTTCGAAATACAGCAAGGAGAAACGGGATCTTAATGATGAGGCTGACGCAGAGGATCTGCAAGTTATGGTCAAAACGGCTTGGCAAATGGTATCGGCAGGCATCGCCTTCACGGTGGTTGCTTTGCTTAGCGGCGAATATGCACGTTTCGATTTTTCGGCCGTTTTATTGGTCGATTGGGGGGCAATGGCCTACTTGGCTACCATGGGATCCATTTTGGCATTTGGCAGCTATATTTGGCTGTTGCAACATAGACCGGCTACCGAAGTAAGTACTTATGCTTACATCAATCCTATTGTTGCGGTTATATTAGCACATTATTTTACCAGCCATCATGTTAGCGCGCTCCAAATCTCAGGGTTGGTCGTGGTGCTCGTCAGCGTGCTGCTCATGAACTGGAACCTGTATCGGGACAATAAAAAATTCAAAGTGTATAAAAGAGCCAAACGCATAAAAAAACTTAGAGGAATGGCTCCTAAAAGTAGTATTCCAAGGATTTTCGAAGTCGCTAATTTTAACAGCAAACACGAAAAAAAGAAGCGATAGATCATGTAACTGTGCATGTTGTCTACGCTATTTCCAATTATTTTTTCTAATTGCTGTAGCACTTGCTTTCTCTTGCGCGTATTATTTCTAAAAATTAACGACGCATGAAAAAGTTATCTATACCATCATTTATTTGCCTAGTACTGGGCATCTTAACGTTAAGCAGTTGCTTAAAAGACAATGACGATTATGTACGTCCGCCACAGGGATACATGACCTTTATCAATGGATTTTCAGATCCGGGACATGTTTATTTCCGTACTTCCGTTGGAACACTTCCAATTCCGTACAAAGGCTTTTCTGTAGCATCCATGCTGGTTGGCGACAGGAACCTTTCTATCTTCTCCAACAACGGGAATGCCTCATTGATCGACACCAACTTGGTGATCAAAGACAGTACAGCATATTCCTCTGTCATCTATGGCAACCGTGAAAGTCCGAAATTTGCCTTTGTCGAAGACAAAAGCATAAGTAACCTAGGCGAACAGAGCGGCTGTCGGTTTTTGAACTTGGCAAACGGCGTAGGGACTGTAAACTTGTTCTTGGGTTCCGAAACGACCGCATCTTTCGCAAATAGACCAATAGAAACTGGCGCTACCGCTGTGAGCAACCAGACGTTTGTGGCCAAAGCGAGCGGCAATATGCCGCTAAAAATAACGGATGCCGACGGTAATACCATTGCAACACGAACCGACTACACGTTTAGGAAAGGGTATTACTACACGGTTATTTTGATTGGCACAAAGGATAATACGGCGACACCACTTTATCTTGGTATTGTGGCGCACTAAACTCATAACCGCTGAAGAAGCTTCGCCACATATCGGCGAAGCTTTTTTTTTGCCGTTCGATTGACAAGGGTGATAGCAAATTATATCAAGGAAATAGGTATTTTAGCTTGCTAATGTGAACAACATGCCTATTAAAAAAATCATTACAGTCTGCATCCTAGTGCTTAAAAGCATATGCACCACTTTTGCGCAAACAGACTCGTTGAGCGAGCTGACACAAGCTGCGGCACATGACAGCTTAAAGCTAGAAGAGCAACGCAGTGAAGGGATAAATCGATACCATGCACGCGAATTCGACAAAGCCCTCGTTTATTTGGAGACCTATTATCGACATGATTCAAACGATTCGATCACGAAAAATATACTCGCAGACATTTTTATAAAGAAGTTAAGCATACAAAAAAGTGGCGACACTAATTTTAAGCAGCTGATTACTTGGGCAAATAAATATCCGTTTATCAAGAAGGATGAGAAGCTGCGAAAGATCAAAGTCATTGAGTCGCTGCGTTTGGGCATGGCGGCATTCGATGCGAGAAATTATATGCTCGCAGAACAATTTTACAACATCATTGAAGAAGAAATAACGCAGAGCACTGAAAAAAAAGATCTTTTAGCGCTGAACAATCTACACGCTTTGATTTTCAACCTTGGACTAAAACATTTCTTGGATCGTGATTATCGTTCCGCCACGAAGTTATTTGAGGTTGGAATAAAACGTTACCCGAGCGACCCCGAAATGGCTAAGATGTATCACAAGGCCAAATCTAAAATCAGCTACTGATCAATACGAGCTGTTTCTTCAAGGAAAGCTTAGCCATCACATATGTTGACTACGCTATTGCATAATCTTCATCTTGCTCTGGACAGGCGTTTCCGATAGAATAACAGCGGATAATTTCAGTTCTGTTTAAAAATCCGTATTTTCGTCCTTCAATTTTTTTGCGTTTTTAGGCACTATGCAGTTAACAAAATTAGAAATAAAGGGTTTCAAGAGTTTTGGTGATAAGATCACTATTAACTTTAACGAGGGCGTTACGGCTATTGTGGGGCCCAATGGTTGCGGCAAATCCAATGTCGTGGATGCTATTCGCTGGGTGCTTGGTGAACAGAGCACACGTATGTTGCGTTCGGAAAAAATGGAGAATATTATTTTCAATGGAACCGTCAACCGAAAACCAGCCAACCTAGCCGAGGTCTCCCTTACTTTTGACAATAATGCAAACTTGCTGCCTACAGAGTTTTCAACCGTTACCATTACCAGAAAGCTATATCGAAATGGAGATAGTGAGTATAGACTGAACGATGTGAAATGCCGATTGAAGGATATTACCGATCTTTTTCTGGACACTGGATTGGGGGCAGATTCCTACGCAATTATTGAATTGAAAATGATCGACGAGATCATCAATAATAAAGAAAATTCGCGGCGCAATCTATTTGAAGAGGCATCGGGCATATCTAAATATAAAGTTCGTAAAAAACAGACACTTGCAAAATTAAGGGATACGGAAGGCGATCTTTCACGTGTGGATGATCTACTTTACGAAATCACCAAGAATTTAAAGCAACTGGAATCGCAAGCGAAAAAAGCAGACAAATATTTCCAGCTGAAAAAAGAATACCGCGAGGCAAGCGTCGATCTTGCTTATTACAAACTAGAAGCTTTCGGTACCGATTTACAACGTATCACAACGCAAGAGGAAGGCCAGCAAAACCTTATCCAAGAAAATTCCAAGATCATCGAGCGCAGCGAACAACAGTTAAAGGTCTTACGAGACGACATCCTTTCCAAGGAGAAAAACCTTGCTACGCAACAGAAAAGTACAAACGAATATATCAACATGATTCGTGCTTACGAATCGGATAAAAAAATCAAGAATGAACAGTTGCGTCACCTCCAAGATAAAGAGACTCGTTTAATCACGGAATTGAACAGTGACAAGACGCAACTCGAGCATGTCGTGCAAACATTGAAGCGTATACATGAAGAGCTGTTCCAAGAACAATCCAGCTTGGACCTTTATGTGACGGATATGGCAAATAACAAAACAGAGGTCGATGATTTGCGTGCCCAACAAGCCTCGGCACGTGCCAAGTCGGATGCCCTGCATCAAAAATCTTCGGACCTACAGAACAGCATGTACAAGCTGGAAAAAGAGATCGCGGTGCTTCATATCCAAAAAGATGCATTACAGCAAGAGTCACAGAGGACCGAGACCGACGCAACGAGCAAAGAAGAAGAACTTTCTGGGTTTAATCTTTCTGTCACCGATCTTCAGGAGCGTGTGGAACAACAGCAGGAACAATATGATGCTGCTCTTTTCACGGAAGAAACCTTACAGCGCGAGATAAAAACCGTGGAAGAAGAATTGGATGAAGTTCGCAACCAAATGAACCTCCAGTCTCGTCTCGTTGATGCGAAGCAGAATGAATATAACTTGACGAAGTCGCTTGTAGACAATTTGGAAGGGTTTCCAGAGTCGATCAAGTTTTTGCGCAAAAATGCAGGTTGGAAAAAATCATTTCCCTTATTTTCCGATATCCTCTTCTGCCAAGAAGAATATCGTGTCGCTATTGAAAACTACCTAGAGCCGATCATGAATCACTATGTGGTGGATAACCAACAGGAGGCTGTACAGGCGATTCAGTTGTTGAGTGATGCTTCCCGCGGCCGTGCTAACTTTTTTGTGCTGGATGCCATGCAAACAAGAAGCGGTCGTCCCGATGCGCATCTATCGGATCAGTTAACCCCTGCGCTATCGGTCGTCACGGTCGACAAAAAATACATGAGTTTGTGCGAGCAGCTTTTGCAGCACGTATTTCTGTTGAAGCCAGCGGCTGCTGACAGCCTTGGCGAACAACTTCCAAGCGATGACATCGTCGTGCTGCATCCGGAAGGAAAGTTTTCCAAAACCATGCTCGGACTAAGTGGTGGATCGGTAGGATTGTTCGAAGGAAAGCGTATCGGCAGAGCCAAAAACCTAGAAAACCTGAACCGGGAGATCAAGGAACTCAACCAACAGATTGAAGCTTTACAGGCGAAGGAGATGGAAGGTGTAGATCGATTGGCTACGTTACGCATCTCATCGCAAAAAGACATGATCGATGAGCTGCGCAACGTTTTAAATCGTTTGAACAACGAGTTGATCTCAGTAAAAACAAAACAAGAACACTACCAAGCGTTCCTTACAAACAGTCAGAACCGAAAACAGGATATAGCAAACAAGGTAAGCTTGATTAATGAGCAGTTACAGCAGGCCGAGCCCCAACTTGTGCAGCTCAAGGCAGAAAATCAAGCGCATCAGCAAGAGTTGCTAGAACTGCAGGACACCTATACGGAAATATCGGATATTTTCAACGAAAAGTCTACGGTTTTCAATCAGCAAAATATCCGCTTTCATCAACAGCAAAACAAGGTTTCTAGCCTGCAAAAAGATGTCGAGTATCGCGAAAGCCAACGTGACACCTTGGAGGCTCGCGTGGAAAAGAACAACGTGGAGTATGAACAGGTAAAGGCCGACATGCAGCTTGCGCATAGCCATACAGATAACGATGATGAAGATCTTACAGCGATGTATGTTCAGAAAGAAGCGTTGGAAAAAGGATTGCAGGAAATCGAAGACGATTTTTTTAGCGCGCGCAAAGTCCTCATTGATTTGGAAGAACACATTGCGCAAGCGCGCCGCAATAAAGACCAAAACGACTTTCTTTTATTGGAGCTTAAAGATAAAAAAACTGCGTTGCAACTGGAGCTCAACAGTTTGAAGGAGCGACTAAGTGTAGAGTTTAATATTGAACTACAGGCATTGCTGGAAAATGAGCCACCAAAGATCGAGCGTTCGCAGACAGCATTGACTGAAGCTTGCGACAAGCTCAAAAAGCAACTGGATTCCTTTGGCTCAATCAACCCTATGGCTAAAGAGGCTTACGATGAAATGAGTGAGCGCCATACTTTTATTACCAAGGAAAAAGATGATCTTTTGGAAGCAAAGGCCTCGCTGATGGCCACGATCAGTGAAATCGACCAAACGGCAAACGATAAATTTATGCATGCCTTTAATACAGCACGGGCTAACTTTATTGAGGTTTTCCGTTCCTTATTTAATCAGGAGGACTCCTGCGATATGGTATTAACGGATCCATCCAATCCTTTGGAGTCCGATATTGATATCATCGCACGTCCAAAAGGAAAGCGTCCCCTATCGATCAACCAACTATCCGGTGGCGAAAAGACCTTGACGGCGACAGCACTGTTGTTCTCCCTTTATCTGCTCAAACCTGCTCCGTTTTGTATATTCGACGAGGTTGACGCTCCGTTGGATGATACCAACATCGACAAATTCAATAACATCATTCGGGATTTTTCCGCAAATTCACAGTTTATCATCGTATCGCATAACAAACGTACCATTGCGAGTACAGATGTTATTTACGGCGTGACCATGGTGGAACAAGGCGTATCACGTGTGGTTGCTGTGGATTTACGGGATGTAGCATAAGCGACCCAGCATGATCAAAAAAGAGACTGTTTGGACTACGCCGTTGCAGTCTCTTTTTTGGCGACCATCGCAGGGCCGATCAAGCTATCAGATTATCGCGCTAGACACCTACACCTCGTTTGGACGTAACGTCACCTCTTGTGTTTTGACCGTTGCTCAACGTACGTAAGGGCTTACTGAAGAATGATAACACACCAATCCATGCAATTAAGCTTCCCAATATGATAAACAAATAGTTTACACCAATGGCGTCTGCCGCCCATCCGGTACCTAAAAGCCCCAATACAGTCGGTATAATCGCGATGCTAAAATACAGCGAGAATACCCTTCCCATCAGCTCGGGCCGCACCTCTTCCTGTAAAACCGTCATAAAACAAGCATTGTATACGGCTGCTGCAACACCGCCAACAACCGTTAAGCCCGCGAAAATCAAAAACGTACCTGACGGTAAATAGCCGGATACAGCAAGCGAGCTGCCTAAGACGATGTAGGTACAGTTTATCAACAACACTTTACCGAGTGAAGGTTTGAATAGACCGATGAGGCCGCCTCCTACAAGCATACCTACGCCCCACATCATCTCAATGATGCTCATCTCCCACTTTCCACCGTGGAAATGGTTCAGGGTGAGCAACGGAAAAAGCACCGCAATAGGCATAACACAAAAAGTCACGACCGTGGAAAACAAAAACAGCCACATCAGCCCCTTATTGTGCATAATCTCCCGAAAACCGCCTTGTAGATCGTTCCAAACCTGTGCAAAACTAGCTTTGGCCTTTTCGGCGATTTTAGGGTTTGGGATGTGCACAAAAAGCAGCGAGCCTACGGCAATAACTGCTCCGCCGATGTCCAGTAACAATACATTGCCGATGGGCATCAGCGATATCGCCAAAGCGCCGAAGGCGGGGCCCGCAATGGATGATATTGACTGTATCGTTTGATTGACGCCCGCGATGCGAAGCAACTCAGACTCTGGAGCAATCATCGGTATGGCAGCCTGCATGGCGGGCATATGAAAAGCAGAGCCGACCGAGCGCAACCCTAGCATCAAGTAAATAAGAAACAGGCTTTCATGGCCCATGTAAAAACTAATGGACATTACCATGGTGCAAAGCGCCACAAAAGAATCGGCCAACATCATTGTCTTCTTGCGATCCCAACGATCGATATACACCCCTGCAAAAGGACCAATCACCGCAGCAGGAAGCATCCCTGCGATAGCGCTATACGCCAGAACTTCGGCTGATGCGTGTTCAATACTTAACCAAATTATAATGGCAAAATTTACAGCAGAACTGCTGATCAAGGACATAAACTGTCCTATCCATATCAATACGAATTTCTTCTTCCAATGCGTTTTCATATACATGAATAGTAATGGCTTCTTCTACAAAGCCGACAAAATAAAATTAATACAAAGAAGGAATAAGCAAGGAACTGCCTATCCAAACACCGGACAACGAGGTTTGGAACCCCGTCCCTACGCTATTCTGATGCGCAAGGTTAAAACGCTGTATAATGATGTGATCTTCATAACATACAAATGTACATTAATTTTGGGAATACAAAATGTCTTTTTTCTTTTTCCAATAGTAGTTCGATTAGCTCTTTGCAGCTAAAGCTACCATTTTTGGCTTTTTCTCCTATACAAAACTGCAGTTTGATGCATTGCAGTAGTCTGCCTGCAACGCCGATTAAGCAATAAGGCAAACCTAATCATCCGCCATTGCTTGTGCATCTTTCTGTTTCTCAATCTGAGGCGGAATTAATTTATACACCACCGGTGTGACGATACGCGACAGCAAGGTGGAACTGATCAAACCGCCAATCATGACGATAGCCAAGGGTGATATTAACGGATTGCTAGACCAAGCAATGGGCAACAGCCCACCAATGGCCGTTAGCGACGTTAGGATAATAGGGAGAAAACGAATTTCACCCGCTTGCTCGATTGCTTCATTTAGCTCCATGCCCTCCCTTCGTAGTTGGTTGGTAAAATCTACAAGTAAAATGGTATTTTTCACCTCGATACCCGCTAATGCAACCAAACCAATTGTAGCGACAAATGACAAGGTATTACCCGTTGCCAACAAGGCCAGGACGGCCCCCACTATACCTAACGGAATAACAGAAAGGACGATTAATGTACTTTTAAACGTCTTAAACTCGAGTACCAGCACCGCAATAAATAAGAAGATCGTGACCATAATGATCGTCCCAAAACCGCCGAAGGCCGTTTCCCGGCTTTCCACCTCACCTCCCATCTCATAGGAATAACCGGCAGGAAAAGGGAATGCATCCATTTTTTTGATCACGGCCGTGATGATTTCGTCATTTGTATAGCCTTTTGCTACAGAAGAGTTCACCGACACCATACGTTGCTTGTTCTGATGATAGACATTGGAAGGCGATGATTCGAAAGCTAGTGTCGCTAACTGACTTAACGGAATAGCCGTACCCTCGACGTTATTGACGAAGATAGCATCAAAGACGTGCATATCCGGGGTATTGGATCGGGGCACAGTGACCGTTATGCGGTAATCATTATCATCTAAATCAGGATCGGTATAGGTACCGGCGACATAGCCCGCCAATGCTACGCGGATACTTTGGTCAATACGCGCTGTCGGAACTCCCAAAGCCATTGCCTTTTCACGGTTTATTTGAACCCTCAAATCGGTTTTTTTATTTTTCAAGGGATTGTTCACATAAACGTTTCCTTCAGTTGCCTTTAAAACGTGCTCTACAGCTGCAGCTAACCGTTGCAAGGTATCCAAGTTGTCACCAAACAAGCGCACCTCGACTGGAGATATCACGGGCACACCTTGTTCAAAATTCTTGACCTCGATCTTAGCTCCCAAATAGGATGTCCAACGTGCACGAAGCTCGTCGATTAGCTTTTCCTTTTCTTTAGCTTTCACATCGGGATGCAGCTGTACGAAAATATCAGCATAGGCCACATTTTCGTTTCCTTGGTTCATGTTGTAGTATATGCGCGGATTTCCCTTACCCACATTGCTCGTGAAGTATTTGACGGAAGGAATATCATGCAACTCATTCTCTATTCTTCGGGCAATGCTATCGGTAGTATGTATGCTTCCTTGCAAAGGCGAGGCTATCTGTATCATAAACTGGGGCTTTTCCGAAGGGGGAAACAGTGAAAATCCAACAAATGGAATCAATGCCGCTGCACCAGCAAAAATAAATAAGGCGATCATCGCTGTGCGCTTTGGGTGTTTTAAAGCCTTGTCCAACCAAACAGCGTAAGTACCGTGGATAATCTTCTGCAGGCCACGCAAAATGATATTGCCCTCTCCGGATTCATGTGGCTTCAGCAGCTTGCTTGCCAAAAACGGAACAACCAACAGCGCTACAAACATAGAACCGACCACAGATGCAATAACCGCAGTCGGCATACTTCGGATAAAATCACCAGCCATCTCCGGCATAAACATCAGCGGTAAAAAGGCGATGACCAAGGTCACGGTACAACCGACGACCGCCAATGCAATCTGGCTGGTTCCTTTGATCGCCGCTTCCACCCGCGAATAGCCATCGCGCATCCAACGTTCTATATTTTCGACCACAACAATACTGTCATCCACCACCAAGCCCAAAGCGACCACAAATCCCACAATACTAAGCTGGTTAAGCGAGTAGCCGATGATGTTGAGGGTAACCAAACCCAAACCCAAGGAAAGAGGTATTGCTATCATCACCACCAACGAGGCGCGCGTGCCTAAGGGCAGTAAGGTGAAAAGCACCAAGGTTATGGCGATCACAAAATCAATCCCCAATCCGCTTAACCGGGCGTTCACCTGATCTGCCTGATCAAAATTAACGATGAAATCCACGTTTTCAGGTAGCGTTTTTCGGAACTCTTCCAGCACAACGCCATATTGCTTCTGCGTTTCGCTGATGTTCATACCGGACTTTTGGGCGGCATTGACCAAAATGGCGTGGTATCCGTTCAATCGTGTGATATGGTTTTGCTCTCCAAAAGTGGGGTATACCGCCGCGATATCTTTCAACAGGATATTACGACCTTGCGCACTTGCAACAACCGTATGTTCAATCTCCTGCATACTCCGATAATCCCCACTGGTCTTTACGCTAAACGTACGTCCTCCAGCGTTGACGCTGCCTCCGGGCACGTTTTGGTTCTCACTCTGTATCGCCTGTATAACGCGATCCATCGGGATTTTCAAGTTGGCCATTCTGGGCAAATCCAGATCCACCCGTATCAATTGATCGGGAAGACCGCTAATTTCGACGTCCTTCAGCGAACGAACCTTTTCCAAGCGAGATTTTAGATCCTCCGCCAACCTTTTCATGGTCGACAGCGAGGCATTCTCCGAAACCAGTGCCGATTGAATGACACTGACGCCTGTGGGATCAATTTTACGCACTTCAGCGCTGTATATATTCTCTGGCAGCTCTGGACGTGCGGCACTGAGTTCGCGCACCAGCTCTTGGTATTTCGCATCATAGTCTTCCCCATACACATACTCCACAAAAAGAAATGCAACGCCATTACTGATGGTTGTTTTAATGCGCTTGATTCCATCCAAAGCGTAAAACCGACTTTCTAGCGGTTTAACCACCAATTGCTCCATATCTTTCGGACTCGTACCCGGGTAAATGACCGTCACCGGGAAGTTCACAGGTTTCATTTCCGGATCTTCTGCGCGAGGCATAGTCAACACTGTGCTCAGCGCGACAACGATAACCATCAGCACCATGATTAAGGTAAACTGGTAGTTTTTGATGGGGTATTTGATAAGGCTCATAGCAACGATTAATTCTGTTTTACCACACGGATCGAAGCTCCATCCACCAAATAGGGACTTCCCGAAACAATCAGTCCTTTCGCATCTTCCAAACCGGACAATACCGTAACTTGGTCAGCGTTTATCGGGCCAAGCGTTACTTTCACACGTTTTGCAATGCGGTTATCATTCGTGACGAAGACGTAGCCCTCTTTTCCGTCGCCGTCTAACAGCGCTGCATAGGGAATATGCCAGCTAGAATTGTTTCGCGCCCGTGATTGCAGCTTTGCTGTGGCGAACATCCCCGCAGCCAACTTATGTTTTGGCTTCTCCAGCAGGCCCAAGAAAACACTGAAGGTTCCCGTGCTGGGATCTAAACCTTCTGCTTTCCGGCGCACCACAGCTTTAAGTTTTCCGTCCCCCAAGGCATCTGCTTGCACAGAAGCGGTGTCGCCCACCTGCGTGGCAGCCCATTGGCGATCGGACATGCCCACTTTTAATTCCCAATTGCCCTCGTTGGCCCCGTTAATCTGAAAAACAGGTGTCCCTGGCCCCACTACCTGCCCCTCTTGCGCCAAACGGGCCAAAACGTAACCACTGCTTGTGGAACGTATCTCCGAGTATTGTCGATTGAACTGTATACTTTTTACATCCTGCTGCGCCATCCGTAGCGCCGTCTGCGCATTTTGCAGCTGCTCCAAAGTGGATACACTATCGCGATAAAGCTGATGGGCTCGGTCGTAGTCGCGCTGAGCCTTCTCTACGGCCAAACGCGCCTGCGATGCCCGGGCATCTACTTCGTCCATGTGTACCCGGGCCAGTAGCTGCCCCGGACGCACCAGGTCGCCCTCGCGCACGTACATCCTCTCGATGACACCACCGCTCTTGAAACTCAAAAGGGTTTCGTCGTTCGTGGTGAACGTTCCCGTTGCTTCGAATGCAGCCGTAGACGAGCTATGCTGCAGTGCCATCAACGCTACCGGGATCGTATCCGCTGCCGGTATGGCATTCGTCCGGTCGCTATGTCGACAAGCCTGCAAACTTACGCTCGCCGTTAATGTGACAACAACTAGTGTGAAAAGATTTAATGTTTTCATTGTTATGGTATTTGGTAGGTGGCAGATTCTCGTTCCAAATTCGCTAGAGCGGCGAGGATCTGTAGTTTACTGATGGTCTCTGACAATTTCGCTTGTGTATATTCGTTACGGGCATCGATGGTTTCCATATAGGTATTTACGCCAGCGGCAAATCCTTTTTGAATCAATCGCTGGTAGGTGCTGGCGGCATCTAATTGCGTCTTGGCTTTTCCGAGGTTCTTGAATGCAGCGAGCACCTCATTCCGCGCTATGCCGATGGCCATTGCCAACTGTTGTTCAACCTGTGCTTTTTTATTGCGGGAGTTAGCCAGATCCACTTTCGCCTCCTGCACTTTTAATCGATTCCGGTTACCTTGGAAGATAGGCATTTTCATGCTTAGGCCGACCATAAAGTAGCGCGAATCGTTATTGAATTTAAGTCCTTCGGCCTGCGAACCCAAATCAAAAAAGCCGCTTATTTTAGGCACTACATATTGCTTATTCATCTTCAGCACCGATTCCTGTATGGCAATACCCGTTTCCAAGGATTTTAGCTCCTCACGAGCGGAGGCATCCACCTCTCCCCAGTCCTCCAATGACCAAAGCTCATCTTTCCCTAACAGATCGTCGTCCAAGACCTCGGCATCGGCCTCCCGATTCAGCAACATGTTGAAATATAGCTTTGCATTCTTGATGTTCTTCTCAGCCCCAGCTAACTGTGCTTCGATCGCTGCTATCTCTGATTGTGCCCTGATCACATAGGCCGGCAGTCCCTTACCTGCATCTAACAGTTTTTGGTTAACACGCAGTCCCTCTTGCGCAAGTACCCAAGAGGAGCGATAGATTTCCTGAACCTGAACGGCTGTGAGATATTGATAGTAAGCGCTCTTGATCTCCTTGATCAATTCACGTTTATAGACCTCCACCTCGTTCTCCTGAAGCTTTACTGTTGCGGCTTTTATGCGTTTGTTATAGCCAAGATCCGTGTTTAGCAATGGCATGACCGTTCGGATTTTAGCATCATAATAGTTTTGTGGAAGAAAATTGATGGTTTCATTGCCGATTTGCGGAAATGCCTGCGATTGGGTAAGCGCATTGAGCGTATTGTATACAGGATTTAACAGATCGCCCACAGGAAGTTCAATGGAACGGCCGCCTTTGGCGTGCGAGTAGGCGACGTCTAAATCGATTGCGGGCAGATACATGGACTTGGCAACCTCCATGGCGTTTAATGCCCGCTGCAGAGTGAGATTTTTCTCTTGCAGCAATAGATTGTTTGCCAATCCTTCTTTTAGGTAAGCATCCAATGTCTTTGATTGTCCATGTACATTGCCAAAGCTAAGACTCATTACCACTACAAAAATAAATAGCGTTCTCATTATTAACAGTGTTAAGTTTATCGTCAAATTTTTTTACTTTGTTAATTCCAGGTAACTCACAAAAACCCTGAAAGCCCGCTCGATCATCCGTTCTTGATCATTATCCTTCAACACGACTTCCATCATGCTTTTTAAATGCCCCGATACGTGCAATGAACATAGACCGTGCACTGATGACCACGCCTGTACAGCGACCTCTACAGTATCCATTTCGCTAAAATAGCCTGCGTTTTGGCAATCGCGGATGGTCTGCAACAAAAAATCAAACACGCGTTCGCCTTCCTCCCATTCCCCTTCGACGCAATTCACTTCCAAATATTTCATGGGATCTTTCATTATGAACATCACCTCATAAAAATCGGGGTGTGCTAGTGCGAATCGTAGATAACATTTACCAATAGCCTTCAGTCGTTCAAAAGGTGACTCGACCTGCATTAAGGGCTGAAAATCTTGGCGCAACATCAGGAATCCCTCTTGGTGCAACGCATAGATAATATCGCTTTTATCCTTGTAATACAAATAAATTGTGGTCGGACTAAACTCGATTTCCTGCGCAATTTTACGGATAGACGTCGCCTCGTACCCAGCGGTGACAAATAATTTTTTAGCTGCCTCCAAAATGCGCTTGCGCAAATCCTCTTTATGCCTACTTTTCCGTTCTTTGATACCCATACTACAAATCCGTAGCAGCAAAAGTAGTGAACAGTGTTAACCTTTCCAAATATTAATACACAAAAGGAAAGCCTCCGCTTTCGCAGAGGCCTTCCCCAACCTTAAAACCTAAACACGAATACGCTTCAGTTACTTTACTTCGATTAGTCTCTTCGCCACAATCGCCTCTTCTTTCTTCCCTACAGAAACATTCAATACGCCATCGGTATAGGTTGCATCAATGCTATTGTAATTTACCGTGTCGGGCAAGGAGAATGATCGAGTAAACGATAGATAGCTGAATTCTCTTTTGCTATACAGCTTCTCCTCGGATACATGCTCTTCTTTTTTCTCCACGGATATGGTGATCAAATTTTTATCGACGTTGATTTTGAAATCCGATTTCTGTAAGCCTGGCGCCGCGAGCTCGACATGAAAAGCGTCTTGGGTTTCAAAAATATTCACCGCTGGTACGCGTGTTACCAAACGATCCGTGATGAAGGAATCGTTGAAAAAATTGTCAAAGATGTTGTTGACATACGGATTTACCGCATCAGAATTAACAGTTTTTGTTGGGAATTTAATTAATGCCATGATTTATATCCTCCTATAATTTTTTGTTTTTAATGCTGGTAATACTTCATCAAAGCGCGTACCTAAACACTTTTTAGCTAAAAACAAGACATTTTGTCTTCTGAAAAAAATAAATCATGTCATACTGACACAAAAAAGCGATTTAGGTAGCTTTCAAATGCTAGCATAATTGCGTGCTGCGACGAGCTATGGTCGATGATAGGTTAATGTCACGCACGTGTGAATATGATCGGCACCAAAAGGAGGCGTGGTTTTCCGAATAGCCACAACTATTTTCACGGCAAACGGATAGCTATCCTTTGCTTCTTCCAATATTTCCACAGCTGCCGACTCGAGTAGCTTTCTATCCCTTTTCATGACTCTACACAACAAGTTGTACAGCTCTTCATAATTAAGTGTGTTGCTCAACTCGTCCGCACGGTCGTTTTTAAATGGAAAGGACACCGAAAAGTCCACAAAAAACTCATTACCTAAAAGGCGTTCTTCAGGATAATATCCTATCGGCGAAAAAAACCGAACTTCGTTTAATGCCACTTCTTGCATAATTGACCCCATACTGCAAACATAGTAAAAATTAAAGCCATCGACACCGGCACTCCCGCACATGAGCAGCCAAACGCGATGTTTAAAAAAGGTTTCCTGTACTTTTCTAAAGATAAATATGTATAATTGCTCAGCTAAACAAAAATTAAACAATGAAAATCAACCTTTTGAATACCACTTTATTAGTCGCGCTATCTTCTATTTGCGGCGCACAGACGAAATTCCAACCACAAGACACCGAGTTTTACACGCCCAAACCACGGGTCGTCACCGTAAAGGAAGGTGTTCCCGATGACGCCATCATCCTTTTTGATGGCAAAAACCTAGATCAATGGGAAAGCAACAAAACAACAGGACAAGCAGCCGCTTGGACGGTCGAGCAGGGCACGCTAACCGTAAAGCCGTCTACCGGCGACATACAAACAAAAGAGAAATTTGAAGACTTCCAACTCCACATCGAATGGAAAAGCCCCGAAAAAATCAAGGGCGAAGGGCAGGGTCGTGGCAACAGCGGCATATTTCTGCAGGGACGATACGAATTGCAGGTATTGGATAACAACAACAATCCAACCTATGTAAACGGGCAAGCAGGAAGCATCTACAAGCAGCGTCCCCCACTTGTTGAAGTTCGTGCTGGTGCCGACCAATGGCATCAATACGATGTGATCTATAAGGCTCCCCGCTTCAACAAGGATGGCATGCTTATCAGTAAGGCCCTAGTAACGGTGTTGCACAATGGTGTACTGGTGCAGAACAATACGCAAATAGAAGGCACCACAGCGTATATTGGCTTGCCGAAGATGGAAGCCCATGGTGCTGGCCCTATCATACTGCAAGATCATGGTGACCTAGTCAGCTTCCGCAATATTTGGATCAGACCTTTGTAACATTATCTTTCCGCAGAAGGAACACATTTCAGTTTAACATGCATTTTCCTAATTTAGCTCCCGTTAAATGCAACGACAACATGAAAAAATTATTGCTATTGTTCCTTCTCGGATCTCCCCTATGCTACGGACAGCGGAATTTCACGATTCAGGAAACCGTATTTGGCGCTAGACAATTTGCTCCGCAAAACTTGACGCTTACCCAGTGGATACCCAAAGAGCAGGCTTTCACACAACTTGACGCCAGCTATCAGAAGCTACAAATACGGGATGCAGCGAACAATTGGCAACCCAAGGACCTTTTGACGTGCAACGAGCTTGCAGAAGCTATAAAAACTAGTCTGCACGACACAACTTCCGTCAAACTCAGCTATTTTCCGACAGACTATCAATGGGCAAACGAAAACAGCTTCAACTTTACCTACAGCAACGCAGGGCAGAACTATTACTTACAATACGATGTAAGTAGCAGAAAAGCAACTCTACAGGCTAAAACACCCCTTTCCGCAACCAACCCCGAGCTCAGCGCCAACCGCAGCAGGGTAGCCTTCCTGATCGAAAACAATATCATGATCCATGACGGCAGCAGCACGATCGCTGTAACGCAGGATAGCGTCGACGGAATTGTTAACGGCAGCGATTACACACATCGGCAGGAATTTGGTATAAACAAGGGAATGTGGTGGAGCCCGGATAGTGAAAAGCTGCTGTACTACAGGAAGGATGAGACCATGGTTAGCCAATACCCATTAATACAGTGGTCAGCACGCGTAGCGAATGCAAAAGACATTCGCTATCCCATGGCAGGCATGAAAAGTGAAGAAGTAACACTTTTGGTTTACGACTGCAGCACCAAAAGCCGTACTACCTTAAAGACTGGCGAACCAAAAGAACAATACCTTACGCTCTGCACTTGGGATCCATCGGGCAAATATGTCTACGTAGGGCTGCTCAACAGGGAGCAGAACCATCTCAAACTCAACAAGTATGATGCATCCAGCGGCGAGCTGGTTAAAACACTCTTGGAAGAACGATCCAGCTCTTGGGTAGAGCCGCTACATGCGCTGCACTTCCTGCCAAACAAGAACGATCAGTTTCTCTATCAAACAGATAAAGATGGATTCAACCAACTCTACCTTTACAACACCGAGGGAAAACTGATCCGGTCGTTAGGGCATGCAGATGTCATTGTGGAATCGTTAGGCGACTTTACGGCCGATGGAAAAAAGATAAGCTACATCGGCATAACAAACAACGGTCTTGATCGCCAGCTTTTCCAAGTAGACCTCGGCAATGGAAAAACGGTGCAGCTCACGCATGAACCCGGCATGCACCAAGCTAGCATCAGTACCGACGGCACATATATCCTCGATCAATACAGTAGCCAAACCGTACCAAACCGCATCACGATTCGAAACACAAGAAACGATAAGACAAACTTAATCTTAGCGGCTGCCAATCCTTTTGAAGGTAAAATAAAGCTTCCGAAAATCGAGCAGCTATCTTTGCTGTCTGCCGACGGAAAAACACCGCTAAACGGACGGATTATTTACCCGGCAGATTTCGATGCAACTCAGAAATATCCGGTTATGGTCTATCTCTACGGAGGATCCCACGCACAGCTCGTCCAAAACAGATGGCTCTTTGGTGCTGGCTATTTTGATCTCTACATGGCGCAACAGGGCTATGTTGTTTTCACCATGGACAACCGCGGTTCGGATGCACGCGGACGCGATTTTACACGCGTGACACACCGGCAACTCGGACAAGCGGAAATGGCGGACCAAATGAAAGGAATTGAATTTCTTAAATCCCAACCTTTTGTGGACCAGACGCGAATTGGCCTATTTGGCTGGAGCTTCGGCGGCTTCATGACCACCTCGCTTATGGTGCACCACCCAGGAATATTCCATACGGCCGTGGCCGGTGGACCAGTTATCGATTGGAAGTTTTATGAGGTGATGTATGGCGAACGTTATATGGACACTCCGCAGGAAAATCCCGATGGGTACAAAAACGTATCACTACTGGACAAAGCAAGCCAATTAAAAGGAAATCTATTGATTATCCATGGTGCCCAAGACCCTGTGGTTGTGCAGCAACATAGCATGGAATTCATCGAAGCGTGTATCAAAGCCGGCAAACAGGTAGACTATTTTCTTTACCCAACACATGAGCACAATGTCATGGGAAAAGATCGGATACATATGTATGAAAAGATCGCCCAATATTTCGATTTGCACTTAAAGCGATAATCCGAAAGCAGCATGCATGACAAAGAAATAGGCTGTCTAAAAGCGATTAACATCCATCGGTGCAAGAATTTGCGCCGTACGTACTATAACGTTAATCAACTATCTTTTAGACAGCCTTTCTTCGTATAAAGGGAATAGCTTTAGGCCGTTTCTGTAGCTTTCACATAGCTTTCGTTGTGCACGCTAGCCACCGCCCGACCTGATGGATCGTTCAGGTTTTGAAACGAGGCATCCCATGCCAAAGCTTCTGGCGTACTACAGGCCACAGACTTAACAGACGGTACCGTTTCAGCCGCGGCTTCTGACGGGAAATGCGATTCAAAAATCGTACGATACAGGAACTCTTCCTTATTTTTCGGTGTATTCACCGGAAAACGTGTGGCTGCCGTTTCAAACTCCACGTCTGAAACCTTCGATTCTGCCTGTTCTTTCAACGTATCAATCCAGCTGTAACCCACACCATCAGAGAACTGCTCTTTTTGTCTCCAAGCGATGCTTTCCGGCAAATAATCCTCGAATGCCTTGCGTACCACCCACTTTTCCATACGGCCATCCTTGATCATCTTATCGGCAGGGTTTATCGACATCGCGACATCCATAAACTCTTTATCCAAAAATGGCACACGGCCCTCAACTCCCCAGGCGGCTAACGACTTGTTGGCCCGCAAACAGTCGTAAAGATATAATTTCTTTAATTTCCTCACCGTCTCCTCGTGAAACTCCTGTGCATTTGGCGCCTTGTGGAAATATAGATAACCACCAAAAAGCTCATCTGACCCCTCACCGGAAAGCACCATTTTAATCCCCATAGATTTAATGACACGTGCCAAAAGATACATAGGTGTGGACGCCCGAATGGTCGTTACGTCATACGTTTCCAAATGATAGATTACGTCGCGAATAGCATCTAACCCTTCTTGGATCGTGAAGTTTATCTCGTGATGTATGGTTCCGATATGGTCTGCCGCCTTTTGTGCCGCAATCAAGTCTGGCGCACCTTTCAACCCAACCGCAAAGGAATGCAACTGCGGATACCAAGCAGCTTCTTTTCCTCCTGTTTCAATACGTGTGGAAGCGAATTTTTTGGTCACCGCAGCAATTACCGAAGAATCTAAACCGCCAGATAACAAAACACCATAAGGCACGTCCGACATCAACTGACGCTGCACAGCCTCTTCCAATGCTGTCCGTAACTTCGCGATATCCGTTTCATTATCTTTTACTGTATCAAAAGCTTCCCAATCGCGTAAGTACCATTTTTTTGGCTCCGCACCTTCCTTGCTATACAAATAGTGTCCCGGAGGAAATTGGGCCATCTCCACGCAAAAACCTTCCAAAGACTTCAACTCAGACGCTACAAAAATTTGCCCATCCTTATCTTTGCCGTAATACAAAGGAATGATTCCCATGTGGTCTCGAGCGACTAGAAATGATCCGTCCCGACCATCATACAGGGCAAACCCAAAAATACCGTTCAAATCTTCGATAAAGGCAGCTCCTTTTTCTAAGTACAAGGCCAATATAACCTCTGAATCTGATTGGGTGGCAAAATCATAATCCGGCAATGTATTTCTTAATTGTTGGTGATTATAAATCTCGCCGTTTACTGCTAAAACAACATGTCCATCAGGGCTGAATAATGGTTGACTGCCCGACTTTGGATCTACAATCGCTAGGCGCTCATGCGCCAGAATCGCTTTTTCACTGGTAAAAATACCCGACCAGTCTGGTCCACGGTGCCTAATGCGTTTAGACATCTCCAAAACCTGCGGCCGAAGCATCTCCGAAGAGGATGGCTTTAAATCAAAAGCTCCAACAATTCCACACATAAAATAATTTTTTAATACTGTTCTCTACGTTAATTACAATCTCTATACAAAGAAAAGTATTAAAAAATTAAATTCATAATATTTTATGTTTTTTATTAAAAATAAAACAACAATTCAAATATAAAATTAACAATTCCACACACAAAATAGCTTTTTATTAACACACAGAGCAAACGATTGACTACGTTGAAAAAGACAGCTTTTAAAACTGTAACTGGTATACAGACGGGTATGGAAAACAAAAAGCCAAGTAATTGGTCAACTTGGCTTTCCGTCAACGAAATGGCATGCTACAGTATACCGTGCAAAGGTTTCCCTTTTACGGCTAGACGGTCAATCCGACGTTCCACAGACTCATCTTTTATCAAAGCTGGCGCATGATGGGGCTTCGTACGCGCATCGATGATCAAAGGTCCGCGACATCCCCAGTGTTTATGGGCCGTAAAACTATCCACGCCGTATATATCGTAAGCAGGATTACTACGTGTAAAGGTAACCCATACGAAATTGTTTACACTTTGGGTGACGAAATCAGCATCATCAACCAGAACTACCATCTGTATGCCTTCCCATGCAATCCCTTCACCGGCCTTGCCCCAAGCATCGATGATTTTGCTTTCTTCTCCATAATCAGTGAAAGCCCTGCCATCCAATACCAAAATACCGGGCAGCGCCAACTTAGCCTGATTAAAAGGTCTGGGCAGATCCAGTCCCGCTGGCAGCTCCGTTAACAGATCGCGCTTCTTGCGTCCTACAGCAGCAAAGGTTACTTTCGATCCGGCGTTCAGCCCATCGCCCGAGTAGTCCAATGTATCGATTGTGGTATTGGTTTGAAAATGCACATCTCTGGAAAAATCAATCCGTTCGAGCATGTGCGTCATAAACTCCTCGATATGATGAATGTCCAAGGTGGGATTATCAGCGTATGCCGATATAAAAAGATATTTCGCCAAGCTCAACTGGTTCGTTCCCAAAATCTGGTTGGCAATAGTCAAAAGCTCTTGTGGACGATCCACTTGCTGATAGGGTGTATAACGCTCACTCCCAATAGCAAACAACAGGGGGTGCACCCCAGCAGGATCGACAGCATGTACAGCATGCAGGCCAGCAATCTGCTGCGGTATAGCGTTACCGGTAATTTCATGGATTAGTGCGCCAAAACTCGTATCTTCCTGCGGTGGCCGCCCTACCACGGTGAATGACCAGATAGGGTTTTTGCGATGATACACCCGATGCACCTTCATCAACGGGAAGGGATGGGTCAAACTGTAGTAGCCGATATGATCCCCGAATGGGCCTTCCAGTTTGTTCTCGTGCGGATAAACCGTACCGGTAATAACAAAATCGGCATCCGACGATACACAGAATCCTTCGTCATCATAAAAATAACGAAACCTCCGGTTACCCAAAGCGCCCGCAAATATCATTTCCGATAAACCTTCGGGAAGTGGCATTACAGCAGAAAGTGGATGCGAAGGCGGCCCACCGACAAAGACACTCACTTTGAGCGGCCTTCCCAATGCATTAGCCTTCGTTTGGTGAACACCGATCCCTCTATGCAGCTGGTAATGCAGGCCGATTTCGGCATTTGGCGTGTAGTCATTACCTGACAGCTGTATACGATACATGCCCAAATTAGCCTGCATGATGCCCGGCCGCTCGATATCTTCCGAATACACCTGCGGCATGGTCACGAAGGCCCCACCATCCATCGGCCAATTAACGATCTGCGGCAGCTCCGAGATCTGCGTTTGTCCGTAAAGGATTGGCGATCCCGCTCGTTTACGCCATGGCAATGCTCCCAAGGCCACCATGGATGAGCCAACATAGTCCAAGGGCTTTTTCAATACCGACATAGGATTCATCTTCACATCGACCAATTTCTTGACGTGATCCAGCGTATCACGAAACATAAATTTTGACCGATCGAGTGTACCAAACAAATTCGAAACGGCTGGAAACTTCGATCCCTTGATGTTCTCAAACAGTAATGCAGGCCCTTCCACATCGAACACGCGCATGTGTATGGCAGCCATCTCCAAATAAGGATCCACCTCATCTTTGATACGAACCAAATGTCCATGTCTTTCCAAATCCACTACACATTCTGCCAAACTTTTGTACCCCATATCTGCTATTTTTGCGTACACAAAAATAGCAGAATAGTTGGTTTTAGAAAATTTATGCGCATCATCAAAGCGTGCTAAGCGAGGTTGTTGAATCGGGAAGATCAACGCAGCTGAAGATCAGGAGCCCATGAGGCAAAAATCATGTGATTACTTGAGCATAATTTCTATGACCGGGATTTCGGTATGGGGATGTTGTACGGGCAATTCCAAAACAACGTCGCCCTCAGCCGTTGTTTCCGCCGTATGGCTCCCGCCAGTGGAAGTTGTTCGGTATTTGATCTCTGATCCGTCATTTAGCAGCTGTGCATACTTTATCTTATCCTTATACCCTTGCAAATGCAAAGACCTGACAGGCCATTGCAATACGTGGATATATAGTCTGTTGGTTTTTTCATTATAGGTAAGCATACAATTATCAGGCCGCGCTAGCGTTGCTGGCGCCTCGGTACATCCGTATATCGACCGACTATTATACCGCATCCACTCACCCATACCCACCAACCTTTCCGTAGCCCGCGTATCAAAATTTCCCCTACTCGTTGGCCCGACATTCAAAAGCAGATTACCACCTTTACTCACAACTTCTATCAACATAGCCACCAATTGTCTCGTACTTTTCCACGAGTACTCATCTCGGTAGTATCCCCATGATCCGGAAAATGTTTGGCACGTTTCCCAAGGAACCTTTCGCCCATCTACCTTAACCCACTCTTTGGGCATGACCTGCTCGGGTGTCTTGTAATCCCAACCCCAACTGGTATGGTCAAGGTCTAGGCGATCATTCACGATAATCTGCGGCTGCAATTTCCGGACAAGTTTCAACAGACTTTCGGCATCCCAATCGTCGTGTCCTTTGCCTTGATAGGAGAAATCAAAAAACAACTCATCGATCTGCCCATAGTTGGTCAACAGCTCAGTGATTTGATTCTGCATATATTGCTGGTACTTCTTCATGTCTCGTCCGGCATTGGCTTGATCCCTTTCCTCCGGCTTAACAGGTGTTGGCGGATGGGTGTGATCGTAGATATAGTCTGGGTGATGCCAGTCAATGAGCGAGTAATAGAAGCCGATGCGAATGCCAGCCGCGCGAAAAGCATCGACGAAAGGCTTTAATAAATCTTTTCCATAAGCCGTATTGGTCACCTTATAATCGGAGTATTGCGTGTCCCATAAGCAAAAACCTTCATGGTGTTTAGTCGTAATGACCACATACTTCATACCGGCGGCCTTCGCTTGTTGTGCCCATTGCACGGGATCATACATATCTGGATCAAAGTTATCAAAGTATTTTTGGTAATCTTGTTTACTTATCCGCTCACGACTTTGAACCCATTCGTGCCGTCCAGCAACCGCATACAAACCCCAGTGGATAAACATGCCGAACCGATCGTGGGTCCACCACTCCAAGCGTTTTGCTTTCTCTTCCACCGTTTCTTTGGCCCATTTTGGCGTGGTTTCGGTTTGCGCGTGTCCCGACAGCGACCATGTGGTAAGGGCGATTAAGGAACAAAGCTGTAAAATTTTTCTCTTTGAAATCATATTATGTTTATTGGTTATTTTTATTTCGAAAATAATAAATAACAATATAAAAACAAATAATAATGTGCAATAACAGCAAATAAAAATCAAAACAATCGTTTGTGTTAAAATAAATCAAGACAAAAGAAGGGATAAAAACTATGCATCCCACGCCGTGATATTCACATGCTAAACTGCATAAAACGCCATAACCACTGCCTCGAAAGATTAGCAAATCAAGCTATCTGCAATCTTGTCGTCAGCAGGCAAACGTTTTGAATAAAGCAAAATCTGCTCTTTTTGCACGAACAAAAAGAGCAGATTAGCAAGGAAATAATATGCTATTGCCTACATCTCCTCAACATTGGAATGGCTCTTCGACGTTAGCTCACCCAATTTAAGATGTATTCCGAATGCAAGAGAGCTCTTGCAAGATACCGGGTTTAAGTATCTCCAAATCAATATCCTGGGTTTTGAACCAAACGCTCGTTACGATTGATTTCCGCCTGCGGAATAGGCATCAAGTAATTTCTTTGGGTAAAATCTCTCGGAAACGGAACTGTAGTAACCTTAAAAAACTCTTGATCGTTTACACCTTGAATATTCATTCCTTCAGCCTGCTTGTTCAGAAAATCTTCGGCAATCATCCACCTTCTCACATCCCAAAACCGGTGATTTTCTAGGTAAAGTTCAATTGTCCGCTCCTGGCGCACGATGGCACGCAATAGCACCTGTGTATTGGCTCCTCCAATAGGTGCCCACGATTGATCGATAGTGGGAATTCCGGCGCGAACTCGCACACGGTCGATATAGGACTTTGCAGTGGACAGATTTTGACCACTTTCTATTAGGGCCTCCGCATAATTTAGATACAGCTCGGCCAACCGAATAACAGGCCAGGGATAGTGCACCGACACTTGGAGACGGCTTTGATTTAGTTCAGGAGCTACTCCCTTTTTGTTTAGATAACCGGTGGGCGAATAGTTGTTGGAGCGGCCTTGTATACCGCAATTATCATTTCTCCTAAACCTCACCAGCACCTGATTCGCGGTGCCACGCGTTACTTCATAATAGCTGTTATGGTAGGCAATCCAAGCATTGAATCGAGGTTCTCGCTCAAGGTTTAGGGAGAGCGTATTGCCATTTGGTCCAGCAACCATCTTGTAACGGTCCGCATAGTTAAATGCAGGGTCTTTATCAATCGGCAAGCCGCTTTTTGTATAAAAGGATTCGACCATCATCAACGTAGGTGAGAGCCCATTGAACGCCGCCCCTTGCGCCCCAGTCAAAAAGGGCGTCGTATTATTCTGATGATCATAAACACCTTCTCGGCGGGTTTCCCCCCATATCACCTCCCGAGAGTTGACCTTATCAATATACACGAGCCTCAAATCCTTCTCGATCGGATCAGACGGAAGCGCCGTGGGGTAACCACTATTTTGGTACAGACGGAAGCCTGCAGCTTCCGCAGCCTCTATCGCTTCTAGAGCAGCCTGTGCCGCACGATTCCATTTATTTGCGACAAAGGTAGTAGCAATCAATTCCGTACCATCCAGATCCTTAAACCCTTCATACAAACTCCCACGAGCGGCCCCTCCCCCATTAAACAACGGCGATGCCGCATACAAAAGCATACGTGCCTTGATCGCAAGTGCAATCACCGAAGTGGCTCGCCCATAACTATCAGCGGCCTGCACAGTCGGCAATCTTTCCGCTGCTTCATCCATTTTTGCGACAACAAAATCAACACAGACATCGTACGGAGATCTTACTGGATAATTTGAGGTAGGCATATTGATGTCGAACTCGCGGTCAGCAATCACTATTGGCCCATACATACGAATCAGAAGAAAGTGGAAAAAGCCAATTAAAAAATCGGCCTCAGCCTTGTACGTCGCCGCATCTTCTGCGGATATCCCCGGCACATTATCAATATTTCGCAGTAATATGTAGCATTGTCGAATCCCTCTATAAAGATCATTCCAATACGAAATAACGGGGTCCGATGCAGAATAATTGCCTCTAGGAAATCGGGCAAAAACAGCGTGCTCGAAAGACGTGGTAATCTCGTCAGCTGTGCGTAGATCAAGACTTGACGCCCCTACCCGTGAATTAGGGATATGTGCATAGCACGAATATAACATTCCCCTTGCCGCGTTGGGGTCTCGAAAGGCATCCGCCTCAATTGGGCGCTCATCAGGAACGATATCCAGAAAATTGGTGCAGGCAGAAATTGCAGCAATGAGCATTGCGGCGATTGCTATAAGTCCAGATAAATATAGGTTCTTTTTCATAATTGCTGTTATGTTGTTAATTGAAACGCATTTGTAATCCAAGGTTAAAAACTTGCTGGGTAGGGTACCCCAATCCATTTCCACCCCCCTGTTCGGGATCCCATAGCTTAAATTTAGAAAACGTCAATAAGTTGAATCCACTGGCGAACGCTCGGACAAATTTGTAGGAATAACCAATTTCGGCACTTCGAAGCTTGAGAAAGGAAGCGTCGCGCAGCCAGTATGTTGAGGCTTGCGTATTATTGGGATTATCCAGTTTACTAAGCCGTGGATACGATGCAAAAACATTCGGATTTTCAGGAGTCCATCGCTCATCCGCGATAAACTGCAAAACATTTCGTATCCCCTGCGTTCCGAAGGGGTGAAAACCTCCCAGCATAAATGATGTTCGACCCACGCCTTGCAATAGGAAAGATAGATCTAATTTCTTATAGCGCAATGTCGTGCTTAACCCATAAGTGATTTCAGGCACCGCGGGGTATCCCATCCGAACACGATCATCACCATTTATAATGGCTAGACCGTCTATATCTGCAGTTACATTCGTATATTTGATATCTCCCGCCGCCACAAATCCCCCCAATTGCTGGGTCGCGTGGTTATCTATTTCAGCTTGATCAATAAATAGCCTTTCAGCAACATAACCCAATGGTGTACCGATTGGATGACCAATAGCGGAAAGATTTTGATAGCGCGTAAACGCCGGCTCATTATTTTTGACGATCGTATTGCGAGCGAAAGTAAAGGTGCCGCGCATGGATAGATTCCAATTCTGTCCGAGTTTGGCACCGTGCTCCAACGACATATCGAAACCTCGGTTCCGCACTTCCCCAACATTACTGAAAACACGTGTGCCTGAAGTTCCGAAAACTCCTGGAATCGTGGTCGATATGTCGGCAAAAATATTTGTGCGATCTTCTTGGAAAAAATTGATTACAAAATGTGTTTTGTTTAAGAAACTTAGGTCCAGTCCTAAATTTTTCTTGTCGGCGTGCTCCCAAGTCATCAACGGGTTTGCAAACTGGAGGTAAGTTGGTCCACTGTAATTGGTATTCTGATCTATGCCGGTCGTGAAGCTTGTTCCAGTAAGATTGAGGTCTGATAGATATGGAAATCGAGCACCACCAATTAGATCATTTCCCACCTGTCCCCACGTACCTCGAAATTTCAACAAACTCACACTGGGCAATAACTGCTGAAAGAACTTTTCATTGCTCAACACATACCCAAGTCCGACAGAAGGAAAAAACCCCCATCGATATCCAGCCGCAAAATTCTCAGATCCGTTGTACGCAAAGTTAAATTCGACAAGATATCTATCTTGATAACCATAAGTTGTTCTGGCCGTTATTCCTTGCCGTCTATGCGGCAAAGACTCAATCAAATTGTTGTTCGTGGGCGCGTTATTGTTGTAATCGGTTTGGTTATAAAGGATCATGGCCGAAACATCATGCGCACCAAATTTTCTATTGTAATCTATAGATGGCTGCCAGTAGGTTTCCCGATTGCCGTTGCTTTCAGTAGCTGTTCCCAATGCCAGATTTTGCGGCTGTCCTACCATCTGCAGTTCATATTCGTATTGACCTGCGGGGTTAACGCGAAAATCATTCACCATAAATTGGTTATAGCCGCTATTTCGCCTGACAAAGGTCTGACTATAATTTTTGAAGGATGCCAAGGCTTTAAACTCCAATCCCTTTGTTACAAAATCTAGTTTTTGCGCCCCATCTATGGTAATCAAAACGGTGCTTTCGAAGCCGTCCAAGTAGCCATTGACCATATCTCCAAAAGGATTGCGAAAGCCGTTATTAAAGGTACCGCCTGCTCTTCCGCCATACTGCACATCGCGACGATCCGCCGAGGTCATAGGAAACATAATAGGGAAATCGACAGGATTTACGTTCATAACGTCGCCGTACAGACTTGAAGCCGTTCTTGCGGGGCCCGCATAATCCCGTAATTGCGCATTTAACTTCAGCGCGACTTTTGTAGTGGGAGTTACATCGGCGTTGATATTGTTTTGAAAGCTATACCGGTTGACATTAATATTGTTGTCAAAAGAATTGACATTGAAATTCCGCAAGATACCATTGCTATTATTGCCTGTGGCACTTAAAAAATATCCGACTTTTGATCCACCTCCCTGAATATTAAAATTTAACTCGTTGTTTATGGTATGGGGCTTAAACATCTCCTCTAGCCAGTTGACATCCGGAAAAACATAGGGATCCAATCGATTTCTGGTACCATCAATGCGTTCTTGCGTATATAATGGCTCGCCCGTCCCTCGCCCAGCCACCGTTTCGTTAAAAAGCTCCATATACGTGGCTCCATCCACAAAATTGGGGATAGTTGTAGGCCTTGACAGCTGCGATTGCGACCGCACGTAAACACGAGGTTTATCTAGGTTTTTTCCAGATTTCGTGGTTACAATGAGTACACCATTGGCGCCTCGTGTACCGAAAATTGCCGTAGCCGTAGCATCCTGCAGTAGCGAGACACTTTCTATTGTTTCGGGCGCAATAGCATTGAAGTCGTCTTGCGTGATGGACACACCATCTAGAAGGATCAACGGGTTTGTTGCGCCGCTAAATGTGGATATACCACGAACATAAAAGCTGGCTCCATCGGCGCCGGGCTCTCCACTTCTTTGCACGGCAATCACCCCCGCAAGACGCCCCGCAAGAGCATTGGATAGGTTTGCAGATGGAATTCTAAGTTCTTCGGGCTTCACCGATTCCAGTGCTCCAACGACACTTACTTTTTTTTGCGTACCGAAGCCTACCACAACCACTTCTTCAATATTGTTCTCTTTTTCCATAATGACATCCATACGATGATCGTCACCAAGCGTCTTTTCTACTGTTTTATAACCCACATGCGAAAACAGCAGCGTAGCGTGAAGTGGTACTACAATAATGTATCGACCATTTGCATCGGTGGTCGTTGATCCTGACGTGCGCCCCTTTACGGACACGGTGACACCATAAAGATTTTGTTCTCCAGCGCTTACGGACCCCACTACTTCCACATCCTGCTGGCTAGCGATGCGCCGTTGCGCGACAGGGGTAGCTTTCGATCGCGACCTGATGGTGATGATGCGGTTGTCTATTTGGTACTGTAGATTTTTGTCGGTTAAAAGCATGGCTAAAACTTCGCTTAACGGCCTGTCTTTTACTTGGATTGTTGTGGCAGGCCATTTGCTTACTTGGCTCGTTTCAAATACGAAGTCCATATTCGTCTGTCGCCGAATATCCTGAAAAATCGTGGGCAACGAGGCATTTTGATGGGATAGGCTTACACGCTGGGCAAAAGCCGAAACGGCCAATAACAGAAAAACGACCGTCGTGTGCACTTGGCGAAAAATGTTGGCCCTGAAAATGATGTGGAATTTGCTGCCAACGTGGCAACCAAGGGTGAAGATATTTGCTATCCAGAAAACACAGCTCTTCCGAAACCGATTATTATACATATCTTTGTTGAGTTTTGGTTAAAAAAATGGACTTGATAAACGCGACAATTGTTTAGATAGACCGTAAGCCAAACATGTATTCGGAAATGCTGGCCGGCATTTCCGATTTTTATTTTACGGATCTACTGCAGCTGTACATCTAAATTGGTGGAAATTGTTTCATCACATCGTTTATTTTTAGTAGTTAGCTAATTATTCACTGTCCTGGGGAGCAATATCAATGGATATATAACACATTGCCCGCCAGCTGATATTTGAAATGGTGCGCCCGCTGCAGGGCATTCAACACATCTTCAAGATGTTGCTCGCGACCGATCTGCGCGATATATGTCTGTGCACTGGGTGCCGATCGATAAACGACCTTGATATCGTACCATCGCTCCAATTTACGTAGAATAGATGGTAGACTTTCCTCCATAAAAACAAAATCACCATTAGCCCAATCTGTTGCGATCAAAGGATCAACTTCGCTTACACGCACACCCTCTTGACTAACCTGCGCTTGCTGTCCCGGCTTCAAGGCAACGGTTTCCCCCGCTGTAGCAATCTGTACAGATCCGGACAGCAGCGTCGTTACAGATTCTTTCTCATCAGCATACGCCTTGACATTGAAACGCGTTCCCAAGACAATTACTCGCTGACCTGTCGTTTCGACGATAAAGGGCCGACGGCCACCAGCAAACTTCGTGACTTCAAAATATGCTTCGCCAGACAATTTGACCACGCGTTCATTGCCATCAAAATAGCTGGGAAACTCCATGGAAGACCCTGCATTCAACCAAACCTTCGTACCGTCCGCAAGCGTCAACTGATAATTGCCTCCTTTCGGAATTGTTATCCGTTGCGGTACCGCAGGTGCCCTATCCTTTTGATCGTGCAGGTAGTAAAGTTGCCCTGCCGTATCATGGCATAGACGCACCCCTTCCTGGACATTTATCACACCCTCTTGATTCTTATCCAGCATAACAATCTGCCCATCTGCAATTTCCAATCTCGCTTTTTTGCTGGCGGGACCAATATCAACTGCCTGAAAGCTATCTGCATTGTCTTTTGCTTTCCAAATAAAGAAGGAAAACGACAAGGCCAATGCGAGTAATGCAACAGCAGCAAGCGACCATTTTTTCGAGGAGCGTAGCCATAGATACTGCATACGAGAAAGGCGTGCATGTTCTGTCAGGTCTAAAGATTTGTAAATACGCTGCAAAACCTCCAAATCCCTGCCTTCTTGGCTGTGATTTTGTTGCAATTGCTGCGCAATTAGCTTTCTGAACCTACTGCGAAACCGTTTATTCGCAAGCAATTTAAATATCCGCTTATTTTCCTCAGCATCCGTTTGCTGATGCAGATACTTCAGAAATAAAATCTCTGTAACTGATTTGAACCTCATGCTATTGACGTTAGCGTTTAAACTGGAAATACATCTTATATACGCATGGGAATGGGAGTTCCTCTGCTCCGGAAATTATTTTTATAAAAAAATTGTGGATTACCTTTGCGACATCAATATCCTTCGATTAAAAAAACATATCCATCAGAACAATAATCATGAAATTATCCCTAGCATAGACTTGCTTAATAAACTTTGTCGCCTTAACAATGTGATCACTTACGGTCGACACCGATACGCCGAGCATATCGCCTACTTCCTCATAGCTTTTCCCTTCCACTTTACAGAGCTTATAAATCATTTTGCGTCGAGGTGACAATCTCTCTATTACCGCATCTATTTGTTTTTGAAGTTCCTTTGAATCAAGCAACTCGTCCACATGATTATAGTGGTGAGCACCTTGCTGATCAGCCAAATAACAAAGTATTTTTTGTTGATTTTTCTGTTTTCGAAATGCATCGTACACAAGGTTTTTTGCAATAGTATGTAGATAGGCATGAAAAGACTTGTTACGGTCTATGAGTTGACGGCGTTCCCATACCTTTTGAAACAAATCCTGCACTACCTCCTCCGCTATTTCAGGCAATTTGACAAGACGAACTGTATTGGCATAAAGCAATGGACTGTAATACCAATAAAGCTTAGCGAACGCTGACTCATCGCCGTTTTTCAGATCCGAAAGCAGATCAAGTTCATCGATATTGGAAATCATCTTCATGGCTAGTCTAGCAAGATAGTGCTTGCATCCCGTCGAACAAATATTGAAGATTTCACAAACAATAGCAAGCCAAACAACAACACAAACGTTTGCGTAAAAATTAATTACAACATCAACTCATGAAATTTTTACAACAATATTCGTAAAATTCGACTTTACAAAAACTCACAGCAACAAACCGTCGCTAGAAATCATAGCTATACAAAATCGTTAAACCGTCAGTTCTATCCGATTTCCTTCTGGATCCTCGATCACACTTTCATAGCAGCCATTTCCTTTTGTTTTGGGCTGGAGAGCACAGCCCAACCGCCGGCACGTAATCTTTCCGTCAGCGTATCTGGAAAGCCGACAGACCTGAACGTCCTTATCTAGCGCATATCGCGCTATTTATCCAGCTGCAAGATATCACTAACCTTCGAAAACTGAAAGGGCATAGATGCTCTCCAGCTGTTATCCGCATAATTATCTGCTTGAATGATACGGCTGAGCTCCGCGTAATCATTGGAACTGATGTCCAACCTCCTTTGGTAGACAAATTTCACTAAGCAACGCGGCAGATTGACAATTTGCTGCCCCCCAGCAATCAGCTTCAGTTCCTTGTATATGTTGAACACCTGCATAAAGGACAAGACTTCATCCCCGCCCACTTCCAATATTCTATGCCGGAAAGCTGGCACATCCAATATACCTTTCAGCCAACGAATAAAATCGTGCGCACCAATAGGCTGAAAACAGCGGTTTGCATATCGCTTGGAATAAAGTATAAATTTTCGATTGGCTATATTTTTGAAAACACGGTCAATAAGAGAATCGCGGCCGATCACGCTATTTTTCAAGACGATGGTATAATCCATCCGTAACTCTTCCAAGAGATCTAAGATTGCCTGTATGCATATCTTATCCATCAAACGAGCGACATATATCAAGCGGCTACAGTTCTTCCTTTTCAAGATATGGATAAAATTACGCAGACAGAGCATTTCCAGATTCAAATTGACGATATCGTTTAGGGTGGGTACTTGAGTAAAATAAAAGGCGGCATTGACATCGGGGATGGGCAGCGCCACCTCGATATCTCCTTTAATAAGGTCGACCTCAAACAGCTGCGCGCGCACCGGTTCGAAAACTCGCTTTTCAAATAGCTTAAGGTTCCGTGTGATGGCAAATACATTGAACGTATCATCGGCCATTAAGCTTATACTTCTTCGTCCCACATAGTTATTTAACCCACTAACTAATATATCCATAAGCTCTCTTCACAAAAAATCAGTTATCAATTTCAATAACAAACAGCATAATACGGTTTATGTTCGCCAAAAATAACAATTGTTACAAACCCCAATCGGCAAACAACATAGGCAGCTGTTTTTTGTCTACGCTTTGTCAAAAGAGCATAGATATGCCTATCCAGGCTAAGCAAAGCAGATTGTTTACCTTATATTTGCAACAGGCCAACATCTTGAGCGAAGTATTCTATCGTATGACGAAAAAGGTAATTTTAATATGGTTCCGAAATGACCTGCGCATTCATGACAATGAGATCTTGTTTGAGGCTGTGGAAAAGGGCGATATTGTCATTCCTGTTTATTTTTTTGACCCTCGGTATTTTGAAATCAATGACAATGGTTTTAAAAACACAGGGATATTACGTGCTAATTTCCTACTCGAATGCGTAACGAAACTGAAAGAAAACTTGCAGAAGCTCGGCGCAGATTTACTCGTTTTTATAGGAAAACCTGAAGATATTATTGGTACGCTCTGCGCGAAATATGATGTGACAGAAGTGTACCATCATCGCGAGGTGGCGCATCGGGAGACCGTGATCTCCGAACAGGTTGAAGCGACGCTTTGGAAGGCGAAGATCAATCTCAAGCACTTTATTGGCCACACTCTCTACCACAAGGAGGATCTCCCTATCCCCATCAAAGATATCCCAGACTCGTTCAGCGCGTTTAAGAAAAAAGTTGAAAAGGAAAGTTTTGTGCGACCAGTACTACCCGCCATCACCAGAGTAACTACGCACCCGCATCTGGAAGACACCCCTATGCCTGATTTGGTGGCACTAGGATTTTCGGCGACCGAAGTCGCTCAGGCCTCCGCGACAAGCCCTTCTTTTCGGGGAGGCGAAGATGATGCTTTACTGGCGATGGAGATGACGTTGGCGCCGGCGTATGACGAGCCCAATGACTACAATTTGATAGCTCCCTACATTGCACACGGAGCAGTGTCGCCGGCATTTTACTACCACAGGATACAGGCTGCCCGTACAGGTGCGAATAAAAAGAAATACGAAAAATTGATTCTACGTCTTTTATGGCGGGATTATTTTCGTTTCATGTTAAAAAAATACCCCAACATTTTTTTTAAAAACCATCAATCTCACCTCCGAGCGGACGAGTCAGCCAAGAAATTACAGCTACTGTTACAGCGTGGGTCAGACGATTCGATGATAGACGGTCTGTTGCATCAAGTCGTCCATGCAGGAAATTTGCCCTATGAACACCGCGAAGTATTGGCGGCTTACCTGTTGCAGGAGCTAAGAATAAACCACCTCGTAGGTGCATGTTTTTTTGAAGAATACCTCTTGGATTATGCACCTGCAACGACCTACGGGCATTGGCTTCAGTTGGCTGGCTTGGGAACTAGCAGTAAGGACAATTTGCAGATCAGTTGGCAGGAGCTGGCGAAAAAGCAATATCGCTCTCTTGCCGTGGCGAAATAGACGCGTCTGCGCATATTGACGACACTGAATAAGAGCACATTCCAAAAAATGTCATAAAATACCAAAATATCGAAATTTCTACCTTCTCAGGCTTTTTTTGTTCATTTTAGGCGTGTCAAGTATTTAATAATTGCTAACTTTGACCAAAATTTTTATACGTAAGATTTCCTCATGGATAGATTAACATATTTGAGTAACGCGGATTCAGGTTATATTGACTCGTTATATCAAGCATACAAGGAAGACCCTAACGCTGTAGATGTCAGTTGGCAAAAATTTTTCGAAGGATTTGAGTTTGGGCAGACAGCAGAAGGTGGTACTGCCTCTTCGGAAACACCAGAACAAGCAATCAAAGAGATCAATGTCCTGAACATGATCAACGGCTACCGTGATCGTGGACATCTTTTTACAGAAACAAATCCTGTTCGGGAACGCCGTAAATATTTCCCGGGGAAAGAGTTGGAGACATTCGGTCTTTCCGAGGCTGATCTCGAAACGACATTCAATGCAGGCGTTGAAGTCGGGTTAGGTCCAGCGAAATTGAAAGATATCCGTCAACTGATCGAAGATACATATTGCCGGTCGATCGGCGCCGAGTTCCGGTACATCCGGCACCCGGAGAAAATTAAGTTCCTCCAAGATAAAATGGAGGCTGACCGCAATATGCCACAATTCTCATTAGATGGTAAAAAGCGGATCCTTAAAAAGTTAAATGAGGCTGTTATCTTCGAAAGTTTCTTGGGCACCAAATTCCTAGGACAGAAAAGATTTTCATTGGAGGGTGCCGAATCACTTATTCCGGCACTTGACTCCGTCATCCAAAAAGGTTCTTCATTAGGAATTGAAGAATTTGTTATCGGCATGGCACACCGCGGGCGTCTGAATGTATTGACCAATGTGATGGGCAAATCTTACAAAACTATTTTTTCGGAGTTTGAAGGAAAAATGTACGAGGCCGATCCAGAGATCCAATTTGGTGGTGACGTAAAATATCACTTGGGTTTTTCTTCAGATATCACCAGCCAAGACGGCAAAAACATCCATTTAAGCCTTGCACCAAATCCGTCGCATTTGGAAACGGTAGATGGTGTTGCGGAAGGTATGGTTCGTTCTAAAATTGATTTAAAATATAGCGGCGATTCTTCAAAAATTGCACCGATACTGATACACGGCGACGCGGCCGTAGCCGCGCAAGGCATTGTTTACGAAACGATACAAATGTCCAAGTTGGACGGTTATAAAACGGGTGGCACTATCCATATTGTAATCAACAACCAAGTGGGTTTTACGACCAATTACAAAGATGCTCGTTCATCCACCTACTGTACCGATATTGCCAAGGTAACCCTTTCCCCTGTTTTTCACGTGAATGGGGACGATGTGGAAGCATTGGTATACGCCGTCAACCTTGCCCTTGAATATAGGCAAAAATATAAAACAGATGTTTTTATTGATCTGTTAGGTTATAGACGCTATGGGCATAACGAGGCCGATGAGCCTAAGTTTACACAGCCCTCGTTGTATAAGCTCATCGAGAAACATCCCAACACGTTGGCTATCTATGTAAAAAAACTGGTCGATCAAGGCAGCATTGATATTGATTTTGCAAAGCTATTGGAAAAAGACTTTCGTAGCGTTTTGCAAGAACGTTTAGATGAGGCGAAAAAGGTAGAGCAAATCAGTGAAGAGCGTCCTATGTTTGCGGGAGCTTGGAAAGGATTGCGTCCGGCACGAGCTGCAGATATTACCGAGACGGCGGAAACGAAAGTCTCCAAAGAGCTCTTCCTGCAATTGGCTAAAGAAATGAACAGCTTGCCGAAAGACAAGAAGTTTTTCCGGAAAATCACCAAAGTGTTTGAGGATCGCCTAAAAATGATCGATACCGACAAGTATGACTGGGCAATGGGCGAATTAATGGCTTATGCAACATTGCTTAACGAGGAATATCGTGTGCGTATTTCCGGCCAAGACGTACAACGCGGAACCTTTTCCCATCGTCATGCGGTCGTCACTCTAGAAGATTCGGACGAAACTTATGCACCATTGGCGCGATTAAAGGGTGGTGAAAAATTCAACATCTACAACTCCCTGCTTTCTGAATATGCTGTATTAGCCTTTGAATATGGCTATGCATCTGTAAATCCAAATTCATTAACGATTTGGGAAGCGCAGTTCGGAGATTTCGCAAACGGGGCACAGATTGTTTTCGACCAATACATCTCTTCCGGGGAAACAAAATGGAAGCGTTCCAATGGATTGGTCATGCTGCTTCCGCATGGTATGGAGGGACAGGGGCCAGAACACTCTTCTTGTCGTATAGAGCGCTATTTGGAGCTTTGCGCCAATAACAATATGATTGTAGCGAACTGCACCACACCGGCCAATTACTTCCATTTGTTGCGGCGACAGCTGCACCGCGAGTTTCGCAAACCGTTGATCGTTGCAGCACCAAAAAGTCTTTTACGGCATCCAAAAGTTGTATCGCCACTTACGGAATTCACCGAAAAAGGTTTTCAAGAGATTATCGATGACGAATCGGTAACGGCAAAATCGGTGAAACGTGTGTTGCTATGCTCCGGAAAGATTTATTATGATCTACTGGAGAAGCAGCAGGGAGATAAACGCAAGGACGTAGCTATTGTACGCTTGGAACAACTATATCCGATTGCTCATGCACAAATTGAGGCTTTGCAAAAGAAATATAACAAAGCGGAGTTCGTGTGGGTGCAGGAGGAAAACGAGAATATGGGCGCTTGGCCATACTACTGCCGCAAGTTCCGTGGCAGCAGCTTAAATCTTCAATATATTGCACGTCCCGAAAGCGGTTCACCAGCTACGGGATACATGAAGCAACACGTATCGCAGCAAGCAGAGATTATTAACAAAGCATTTGAACTATAAAACATATCGACAGCTTTCGATGTTGTCCATATAACAGAAAATAAAAATATGAGCTTAGAAATTAAAGTACCTGCCGTAGGGGAATCGATTACAGAGGTTACCTTAGCACAATGGCTAAAACAAGATGGCGATTACGTCGAGATGGACGAAAACATTGCCGAATTGGAATCCGACAAGGCAACATTCGAGCTACCCGCAGAAAAAGCAGGTATCTTGCGGATCATTGCCCAAGAAGGTGATACTTTAGAGATTGGCGCAGTAGTATGCGCGATCGAAGATGGCGACGCCCCTGCAGACAGTGCCGACAAAAAGGAAGAAGCTCCTGCTGAAAACACGGATACGCCCGCAGCGACAAAATCTACAGCCGAAGATGCAGAAAATCCCGATTCTTACGCTGCAGGTACAGCTTCACCCGCAGCAGCAAAAATACTAAGAGAAAAAGGTATCGATGCCGCGACGATAAAAGGAACTGGCAAAGAAGGACGCATCACGAAGGAAGATGCTGAAAAAGCGCAAGCGAAGCCTGCCACGCCGAAAACAGAAAACAAGCCAGCGCAGCCTGCAGCCAAAACGGAGGCACCGGTAGCGGGCTCGCGAAACGAGCGTCGGGAAAAGATGACCTCCTTGCGCAAAACGATTGCAAAACGCTTGGTGAGCGTGAAAAATGATACCGCAATGTTGACTACATTTAATGAGGTGAACATGCAACCCATCATGGATCTGCGTGCGAAATATAAGGATACTTTCAAGGAAAAGCATGGTGTGGGCTTGGGCTTTATGTCGTTCTTCACGAAAGCTGTCACTACTGCTTTGAAAGAATGGCCTGCTGTCAACGCGCGTATCGAAGAAAATGAGATTGTATTCTCTGACTTTGCAGATATATCCATCGCTGTATCGGCACCGAAAGGATTGGTCGTTCCGGTGATTCGCAATGCTGAATCCATGAGCTTGTACCAAATTGAAAAAGAGATTATCACGCTGGCCACAAAAGCACGCGATAATAAGTTAACCATTGAGGAGATGACTGGCGGAACATTCACGATTACAAACGGTGGTGTATTCGGTTCGATGATGTCCACCCCTATCATCAATGCGCCTCAATCTGCGATCCTGGGCATGCATAACATTGTGCAACGTCCGGTTGCAGAAAATGGTCAAGTAGTTATCCGTCCAATGATGTACATCGCTTTATCGTATGACCACCGCGTCATCGATGGCCGCGAGTCCGTAAGTTTCCTCGTTCGTGTGAAACAACTATTGGAAGATCCCGCAAGATTATTGCTAGAAGTATAAGCAAGCAAAAAATAACCCCAAAAGGTCGTCTAAACTTTCTAAGACGACCTTTTTATTTTCAAGTCAGCGTCATCATCTCACATGAAACTACAAATCGTACCGGTACATTATCTTTTTCTTTGTTATTTCTGTTTTCTTGCGTTGACCGCGCAAGGCCAGCAACGTGTAGCATTTGACATCGATTTTTTCGGCTATGCAGATAACAGGGAATACAAATCGATATATACGGAAGACAAAACCATTTTCGGTACTATCCTATCACCAAAATTTTCATTTGCTATCGACAGCAACAATCGTATCCTAGGCGGTGTGCATTATAACCAAGACTTCGGAAAACATCCGGAAAACAAAGACCGGCTACTTCCTATTGTCTATTACAACTTCAAAAACAGGCATATTGATTTCGCTTTAGGCCATATGCCTAGGTACGAGCGATTGAAAGAGGTGCCGCGTATCGCACTAGCCGATACGTTTTTGTATGATCGTCCTAATATCGAGGGGATGTATTTCGCCTTCCAAAAGAAAACATTTCGGCAGGCACTCTACCTCGATTGGCTGAGTAAACAAAGTTTAAACCAACGAGAGCGCTTCTTGGTCGGCTTATCTGGGAAATATATGTTGGGGAATTTCTATATGAAGGACGACGCCATGTTGTACCACAATGCGCTCACAAGCAATGACAGTATCGATCAGCATATACAGGATAATGGCCTAGCCATGTTGCGTGTAGGCCTTGATTGGAGCCATAAAACATTGCTGGATTCGCTGACGATTGAAGCAGGTGGAGTAATTGGTTTTGATCGGGTTCGAACGGAATACGATCTTCGGGTGGCTCGCGGATTTATTTCTGCTATTTTCATCGGCTACAAAAGATTTTTTTTAGAGAACACATGTTACATCGGAGATCCGCAAAATCTGCCGAACGGAGATCCCTTCTATCGTCGGGATCGCTACAACCGTCTGGATTTAGGCTGGGTTCCGTTTCGGAAAGGAAATTTGGAGGGCAAATTCACCGCATCCTTCCACTTCGCACCCGATCAAACCAGTAACCAACAGGCATTCACCCTCCGGTATCTATTTGGATCAACGCTGTGGAAAAAGGGGATATGAACACATGAATAGTGTAAGATGGCTTAGGTGAACCTTGATTTAATATGCCTTTGTCAAAACGACCGTGCAAACGTCCCTATGCCACCGGAAAACCCTAATAGGCCAGAAAATCTCGAAAGACTTTTTGATAATACCCCTTAGCTACGTGCAGCAAACTATCACGCTTGGCGTACTTATCCGGCGGCACATCACTAAAACCGATGCTTCGTTTCTGCATATCATAGCACACCGAAAATTCATCGTTCACTAGACCAAAAGTGCTATTAGAATTATAAAATGCGACATGCCGTCTACTCGTGTCAAACAGGCTTTGTGAATAGGGAAATCGTTGAGGGCTAGCATCGACAAACCCTGCTAAAGTTGCTGCCACATCCAGCTGGCTCACCACGGCATCGACCTTCATACCCCGGTACTGCGTTTTCAAGGCTCCGCCGAACATAAATAGTGGCACATGGTAACGTTCCGGCTTTTCCAAACCATACTTTCCTGAAGGATAGATGTGTCCGTGATCCGACGTGACCAAAACAATAGTATTGCTATACCAATCTTGCTTTTTTGCCTGCTCAATAAAATTAAAAAGCATGGAATCCGTATAGAAACACGTGCTTCGATACGCATTTGCCTTGCTATCGTTCCCAAATTGATAACGCGGTTCCAAATGAAAAGGCTCGTGGTTGACCAACGTATAGAAAACGGAAAAAAAAGGCTTACGATCCTCCTTCAGGTCAAGCAACATTTGCCGGCCGATGACATGGTCGTACACGCCCCAAGAGTTACGCTGCGTTCCTACCGGAAAATCGTCATTATCCACCACGCGATCGATTCCATGGGTAAACATATAGGACTTAAAATTATAAAATTCGCTTTGTCCGCCATGGTAGAAAGACGTCGCATAGCCGAGGGAGTCAAAAATTTGGCCGACAGCCGGTAGCTTCTCATGCTTGGGAATATATTTTATGATACTCTCCGGTCCCTGTGCGGGGAAGCCACTCATCACCGCCACCATACCCTTATCGGATCGATCGGCGGCGGCATAGGCTCTGCGGAAAGACACGCCCTCATCCATCAACAACTTCATCTGCGGGGTAACACCTCGCTCACCACCCAGATCTTCAAAAACCTGCGCAACCATGCCCTCCAAAATCACCAAGATCACATTGGGGCGTTTCGTTGTCAAAACCGGGGTAAGGACTTCCCCATTAGCGCGCAACGCGTCTTTGACAAGCTCGTCCGCCTCGTCTTCCGGCATAAAATGGTACGGTGACCGCTTCGTGCTTTTTGTTAAGTCCTTAAGAAAAGACCAATATGTATTCACCGCAACGTGATTGGCTGTGTTATCGTCGGAAAAATAGACCGAGCTTTGATTCAACGTTGCCTTTCCATAGCCGCCACGAATTAACGTAAATAGCAACACCGTGATTCCTATAAAATAAAACCTCCGTGTCCGTGTAGGTAGATGTGCATATTTTGCATACCTTGCCAAAATAAAGCGACCGTAAAAATAGGCACATAAAAAAAATAATGAGAGCACCAGTATGCCCTCCCAAACCGTGTCCCAATCTATAGAACTCGTTACCCCACCCATCGTATCCATCCCCAAGACAATTGCCCTTTTACTTATTTTCTCGCCCCAAGCTTCATAAAGCGGAATATTGCTGGCGCTGATGAGCGCAAAAAAAATGCTAGGGACAGATACATATAGCCGGAGCCACCAAGTGGAAACCGCTCTTTTTATAAAAAGTTGTTGCATGAAGAAGGCTACTGTGGGAAGCACCATCAGGTAGCAAGCCAACGATAAGTCTAACGGTAATCCATACAGAAAAGCCAAGCATACGTCTTCCTTTTCTTCGATCCGGCTCCAAACACTCCATGCAAAAACCAATCGATCAATAACGGATAGCAGGATCCAATAAAAGAACATTGCGCAAAAGAACCGTACAATAACACGCCACGCGGGTTGCTGATTCATACCAAAATAAATTAATATGATGTTTACTTTAAATTAACCGCAAAGATACATTTATTAACGCTTAAAATTTTGTATTTCTTGTCATCCGTGCAACATTTTATTCCGTGCAATTTTCCTTAAAATCTTTGTAATTGCCTATTTTTGCTTTCTGATTCTAAAAAAATACGATGAGCATATCCAAAACATATAATCCAAAAGAAGCGGAAGACAAATGGTATTCTTACTGGATGGAGAAAGGTTTTTTCCGGTCTACGCCAGATGATCGAGAGCCGTACACCGTAGTTATGCCACCTCCAAATGTCACCGGTGTATTGCACATGGGCCACATGCTTAACAATACCATACAGGATGTATTGATCCGTAGGGCGCGCATGCAGGGTAAAAATGCCTGTTGGGTTCCCGGTACTGACCATGCGTCGATCGCTACGGAAGCTAAAGTGGTTGCGATGCTTAAAGAGCAAGGTATCAACAAGAAATCCCTCAGCCGTGAAGATTTCCTGAAGCATGCATGGGAGTGGAAAGAGAAGTATGGGGGCATTATCCTAAAGCAGCTCGAAAAATTGGGCGCATCGTGCGACTGGGACCGCACGAAGTTCACCATGGATCCACACCTTTCGGAGTCCGTAGTTGATACATTCATTAAATTTTATAATGAAGGATATATCTATCGCGGTGTCCGCATGGTGAATTGGGATCCGCAGGGAAAAACCGCACTGTCGGATGAGGAGGTCATTCGGAAGGAAGTGAACCAGAAGCTTTACTACATTCGTTATAAAGTTAAAGACAGCGATGCGTATATCGTTATTGCGACAACCCGGCCAGAAACGATCATGGCTGACAGCGCAATATGCATCAACCCGAACGACGAGCGATACCATCATCTAAAAGGTAAAACCGTGCTGGTCCCTATCATCAATCGCGAGATTCCCGTTATTGAAGACGATTATGTCGAAATGGAATTTGGTACGGGCTGCTTGAAGGTAACGCCTGCGCATGATCTGAACGATTACGAACTGGGACAGAAGCATAACCTGGAAGTGATTGATATCTTGAACGACGATGGCACGCTAAATGATAAAGCGGTCATCCTGATTGGAGAAGACCGTTTTATCGCACGGAAAAAGATCGCCAAAATGTTGGAAGAGGTCGAGCAAATCGAAAAAATCGAAGACTATAAATCACAGGTAGGCTTCTCGGAGCGGACAGATGCCGCCATCGAGCCGAAGCTATCCATGCAATGGTTTTGCAAAATGGATAAACTAGCAAAGCCTGCACTTCAATATGTGGAAGACGGAACCATCAAGCTCATTCCGGAAAAGTTCTTTGCTTCTTACAAGCACTGGATGGAAAATGTGAAAGACTGGTGCATTTCACGGCAATTATGGTGGGGGCAGCGCATTCCTGCTTGGTACAATGAACGGAACGAATGGGTGGTAGCCAAAACTGAAAGAGAGGCTATTTCTTTGTTTGAAGAGCAAGGAAAGTCGAGCAGCAATATCCGCCAGGAAGATGACGTATTGGACACTTGGTTTTCATCAGGCTTGTGGCCTATGTCCGTGTTCGACGGGGTGCGCCATCCTGAAAATCCGGAGTTTCAATATTATTATCCAACAAACGATTTGGTTACTGCACCAGAGATCTTATTCTTTTGGGTAGCCCGTATGATTATTATGGGGCATGACTATACCCAAAAACCTCCTTTCAGAAATGTCTACCTGACGGGCATAGTTCGTGATAAACTAGGCCGTAAGATGTCTAAAAGTTTGGGCAACTCGCCTGATCCCATTGCACTGATGGAACAATACGGAACAGATGGTGTACGGGTAGGGATGTTATTATCGTCACCGGCCGGGAACGATTTGATGTTTGATGTTTCCTACTGCGAGCAGGGTCGCAACTTTGCTAACAAGATCTGGAATGCTTTCCGCTTGGTAAAAGGATGGGAAACCATCGATGCGCCGGCCAGCAATGCGCAGCAAATGGCCGCAAAATGGTTCGAAAGTCGCTTTAACCAATCTCTGATTGAGATTGAAGCACATTTTGCAGACTATCGCTTGTCTGACGCCTTAATGTCTACCTATAAGTTAATTTGGGATGATTTCTGTGCTTGGTATTTGGAATTGGTGAAACCAGCCTATCAAGCACCTATAGAAAAAGAAACCTTGGCTGTCGTTATCAGTTTTTTTGAGAAAGTACTTGCCCTAGCGCATCCGTTTATGCCGTTCCTAACGGAGGAGTTATGGCACGACGAACTTTTCGGATCTCGTGCAGCCAACGACTGTGTTATTGTTGCTGCATACCCTACCATCGAAGTTGTTGACGAAGGCCTTATCAAAGAATTTGACGTCGTGAAACAGATTATATCTGAAGTGCGTAGTATCCGAAATGCAAAAGGTATTTCACCAAAGGTAGCCTTGCCTCTGGCGATTAACGCCACGGCTATCGATTTTCGCAAGTACCAAGATAGCATTGTTAAACTGGCAAATATCGCGGAGATTACGTTTGTGAAGGAAAAGGTTCAAGGTGCGGTAAGTTTTTTGGCCGGCAAAGACGAATGCTATGTGGCACTCGAAAACAACATCGATGTCGATGCGGAAAAGGAACGTATTACGAAAGAAATCACCTATCTCGAAGGATTTTTGATATCTGTAGAGAAAAAACTTTCGAACGAGCGTTTTGTACAAAATGCAAAACCAGAGGTTATACAAAATGAACGGAATAAGAAAGCAGATGCGGAGACTAAACTTGTGATTTTGCAGGAAAGCTTAACGAGTTTGGGATAACCACTCCTCACAAGCTAGCTATACCAATGGCGCTCCATAAATGAGCGCCATTGGCATTTCCTGACGGTTTTAGTATGTAGGATAGACACAGGTAGACCTATCGTGTACGCCTTGAAGGTGCATCTCCCTAACATTCCTTCGAACCGCGGCACAAACCGAAACGTATTCACCGAAAATCAACCGGCATTTACCGAGAAGTCGGTTAAGCTCGCCTAGTTGCCATAGCCCAAACTACACATTAGCGCTACCTTTGGTGTATACAAAACGAGATAAACAAATTAAAAACGTAAAATATTAATATCATGAAAACGAAAACAACCTTCAATTTGAACAGCGAAAACATCAGCAACGCGTTCCAAAAAGCATTTGACTCCATTCAAGAAACGAAACTAAGCATCCAAACAAAGAGCGGAAAAGAGCGTATGAGCCTACCACTTTTGATTGCTATTGTTATCGCTGTGGTCGTTCCGTTTGCAGCGGTCGTGGCCGTCATATTGGCATTAGCCTTCGGAATCAGCTTCTCATTTCAGAAAAATGTCAAAGAGGAACCAAATAGCACGCCCGGTAAAATCATCCAAGTTAAATAACGCATTATCTAAATAACTAAACATAAAAACATGACTCTTATTGCCGTTCTATTCCCTTGGCTCTCGTTCTTCCTTCGCGGAAAGATTCTCGTCGGATTTCTTTGCCTGTTCCTACAAATCACGCTTATTGGCTGGCTTCCAGCAGCCATTTGGGCCGTAGCCGATCGTGTCGATGGAAAAAATCGAGCTCGTATCCGCCGACTGGAACGCGGCATGTACCGATAATCCTACAGCTTTCCATCTTTTAGATCAATTCCATGTCGCGAACAGCAACTTTCGTCCAATATTTGCTGTACTTTTCGGAGGCAGCAAGGTGATCAGGGTGTTTCTCGTAGGTGTTGATATCCTGTAGGTTTTTGAACGTGACGATAAGACTGTACTGAAAAGAGTTGTCCACAACTTCGCGCGCCGTCGTGGCGGCCGGTTTGCCGACATGAAAGCTATGGATGCCGGGGACTTTCTTTAGCGCTTCAAAAAAGTTCAGGAAATCCTGCTCTTCCTCTTTAGCCAGCCCCTCTTTAAGCCAAAAATATACCGAATGCACGATGCATCCTGCCGTCAGCTCCTGTCCAGCAGCGTCATTGGCTCCCGTTGCACAAGCGCTAAGTACCGTTGCAGACGTTCCTGCTACAGCCACAGATTTTAAAAAGTTTCGTCGTTCCATTTTTGTCATTGATTTTCTTAAATATAGGGATAAATGGAGACATCACAAAAGAGCAGCAGCGAATAGTGACCAAGCGAAGATGTAGTAATTAGCGAGCAAATAATTCTAGAGCAAAACAAAAATAGCCGGAGAAATCATTATCTTTAGGCACAACAAACCAATTGTTATGAAATACATTATTTTAAGCTTCTTCGCGATAATCGCGCTACAAAGTAAGGCGCAGCTGCGATATGCTGTTGAATCCATACCAAAAGAGCTAAAGGTGCGTGCAGCAGCGACCATACGCAACGAATCCATGCACGTAGAAATGCGTGCAGAAAACGATGTATTGCTGCGGGTTAAAAAAGCAATTACCGTACACAATAAGAGTGGCGATTACTACGCTGCCGTGCCCATACACTACAATAAAAGCGTGGCAATAAAATCGATAAAAGGCACCGTCTACGACGAGTATGGCATGCCCATTCATAAAATCACCGCAAAAAACTTTATCGATATCAGCGCTGCAGACGGCTTTTCCATGTTCTCCGACAGCCGATTGAAACTTTATCAATACGACGCTATCCAATATCCTTACACGATAGAGATCGCTTACGAAATCCAATATAAGCAAAACCTAGTCATACCGAGCTGGAACCCAAATTATAGCCCACAGCTTGCCATAGAGCATAGCGAGTACACTTTTGCCGCTGCTCCTACAGTCGAAATTCGGTCGCATGCCCAGCATATCAGCACCGATCCGAAGGTCGAAAAGAACGAAAAGCTGACTACCTACACCTGGGAAGTAAGCAATATACCCGCTATCAAGGAAGAGAACTATACCCGAAGCTTTCGCGAGCAGGCTGTTCATGTCAACATTGTTCCGAAGAAAATATCGTACTACGGAAAAACCGGGGCATTTGATAGCTGGGAGGACTTCGGTAATTGGTATTATGACAACCTATTGACGGGTAAACAAAACTTGGATGAAACGGCAAAGAGTAAGGTCTTAGACCTGATCAAAGACTGTAAACATGATCGGGAGAAAGCCAAGCGACTTTATCAGTATCTGCAAGAGAAAACACGCTATGTCAGTATTCAGATCGGCATAGGTGGCCTAGAACCTTTTTCTGCCCGTGATGTGCAAAAATATGGCTACGGAGATTGCAAAGCGTTGGTTAACTATATGCAAAATTTGCTCACCTTTGCAGACATACCCTCCTATTATTGTATCGTAGAGGCTGGAAACAAAAAAGAGAGCTTAAAGCCTAATTTCGCTAACGTACAGGATGGAAACCATATTATTCTATGCATCCCCTTTGAGAATGATACCACTTGGCTCGAATGCACCAGCCAAGAGATGCCTTTTGGATTTTTGGGCAACTTTACCGACGACCGTCTTGTGTTGGCCTGCACGCCTGACGGCGGAAAGGTACTGCGCACACCAACCTACAGCGAAAAAGATAATAGACAGCTACGCACCGCAAAACTGCAGCTACTGGATCTATCCAATTTGCAAGGAACCATGCAAACACAGTTCTTCGGCACCCAATACGACAACCATATGGATGTATTCCGAGCTAATAATGCAGAGAAGCCCAAGCTATTGGCACGCCACTATGATATCAACAATATCAGTTTCGACAACATTGATTATGTGAAGATCGATCAAGATTCTGATCCTAGCATCACGGAAAACTTATCGATTTCAATTGGCAACATCGCCACTAAGACCAACAACCGGATACAGATACCATCCTCGCTTTTCAACAGCTTCGGAAGTATCCAGCGCAATGAAAATCGACAACAACCAATTTACATAAACAGGGGCTTCACGGATGAAGATCGTGTGGAGATAACTCTTCCCGAAAATGTCAACAAATTGATGACGCCCTTGAAAAAAGAATTCAGTTGTGAAATGGGAAACTATTCGTTCTCGGCACACATCGAGGATGATAAGCTGATAACCAATCGGATTCTAACTATCAAACAGGGAACCTATGAGCCAAAGCTATACAACGAGTTCCACGAATTTCTGCGCATGGTTAGTCAAACAGATAAAGGACGGTTTACCCTCGAGATCCTGCAATAATACAACATTTGATGGGTACACTCGACACCTACCCCTTTTGTTTTAATACGCACCTGCTTTTCTGTCCTTGTATAATACGACTGAAGAATTCTTTCAAATCGAAATATTCCTCGGGTAGGAACAGGGGTTTATTGATTTGCGTAAGCAATTGTACCGTAATTATTTGACCTTTCTGCGACAGTGAATAGACAAAGCGGGCATCCCGATTAGGGAGCGCCATATTCATTTTTGCAGCGAGCGACTCCTCGGTAAGGGTAAATCCATCTGGCACTTCAATGATAAAGGTCATATTCTCCTGCGTCTTGGCACCGATATCTACTGGATAAGATCTCGTAGCCAGGTTGAAAGGATTTTTCTCGATCCTTCCGTAGACGATGGGATTAAAATGCAGCTCGCTGTTATCGAGCGTTGCAAAATTCGCAATTTCAACATCCATTGATTCTTTCAACAGCATCTCGCAGTTTTCCCTATTTTCCACTTCGGGTTCGGTGATGTTGATGTGGGTAAACCTTTCCTGATAATCTTCAAAATACTCTTCCAAAGAACTCGTCGCATCCATTGCCGAACGCTTTGAACTTGCGGCGTATCCTCCCCTATTCATAATTAGCTTACCTTTTAGCGTTCCTTCGGTGTCCAATTTACCATCAAAATAGACCGTAAAGCTGGAAACCAAACTAGCCTGCAATGGTACCCAATCCGATGGGCCGTCCAATGGGATATTTCGTCCCTGATGATTGATACATTGAAAAGGTAGATTGCCGAAGGGCTCGTAACGTGAACTGGCATCCAAATAAAAAGATTGTCCGTCGATATCTGCTCGAGCAATCACGTGATTGAATTCTGCCATCCCTGCACTGTATATCCCAGGGTAACCGTTGTCGCGGGTAGACAAGATGATAGGTTCTGTTGGAATACCAGCATAATTTAGGGCACTTACCAAAGCTAAATTGATATCTGCGCTATTTCCACTTCTCGTTTCCAGTGCCTTTTTGATTCCTACGGACGCAAAGAGGCCATGACGCTCATTCCATTTTACCTGCTTGCGGATGTAATCATAAATAAGTTTTGCCTTATCTAAATTGCTTGCCTGTTGGACAAGAAGCGGGTCAATATACTCTTTTAGCGCTCCCTTCCGCTTCAACTGTCCTCCGAAGTTTTCGTCGGCTATCAATGAGCGTTGGACATCGTTCCAAGTCAAAGAAAATGTTTCGTTTGGACCAAAAGGGATGGCGTAACGGGCCAGCTCAAAAGTCAATATTGATCGAAAATTCTTCGAGGCGGTCATATAATCTTCGGCTACGAAAGCAGGGATATCGGTCATCAAATACGAGATTTTCTCGCCCCTCAGTTCCCCTACGCTGGTCGAAAGCTGTGTATTGTAATTTTCCGCCTTCCTATTGGTCAATGGTATCCCCCCTTTCAGGTTGATACGATAGGTACATATCTCCGGGATACGTGTCACAAATTCACTTCGTATTTTCGGAATAGTAGTTTGAAACGTCCACGCATTCAGACTAAATAGAAACGGTGATTTTGTCTTATAGCGCAGCTCCACGATCGATCCCTCTTTGACCTGCGGAAAAGCGATCTTCACCAATTGCTGTGTTTTACTGGTTTTTTCCGTCAGCACATTTTCCTTCTCCAGCGCCACTTTCTGCAGCTCACCTGCCTCCATATTATAGGTAAATCCCTTCGCTTCAACCAACGTTTCTTTGGTCGAATTGTTGAGGTATAGCGGAACGGTAAAATTGGCTTCATCATAGCCCTCTTTTTTCAGGATCTTAATCAGGATGTGATAATAATATTCAATCTCGAACCCCTTATCTCCTATCGGACTAAGTTCGATATTGGCATACCCATACTCATTGAGTACGATACCATTCGCGCTGCTATCTAAGAGAGAACTCTGTATTTGGAAGTCCGATTCTTTGACCTTCCCAAAAGAGAAATCCTGTGCACGTAGTGCGCATGCACTTAGGACTAAAAGGCTAACAATGATATATTTCATCTATATAATAACTGGTATTCAAATATACAAAATATCTCTACACAAAGAAATACAAATTTACAGGAAACGGGTCGTCTATAGACTGCCGCTGTTGATCAAAAGAATATTGACCGCAAGCAAAAAGCGGGAAACCACTCCATGGAAGGTCATGTTGTCGCTGTTATACAGATCTACTTGATAACGGGTAACCTTCGCTGTATTTGATCATAAAAATATGCTGTCCTGCAGAATAGATATACTCCAGTTGAAGACTTGGATAGGATTCAATAATGGACTTGACAATCGCTAGGCCCAAGCCATTGGACAGCCCGTCTTGTGCGCCTTTAAAGAATCGTTGAAATAGCCGTTCGGCATCCAAAGGTTGTTGCTGTCCCGTGTTGGAGATCACAAGTTGTTGCGGTTGGAAAGAAACTGATATCTTCCCCCCTTTTTTATTATGGCGAACAGCATTTCGTAGAAGATTAGACACCAATACAAGCGCGAGGTCAGGATTGACCTCTGCTTCAAACACGCCCTGCTCCAGCCGCCGCAACTCAATCTGCTTGAAGGCTGATAAATCCGCTAGATCGTCGATCAGCTGATGGGTGAGTTGATTAAAATTGACAAGTTCCACGTGGGCATACTGTTTGTTTTCGATGCGCGACAGCATCAGGAGTGCTTTGTTCAAGTTGACCAATCGCCGTAGGGAAGATTTGGACGCTTCAATTTGCGTTAACTGTTCTTCCGATAGCGTCTCGTCCTCCATCAACAATTCCAGTCTGTTAATGGTAATGGCTAAAGGTGTCTGGAGCTCGTGTGCTGCATTTTCAATGAAGCGCTTTTGTTCTTCAAATACTTCTTCATTTCTATTCCACATACGTCGAATTTCCTCATCGAGCTTGTTGAATTCCACCACATTGGTGTGTATCGGCTTTAAACTGCCTTTGTGTCCAAATCTGTAGTGGTTTAGATTGGCCAGGATCGTTGCGAAAGGCTGCCAAACCTTCCGCAGCACAACTTCGTTGATCAAATACATGCCAAGTACCAGTACGAGATACAGCACAATTAAGGCTGTCGTCAAGTCATAGATCAAATCATCTTCTTCAACAGTCGACGTCCGGATTTCCAAACGATACGGCTTCTTATTGGCCGCATAAAATCCAGTGCGCAGCACCCGGTAAGGTTCTTGTTCATCATCATATGGCATATAGAAAAAAACGCTGGACAAGTGATTCTCTTCAGAAAACCCTTCCATATCCTTTACCGGCAGCACGCGGAACTGGCTAATTCCAAATTCCGATGTTTCCAACAGCTCCGGAAACTTATATAGTTCCCGCAAAATTAAAATTTTTTGATTCTTCAATCCATCATCAACATTATCATAGACCTCATCTAAAATATAAGCATAAAACAAAGCTGCCCAAGCCGATATGATCACGAAAAAAGCCAGGCTGAGAAACCTAAGGGTATAATTTTTTACAGAGACCTGCATCCTCACATCAATTTATAGCCAATACCATAGACAGCTTGAAAATCGATTTCCGCATGGCTGTCTTTCAATTTCTTGCGCAGATTTTTGATCTGCGAATAGATAAAATCCAAGCTATCTGCCTGATCGGCACTATCTCCCCAAACAGCTTCGGCCAACGCTGTTTTGGGGACCAATTTTCCGGGCCGGATCATAAAGTAATAGAAAAGATCATACTCCTTTCGATTTAAGCATACTTCCAACTCATTAACAAGCAACTTTCGATCTTCAGGAAACAGCTTCACATTCTTAAATTCCAAAGCCTGTTCACGATGCTGATTGTTCCGTCGGATAACAGTCTTGATCCGTGCCAGCAGCTCCGACAGATGGAAAGGTTTCGCCAAATAGTCATCCGCGCCCAATTCCAATCCCTGTACCTTATCTTCTACCGCATCTTTCGCCGAAACGACAATGACGGAGTCGAGTTTCCCCATATCACGGAGCGCCCGCAGCAGCGAAATACCACTCCCGCCAGGTAACATCACATCCAACAAGATGCAATCGTAGGTGTAATTCGCTATCTTGGATAGGCCGGACGCATAATCCGTCGCCCTTTCCACGACATACTGCTCCCGCTCTAAAAAAACGGACATGACCTTGAGGAGTTCCGGTTCATCTTCTACTATAAGTATCTTCATGATGTTTCTAAACTACAATATTAAAACTGGATTTAGGAAGGATTTGGCAAAATGGAAAGTTGAAAAAGACTGAAATCGTAATTTACGGCACGAATCCTGCTCATACCGAACAAATAGTATCCTTGCTCAGCGTGCATTCGTATGAAATAATTCACGCGAAAGTAAACATTTATGTTTTTACAGCGTTTGTAAAGTAGAATTTTATTAATCGCATATCATCATTTTATAATTAAATTGCTTTGAATCGATTCGGAAGGATAGCCCTAAAAACCATACTGTGGATCATTGGCAGTGTCATCGCCCTTATTTTGCTGATCATTTTTCTCATCCGTATGCCCGCGGTTCAAAACTATGTCGTGGGGAAAGTGACGAACTATTTGGAAACCAAAATTGGCACTCCGGTCCGTATCGGCTACGTCAACATAACATTCCCGAAAAAACTAGTGCTGGAAAATGTGTATTTCGAAGATCAATCAAAAGACACCTTAATAGCAGGAGAAAAACTGCTGGTAGACATCAACATGTTCAAGTTGCTGAAGAACACCGTTGAGATCGAAGAATTTGAACTGGAAGGAATTACTGCAAAAATCAGTCGCACGCTTCCCGACAGTAGTTTCAATTTCGATTACATTATGCAAGCGTTTACTTCAGAGAAAGAAAGTGCACCTACCGCAGATACTACTTCGGCGCTGGTTTTCAATATCGAGGATGTATTATTTAAAAGAATTCATTTTGTCTACAATGATGAAGTAATCGGCACACGTGCCGACATCCGCTTAAATCATTTTGATACCCGTGTTAAGCGATTTGAGCTGACCGATAATATGGCGTTCTCCATGCCCGATATAAAAATCGACGGGCTAACAGCGCTGGTTAAGCAGTGGCAACCCGTGTCAGAAAATGAAACGCCGGATTTAGCCGATCTGGGAATTACGGACACTTCCGCACAGATGAGTTCCCTGTTGCCCGATCTAGAAATCAAAAATATAGATCTTTCCGATATCTTTGTTCGCTACGAAGATGCTTCCTCCAAAATGGATACAAAATTCGATATCAAGAGGTTGCAGGCAGGTATCAAAGAGCTAGACTTGAATAAAGAGATCGTTCGCTTAGCGGATGTTGCACTTGACGAGTCTGATTCGCACATCCTACTTGGTAAAACCAGCACACAGCCGGTCAAGGCGGCTGCAACGGATACAGTAGCAGAACCGAGCAGCATGAATTGGGTGGTATCGGCCGATCGGTTAGTTATCAACAAAACCAACGTATGGTTCAAAGATGACAACCAAGCCCGCATGAAAGGATTTGATTATGGCAACATCAAAATCACAAACTTCGTGGGTGACCTAAAAGATCTTTATTATTCAGCCGACTCCATCTCGGGTTCCCTTCAGAATCTAAGCATGAAAGATCATTCAGGATTTACGTTAAAGAAACTGCAGGCAGACTTTATCTACGGCGATAAGGGTGCAGAAATAAAGAATTTGCTGGCGCAGACGCCCTACACAACGATCAGAGACTACGTAAAGATAACCTATCCTTCGCTGGATGCTATATCCACCAATCCAAATTTAGTCAACGTAGATGCCAAAATTCGGAAAACGACGATTGATATGCGCGACATCCGGTATTTTGTTCCTGATTTAGACACGATGCAGGTCATGAAGCCCTTGCTAGCCCGCTCGTTCTATATCGATGGAACGGTTCGTGGTAAGATGGATAACTTAACTATTCCAAATATCGAGTTCAAAACGCTTGATCGCACCCAACTCTTAGCCAGCGCTGTGATCAAGGGCCTTCCTGATGTCGAGAATCTGAACGTCGACCTAAGATTGAAAAAGTTTACCACAGGAAGACGCGACATCGAACGTCTTGTAGATAAATCAATGCTTCCTGATAGCATACAGTTGCCCAATGCCATCAGCTTGTCGGGAACATTTAAAGGAGGTATGAAAGGATTCGACACCAACTTAAGTTTGGTGACGGAAAAAGGTAACGCCACGGTAAATGGCAAAATGTCGATGGGACGCGACACGACTTACGATGCCTACGTATCCATCGATAACTTCGACTTGGGAAGCGTTTTGAACCAAGATTCCGTGTTAGGTATTATCTCTGCGGAGGCTAAAGTTGCAGGAACAGGTCTGAATCCGAAAAACATGAATGCGACCGTTACCGGCAATCTTAACCAGCTGGACGCGATGGGCTATACCTATCGTAATATCAAGTTGGATGCACAGGCAAATGGCGGTGACATTGCTGGTAATTTGGTTAGCCCTGATCCCAACATCCAGTTGAATATGGATTTCGCAGCAGATATGCGTGGCGCTTACCCCAAAGTTCAAGCGACGCTGATGATCGATAGCATTAATCTGCAAAACCTAAAATTGATGGACCAAAATTTCAGGTACCACGGAAAGGTTGTGGCCGACTTTGAAACGGCAGATCCCGACTTTTTAAACGGGTCACTCATCGTATCGAACTCTTCTATTGCCTACGAAAACGCACGTTACAGCCTCGACACCATTGCCCTAAGGGCGATGGCAGATACAAACAGGAATACCATTTTACTGCGTTCGGAGTTTTTGAAAGCCCATTTGGTCGGAAAATATAGGTTGACAGAACTTGGGGCTTCAATTCAAGACATTGTACGCATGTATTATAACCCTACGGGGCAACAACAAACAACGCTGGCCTACGAGCCACAAAATTTCGAGTTTAGTGCTACATTAAATAACTCACGCTTCATACGAGAATTCTTGCCTGAGTTGGAAGAGATGCGTGACGTAACCCTTGACGGAACCTTCAACAGCGCCTCCAAAAGCCTTATGGCGAAGCTTATAGCGCCAAAAATTCTATATGGCGGGACGCTGATTGAGAACGTAGGTGTAGACCTCATCACGGCTGACAGCACACTCTATTACGCCGCTCTCATCAATAGAATCAAAGTGGGCACAATAGAATTGACCAACACAGTAATGAGCGGAAGTGTGATCGAAAACAACATTGACTTCGGCCTTTGGATAAAAGATAAGGCGGGCAGAGAGCAATATCACCTTGGCGCTGGCGTACAAGTCGCCGACAACAACTTCATGCTGCGTTTGAAAGAAGATGGTCTCAAACTACACTATGAGGATTGGCAGATCGATCCAGCCAATCAAATCAGTTTCGGAACAGGAGGTCTTCGCGCCGAAAACTTCCGCTTGTCCCACGAAGGTCAGGAATTCCTCATACAGTCCAAGGACAGTACAGCAAATGCCCCTATCGATCTTACATTTAACAATTTCAGGATAGAGACATTGACAGAAATTGTCGAATCAGAATCCTTGAATCTAGGTGGGAAGATTAACGGTGCAGCCACTGTTTCCCGTTTGGAAAGCAGCCCAGTATTTGTTTCAGATTTGACTATTGAGAAGTTCCATTTTGGAAAAGACACCGTAGGTAACATAGCGATCCATGTCAACAATGTGCAGGAAAACACCTTCGCTGCAGATGTAAAGATTAGCGAAAATGGCAACGACGTGCAGTTGACGGGTAACTTTATCAGCCCGCCGGAAGGTCCCTCTTCTATCGACGCTAAGCTATCCTTAAAGCCGATGAAGATGACCACCATCCAAGCTTTTAGCTTAGGCTATATCGAGGACGCTGCTGGCGATTTAGTAGGCGACATCAACATCAGCGGCACGCTGGATGCGCCAAAAATAAATGGAGCAATAACCTTCCAGCAAGCGCAAATGAACATTGCCATGCTGAACGCAGATCTCAGGATGGATAATCAATCTATCCGCTTTAACGAACAAGGTGTACAGTTTAGGCAGTTCGAAATTCGTGATGCAAGAAACAATACGGCCCGCATAAATGGTTCCGTACGGACGACCGATTACCGCGACTTTGCATTCAACCTTAATTTGGTTATGGATGACTTTGAAGCGATGAACTCTACCATGGAAGATAACGATATGTTTTATGGAAAAATGTACCTCACCACAAATCTACGCGTGACAGGTGACATGAATAGCCCGCGGGTGGACGGAAGTATTCGCACAAATGATCGGACAGACTTTTACTTTGTGGTGCCAAATGAAAACCCAGGTGTTGCGGAGCGGGATGGCGTGGTGAAATTTGTAGATCGCAGTGATACGGCGAGCAGAAATATTTTTGCTCGATTAGACTCGTTAACTACTGCACCGTCGGCGCTTACCGGCATGGATATTAGCTTAAAACTGCAAACAGATCCCGAAGCCCGTTTTACGGTAGTCTTGGATCCAGGCACAAAAGATGAGTTGCATATTCAAGGTGTAGCCGAATTGACAGCGGCGATTGACGCCAGTGAGAAGATTACCATGTCTGGTACCTACACCATCGAAAAAGGTGAGTATACCGTACCTTTAGGCCCGCTATCCAGACGATTTACCTTCCAAAAAGGTAGCGTAATTACCTGGGCTGGCGACCCCTTGGATGCCAATATGAGTATTACCGCCGTGTACACCAATCGATTCCCTACGTTGGAATTGGTGCAATCTCAGGTCAATCCACAAGCACAAAATCTATATCGTCAGCGTATCCCATTCAATGTATTATTGAAACTATCAGGAGCCCTCTTCAAACCAAATCTTAGCTTCGACATCCAGTTGGATGAAAATAGTTCTATGGTACCACAAGACGTGACCAACAACGTAAATATCGCGTTGGCAAATATGCGTAATGATCCTGCCGAACTAAATAAACAAGTCTTCTCTTTGATTGCTTTAGGCAGATTTATGTCGGCCAATCCTTTTGAAAGTTTATCTGGAGGCGGTGGTGTAGAAGGAGCCGCACGGAGCACCCTCAGTAACTTCCTAACCGGACAATTGAACAACCTGACCTCTGATTTAATTCGTGGGGTAGACATTGACTTTAACTTACAATCTGAACAAGACTACCTGACCGGAAGTGCGCAGAATCGTACCGACTTAAACGTCGGTGTATCGAGGGCATTGTTCGATGATCGGTTGAAGATAACAGTAGGATCGAACTTTGAGGTCGAGGGGAACGCACGACCTGGCGAGAAAACTTCCAATATCGCAGGTGACGTATCCCTAGAATACCGCTTGTCACCAGATGGTAGATACATCGGTCGTGTGTACCGAAACAATCAGTATCAACCTACCTTACAAGGCCAGTTTATCGAGACAGGTATAGGCTTGGTTGCCAACTTGACGTACGATAGATTCCGGGAAATTTTCATGAGCTCGCGCGCTATTGATAAATATTACAATAGTGATAGTCCAAATTTTAGGAGACGTTTTGATGTCGACAGATTAGAAGTTGATTCGGTTTATCGAGATAGCGTACGAAACGTTATTCAAGATAGCCTAGAACGTCGCCAAAATAGAGGTGGGCGTCGGGACACGACTGACCGAAGCAAACCAGTAAGACAAAACAGCGTTAAAGGAAACGGCGTAACCAGTTTTAATCAACGCCCACGCAGCAAGCAAGATACCGTAAAGAGAAAAGACAATACTGCAATAAGAAATGAGGAAGAAGAAAGGGAATCCAATGAAAAGTAATCACCTGCTATTGGCAAACGCACTACTCCTGTTGTTAGCGAGTTGCAATACGACCAAGCATATAGCTGATGGGGAGCACCTTTTTGAAGAAGCCACCGTAAATATTGAAAATGACACGCTTGACAAAGACCGCAAGGAGCTATTTGAAAGTCGTCTACAAAGCTTCGTGCGCCCAGAACCCACATCAAAACTTAAAGTAGCGTTGTGGAATATGGGGGGCGGCCCCGACACTACCGTCGGGTTTATCAAGCGGTGGATTAAGCGTCAAGGGAAAGCCCCTGTACTGCTAAGCGAGGTCAATCAGGAATACAATCAAAACCTCCTGCGAAATCGACTGGAAAACTTCGGTTTCTTTCAGGCCCAAGTTACGTCTGACACGATTATCGATGGCAAAAAAGCTACCGTACAATTTGATGCACTCCCCGGCCCTCTCTATAAGATCAGAAATGTCGCGTACGAGGTTGACTCGACCAAACAATGGGGGAGAGATATGGCTGATACAAAACGTGAATCGCTTTTGCGTCCAGGTAATAATTACAACCTTGACGTCATCATTAACGAAAGGGAACGTATTGATGTCCTCATGAAAAACAAGGGTTATTATTATTTCAATGCAGACCACATGCTATTAGATGTTGATAGTACGGTTGGCACACATCAGGTGGATATGTACCTAACCCTCAAGCCCGAAACGCCAGAACGTTCCAAACAGCCACAACGTATCGGAAAAATCGTTGTTTTCCCAGATTACACGCAGTCTGCCCGAGGCTACTCCCGCGAAATACCTGCAGGCACAGAAGCCTATCAGGGAGAGTACTACATTTATGACCCGAACAACAAGTTTCGGAATAAGGTGCTGGCCAACCACCTGTTTTTTCACAAAGGTGAAATGTACAACCGTGAAGATCATAACATGACAATTAACCATTTGGTTAATATGAATACGTTTCAATTTGTGAAGAATGACTTCGTTGATAGTCCCGACTCGGCAAATACCATGGATGTATATTATTACCTGACGCCGATGAAACCAAGAACCCTGCGAACGGAATTGATCGCTAAAACGGCTACGGTATATGACGGGATCGAAGGCAACGTCAATTGGAGCCTTAAAAATGCTTTCAAAGGATTTGAGACACTGACGTTAACCGCTTTTGCGGGATTTGAAACGCAATCTGGGGGCGGAGTAGCACTAAACTCCAACTTTATACGCTATGGCGCAGAAGCATCCATTAGTTGGCCACGACTCCTTTCTCCGTATAAATGGGCGCCGTCTCGCAAGTTCATTCCACGTACATTTACAAGTTTACGTTACGAGTTTTTGGATCGTCGCACAGCTTATACCTTGAATTCCATGACCTTCAATTTCGGGTATTCTTGGAAGGAGAATGAACGTAAAATACACGACCTGACCGTGGCCGAGATTATTTATGCACAGCCAAGAAATGTGACCGAAGCGTATCAAGAGCAAATCCGTAATTTTCCGACGCTCGGCCACATCATCGAGCCGCAATTCTCCTTTGGACCCAACTATGTGTATACATTCCAGAACAATATGGAAGACCGCACACATACCTATTTCGTGCGCAGTGCGCTGAATACTTCGGGGAATGTGTTAGGACTGATACAGGGAGCCGACGCTTCTGCAAATAACCCAGATTACCTGTTTGGCACCCGTTACGCCCAATTCATTCGGGGTGAAGCAGACTTTCGCCATTACTGGAAACTCTCGCGGAATACCATGTTCGTATCGCGGGCCATGATTGGTGTCAGCCACTCGTATGGCAACTCCATACAACTTCCCTATTTAAAACAATTCTTTTCTGGCGGACCAAACGGCATGCGGGCATTCCGCGCTCGCTCGGTAGGGCCTGGCCTTACGAACGTAGCCGATTTAGGGATTGATGAGTTTTTTGCGGATCAAACGGGTGATTTTAAACTAGAACTGAATGCGGAGTATCGTGCCCCTATATCCGGTATTTTTAAATGGGCTGCATTTGTCGACGCGGGCAATGTATGGTTGCAACGCCGAGATGAAAATAGACCTGGTGCAGAAATAACCAAGCGTTTCTATGAACAACTTGCAGTAGGCGGTGGTTTAGGCTTACGTGTAGACATTGATTTTTTAGTCATTCGGACCGACTTAGCTATACCTTTCCGAGTTCCGCACGTGCGGACGAACAACGGTTGGGTATTTAATGCTATCGATTTCGGTGATCGCGAATGGAGAAACCGTAACCTTGTTTTCAATTTAGCTATTGGTTATCCGTTCTAGGAAAACGAGCAATATCAGACCTCAATACGCCTTCCTTGCCAGACAGCAGGAAGGTTTTTTTATTACGTTTACAGCAAAATCTTATGCTCGGCAAAAGCCCGTCGTAAATATATGAAACATCTTCCTACCGGGCTTAGTTTTATGGCAAATTTTAGTATATTTAACTACATATCAGTTCTTACCATAAAATCCAGAAAACATGAAAATTACAGTCATAGGAGCGGGTGCCGTGGGCGCAACCACGGCAGACAATCTAGTAAGGAGAAACATAGCCGAAGAGATTATTCTTTTGGATATCAAAGAAGGCGTTGCCGAAGGTAAAGCGCAAGATATGATGCAAACCGCGGCGCTATTGGGCTTTGACAGTAAAGTTAAAGGCGTAACCAACGATTACCTCCAAACCGCAGGATCTGCCGTTGCGGTCATTACATCGGGCATTCCGCGAAAACCTGGCATGACGCGAGAAGAGTTGATCGGAACAAATGCGGGCATCGTAAAAACGGTCGTGCAGAATTTACTGGAGTATTCGCCAGATATAATTATCCTGGTTGTATCTAATCCAATGGACACCATGACCTATCTAGCCTTAAAATCTAGTGGTATTGCTAAAAACCGTATTATCGGCATGGGAGGCGCCCTCGATTCGGCGCGCTTCAAGTTCCAACTGGCGAGCCAGTTGAATGCCTCTGCAAACGACCTTAATGCCATCGTTGTGGGCGGCCATGGTGATACCACGATGATCCCGCTGATTAAGCATGCTACTTGGAACAGTATCCCTGTCACCCATTTTCTATCGGAAGAAGAACAGGAAGCTATCGTTCATAAGACGATGGTTGGGGGTGCAACGTTGACCGCATTAATCGGGACTTCTGCATGGTATGCCCCAGGCGCAGCGGCAGCCGCTATGGTGGAAAGCATTGTCCGCAATCAAAATCGTGTATTCACCGCCTCGGTCTATCTCGAAGGGGAATTTGATCAAGAAGACATCAATATTGGGGTCCCCGTTGTCATTAACCGGCATGGCTGGGATCGCATCGTGCCTTTAGAGCTTTCCGAAAGAGAAAAGCAGGCTTTTGCAAAAAGCGCGGACGCCGTGCGCAATATGAATCAAGTATTGCGCGATAACAACATCATATAGGGATTGTTCAATAGCCGTAAATAGGGAACAGGCGCATGTAGCCTACTCCCTATTTATCTTTCTAAACTAAAAGAACAAAAAAATTGTTTATGTTTAGTCCATGCAAAAAATCCCCTTATCGATAATAGACTTACATGGCGACGGATACCATTTATTGGTCGATGTCGTATTGTTTGACCAACCTTTTAAAATGGTTTTGGATACGGGAGCTTCAAAAACCGTACTGGACAAAAACACCTTATTAAACGCCGGCATTACCGAAGAACGTTTCCAAATTACGGACATCCTATCGACTGGCCTCGGTACGAATTCCATGCAAAGCTTTACGCTTGAGATACCGCTTTTTAAAATCAACGGTTGGCAACGCGAGCGCTTTCAAACAGCCGTCTTGGATCTGAGCTCAATCAATTACGCCTACGAGCAAATGAATCTCGAACCTGTGGTTGGCGTTGTTGGCGGTGACATCCTCCGTCCCTATGGTGCAAAAATCGATTATCAAAAAGAGCAATTAACGTTAAGAAGCCGGAAACTTAAATAGCCGCCGATGGATGTGCAGACGAATATAGGTATAGTATCCCAGCGAAATAAGCATGCCCGCTCCTCCCATGATATAAAGTGTATGCTTGAGACCGAAATACTCTGCCGTTGCGCCAACAAATAGAGCACCTATGGGAGCAATTCCCTGAAAGGCCATCACATAGTAACTAATCGTCCTTGCTCGGTAACGCGGTACTGCATGTGTCTGAATATAGGTGTTGATAGATGAATTCTGCATCATCATGGCCAACGAAACAAGCATGGTAAACAGCAGTGCTGTTGGTAAAAAATGAGCAAATGCCAATAAACACAAAGAAATCCCCATCATAAACGCGGCAAATAATACGCGGTAACGTAGATTCTGTCCAGATTTAAGCCGAGCCATACTGATAGCGCCCAACATAGCGCCGAAGCCAGCCGCACTCTCAAACCAGGAAAATGTCGATTCATCTCCCTTAAACAAGTCTTTTGCGACTGCCGGAAGCAGGGAAGTATATGGGATCACCAATAAGCTAGAGCATGTCAAAACGATAATTAATGATGCGATGTGGGGTGAACGCTTCAAATACGAAAAACCATCAACAAGCCCGTTCCAATTGCTTTCCTTCGTCAGCTTCGAGCGATCCTCTGTGACGCGCATAAGCATAAGGCAGATGATGACGGGGACAAAGCTCACGAAATTTACACCAAAGCATACAAATTCACCATATTTGGTCAATAGAATACCGCCTATTGCCGGGCCAACCATCCGTGCAGCATTGAATATGGACGAATTCAGCGCTATGGCATTGGGCAAATCCCTTCGGTTGTCCACGAGTGATATCATTAAGGATTGTCTTCCCATTACATCAAAAGCATTGATAATGCCTTGCAAGAACCCCAGTATCGAGAGGATAAACACAGTCTCCCAGTGCAAACCGACGACCAAAGCCAATACACCAGCCTGAACCATCAAACCAATTTGCGTTAGGAAAACCAATTTGTACTTCTTATGTCTATCGACAAACGACCCAATAAACGGAGAAAGGACAAGCGAAGGAAGCAGCGATATGAACTGTACGAATCCAAGCCAAAAGACAGAATTGGTCATTTCATATACCAACCAGCTGATAGCAACACGTTGCATCCAAGTGCCTAATAATGATATAGCTTGACCAATGACATGCAGTCGGAAGTTGGGATAAGACAGGGATCTAAATATATCCATTTGGGATAAAAATGTTTTGATCAAACGTAATAGATTGAAAAATAATATAGCTATTTTTGTAACGCGTACGGCTACGTTATGTTTTGAATCTTTTTAAATCACTATAAATCAACTCTTAAACATGAAATTTTTTATTGATACGGCGAATTTAGCACAAATCAAGGAAGCGCAAGATTTAGGCGTTCTTGACGGTGTAACCACCAATCCAAGCCTGATGGCCAAAGAAGGCATCAGCGGCGAAGAGAATGTGATTAACCACTATAAAGCAATCTGCGAGATTGTTGATGGTGACGTTAGTGCCGAGGTGATTTCCACCGACTATGAAAACATGATCAAGGAAGGCGAAATACTCGCTGCGCTTAACCCCAAGATCGTTGTTAAAGTGCCCATGATCAAAGACGGGGTAAAAGCAATCAAGTATTTTAGCCAAAAAGGCATCAAAACCAACTGTACATTGGTATTCTCCGCCGGTCAGGCTTTGTTGGCCGCGAAAGCAGGTGCCACTTACGTATCTCCATTTATTGGACGACTAGACGATATCTCTGTAGACGGCTTATCGTTGATCGAAGAGATTCGTCTAATTTACGATAACTACGGTTTTACCACACAAATATTGGCGGCATCCGTTCGCCATAGTGCCCATGTCCTAGGTTGTGCTAAGATCGGCGCAGATGTTATGACGGGTCCTTTATCAGCTATTGTTTCTTTACTGAAGCATCCATTAACGGACAGTGGTCTTGCACAATTCTTGGCGGATCATGCCAAAGCGGCAGAAAAACAAGGCTAGCAATCGTTTTTTTAAAAATGCTGAAACTCTTCACGAAAGCAATTCTGAAGAGTTTTTTTTGTGCTGTACTACCCTTTCTCTGCGAATAGCCTCAACGTTGGATAGTGGCTAAAACATACAATTGCTTCCCCAACGATTGTGGCAGAATGCCCATCGATGTTGTCCCAACGGTAATCATTATCTGCTGGTAAAAGTTGGCACCACACAAAAAACCGCGCAGCCTTCTACGATTTTTCTGACGATAATCCACCAACAGCACCCCATGATTTTTCAAGCTGACGAAGCTCAAAACCTCGGCTCCACATTCCCCCAAACGGCTCAGGTCAATGCGATGTCAGTGAACACATAAACTTTACACCGAACACATCCAGACAGATTTAAAATTGATCCAAAAATTATGTATTTTTACAGGTATCATGACGAGTGTAACAAACGAAAAAGAACGGGATTTTATAAAACTCTTAAAGCAAAATTCGCTAAAGGTAACCCCGCACCGAATGCGCGTTTTGAACGAAATAACGCAAAAAGATGCAGCAATATCGCAGCCTGATTTGGAAAAAATTGTTGGCAAGGAGATCGATCGGGTGACCCTTTACCGAATACTTTCCAGTTTCGAAGAGAAAGGTATTGTGCATAAAGTTTTCGACTTGAACGGTACCGCCACTTACGCGATATGCAGTCCAGACTGCACGGCAAACCACCACCACGATCAGCATGTTCATTTCATCTGCTCGATATGCAATAGCGTTTTTTGCTTAGAAGAAATATCATTACCGAAGATTCCTGTGCCCGCAAATTTTACGTTACATTCGCTTGCATTGAATGCCGTCGGACTTTGCGATCGTTGTCAAAACCAAAAATAAGAGACATTCTCCAACCGTATTCATGTAACATGTGGTCACAAGCAGTGGCGCCCTTTCTGTACAAGATTCGATGCTAATTTTTACAAAATAAAGCACGATATACTTTTAGCAAAAAATAAATAACTATTTAACAAACAAATTGTTAAAAAAAATAAAATAAGTAATATATATAGGTTATAAATTTTAGCATCACCTTATCATATATCCTTTTGCCCGAGCAACGTGCGCAAACACCGCCAGAAGAACCACAATAAATATTAAAAATTAGCAAATATTTACATATTACTATGTGAATCAAAACCTTAAATAAGCTAAAATAAACAAAAAAATGATTACATAGGTTTAATTGTGCGACCCAAACAATCTCCCCCTTTAATAGAACATTTTTTTTGTATCTTAGTTATACATTTCAAGAGGTGGTTGATCAAACTGGCCACCCCCCTCCCACTTCTTCCCGCCTGCATCAAATCAATTGCGCGCGCATCGAAGTGCAATAAATTTTAAACGTATGAAACAAAGAAAAGAGAATCCCTACAAAGAAGTTTTAACCCGGTTGATACTCGACATATTTGAAAAATCCAACAACAGCCCACTGAACTACAAACAGGTCGCCGCTAAGCTAAACATTCACGACGCCGATTCAAAAGTTGCCATCGCAGACATCTTATCTGATGAATCTAAATCCGGCAAGTTCCTGCAGGTAGAGCGGGGCAAGTTCAAGTTGCGGCAGCTAAATGTTTACATCACAGGAAAGGTGGACATGACGGCCGATGGCTCTGCTTACATCGTACCGCAAGAGGAGGGCGAAAGCGATATATATGTTGCTCCACGAAAGCTTCGCCAAGCGTTGCACAACGACATAGTTAAGGTACACGTTTTTGAGCGGAGCAAAGGCAGAAAACGGGAAGGTGAAGTTGTGGAAATCATCCAGCGTGCGAAGACAGATTTCACGGGAACAATCGATATCTCGGGCTCTTATGCCTTCTTCTTGCCAGATGACCGGAAGATGCTGCATGACATCTTCATTCCTTTGGACAACCTAAACGGAGCCGTAAATGGGCAAAAGGTCGTCGTCTCCATTGTCGAATGGAAAAAAAATGCCAAGAACCCTATCGGAAAGGTTAAAAGCATCCTCGGAAAAAAAGGCGAAAACAACACGGAAATGAACGCCATCTTGGCAGACTTCGGATTCCCCCTTACCTTTCCTCCCGAAGTGGAAGAGGAAGCGGATCATATACCAGAAAAAATCAGTCCGGAGGAGATCAAGAAAAGAAGGGACTTCCGTGACATCCCGACCTTCACCATAGACCCGTTTGATGCCAAGGATTTTGATGATGCCATCTCCTTCCGTACGCTGGAAAACGGAAACTACGAGATCGGTGTGCATATAGCGGATGTTTCCCACTATGTTGTTCCCGACACGCCGCTTGACAAAGAAGCTTACGAACGCGGCACCTCCGTATATTTAGTCGACCGCGTTATACCGATGCTTCCCGAACGGCTCTCCAATGGCGTATGCTCCCTACGTCCAAATGAAGAAAAGCTGTGCTTTTCTGCTGTTTTCGAAATGGATGAAAAAGCCACCGTTATCGAGCAGTGGTTTGGCAGAACAGTGATCAACTCAGACCGTCGCTTTACCTATGAAGAGGCACAGGAAGTCATCGAAACGAAAAATGGCGACTTCGCTGCAGAAATTCTAAAGCTCAACGAACTCGCCTATATCCTGCGTGAACGGAAGTTCAAAAACGGTGCAATCAGCTTCGAAAGTGAAGAGGTAAAATTCCACTTGGACGAAAGCGGCAAACCAATCGGCGTGTATACGAAAGTTCGCAAGGATGCCCATAAACTCATTGAGGATTTCATGTTGTTGGCAAATCGAAAAGTAGCTGAATACATCGGCAAACAGGGGCGTGGAAAAAACAAGCTAACATTTGTCTACCGTTTTCATGACACGCCAAATCCGGAAACACTGACTACTTTCTCGCAGTTCGCTTCGAGGTTCGGACACAAGCTATCGATCAAAAGCGATAAGGAGACCGCGAAATCGCTGAATGCCTTGATGACCAAAATTGAAGGCAGCAAAGAGCAGAACCTCCTTACATCCTTGGCTGTCCGTTCCATGGCAAAGGCCATATACACCACCAAAAGCACCAGCCATTACGGATTGGCGTTCGATTATTACACACACTTCACCTCCCCTATCCGGCGCTATCCCGATGTGATGGTGCACCGGCTTTTGCAGTTTTATCTCGATGGCGGGCAAAAGATCAATGCTGAGCATTACGAGAAAATGTCTGAACATTCCTCTCAAATGGAGAAAAAAGCAGCGGAAGCAGAACGCGCATCCATTAAATACAAACAGGCTGAATTTCTGCAGGAGCAAATCGGCGTAGAATACAAGGGCATCGTGTCTGGCGTTACCGAATGGGGCATGTACGTGGAAATTGAAGAGAACAAATGCGAGGGCATGGTGCGCCTGCGCGACATCACCGACGACTTCTACACCCTGGATGAAAAGAATTATGCAATCATTGGCCAGCGCAAAAAGAAGAAATACCAGCTGGGGGACGAAGTACAGATTAAAGTAAAAAAAGTCGATCTCGAAAAACGACAGATTGACTTCACACTACTTTCATAACACCGCCGGCCACTGCCTGCGGAAAGCATCGAGAAAATGCTTTCCGCAGTTTTGTTTCGGGCGATGAAAAAAAAGCCAAAAAGATTACTCAAAAAAAATTAACACACAAGACTTTACGTTTTAGTATTTTATCATTATCTTTGCGGACTTTAAAATTAATTTTTACAAATTAAATAAAAACAAAAACAGGTAAATGCCTACTATTCAACAATTAGTTAGAAAAGGTAGAGTAGCTCTGGTTGACAAGAGTAAGTCACCAGCGTTGGACAGCTGTCCACAGCGAAGAGGCGTGTGTACGCGTGTATACACTACTACCCCTAAAAAACCAAACTCAGCAATGCGTAAAGTAGCTCGTGTACGTTTAACAAACGGAAAAGAGGTTAATGCTTACATCCCTGGTGAAGGACACAACTTGCAAGAGCACTCTATCGTGTTAATCCGTGGTGGTCGTGTGAAAGACTTACCAGGTGTACGTTACCACATTATCCGTGGTGCATTGGATACATCAGGTGTTGCAGGCCGTAACCAACGTCGTTCTAAATACGGAACAAAACGCCCTAAACCAGGACAAGCAGCAGCCGCTCCTGCAAAAGGTAAAAAGAAATAATTAAACGGAGGAAAAGAAAATGAGAAAGTCAAAACCAAAAAAGAGAATCATTTTACCTGACCCGAAGTTTAACGATACTCAGGTAACACGTTTCGTAAACAATATGATGTTAGATGGTAAAAAATCTACAGCGTACTCTATTTTTTACGATGCAGTAGAATTAGTAGAACAGAAAACACAAGAGAGCGGTCTTGAGGCTTGGAAAAAAGCGTTGAACAACGTTATGCCAGCTGTAGAGGTTAAATCGCGTCGTGTTGGTGGTGCCAACTTCCAAGTTCCTATGGAGGTTCGTCCGGAGCGTAAAATTGCTTTAGGTATGAAATGGTTAATTTCTTATGCACGCAAACGTGGTGAAAAAACGATGTATGAAAAATTAGCGGGAGAGATCATTTCAGCTTCTAAAGGTGAAGGTGCTGCTGTGAAGAAGAAAGAAGATACGCACAAAATGGCGGAAGCTAACAAAGCGTTCTCACACTTCAGATTCTAATTTTGAAGACACGAATAAAATAGGATGACACCGACTGTCGATAAGCGCTATAAGCCTTATTACAGTCGGTGTACTTATTTCTTTCGAAAAATTGCACAAAAACAAGCTTTCAAAGCAAACTGCATAAATATATTATGGCAAGAGATTTAAAATTCACTAGAAATATCGGTATCGCTGCCCACATTGATGCTGGTAAAACAACGACAACTGAGCGTATTCTTTACTACTCAGGTGTAAACCATAAAATCGGCGAGGTTCACGAAGGTGCTTCGACGATGGACTGGATGGAGCAAGAGGCAGAGCGTGGTATCACGATCACTTCTGCTGCAACAACCGTATTCTGGAACTACCGTGGAAACAAATATCAAGTAAACGTAATTGATACCCCAGGTCACGTTGACTTTACCGTAGAGGTAAACCGCTCTTTGCGTGTGCTTGATGGATTGGTGTTCTTGTTTTCCGCTGTGGACGGCGTAGAGCCCCAATCAGAAACCAACTGGCGTTTAGCAGATAACTACAAAGTTCCTCGTATTGGTTTCGTTAACAAAATGGACCGCTCAGGTGCCGACTTCCTAAAAGTCGTGAAACAGGTTAAAGATATGTTGGGTTCGGAAGCGGTAGCATTGCAACTGCCTATCGGTGCCGAAGATTCTTTCACCGGTGTTGTAGACTTGATCAACAACCGTGGTATCGTTTGGAACGAGCATGATAAAGGAATGACCTTTACCGAAGTGCCTATCCCTGACGATATGGTTGACGAAGTAGCGGAATACCGCGAAAAATTATTGGAAGCTGTTGCTGGATACGACGAGTCGTTGATGGAAAAATTCTTCGACGATCCTAACTCCTTGACAGAGCGCGAAATCTTAAACGCTTTACGTGCGGCGGTATTGGATAACTCTATCGTTCCTATGGTTTGTGGTTCATCTTTCAAGAACAAAGGTGTGCAAACCATGTTGGATCTTGTGATGGAATTATTACCTTCTCCTTTAGATTCTGAAGGTGTTAGAGGTACGCATCCTGATTCTGGCGAAGAATTGCTTCGCAAGCCTAGCGTGAGCGAGCCTTTCGCAGCTCTAGGTTTCAAGATTGCCACTGACCCTTTCGTAGGTCGTTTGTGTTTCATCCGTGCTTACTCGGGTAAATTGGACGCTGGTTCTTATGTTTTGAACACCCGTTCAGGAAACAAAGAGCGTATCTCTCGTATCTTCCAGATGCATGCTAACAAGCAAAACCCTATTCCTTTTATCGAAGCTGGTGATATTGGCGCGGTAGTAGGTTTTAAAGATATCAAAACCGGTGATACGCTATGTGACGAAAAAGCACCTATCGTGTTGGAGTCTATGGTCTTCCCTGAGCCGGTAATTGGCTTAGCGATCGAGCCTAAGACACAAGCTGACGTTGATAAACTAGGTATTGGTCTTGGTAAATTAGCGGAAGAAGATCCTACATTCGTTGTTAAATCTGACGAAGAGACTGGTCAAACAGTAATCTCTGGTATGGGTGAGCTTCACTTAGAGATCTTGATTGATCGTTTGAAACGCGAGTTCAAAGTGGAGGTAAACCAAGGTGCTCCTCAGGTAGCTTATAAAGAGTCTATCAAAGGCACTTCCGAACACCGCGAGGTTTACAAAAAACAATCGGGTGGTCGTGGTAAATTTGCCGATATCAAAGTGGTTGTATCCCCTATCGACGAAGACTACGACACGTCAAAATCGGCCCTTCAATTTGTAAACGAAATCGTGGGTGGTGCTATTCCTAAGGAATACATCCCATCGGTGCAAAAAGGTTTCGAGAGCTCTTTGAAAAACGGTGTATTGGCCGGCTACCCACTTTCTGGCATGAAAGTTCGTTTGATCGATGGATCATTCCACGCAGTCGATTCAGACTCGCTGTCTTTCGAATTGGCAGCCAAAATGGCTTACCGTGAGGCTTTGCCTAAGTGTACGCCAGTATTAATGGAGCCTATCATGAAAGTGGAAGTACTGACTCCAGAAGAGAACATGGGTGATGTGATGGGTGACTTGAACCGCCGTCGTGGTCAGATGCAAGGTCTTGACTCCCGTAACGGAGCACAGGTAATCAAAGCCTTAGTACCACTTTCTGAAATGTTTGGTTACGTAACACAGTTACGTACGATCACTTCGGGACGCGCAACATCTACCATGGAGTTTGATCACTATGAAGAAGCGCCACGCAACGTTGCGGATGATGTCATCGCAAAATCAAAAGGCAGAGTTAAAGGATCTGTAGAATAATCCTTTTTAAAATAAACCGACCTCCTGTTGTGAATAGCTCTAACGGGAGGTCATCTTAAAAACAAATAAAATGAGCCAAAGAATCAGAATTAAATTGAAATCTTACGATTACAATTTGGTTGACAAATCAGCCGAAAAAATCGTAAAAACGGTAAAACCTACAGGTGCAGTTGTTAGTGGTCCTATTCCATTGCCTACTGAAAAGAAAATCTATACCGTTTTACGTTCACCACACGTTAACAAGAAGGCACGTGAGCAATTCCAATTGTGCGCATACAAGAGATTGTTGGATATCTATTCTTCAAACTCTAAGACTGTTGATGCGTTGATGAAACTTGAATTGCCTTCTGGCGTTGAAGTTGAAATCAAAGTGTGATAGGATTTTAATTTTTGAAAAAGGAAAGGCTACCCATTATGGATAGCCTTTCTTTTTATACGATTGTGAACGCTATTGGTTTTTACATTTCAAAACCGATACCAACCGTCCAAACTCTATTTTTGATATCGTTCGTCCAATTGTTGTCACCAGCGATATTGGTAAGACCTAGACCGTAACCAGCGTTGATCAAGAATCCGCCAGCTAATTTGTAACCTGCTAAGAAGTTAACACCGAAATCAGTACCCTTTAAGGTATTTTCTTTACCAAATTTAAACTCGCGTTCTACAACATTGGATCCACTTCCAGTAGAGTATTTGTTTTTTCCGCTCAAACCGAAACCGATGTAAGGACCTGCACCAACGAAAAAGTTGCCGTTTCCAGCTTGAAATTTGCCGACGAAGTTTACAGGCACTTCTAACCACATCGTATTTTGTGTAACCTCAGAACCGCCTAGTGCCGACGATTCAACCAATTTAGCACCTTTACCTTGTAGCGACACGCCGGGTTGAATGTAGAAATTCTGTGTCACCGGTGCATCCAAATAACCTGTAACGTGGAAGTTGGTCGTCGACTTCGTATCCGAAAGGTCATTCGAATTTCCAAAACTGTAAGACGGAAAATTCACGCCAGCTTTCAATCCGTAACCAAGACCACTTTGCGCTTGTGCGCCTGCAGCTAATAAAAGCGCTGCTCCGAAAGAAAGTAAAATCTTTTTCATACTCTTATATTTTTGTTTTACTATCGCAAGTATTACAACATTCAGACCAAAATAAAAAAAAAGATCGATTCACGATTTAAATAGCTAACATACAGCAATTTATTTTAACATCAATAAGCATATTTTTTTATTCGGATAACAGTTTGATCTCACGATGGGGTGACCTAAAAAATAATTCTCCAATCTTTTTGATGCAAGCGTTGTAAATATCAAAAGTAAATTATATTTTTGCATTCCCTTCAGGGATAAAGGGTCGGATGGCCGAGTGGCTAGGCTGAGGTCTGCAAAACCTCCTACAGCGGTTCGAATCCGCTTCCGACCTCGTTTTATTGACTATATAAAGATATAACAATGGGAGTTACACGTTTAAAAAGAAAAGATAGAAGAAATAAAACTGTTTCACGTGTGGAAGTTCAGTTTTTGAAATTAGGTCGCAATATTGAATTAGGTTCAAGAAGCCAAATGCCTAAAAAAAGTCAGATCACCAAAAATGACGAAATCTTGAATGCACTAGCTACTGAAGCTAAATAATACCACGCAAACAAAGAAATTGGAAGGAGAACTTAACCGTTCTCCTTTTTTTTATTTGCGGCTTTCCAAAAGATCTTTAAGTTCAGCTACTAACGCGCGCGATGTCTGCAACGTAGGCTCATTCATGCCTGCCAAGGCGTCTGACTCGAATGTCATTTGCGAATCGATCGATATTTTTGCCGAACTATGTATAGCCGTTGCATTTGTATGAGCGAGAATATCCAAAATATTACCCGCATTAACACCTGCCCCAGGCATAATTTCTATCCGACCATCGGCCTGCATGATCAACTCTTTCAACAATTGTACTCCCTCGACTGCGGTGTTTCTTAAACCAGACGTAAGGATACGATTGAATCCTAAACCAATAATATCTTCCAATGCCTCTGCTGGATTATTCGTACGGTCAAATGCCCGATGAAATACCACCGTCATCGGCTTCGCCAGTTCTACGAGGCTGGCGTTCCGCTTAAGGTCCACACGCCCATCCTTGCAGAGTATGCCTATGACAACACCATCACAGCCCGCTTCTTTACAAAAGCTAATATCCATCTTCATTTCTTCAAACTCGTCGTCCGTGTACACAAAATCACCCCCTCGCGGCCGTATAAGAACGTGCATGCCAATTTGCAAGAGCTGGCGCGCCCGCTTTATCTGGCCATACGACGGTGTAATGCCTCCATTCTCTAAATTTTGACAAAATTCGACACGACTTGCTCCACCCAATTGAGCCTGTACGGCGGAATAAGGTGAGTTGGCACAAATCTCCAACTTTACCCCGACGATTTCCTTTTCCTTTCCAATCATAACACAAAATTGCCAATTTTCACTCGCGTATGGTACAATTCGGCATGTACAATTTATTGAAATATGATAACAATCAATAAATCAGTATGTTATTTTAAAAAAAGCAAAACAATTTATTGGTTGATGTTGTTATACAAACTCGCGCCTATTCGTGCAAAGTAGAATCTTTAACATTATTCGTCATGACAATAATACCTAGAGAAATCGAAATTCAGGAGAAGCTATCAACGATTTTCGACGAACTTGTCGACCAAAAAGAACATATTCGCTGTCAGCTAGCACGGTCTAGACAGCTGTACAAACAGGTTTGCGACGAACACATTTTTTCTGGATTTTCCACAGAGGTAGCTTGGTTGGAGGCGACGCAACAACACCAGCAAAAATTTTTGGAATATGACGCACATTGCTACATACTTGATATCTTGACAGATTACCGGAATATGGAAGGCTATTTTCCTGAATACATTGACATGTTGGCAAATTTGGAAAACATCATGCTAAGATTTGCGCGCGAGGAACGTTACGAAGTATCGGCCATCATCAAGCCATGGCTGCAAAAACTGATAAAAAGTCTATAATACATGGATGGAAGCGGGCTCCCATCCATGCGGAAAGACGAGGAGTTAGCTACTGGATCGTACTCAACGTTATGGGCAAGGTATAACTTACGCGGACGGTACGGCCATTTTGCACACCTGGCGCCCATTTTTTCGCTTTTTGCAGTACCCTTACAGCTTCTTGACCTGTACCAAAGCTAAGATCACGGATCACGTTGATATCCGTTAAACTGCCATCGCGTTCCACCACAAAAGAAACGACGATGCTGCCTTTAACGCCCTGCTGTAATGCAGCCTCCGGATAATTATAATTTTTTCCTACCCACTGCACGAAAGCCTTCATCCCGCCTGGTGGCTCTGGCATTACCTCCACGGCTTTGAAAATGTCGTTCCCGCCTACCCCACCCTCTATGTCATTAGAAGCCACACCGGTCATGCCTCCCTCCTGTTTGGTGGGCCCAAATTCGCCCTTGGCAAGGTAAGCACCTCCCTCTACTTTTTTTAACGTGATACGGGCGGTCATCTTATCCTTAAGCTCGTCTTGAGAAACCATGTCCTCGGTAACCGCATTTGCCGCAGTCACAATCGGCTCGACCGCTCGGATAAGGTCGATGTTCGGCGGGTCTTGGGCTATTTGTTGAACAGGTTTTTCCGCGGGAATCAGGATTTCTTCTTCCCTTGGAGGATCAGGAAGCTTGATATCCCCAGTCAACATCACAGGCGTTTGTTCATAGGGTGTGGTTAAATGAATGGATTTCGGCATCTGATCATGAGCAATCTTCGTCCCAATTAAAAGGGCGACGGCTCCTGTTACAATGATCAGTGCTCTATTGGTCGCTAATGCGGCATGTTTACGTAGATCGTAGGCGCCATATGAGCGGTTGCGCGAAGAAAAAACAACATCCAGCCATTCTTTTTCGTAGATATCTAATTTGCTGTTCCACATAACGGAGATATTTGAAGGTTTACATACGTTTACTATACGATGTAAGCACACATCATATTCCATAAATATCTATCCGTATTGGTGAAGAATCTTAAATACTATGCATGCAGCAACGTTCCTACGGAAGCAGTTATGTGCACGGGTTCCCTCAGAGCGTGCTAGACATGCATCCGAGCCAAGGGTGCGATATCTTGTCCTACGAAATCATTTTTTAGATACTTTTGATACCCCGCGATGGCAATCATCGCGGCATTATCCGTACAATATTCAAATTTTGGGATAAACACATTCCATTGATAACGTGACCCCATGGCCAATAAGCTTTCGCGCAATCCGGAGTTAGCGGACACCCCTCCTGCGATGGCCACATTGGTTACACCAGTCTGCTTGGCAGCCTTTTTAAGTTTATTAAGTAAGATGGAGACGATACGGCTCTGTACCGAAGCACAGACATCAGGCAGATTTTCTTGAAGAAAATCAGGGTTCAACTTTTCCTGCGCTTGGACCATATATAGAATCGCGGTTTTCAATCCAGAGAAACTGAAATCTAGATCGGCGATTTGCGGTTCAGGCAATTTGAAGGCATCAGGATTTCCATCTTTAGCATATTTATCGATGAGTGGACCGCCAGGATAAGGAAGGTTCAAAATTTTGGCGGTTTTGTCAAAAGCTTCCCCCGCCGCATCATCCAATGTCTGCCCCAATAATTCCATATCAAAAAAATCTTTGACTAAAACGATCTGTGTATGTCCACCCGATACGGTAAGACATAGAAAGGGGAACGCTGGTTTCGGTTCATCAATAAAGTGTGCTAAGATATGTGCCTGCATATGGTTCACCTCGATCAGCGGAATATGGCGCGCCAGGGCGAACGCCTTTGCGAAAGATGTTCCGACCAGCAACGAGCCTAAAAGCCCGGGACCGCGTGTAAAAGCAACCGCATCGATGTCATTTTTATGTATTTTTGCCTGCTGTATGGCATGATCCACCGTCGGAATGATATGCTGTTGGTGTGCACGAGAGGCCAACTCGGGAACGACGCCTCCGTAATTTGCATGAATTGCTTGACCAGCAATAATATTTGACTTAATTTCACCGTCTATACAAATAGAAGCTGAAGTTTCGTCGCAGGAAGATTCGATACCGAGTATGATAGCCATGGCACAAAGTATTAAAAACAGAACACAAAAATATCAAAAAAATACTAAAAATAACGCTCATTACGCTGGTTAGCATTACCGTGCTAACGATATGCGCTATCTTCGCTTTACGGTATCCCGCCGTACAGACCTATGTATCCAAAAAAGCGGCAAACTACCTAAGCAGACAACTGCATACGGAAATCCGTATCGGTAAAGTACACCTTAAGCCGTTCAGATCCTTACTGATCGAAGACATCAGTATCAATGACCTTCGCGGAAAAAAAATGCTCGATGCCAAAAGCATTACCGCTACCTTTTCCTTAACTAAGCTGTTTCAAAAAGAGATAGAAATCCGTAAATTAACGTTGGAGGACGCCTATACGAACTACGAATATTATGGCGACAGCTCAAACATCAGCTTTCTAATCGATTATTTTACGTCTCCAAAAGATTCAACCTCTTTTGGGCAAAACGGATTGCAATTCAGACTCAAGCAGGTTGTGTTAAAAAACAATCAATTCAAATTGGTCGATCATCGATACACGTCACATCCAAAAGGCGTCAATTTTGCGGATCTCGATATCTACGCGATATCAGGGGAGTTTGTGTTGACAGCGCTTTCCAACAAGGAGGTCGAAGCCACGATCTCCAAGCTGACATTTCAAGAGAAAAGTGGCTTGCACTTGCGTGAATTATCTACAGAAGCCTACATCTCGTCCAGCAAAATGGAATTTAAGAATCTTTCCATGCGTCTTAACCGGTCGAAAATCGGAAGTTACCTGCTATTCCATTACCACTCTTTTTCCGATTTTGAAAACTTTATTGAAAAAGTGCAAATCAAAGGTGAGCTGGCAGACGCATTTGTCGATTCTAGAGATATCGAATTTTTTGCGCCCCAGATGTCGCAGGTCAAATTTATCAGCGCGGTCAACAGGGCCAGGGTATCGGGAACGGTGGCCAACCTTCGTGCCGAAGGGGTGTCGTTGACTACCGGAACAAATACACATTTGGAGGGGAGCTTTTCTATGTATGGTCTTCCGGATATACAGCGCACACGGTTTGATTTTGACCTCGCGTCGCTTCGGACCTCAAGCGGAGACGTAGAAAAACTAGCATCCGAATTGGCAGGCATTCCCGCATTCCAACTACCTGATGCGCTGCACAAACTGGGAACAGTCGGTTACCGAGGGCGCTTTCGTGGCTTCTATCATGATTTCAGGATAGAGGGGCAAGCCACCACAACACAGGGCAGCCTAAATACGAACAGCCATATTGTGCTTGCCCCTACGTTAAAATATACAGGGCTAATAGAAAGCAAAGCTTTCGATATAGGGCAACTTTTAAGCAGCAAGGAGATCGGAAAGCCTGGCTTCCACATCCGTTTTGACGGTGAAGGGTTCGATTTGGCTAGGATAAAGGTTGCAGCTCAAGGTCAGGTGAATAACTTTACCTTCCACGATTACGTGTACAGACAAGTTACCTTTGACGGCCGGATAGCGGACAGGCTACTCACTACTGAAGGAAAAATCGATGATACCCATGCCACACTAACGTTCGACGGCGATATGAGATGGGAAGACGGTTTGCCTACCGCGTACAACCTCTCATCGACCATTGAAACACTTGATCTCAAACGCTTGAACTTGTTCTCGAAAGATAGTATCGTTGTCGAACATGCGAACGTACGCGCCTCGCTCGCGGGAGAGTCCCTCAATTTACTAAACGGGCATATTCATGCGGACGATATCCAATTCCGGTCGTCGCGAGGTATCTTTGCGATGGATAGACTTGAATTCACCTCAGCCGGTAACGAGGAATCCAAATTACTGACGTTAGAATCGGATATAGTAGATGGGCAATTAAACGGGCAGATAGATCTCCATACCATTGGTGCATATTTCCGATCGCTTGCGATGCGATATGCGCCCGCGATAAATATTGAATCCTCGCCATATAATCCGCAGAACTTCGATCTCCGCTTAGCGATAAAATCCTTTAACCCGGTATCTGCTTTATTTGATCCTGATTTACGCCTTGAGCACGGTGCTAGCTTAACGGCCAAGTTTTCATCGGACGACTATAAGGCAACCTTTAAAGCATTTAGTCCGACGGTCGCTTACAAAGGCATGAAAATCGAAAACCTATCCCTAACCGAGCAGGCCGACAACCGAGCTTTCTCGCTATTGATCGATGCAGATAGGTTTAGTTTTTCAGACTCGGCATATATCGATCATATCCACATACGCAATATATTAGCCAACGATAGCCTGACGTTCCAAGTCGCCCTTTCGGAAGACAATAGGGAGAATTATTTAAATCTTAATGGCAATATTCATTTCGCGCACAACAAACCTGCCTACGTCCGTTTCGAGAAATCAGACATTGTACTGAACAATGAAAAATGGGAAATTAACGAAGATGCAGATCTACGCGTTTCCAAAGGAAAATTCTATCTGAAAAATCTTTTGCTGAAACGCGACCGGCAGGAGGTTCGGCTCAACGGCATACTCTCCAATGAAGACGATGACTTAGAAGTTGCTTTCCGCGACTTTAGTTTATCGTCTTTGGCCGGCATTACGAAATCATTGGGCATACAACTCCAAGGCAGCCTGAACGGGGATATTCGCATACATTCCATCTTCCAAAAGCCTACACTGTCTACGCATATTTCGACTACTCCTATTATCTTCAACAACCTTCCAATAGGAACGCTGCGTATAAACGCCGATTTTGCCCCTGCAAATGGATTGATCCAGCTAAACGGCAACCTTTCTGACGTGGACGGGCGCGGTGTAGAGGTAAAGGGCACCTACGAGATCGGGTCTCCGGCCGGTGAGCTGCAATTACACAGCAAAATAAAAGATTTGGATGCTGGCATCCTCCAACCTTTTTTACAAACGTTGGTGTCCGACTTGTACGGAAAAATAAGTGGAGACCTGCATATTATTGGAACACTTCGCGATCCTATAATCAACGGAACAGCCGATATTCGAGATGCATCGTTTTTGGTAAACTACCTCCAAACCACTTATGTGATAGCGAACCAGCAGTCTGTGATTCAAAATAACCGCGTACATCTCCATAACTTCCAATTTTCTGATGTAAAAAACAGCAAGGCTACCGCCAAAGGTTATGTCGATTTAAGTAGATTGAGCGACCCAACCTTGGATATCGAAGCTACTGCAGAAAATTTTCAAATACTAAATACGGGAAGAAAGGATAACGAAACGTTTTTCGGCACGGCCTATGCATCTGGCACCTTTAGCTTTAAAGGGCCTACCAGTGGTATCAACATCGATATCAACGCGCGATCCAACACCAACACGACCATCACGATTCCTTTCAACAGTTCCTTAAAAGTAAGCGACAACGATTTTTTCTATTTTACAAACATCGATTCTGCAGAAAAAAACAGATCCATATCAAAACGACTATTTCAAGGAATAACGATGAATATGGATCTGAATTTAACACGGGATGCAGAAATAAATTTAGAAAACAACCTGGGCTCACTCAAAGGAGTAGGCACAGGTAACATTTCCTTGCGTATTTCCAATTTGGGTGATTTTGAAATGTTTGGGGACTATAATGTTTTGGCTGGAAAGTTTCATTTTACAGCGCAGGACTTTTTCAATAAGTTTTTTGATCTTAAGGAAGGAGGAACCATCCGTTGGGCGGGCAATCCTGCAGAAGCAACCGTCAACCTCAGCGCCTCTTATCAACAACGTACGTCCGTAGCCCCGCTGTATAATGCCGCTGGCCGAACGGAAAATAATGATCGGATCCTTGCTCAGGCGGATATGATACTGAAGGGTACCCTATCGCAACCCGAAGTGTCTTTTGACCTCAACTTTCCACAAGATCCCTATGTAAAGGATGAACTGCAGGGTTACCTAAGCGATGGAAATAATGTGAACCAACAGGCAATCAGTCTGATCGTTCGCCGAAGTTTTACCCCCGCCTCTACCCAAGAGTTTGGTCGGGAAGTAAACAACACCTTGCTATCTGCTGGCACCGAGATCGCATTCAATCAGTTAAACAGCATTATTTCACAATCCCTAAACATGAACTTTCTTGATCTGAACATTCGTTCTTTTAACGATGCGTCGGCCTCCCTACGTTTTTTCGACGACCGACTGATCTTGACCGGCGGGGTAAGCGACCGAAGCCGGAGCCAGCTGAATGACTTAACGCTGTTTTCCGATCAGGTTGCCACCGATGCAGAAGTTACGTTTCGATTGCGGCAGGATGGAAACCTTGTTTTACGGGCCTACAACCGCTTGAACACGCGGAATTTCCTTTTTACTCCCTACAGCGACTACATCAGCGCCGTCGGGGTGGTATACCGGCAAGAGTTTAACACCCTTTCGGAGTTTTGGCGGAAGCTATGGATCTGGAATGAACGGAAACAAAAGGCAGCTCCCCTACTAATCCTTCCGAACAACTCAAGTAGCGATTAACGCAACAACAACCGCACCATATTGTGCCATTCTTCCGCTGTAGTCCCTTTGAAAATAGGCTGCTGCGCTCGGTGATACCAGTATTGGGCATTTCCTAAATCGCCTTCCACACGATGCAAGTATGCATGCACGTGAGCAGCAATATGATCGTCCAAATGATCGATCAGCTCGTGCGCCTTTTTCCAATCCCCTTTCCGTTCATACCAAAGCGCTTGTAAAGGCGCTGTTAATTCGGTCGGTGCAGTTTGTTCTTCTTCTAAGCGCCGCAAAAAATCTTCGTAAGTCATCTAAAATGTTTGTGTGTACTTGTGCTTTAGCACTCGAAATATACATTTTTATCTGAATTTACATACTAATATTTGTAAAGAGAACGTTAGAAAGATAGTTTGTAACAAAAATATTATAATTAACAGCTTGAACGACGATAGCGGATTTTTTGTTAGAACTGCAGATAATGGTACATATATTAAAAAACTAAAAGTTAAGAATGAAACATGCTATCTATGCAATTCCATTGCTCTTGTTCGGGCCTATTCCTGTATTTTCCTCTCTCTCCAACGCCGAAACAAGTAAAGCAACATCACAAAAGGTGAATACTACCTTTACCAACCCACTTAAAGAGAACAACAGTTCGCACCATTACTGGTCGGCGTCCCCCTTACAATTGGATACATTAAATGCAATCAAAGGGTCTGTCAAAGACGAGCAGGGCGCCCCGATGCAGGGCGTTATCGTGACCGTTAAGGGGGAGTCTGTCAATGTCGTTTCGGACGAGCAAGGGGCATATGCACTGGAGGCGAAGCCCGATGCTACCCTGATCTTCAACAAAACAGACTTTGCACGGCACGAAGAGCCGGTAAACAACCGCAGTGAGATCCACGTCGTTCTGAAGGTAGCACTGCCGGATTCTGCGCAAACGGATTCTACAGTGATGGCAACCAATGCTGTAGATTCCACACTGACGGATTCGACCGGTACCAAAGCAATCTCGTTATTGCCCGTGCAGCAGGATTCCACGCAATCAGCCACAACAGCACGGACCAACTCCAGCGCGACGCCCCAAAACGCGCAGGATCTTGTTCAGGGAACTGTGCGCGACGCGAATGGTCCCGTTGCGGGTGCCACCGTATCCGTAAAAGGACAAGCGATTACTGCAGCAACGGATGACCAAGGGAAGTTTAGTATTGCCGCGGCTAACAGTCAGGCGCTTATTTTCAGTGCAGTAGGCTACCGGGAGCATGAAGAAGTGCTAAACAACAGAAAAGACGTATCAGTCATGCTGATACAAGAAACCAAAACGATCGAGTCCGTACAAGTCGTTGCCGTTGGATATGGCACCATGGAACGCGCAACGCTTGCCAGTTCGGTATCCAGTATTGGTTCTGATCAAATTGAAAACGAGGTATTGCCCAGTATCCCCCAAGCGATTCAAGGCAAGGCTGGTGGTGTACAGGTATCCCAAAAGTCGGGTTCGCCGGGCGGTGGGCTAAGCATCCGTGTACGCGGTACAACATCCATCAACGCAAGCTCGGACCCCCTCTATGTCATTGACGGTATACCTGTCAACAGTACCACCAATTTCACCGGTGGTTCGACCTTTGACTTTGGAGGAGGAACACAAGGTATCAACGTTTTGTCTTCTTTGAATCCTTCCGATGTGCAGTCCGTTGAGATCCTTAAAGATGCAGCATCCTCATCGATATACGGTTCGCGGGCGGCAAACGGTGTCGTATTGATCACCACCAAAAAAGGTGAAGCTGGGACAAGTCAATTTCATTTCAATATGTACGAAGGCTACTCTGAAATGCCTGCAGAGCGGAAGTACAAGATGATGAACACCGCGCAGTACCAAGACTATATGCGCGACTTCTATAGTATCTATCAACAAGAAGACCCTAGCCGTGTCATTCCTGATCAAATTCTTTCCAACCCTTCCATCAACACCGATTGGCAGGATGTGGTGTTTCGAAAAGCAGCTACCCGAAGCTACGAGGTGGCCGCAAGTGGCGGTGGTGAGAAAACGCAGTATTACACCTCGTTCGGTTACATGCGACAAGGCGGTATTTTACATGGATCCGATTTCAATCGTATTAGCGGACGCATCAACCTGAATCACCAACACAGTGAGAAACTGAATTTTGCCACCGCAATTAACATCACGCGCGCAGAAAACGACCGCGTACAAGAAGAAAACTCCCGTGAAGGAGCCACTAAGAACGGGATCTTCGCACCGCCAAATTTATCGGTGTATGATGAAAACGGAAACTATGTGTACGATCAGGTAAGCGCCACACGGGAGAACCCCTTAGCTATACTAAACCTACCGATTAACAATGCGCAAACTTGGCGTATCTTGGCAAATGCGAGTGCAGAATACCGCTTCATCCCGTCCCTTGCTTTTAAAACGAGTTTCGGCGTAGACGCAAGTTTCATCGATGAGACCTTCTTTATGCCTCCCAACGGGCTTCGCGCGTTTGCCAGCCAAGGTGGTATCGGCGCCCGTCGGAATACGCGAGATCAATTGTGGATCAATGAAACAACCTTAACATTTGATAAGACGTTCGGCGATCACCATGTGAATGCCTTGGGAGGATTCTCGGTACAAGAATCCCGACTAGAATTCGTCCACGGACAACGGAATAATTTTCCTTCGAACGATATTCCATACATTAGTGCCGGAGGTGTAGTAACAGGAGCAAATTCATTCCCAGAAGAGTGGGCCATAGCGTCTGGTTTTGCACGGGTAAGCTATGATTTCCAAAAGAAATATATCGTAACAGCCAATCTACGATCTGATGGATCTTCCCGGTTCGGTGCTGAAAATCGCTGGGCGACATTCCCATCTGTTGCGGCGGCATGGCGTATTTCGGAAGAAGGCTTTTTAAAGGAGCTTCCTAGTATCAGTAATTTAAAATTGCGCGGTAGCTGGGGGGTGACAGGTAATCAAAATATTGGCAACTACGCAAGTTATTCGCTGTATTCTGGAGGCAACAACTATTTGGGCGCTCCGGGCTTTGTTCCTGCGGTTTTGGGCGATATAAACCTGAAATGGGAAACCACGCAACAGACGGATATTGGTATCGACCTTGGCTTATTCAACAATAGAATTTCCATCCTTGCCGATTACTATTATAAGAAGACGTCAGATTTGTTAATTGCTGTACCTATATTGAGCAGCTCGGGCTATCTCAATCAGTTCACCAATTCGGGCGATATTGAAAACAAAGGTTTTGAATTTGAATTGACTACACAGAATCTTGTGGGTGCATTTAAATGGACAACATCTTTGAACATGACATTCAACCGCAACAAAGTACTTGCGCTGCCACCGGGCGTGCCACGTATGCTGGGCGGTGTTGGCGAACTCAATATTGCGGAAGCAGGTCTTCCGCTAGGAACGTTCTTCGGATGGAAGATGATCGGTGTAAATCCACAAACAGGACTCATAGAATACGAAGGTCGTGACGGGCAACCGACAACACCGAGCGATCCGCTCGACAGGCAGATCATCGGAGATCCCAACCCGGATTTCTTTGGCGGTATTACCAACAATTTTCAGTACCGTAACTTTGACTTGAGTATTATGGGGCAGTTTTCTTACGGCAATGACCTGTTTAATTACAATCTTGCAACGGGCCTAGGAGGCTCCAACTTAAGCTCCAACGGTCTTGTAGATTGGGTCGATAGATGGAGACAGCCTGGCGATAATACCGATGTGCCGCGCCCCACTCCTGGCAATTTCGATAACTCGGCTATATCAGATCGGTTTGTGCAAGATGGATCCTTCTTCCGCCTGCGTAACATAACCCTTGGTTATTCCTTACCGAAGGATTTGACAGACAAAATAAAGGTGAACAAACTTCGCGCTTACGTAACCGTACAAAATGCCTATGTTTTCACCAAATATAAAGGATTTGACCCGGAGGTCGGATCCAGTCACGGCGGTGCCAACACAGGTCTGATATATGGTTACGATTATGGAAGTTATCCACAGCCGCGCATTTTTACCGCAGGTATCAATTTGTCATTTTAACATTAAAGCACACATGAATACGCTATATAAACTTTCTGTCTTCGCGCTTTTCGCAGTAGGCTTCTCTGCTTGCAATAGTTTTCTCGATCGAGAACCACTCAGCCAAGTGACGAATGACAATTTTTTCAATTCAGAAACCAATGCCAACTCGGCGGTCATCGGTATGTACCGCACCATGACCAGCTCGTTCTCATGGGGACAGACGGCAGTTATCGTCCCCGAGTTTTCCGCACGACACGTCGCCCACGCTTCGGCATTTCCGGAGTACGAAAACTTCGCTACACACAACGTTACTGTTATCAATCCCTGGACCTCCAATGTATGGCAAGGGGTGTATAATACGATCAATGCGGCAAACAACATCATAGCCCGCGTTCCTGAAATTCCGGAGAATGCCATTTCCCTGGAAAAAAGAAACCAGTTTATCGGTGAAGGAAAATTTGTCCGCGCCATGAGCTATTTTTTCTTAGTAAGAGCCTTCGGACGCGTTCCGCTAAAATTGACTGCGACGACCGAGGAAGAGAACCAAGCTATTCGGCAAAGTGACCCCGAGGAAATCTATGCGCAGATGGTAACTGATTTGACGGAAAGCGTGGAGGCTCTGCAAGAATCCAACGAGAGCGTTGATGCTACCAAAGGTCGTGCTACCAAAGCCGCAGCTAAAGCTTTGTTGGCGAAGGTGTATCTCTATCAGGCACAATATACTAACGATTATACACAGGCTGCCAGCTTAGCGAAAGAGATTATCGATTCAGAAGCATTTCAACTGGTAGCTAATTTTGGCAGTATCTGGCAAAATGAAAATACTACCGAATCTATTTTCGAGCTCCAGTTCGATGACCAAACAACCAATCCATTGGCTTTGGTCAGCAATGATAACGCGAGCATGTTGTTTCGCGCCAAAGACTCTTCCATTGTTGCCTTGTTCGAAGAAGGGGACAGCAGACGTGATTTCTCTGTGTTTAAAGGAACACGGGATCAGTTTTACATCGGTAAGTTTCCCAATGCAAATCCCCCAAGCCAAAACCTGCCTATCATCCGTTTGGCCGAAATTTATTTGATTCACGCCGAAGCGGCAGCGCGTGTGAGCGGCACCGTTTCTACGGAAGCATTTAACTCGTTGAACGCCGTTTTAACACGGGCCAACGTGGGCCGGGAGATCTCGGAATTTACAAATGTAGATGACTTTGTGCTGTTTGTACAGGAGGAAAAGGAGCGCGAGCTTCTTTTTGAGGGGGAAACCTGGTTTGACTTTTGTCGGACGGGGCTGGCCCTCGAAAAATACAGTAGCCTTTCAAACGAGCAATACTTCGTTTACCCCATACCGTCGGGACAAATCGTGCTCGGCGGAGGCTTGGAACAGAATCCAGGCTACTAACAATAAAAAAGAAGGGAGCGATTTTGCTCCCTTCTTTTTTATTTGAATTTGCTCGCCAAGGCGGCTAGCTTAGATGCCATGTCCGTTTCCGATTGTGAATTTGATCGATTGTTTCGATCACGCTTCGGTGTAGGATTAAGCTTTTCCTCGGTCTTCATTGACAGCCCTATCCTATTCCTCCGCTCATCGACCTCCGTCACGGTTACCAGCACACGTTGCTGTACCTTAACCACTTCATGCGGATCAGAAACATAACGATTAGCCAATTGGCTGAGATGCACTAAGCCATCTTGATGCACCCCGATATCGACAAAAGCCCCAAAATTAGTGATGTTGGTGACAATGCCCGGTAATTTCATGCCAACTCGGAGATCGGCAATGGTATGCACCCCATCTGTGAAACTGAAAGCTTCGAACTGCTCGCGGGGATCCCTGCCGGGCTTGGACAGCTCTCCTAAAATGTCGTTCAGGGTTGGCAAACCGACCTGTTCTGATACATATTTTTTCAAATCAATTTGCTTCCGGATCTCTTCGTTGGTCAAAAGGTCAGCAACATTACTGTTTACGTCCTTCGCCATCTGTTCAACCAAGGCATAGCGTTCGGGATGTACGGCAGAAGCATCCAATGGATGTTCGCCATGGCGGATACGCAAGAAACCTGCGGCCTGTTCGAACGCTTTATCGCCCAAGCGCGGCACCTTCTTCAATTCCTTTCGAGATCGAAAAGGGCCGTTGGCCGTGCGGTAGTTCACGATTTGCTGCGCTAAAGAAGGTCCCAACCCAGATATATAGGCAAGAATTTGCTTAGAAGCGGTGTTAAGCTCTACGCCAACCGCATTAACACATGATACCACCGTGTCGTCCAGGGCTGTTTGCAGTTTGTGTTGATCAACATCGTGTTGGTATTGTCCCACTCCAATCGACTTGGGATCGATTTTTACCAGCTCGGCCAGTGGATCCATCAAACGCCTACCAATCGATATAGCACCGCGCACGGTAACATCGTGATCCGGAAACTCCTCGCGTGCAACATCAGAGGCGGAGTAGATTGATGCACCAGATTCATTGACCATCACCAGCGTTACAGCTTGCATACCCAGTTTTCGCACAAACTCTTCGGTTTCCCGTCCGGCCGTTCCATTTCCTACGGCGATGGCCTCAATGTTATATTTATCTACTAGGTGCTTCACCGTCTTCGCGGCTTCAGCAGCGCCTCCTGCTCCCGTGTGCGGGAAAATTGTCGTGTTTTCCAACAAAGAACCTTGCGCATCAAGCACCACGGTTTTGCATCCTGTCCGAAAGCCCGGATCAATCGCCAACAATCGCTTTTGTCCCAAAGGCGCTGTCAACAGCAGTTGACGCACATTATCGGCAAACACACGAATAGCTTCTTCGTCGGCACGCTGTCGGGTCAAAACACGCACCTCCGTTTCCATGGAGGGCTTAAGCAAGCGCTTGTAACTATCGAGCAGCGCTAAACGAACCTGCGCAGATGCTTCGTCCTTACCTTTGATGTAACGCTGATCTATCATCGGTACAATATCCGCTTCATCCACCACAATATCCAAGTACAGAAGTTCCTCCTTTTCACCTCTTCGCATGGCCAGAACGCGATGTGACGGGGCGTCTTTCAGGGACTCGGACCATTCGAAATAATCCTTGTACTTTAACGCCGCCTCTTCTTTTCCCGAAACCACACGTGAGACGAAACGTCCTTTTTCCAAAAAGACTTTGCGCGCCAATGTTCTAACTTCGGTATCTTCGGCTATTTGTTCCGCAATAATATCACGGGCACCTGATAGCGCATCTTCGATTTTATCAACCCCATTTTCCACGCTCACAAAACGCTCAGCTAGACGAAAAATGTCGGGGTTATGCTGCTCCATTAACTGCTCGGCTAACGGCTGTAATCCTTTTTCCCGTGCAACCGATGCGCGAGTCTTCCTTTTCGGCTTAAATGGAAGGTAAATATCTTCCAAAATGGCCATCGATTCAGCCGACTTTACCTGTAGCTCCAATTCAGCGGTGAGCTTTCCCTGTTCATTAATCGATTTCAGGACTGCATCTTTTCGTTTATCCAGGTCTCGTAGCTGTTGAAGGCGATCACGAATGCTCGCGATCTGTACTTCGTCCAAGCTTCCCGTCATTTCTTTCCTGTAACGTGCGATAAATGGAATGGTCGCCCCTTCATCTAGAAGTGCGATCGTTGTGGACACCTGACGGTTGGTTACGCCAAGCTCTTGCGAAATGGTAATTTCGTATGCCATATTATAAAGTGTGTTCGATTACGATCATGGGGTTACGACAATCGGCGTTTTCAAGCATAACAGACCATGTACCGCCGCTCTAGTAGCAACGAAGCAACCTATCACCTTGGTGCAGATTGCTTCGTAAACATTCGTTCTTTAATACACGTATTCTGAATGGTTTAGCGTCCTATTGCGATAAACACCCGATCGTTTAAAGGTTGTAATTATACTTTTTTGGTGGAATCTTCAACAACCGTTTTGCTGACGGACGCTCCATCTGCTGCTTCCTCGGATGCGAAATGATCATTGTATCCGTATTGATAATGCTGATCACCCGTGCTTGGTTGTTGCCCCGGATCATGTTGATAAACATGATCTGGCGTACTGATTTGTGGCAATGCCTTTTTTTCCTCTTTGGCATTTCCCTCAGCGACGACTTCAGTAAGTTTCTCTTCCTCTTTTACTTCGGCGGATTGCTCGGCAATTTTAGCCTGCTCTTCCGGTGTTACATCCAAATCCTTCTCAAAGTTGTTGATCTGATCGGAAATTTCTCGCTTTATTCCTTCCGAAGCATCTTTAAATTCGCGGATCCCGCGTCCCAATCCCCGCGCCAATTCAGGAAGCTTCTTACCTCCAAACAACAGCAAGATGACGATGACAATCAGTATCATCTCTTGCGATCCAATATTCAAGAATCCTAAAGTCATTTCTTTTATTTTTAGTCTTTATAGTCATCTAAGGTAAGTGTTAATTTAATTATCCTCAAAATTTTGATGTAATTATTTAGTAACATTTCCTGACGATGCAAGCGTTCCTTGTGTGCAATTAACAGAAACAGTACAATTAGATAACGGTAGCAAGACCTGTAATGCCTATCTTTGTGGCCTTACTATGTTATATAAATATTACAAGCAAAATAAACACTTTTATTGGAGTGCGTTTGCGCTCGCGGGCCCGGTTGTTATCTCGCAATTGGGTCAGACATTGGTGCATACGGCCGACACTATTGTAGTGGGAAAATTTGCCGGAACCATCCCTTTGGCTGCAGTCTCGCTCGTGCATTCCGTGTTCATCGTCGTTATGGTTGTCGGCTTAGGTATCTCCTACGGGCTTACGCCGCTTATTGCACAAGCAAACGGGCAAGGTGATAAAGCGGCATGTGCAAAGTTGCTATCCAATAGTCTTTGGTTAAATATCGTTACGGCTCTTGTACTTTTCGCTGTAGTGAATTTCGGATCCATGTACGCCATGCAGCATATGGATCAAGATCCTAGGGTGGTCGATACGGCAAAACCCTACCTTTTTATCCTAATGTTATCCATTCTGCCCCTCATGGTATTCAATACCTTCAAACAATTTGCGGAAGGTTTAGGGTTTACAAAACAAGCCATGAACATTACCATTTGGGGAAACGTGTTAAATATTATTTTGGCGATTGTTTTCGTAAAAGGTTTTTTCAGACTGGAGCCGATGGGCATTGTCGGGGTAGGCTACGCGACGTTAATTGATCGTATTCTCATGATGGTCGCGATGTCGGTTTATGTGTTACGGTCAAGGCTATTTAACGTGTATATTGTTTCTTTCCAAGTTGGTCATATTGCCCTGCAAAAGATCAAAGCGATTTTTAAAATAGGTGCTCCCGTGGCCATGCAATATGTTTTTGAAGTAGGAGCGTTTGCGGCGGCCTCTGTTATTGCGGGCAAAATTGGAGCCGTTGAGCAAGCTAGTCACCAAGTTGCCATCACCCTTGCGGCAATGACCTACATGATGGCTAGCGGGATAGCATCGGCTGCCACGATAAAGACAGGGCATAATTACGGTAAAAAAAATATGGAGAGGGTGCAAAAGTTCGCAACGGTGTCTTACCATCTCGTGCTTCTGTTTATGGTCGTTTGTGCATTGATATTCACCCTCTTTAATCAATACCTCCCTTTACTCATCAGCGACGACCAAGCCGTGATTCGTATTTCGGCCCAGCTTTTGATCATCGCGGGCTTATTTCAACTTTTCGACGGAACGCAAGTGGTGGGATTGGGTGTTCTTCGGGGCATGGGTGATGTGAATGTGCCTACGCTCATCACCTTTGTCGCTTATTGGGTCATTGGAATCCCCTCGGCCTATCTTTTTGGAATCTACCTGCAGATCGGCATTCAAGGAGTGTGGTATGGCTTGACAATGGGTTTGTTGAGTTCTTCGGTTTTGCTTTATTTCCGGTATAAAACAATGATGCGCAAGCGCAAATCTGCCATTGTGCCTAGCCAACATCGCGCAATAACCGAATAAAAAAAAGCCAGAATCGGCGATTCTGGCTTTTTTTTATATTTCTCGATTGACATCCCAGCTTTCGAGGTAGTCTGCGACGCGTTTTAAAAACATACCGCCCAAGGCCCCATCAATTACACGATGATCGTAAGACATCGACAAATACATCATATGTCGAATAGCGATTACATCACCGTCTGCCGTTTCCAGTACTGCTGGACGCTTCTTTATCGTCCCAACAGCTAAAATGGCCGCTTGGGGCTGGTTGATGATCGGAAAACCCATGATATTCCCAAAGGCACCGATATTGGAAAAAGTAAACGTTCCACCTTGCGTATCATCGGGTTTCAGTTTGTTGCTCCTTGATCGGTAGGCCAGATCATTGACAGCTTTGCTCAACCCTACCAAACTCAATTGATCAGCATTCTTGATCACCGGAACAATAAGATTCCCCGTAGGCAGAGCCGCCGCCATCCCGATATGGATATGCTTCTTCTTGATGATTCGATGTCCATCCACCGAGACATTGATCATTGGAAAGTCCTTAATGGCTTTACTTATCGCTTCGATAAAAAGTGGCGTAAAGGTAATATTTTCTCCTTCACGTTGTTTGTAACTGTCTTTGACCTTATTTCGCCAGTTTACCAAATGCGTCACGTCAGCCTCTACAAAAGATGCCACGTGGGGTGATGTTTTTACGCTATGTACCATATGATCGGCAATCAACCTTCGCATACGGTCCATTTCAATTATTTCATCACCAGAGGTCGTTGGCAGCGCGGGCTGCTGCACGCTTTTTTGCGATTCTATCGACGTCGAAACGGATGTTGTATCGCCTGTTGAAGTATCATCAACTACCGGAGTTTTTACAGCATGACGACGGTTTGCGTTATTCAAGTAATCTAAGACATCTTGTTTGGTTACACGACCTTCAGCACCACTGCCAGCAATCTGATCCAATTCGTCCTTGCTTAACCCTTCCTCTTGCGCAATGTTCTTTACCAAGGGCGAGTAAAACCTGCCATTCGGCTTTTGGTTAGGCAATTCTTCCGATTCTTTATCCAACAGGTTGACTCCCGGAACCTCTTCATAACTAAACTCCTCAGCGCTTGATGAAGGATCTGCTTCAATGACTTCTTCATCCACTACCGGTCCCGGAGCTACGAAGTTGGGCATTGCATCATCCTCATCGCGAAGCACCGCGTCGTCGTTTCCCTCCACCTCGATCAGCGCAATCACATCACCCACCTGTACCACTTTATTCTCCTCAAATAAAATCTTTGATAACTTGCCTACCACTGGCGAAGGAACATCAGAATCTACTTTATCCGTTGCTATTTCAACAACCGCTTCATCCTCTGCTATGGTATCTCCCACAGCTTTCACCCACTTTGTGATGGTCGCTTCAGAAACACTCTCTCCCATTTTAGGAAGTAACAATTTATATATAGCCATAAGATATAAGTTCGTTGAACGATTTACTAAATTAACATTTAATCTACTTAATTCGTGTAAACAGAATATAATATTTTCGATTGGACTAAAATTAAAATATTATTCCATTTTCGCTCGTTCTTCTTTTTGGAACAAATTCCACAACATCGTTAGTCCGGCCATCGTTGCACGCTGGATATTGATACCACGATCGTTCTTATAGTACAGCGTCTTGCTGCATGTCTCGTATCGTCCTGCTACCGCTACACAGACCATGCCAACCGGCTTATCGGCCGTCCCCCCTCCTGGACCCGCAATGCCGCTGGTCGCGATGGCATAGTCGCTATGAAAGGTAGCCTTCGCACCGATAGCCATCTGTTCGACGATCTGTTCGCTCACCGCACCATGCGCCCTCAAGGTATCAGGATCCACGTGCAAGACGTCTACTTTCGCTTCATTGGAGTAAACTACTGCCGCACCCTGAAACATCTTGCTGGCTCCGGCTATCGCCGTAATCTGAGTCGAAATATTTCCACCCGTACAACTTTCTGCTGTCGAAAGGCTTAACCCTCGCTCGCCAAAAGTCTGTACGATAACTTCTTCAAACGAACAATCTTGTCTGGCGACGACGTTATCGGCTAATCGACTTGCAACCATGTCCGCTATGTTATCGGTGGCGCTTTTTAGCTGGTCATAATCTGTTCCTATTGCCGTAAAGCGTAAGCGAACCAAACCTAGCTTCGGCAGGTACGCCAATTTCACAAAGGGTGGCATCGTATCTTCAATATCAGCTATCTGCTGCGCTAGATGCGACTCGCCGATACCAATCGTCAAAATATGCGCATTGTACACAAATAGCTGCGGTTGCAACCGGCGGAGATCCGGGAGTACCCTGTTTTCTATCAGAAATTTCATTTCGAACGGTACACCCGGCAAAAAGGCGTAATATTTTCCATGCTGACGCAACGCCATGCCAGGAGCCGTACCTACATCATTGAATAGTATGTCGGCATTTGCCAGCACATCGGCTTGTTGTTTATTGATCTCCGGCATATCGCCGCGCCCCAATCGCTCGAACAGCTGCTGCACGTGAGCCAACACCTGCGCATTCCGCACCAATGTCGTATTGAAATAGGATGCAATCGTGCTTTTGGTTACATCATCCTTGGTCGGCCCAAGGCCTCCCGTGACAAGAATGATGTCGGCCCGCTGTTCGGCCTGCTCCAAAGCACCATGAATCGCTTGTGGGGTATCTGAAATGGAGCTTATTTGTACCACCCTAATATGCAACGGAGCCAATTGCTGTGCGATCCAAGCGGAATTTGTGTCTATGATTTGTCCATTGAGAATTTCGTCCCCAATCGTTATAATTTCTGCGTTCATCGGTTATGAAAATTTAAATGCTAGAAGCTTGTATGGCTTTCCCGCTTGGTTAGTTTCAGATCCTGCAGGATCGACGCCTTCGCCCTAATGGTGATGTTATAACTCTTATACTGCCCAAAAGGCGTCCAGCCGACAGACATGTCCCAACAGTGCAGATCACGGTAGATACTAAATCGAGTCAAGGAGACAGCACGTTGACGAAAATCATAACCCGTATTGAATTGCACTTTCCAATTGGGCGTCACATTAAAATCGCCATTCAGGTTAACGGTCGCCGTAACATTGTTGCGCATGCGCCTTGTCTCTTGATTAAAAGACTGGGAATAGTTCATACTGAACGACCCATTCAGGTTCCATGGGATATTGAAGTCAACAAAAGCATTGGGATCTGTACTGATACGTGCCAACGCATTGGCTTGATCGGGTGTCAGGTTGGGCATTTGGTTCCGGAGCGAATCGATGTTATTGTTCCGGCTTTTATTGGCATTCGGGTTTAAGCTATAATCGAAGGAAAGTCCAAAGCTGGTCAGCCGAGCCAGCTTACCGTCTTGTAGCGCGAAACGATCGATTCGCGCCCCATTTTCTCCAACAGTGTAAGGGTCGAACACACCATTAAAATTCAAGTTGATTTTCTCTTTGAATAGCGATGTACGACCCGAAAAACTTATGGTTGAAAGCTTCAAGGAGTCGGCCATAAAATTATAGTTACCACTAAAGGTAAGCCCCTGCAAAATTTTTATTTTCCTGAAACCTTTTCCTGTGGTATCATTGTCAGTACGTATCTTGGCTTCGACGTTATTATCCACGGAGAAGCCTATTCCCATTGAGCGGCCAGCGCTCGGCCCGCCATAAATACCTCCCTCGAAGATGGAGTAGCGCTCGGCCAAGCCATTTTGATTCACAAAATCCCTGTAAAAGCCATAGCGCGAATCGGAAAAATCCGGGCGGTAATTCAAGTTGACCGACGGCGTGATGACGTGGCGAATGGCTTCTATTTTGCCCATCTTCGGATACATACCATAAATTTTTGTAGCCAAGCCAGAGGAAACAGAATAATCGTATGCCCGTTGAAAACCCTGTACAGTATCACGCATTTCTGAGAAACCATTCTTTTCGTTCACCAAGCCTTTACGAATCGTTTGCAGGTACCAACGCTCAGTATAATTGACCGATGTATTGAACTGGAAATATTTGAAGGCATTCAAGTTGAGCGCAATAGGTATACTGTGTTGAAATCCGTTCGTAAAATTGTTCAAAGACTCTTTTCTAAACAGCACAGAATCCCCAGTGGAGATCGAATTTCGCCCCTGTAAACTATAACCCACCGTGATTCGCTGGTACCACTTTTGTTCTCCCACCCTTTTCTTGGAATCAAAGGGATTGAAGGTCGAAACGTTCAAACTGAACGTAGGAAGTTCCAGATCCACCTGCCCTGTACTCATGGTTTGGCGATGGCTTAAGCTGGATGTAAAGTTGACTTTTCCATCTGCAAATACCCGACCATACGAAATGGAGGACGACATGTTATTGTTTGTGATGTCGCGGTAGCTATTGGTGAGGTTAAACGCCGTATTTTGGTAATAGGTACTCGTACCGAAGTTAACGGAGGCAGAGAAAGACGTTCCCGGATTGGCCTCTTGCCGTTGTGTATGGTTCCAGGTAACGTTAAAATCTTTGTTGCGATTGTAGGTATCTGTGCCTTCCACGCCTGTAGGCGTAGAGGCATATCGAATATTGAAACCACCACTGTATTTGTAGTTCACGAGATAGTTTGTCCTAACGGTCCCCTCCCAAGCCCCTCTCGAAAAGACGCTACCACGAATTTCGGAATCCCAATAGTCGCTAAAGGCGAGATACCAGCCGATATCGCGCATCGCCAAGCCTCGCGTCGCATCTTCCCCGAAAGAAGGAAATAAAAAACCCGAAGCCCTTTTGTTTTGCCTCGGAAAGAAACCAAATGGAATAGCAGCAAACTTAATCGGAATATTTTCCACGACCAGATAGGCAGGCCCGACAATAATATGGTTACCCGCCAATAGACCTTTGGTAAATTGTATACCGAAATGCGTATGGGGGTAGGGCAAATTACAGGTGCTGTACATACCCGTTCGCAGGGAAAGCTCGTCGTACAGGTTTTTACGGACAACCTTCGCTTGGATGTAAGCGCCATCCTGCTCGGTCATAATACCATAGGTATTTCCTTCTTTTGTCTTATAGTCGTACAACAGGGAGTCGACCGATTTGGGCGTCTCACCTGGAAATATCACCACCGGCCGACCAACATACTTGCCATTGTGATCCGTTAGACCACTCGCAAAAAGTTGATTGGTATTTCGATCCAACCGAATGTAATCAGCAGATAGTTCAAACTCTTGATACTTAACTTTCGCGCCATTATACAGGTGAAGGATATTTTTACTGACTTCGTTCCACGCAGAATCGTTAGCCACGATTGTCACCATGGTCTCCAGTCCATCTTCCCCCTGCATCACTACCGTATCCTTCCCACTGCTCTCCTTAAAATCATTTTTTGTGCTGTCGGAGACAACTTTTGTGGTGTCTTGTACGTTAGAACTGTTAGTTTTGGCAGGCTGTGTAACCTGAGCGAGAGAGCTTGGCGCCAACGCAAACAGAAACACAATGCTGTAGAAAAAACAAGTTAACGCCTTCAATGTAAATTACGAATGTTATTTTTGTTTGATTTTAAACTTTCTTCCGGCAAAAATAGTCAAAAAAGATTTAGAAAGCGTGGCACATGAACACGAATAAGGAAAATAAAATTTTACGCTATTTTTGCACACTATTTAAACGAAGATATACCAGGATATTATACACATGACGAAAAATTTAAATGTAAAAAAATGGAATTTATTTGTTGCAGCGATTTTTACGTTAACCCTTACCATTTCTGCCACAGCCCCTCCTCCTGAGAAACCCCGACAAGCAGGAGGGTCTGCTCAAAAATTGCGCACCATCGTGTTGGATGCAGGTCATGGCGGCCATGATGCCGGCGCCCGCGGCAGGCAATCCAACGAAAAGGATGTCGCGCTCAGCGTAGCACTGAAGCTAGGAAAAAAGATTGAAGACGAAATGCCCGGTGTACAGGTAATATTTACGCGGAAAACCGATGTTTTCATTCCCCTTTACGAACGTCCAGCGGTAGCCAACAAAAATAAAGCTGATCTTTTCATCTCCATCCATTGCAACTCCGCAGACCGTGACCGCCGGGTAAAGAACAGTAGAGGGCGTTACGTGAATAGTGTGGTCCGCAATCCATCTGTGCGCGGAACGGAAACTTTTGTATGTGGTTTCAACCGCCTTGGAAGCCAGGATGTCGCCATACGGGAGAACGCGTCTATCCTTTTAGAAGACAACTATAAAGAGAATTATGGTGGTTTCGACCCGAAAGACCCTTCCAGTATGATCGTATTCCAGCTCATGAAAAATCAATTCCGAAGAGAAAGCATCAAACTGGCATCGAATATGCAAGACGAATTTGTAAAATCTTCCCGAGTGAACCGCGGCGTACAGGAGTTATCTCTTGCCGTATTGGCTACGGCTGGCATGCCCTCCGTTTTGACCGAGATTGGCTTCATCAGCAGCCCGGATGAAGAAGAATACATGCTATCGACAGCGGGACAAAGTGAAATTGTAACAAATTTATTTAATGCAATAAAAACATATAAAACAGCAACGGAACGCTAAACATTTAGTACATTAGTTTGTTGTTATTGCATAGTAAATTTAAATTTCGAATCGCATTTTGAAAGTATCTAACGAAACAAAAGTTGGCATCATCACCGTCGCTGCCCTCGCGCTATTATTTATAGGCTACAATTTCCTCAAAGGAAATGATGTATTCAGCTCCGAAAACGAGTTTTATACCGACTACGACAATGTAGATGGACTCACGGCCTCAAAGCCTGTTGTGGTAAATGGATACCAAATTGGACGCGTTTCGAAAATGGAACTTTTGGAAAACGGCAAGATAAGAACCCACTTCAAAATAAAAAACGACTACCAGATCCCTTCCAATTCGGTAGCGCGAATCGTGAGTGCCGATCTTTTAGGCAGCAAAGCAATTGTTTTTGAATTGGGCAACAGTACCACAATGGCAAAAGACGGGGACCCTTTGCTTTCTGATGTGCAAGCTAATCTTCTGGAAAAAGTAGAGCCTCTGCAGAAAAAAGTTGAAAATCTCGTCGTAAAATTAGACTCCGTTTTATCCGCGGTGAACACCGCACTGGATGACGAATTTCAACGTGATTTCAAAAGCAGTCTACACAGCATCTCTGTGTCCTTAAACAATATGGAGCGCATTACAAGCGATGTAGAAGGACTAATGGGATCAGAAAAAATTAGGCTTGCGCGTATCATGCAGAACTTGGAGTCTATCACAAACAACTTCAAAAACAACAATGACAAAATCAATAGTATACTCGCGAATCTCGACAACCTATCAGAGGATTTATCAAAAACCGAGATCAAGGCGACAATTGATAACGCCAACCAAGCGATGAAAGACATACAATCCATCACCACAAAAATCAATAACGGCGAAGGATCTATTGGTCTTTTACTGCATGACGACAAGCTATACAACAATTTGAATAATGCATCCGCAGAGCTCGACGGCCTGATCAAAGATCTGAAGGAACGCCCCGGTAAATATATCAGACTAAGCATATTTGGCAAGAAGGACACCAAGTAGGTTTGTATGATACGGACTTAACAGAAATAATTATAGGCTTCTCGGAAAATCGAGAAGCTTTTTTATTGGTCTCCATACTTTCGTAAAACAGCGATATTCGAGTGGCTGTAGGGTGTTTTGGTAATGACGAATGACGAACAGACCCCGGTTAATGTCTTCCTATCAAAACTGTCGCAGTACACTATCTTCACTATATAGACCAAAAACCCCTTCAGCGCCAATGATATTGGAGTATTGTGGGCGTACCGTTTGATAGATAGACTCACCGAGGTATGCCGAACGGTCGACCTCCCATTTAAACCTGCTCAGTTCGGGCGATAAAAATGCCAACCGTACGTCCACGAATTGCGCCAAGGCAGTTTGGCTTTCGTTAAGCTGCCTATCAAATAGCCTGCTACCAATTTGTGCCGACCATGCTTGCTCGCCTGCATACCGGAATTCCGGCGACCGGAAATACATCGCAAGGCGCGGCCTAGTCACAAAATTCCCAATAGAATCCAGCAGATAAGGAAAAACGGATGCCGCTCCAATTTTTGTTGTCGTACCGCGCTGCTGCCAGGATAGGGTGTACTGGAACGGCCTCACGGCATCAACATTCACCGCTACTCGTTCTAGCACCGGCTTTTCAGGCAGAAAGCAGCTCTGGGAATATATCCTTTCGCCACTTTCTTCCAAGATGACTTCAATAGCATACGGTGTGTTGACTTGCAGCGAAATCGCATCAGCGGGCAGGACAAAGTAGCCACTCGAGTCCGCTTTCTCAGCGAAAGCGTGTATGCGAGCACCTTCCTGCAACAAATACACAGCACCTTCAGGAGCTGACGGTGCAACCCCCGCTTGCCCAGGCAATGGTTTGCTCCAAAATAAATGAGCTTCCCCTCCTGAGATTGTTCCGATCGATGATAAGATAACCAAACGCGGCACATATGGCGGAAAATCAAACGGTACAGTGGTCTTGTGATCCGTACATTGCACAGAAACTGCGTTACACACAACAAAGATCAAAACATAGATTGCCGCGAGGCTTTTTCTTGACAACATAAAACGATCCATCGATTAAAGTTCAAATCCGAAATTAAAGAAGGGCATGATCGGAAACATCCCAACGACTTCCAGCTGCCCTGGCGTCTCGGATGGTCGAGCAAAAAACGGGTTCACCCTGTTGTATATATTGTATACACCTACCGCAAACCACTTCTTATTGCCACTTGCTTTTGTCCACCGCCGTTCGATATTCATGTCCAACCGGTGAAAGGCAGGCATACGTCTATTATTCAAATCATTTATGAGCAGAAAGCCTGTCCGCCAATCCTCTATCGCGACACGGCTTGTGGGCAACGTAAAAGGCCTACCGGTTTTATATGTCCAGCTCCCTGCAAGACGGTATCCCCGTCCGAAGCTGTACATGGCCAGAGCGTTCAAGCTATTCCTAAAATCAAAGTCCGAATTGAACCAACGGCTTTCATTGAGCGTGGGAAATCTGGATTTCGAATGAGCATACGTGTAGGATAATGAGCCGTGCCACTTTCCTAGCGTTTTTTGGATAAAAACTTCCAGTCCATATGCACGCATATGCCCATTACTATGAAGAAAATCAGCATAGTCCAATACATCGCTTTCAAAATCTATCGAGGGCACAAATTTTACGACGTCCGACATATCTTTATAAAACAGTTCCAAGGATATATTGTCCAACATTCCGATGGCATTACGAAAATATCCTATAGACCATTGCTTGGATGAAGCGATGGGAGAGTTGCCATCGTTCGCGATGTAAAACTCCCTAAAGCGTCCTATATCGTCTATAAACCCTAACAGCATAGTGCTCTGCCGCTGGAAATTAAATGCCGCATTAACCGTAGACTTTTCATCCGCAACATAGGTCAACAGTATTTTCGGTTCTGCCAGCAGCGCTTGGTATCCCTCAAAAGCATATGTGGAAAGTCGAATGCCAGTATTGACGTGAAACCGTCTGTCCGGTGTATACGAAATATCTGATGCCACGGCGGTATTCATCACTGCATTCATCTGCAAAGCTTCGTTACTGTTATGCATAACGCCATCGATCCTCGTTGCCTGACGCCTTTTATAGATACTGAAATCAAGTCGTTCGCTTTCTATCCCGTAATTCCATTCCCAAGCTGCATCGATTTGTGTTTTTCCATGCACATTGAACTTCATCGAGGTAACCCCATTGCCCAACATGCTGGCAGTTTCCATAAGGCTTCCCTCTGAGCCCGAATCCATCATGCCGTCATGGCTGTATGAATAATCCGCGTAAGCGTGCCTGTAAGCGGAGTAACTGGCGTGCGCGTTCAAGGTGGTACCCATCCCCAATTGCCTACTATAATTCAGTGTCAACAGATCGTTCTTAATGCGATACCAGTCTTCCATCAGCTGATTATATGGAGGTTTTCGCTCCAAAAAGGCATACTTGTCCCTGCCAAGCAAGGCGCTGAGCGCAAGGTGCTGCTTGATACCTAATCGTCCGTCGAGGCGCAGTGTCATATCCTGTGATAGCAAGCTGCCGATATCTCCGATCTGGTTACCGTTACGAATTTTTTTGGCTATAGGCTCTGTTATAAGGTCAGCAAGCGTTCTACGCATACCAATTTGGTAGCTCAGTTTATTTCTGATCAAAGGCCCGCTAATGTTAAATTTTGGCGCAATCAGCCCAAATTGAAACGACTGATGATGTTCCTTATAATTTCCTTCTTTGGTTTTGATATCCAAAACAGATGAGAGCCGTCCTCCAAACCGCGATGGCCAGTAGTTCTTGTAAAAATCTACACCATCGATCATTTCCGGATGAAACATGGAAATAAATCCACCGAAATGATTGACGTTGAACAGCGTTGCTCCGTCCAAGAGCATTTGGTTCTGATCCTGATCCCCACCACGGACAAAGAGATGCGAATAGCCCTCCCGGCCTTCGGAGACCCCCGGCAAAAAGGTTAACCCCTTCAGTATGTCGGGTTCGCCAAGAAAAGACGGTACAGCGGTCAAAACAGGTAAGGAGATTCTATTTACACCTTTCGCAGCTTTTTTGTTGAAAGGTTCACCAGCGTAAATCGCCACCGCTGGCAGTTCACGCGGATACAAAGTGACATATACAGACGTGACGCTAGGCGTGAGTAAAATTGTTGTGTCCCTGAAAGAAACGTGGGATATGGCTACCTTCGCTGTATCAGATAGAAAAATGCTAGCGATCCCATGACGATCAGTCCTTCTAATAACGTCGGTTCTCAGCATGATAACATTGGTATTTTCGATCGGGACACCGCTGTCGCCATCTATGACATGAACCATGACGCGGGTTTGAGCAACAACGTGATCCGGTACAAAAAACTGTCCAAAAACAAGGATTGTGGAAATAGTAAAAACAGCATTTGCAAGCCTGATCATTTTAGATAATAGCGGGTATTCAAACGAATTCCCATCTCCCTAAATTTAGAATCGGAGACCGAAGAAGATCCTACGCGGCTTATTTCCAATCGCGGCGTAATATCCGTAAAGAAATCAAGATCCAAACGGCATTTCTCATTGATTGGAACAAATACGCCCACATGTGCTCCGGCCTGAAAGGGATGCTGGTATTCGGGCGTATAGAATGCCAATCCCATTGCTTGACCCAACCGCCCGTAGTAAGGCGGCTGATCGTCGGTAATATTGGGGGAAAATTGATAGTACAAATCTGCACCGGCCGTAAAACCGACGTATTGGAAAGGAAGGTAGTTTATCGAAATTGGCATATGTAGTGCCCAGTAGCGAAAGCGTCTTGTTTTCCCAAATTCGGGCAACATTTCGCTGTAAATATTCGGCAGTTCGCCGGTCTGCTCGACCAACTCCGGGGTCAGGCGGAATCCTGCACTCCGTATATTCAGGCCGACATCCCATCCCAACAGTCCACTTTCCTGAAATGTACCCGAAACCCCAATACCGGTATGCAGCAGATAATCGGGTTTGCTGTTCAATCCATACCAGATAGAAGCGTCCTCCGTTCTGACATCATACTGCAGGTCGGAAAATGAACTGTTAAAGCCACGCATGGCTGTGGCTCCGGCTCCAGCCGTTACATACCAGTTAAGTTTCTTCTGTGCAAAGGATAAGCCGGCCGTGAGCAAAGAAGCTATTATTGATAAGACCAACGGATAATATTTTTTTACGTTCTTCATAAGTTGTGTACTTTATTAGCAATTAGGCGCTCTTGTGCATTTTACTTTTCTTCACTCAAAGTCGACTAGTTATATCGATTATTTAGCAAGCTACCTTATTCCCTTTTTGCAAATTAGGATATACGCTAAACCAACACGTTCCCAATCAGGCAAAGTAATAGCAGTAAGTACGCCCCTTAACTACTTGTTACGGAAATATGAGCTCTGATTTTTGCTCGTTGTTTATATTTCTATGGAAGTAAAATATCTCGAGTACAAAGAGTATGATTATTATCGATATAATGATACCTATTGCGATGAGGATGTTTTTTTTCATAACTTTATTATTCTTTTGTAATGGATCCACTTATAGTATTGTTTATAAAATTTACATTGTACTGAATTCGCGCTGCTTCGTTATATACCAAACCCTGCCCGCCAACTCCAATTCCCCATGAAATTATTCCTCTGACTGAAAAGCTGGCTCTCGAAGTGACATTTTCGTACATGGATACGCTGTTTTGATTCCACGACCAAAGTATAGGAGCTCCTGTAACACTCACTACGACAGAGCTTGGATCGATGATAAAATTACCAAAAGCCCATTTTCTCCGAAAGTCTACTCTAAACGAAGAAAACATACCAGCGTGGATAGATCCATATACGTCTTCATTACTTTTACTTTTGAGTCTAACACCTTTTAAATCAATGTTTTGCGGTTTAATAAAGTATTGATCTCCTATTCTCTGAAGTATCGCTTCTTTAAGAATACTTTTATCTTTTTTTAGGTTTTTAATAAACGTTTCAGCTTCCTCTACCGTTTTAAATTGAGCGAAGCCTCCATTATTCTGAACACTTTGCAATTCATACTTTTCTTTAAAATCTTCAAATTTCTGGTCCTCGGCAGCCTGATACTCTTGCTTGTCACAAGAGAGTAGCATAAATAATATGCAAGGCAAAAAGATAATTTTTTTCATTTCAGCAAATTTTAATTTAAAATTGGTCATGTACATCTAATCCGACAATTAACTCCCTACTTAACCTACTTTTCGGATAGTACCTTCAAGTTGCCAGATTAAATGTAGTTTTCCATTTTCCACAGATACTTGAAGATGTGAATCGACTGTAACAAAATCTAAAGAATAAGGCAATGATAAGGGATTAATCTTGTTAGATGTTAAGTCATTATTTTTTTGACACGATAAAAAAAACAACAACGAACAAAATACAAGTGTCAAAATTTTAATTTTCATAATGCTAAAAAACGTTTAAAAAATTTATATCAAAAAAATATTAAATGTCATTTTTACGTAATAAAAGTGTATATAATAAAATCAAATATAATATACTTTTCTTCAAAAGAATATTATAGTTAATGTAAAAATTATGTTACAATTAAATACAAAGAAAATTATCATGTATAAAACACACATTCATTATCACTTATGTTTACCCAGACAATAAAAAAAGCAAGATCCACCCTTGATAGATCTTGCTTTGTAAATACGAGCAATTAAATTTCCCGGCTTATCATAAAAACCCGACAGGAAGGGTACGCCTCGATAGCTAAAGGGGCATGGAACCTAAAGCGTTTCTTTCAGCCATCCAAAGAATTCGCGCTGCCATACCTGAGCGTTCTGTCCAGAAAGCACCCAGTGGTTTTCCTCTGGAAGATACACCAATCTACTTTTCAGCTGCTTCAGCTGCGCGGCCTGAAAGGCCGCGAGCCCCTGTCCAATTGGCACCCGAAAATCTTTGCCGCCTTGAAAAATCAGTATCGGCGTATTCCATTTATCCACGTGCTCGATGGGGTTAAAATCGGTGTAAGTCTTTTCGTTTGCTTTATCCCAATATGGACCGCCCAAGTCGTAATTAGCAAAGAACAACTCTTCCGTTGTGCCATACCAAGATGTCATGTCAAACAATCCACAGTGCGAGATAAGCGATTTAAAACGTCCTTCATGCACGCCGGCCAACATAAAAACGGAGTAACCGCCGTAACTAGCTCCTACCGCGCCGATGCGTGCCTGATCCACATAGGGTTCTTTTGCCAGATCGTCAATGGCCGATAAATAATCCCGTATGGGTTGTCCACCCCAATCTTTGCTAATATCATGGTTCCACTTGACGCCCCATCCCGGCATGCCACGTCGATTCGGCAAAATGACGATATAACCCTGCGAGGCCATCAATTGAAAATTCCATCGGAAAGAATATCCCAATGTGGTCGCGGATTGAGGCCCTCCTTGGCAGAAAAGCAATGTGGGGTACTTTTTGTTAGGATCAAAATCAGGTGGATAGATGACCCAAGAAAAAAGGTCGGCTCCATCAGTAGCCTTTGTAAAACGGCCTTCAACTTTTGTCTCTGTAATATTAGCGTAAGCGGCATCGTTGACCGTTGTTATCGCACGCAATGACTTTTTCTTCAGGTCATAGCTGTAAATCTCGGCAGCACGCGTCAAGGTTGTCGAGGTTACGATCAGTTGACCATCAAGCTCAGCAACGATATCGCCAATATCAAATTGTCCTTCGCTGATCTGCTTTACGGCAAAACCGGCATCCTTTTTACTTGAAGACAGCGCGACCTCAAACAGCTGCACCGTACCCTTGGTGGGAGCCGTAAAGTACAACTTACGACCATCCCGGCTCCAAATAAACGAATTTACCGTACCGTCCCAAGAAGCGGTAAGGTTTAGACGGCGCGTTGATTTTCGATCAAAAATGATAATATCCGTTTTATCGGCCTCAAAGCCATCTGTTTTCATACTCAACCAAGCAAGCTTTTGCCCATCAGGACTATAAACCGGATGGGTATCGTAACCCATCATGCCCTCGGTCAAGTTGGTAGTTTGCTTGGTCGCTATCTCATAGCGATAGATATCTGTATTGGTGCTCAGTGCGTAATCCTTTCCAAATTTCTTTTTACAGACATACAAAACGGCTTTGCTATCCGGCGACCAAGCAAAATCGTCCGCACCGCCAAATGGAGCTTGAGGGCTGTAGAACGGCTCTCCTGCCAACAGATCTAATGGCTCGCCCACCTTTCCCTTGTCATAAGTTGCGATAAAGGGGTGATTGAACCGGCCGTCGTTAAAGCTGTCCCAGTGTCTATAATCCAAATCATCATAAATATACACATTTGATTTCGGCAGGTCGGCATACTTATCCGCACTGTGGTTTTTGTTGACCAAGACCGGACGGCTGAACAAAATATACTTCCCATCAGGCGACAATTTAACATTCTCCAAACCGTCTGCTATATCGGTCAGCTGCTTGGCCTGTCCTCCAGCCAGCGGTTTGCTCCATAACTGCCCCTTAAACAAATAGAGCACATCGCCCTCGGCTGTCATTTGCACGACTGATTCTGCGCCAGCCTCATGGGTAAACTGCACCGCAGCACCACCACTTACCGGCACGATATGTAGATTTTTTTCAGACTTATTCTCGCCAAAGCTATAGTTTGACACGCCATAAACCACATGCTTACCATCGACCGATAGCCCTTCAGCTGACACACGGCCGAGTTGCCATAGTTTCTCTGGCGTCATTCGTTCTTCTCCCACCTTATAAACTTTATTCGTAATCAATGTCCTATCAACCCTTTTCTCGGGCGCATGTTGTGCCAGCAAGGATGAGCTGAACAACAGGGCACAAGCCAAAGCAGAAATCTTATCCATATTTTTTGTGTTAGATGCCCGCAATTTAAGAAATCAAATGCCTATCCCGAAATCGATGTCGATCCACGATGCGTACAAAGGTAAAATACACCCGTACATGAACAAAAAAACGAACCATGACGCTCATGTTTAAACGTTAAGCCGAACGGCGCTCAAACTGATACCAATCAATCTGCAACGAGAACCGCATAAGCAAGGCCAACATCACAAATACACCAACGGTGCCCACGATCAATGCATAGTCTTGCAATTGCAATAGGAAGAAGATGAAAGCATAGCACGAGGATAAGATGCCACTGAAATAAATCCCCAACCTGCGATCCTTGGTGATGCCGAAAATGAAGGAACTGATCAACGCAATGGTTGCCAAGGCAGAGATCAGGTAACTCCAGTTAAAGCCTAAATGCTCGGCAATGGCCAATAACAAAGAATAGAACAAGACCATTGCGCATCCGATCAATATGTATTGAATCAGATGCACACGTTGCTTCTTCAGGATTTCGGTAAAGAAAAGCGAAGTGAAGGTCAGCAGGATAACGAGTACCGCATATTTAGCCACACGACTTGTTTTTTGGTAATTATTGACAGACTCCAAAAAATTGATCTGTACCATATCTTGCAAGCCCGATAAGGTGGCTATGTCGGAGGATCTCACTGTTTGCCTATCTGTAACGACTTTGGGTAATGGAAAATCTTCACCGGTAGGAAGCTTCTGATATAAAGCGCGGTTGGCTCCGGTCCATTGTCGAGGAAATTTGCGGGTGAAGCTGGGAACCTGCCAGTTGGCGGAGAAGGCCTGCTCGCCCACTTCTCTTTCGTCGGGCAAAAATCCGCCATCAAAACTCGGATTTGGCCACGTCCCTTTAGCAGCTATCGCGGTCTCCTCTGCCGTAGGAAAGATACTCAAGGATTTGGAACCACGGATATCAATATGTAAGGTGAAAGATCCCTCTGTGGATCCCGAGGAAAGGTCAACGGGCACTGACATATTCTGTTCAAAAAGAGCAACCTCACCGCTTTCAATTTGGAAAGACGAGGTTTGCCCGTTCCATTGCAGCCTAGGTGCCGACTTTAGACCTTTCACGTCGCTGAGCCCTAAAAATAGTTTTGCATCCTGCCATTGCACATCTTCTGCCGGTATATGCAGCTTTTTTAAATCGATCTCGCCGAAACTACCACGCATCTGCAATGCGCCATTATAAACGACCGTCTGGTAAATCCCCCGTTTTCGAAGTTCCGGATCAACAGTGGCCTCGACTTTAACCTGATCGGCCGTGAGAAAGACATAATCCGTTTCCCAATAATTTTCCGTTTCGAGCTTCCCGTTGGTACCTGTTTTATTTACCTGCTGCACGTAACGATAGGGAATGCCAATCACCGGGCCAGACACCAATTGTGATCCGCCCCATTTGCTGGAAATCTCGTTCCCTACCTCCGCTTCCCGACCGCTACGTTCCGTGATCAAATCCTGAACCCAAGACAAAGGGATGAGCAAAAACATAACAAGCACCAGCATCACAAAAAGCTTAAGTACAATAGACGATGATAAACGATCGATTAACGATGCTGAAGGCGTCTCCGGAATGGGAGAAAAGGGTTGGTTTTTATGTTCCATGACAATTATTAGTTAAAGATGAATAGTGACAGTTTTAGCAATGAGCATACCCTGCAGCAAGCTTAGCGGATGTTCCAAAAGATAGCTAAACTCAAGGCCATGAAACGGTTGGCAAGCTCGTCCCTTTCGAAAAGATTGTACAAAGTAGCGGAAGTACTCCGGATAGAGGCTGGTACCAATGACGATCATGGCCAGCAGGTACAGGCTGATTTTGCCATTGCCCAAAAGTAGATACTGCATGGCAACCTCATCTTGGATGGCCGTGCCTGTTTCCGTGAGTACATGAAAGACATCGTGATTTTCCAGTTTAGGCATCACATCAAAGCCATTATGAGCATAAAAGTCGCCTAAAGCTGCTCCCAATGTACCTGGAGGATAAGCCAAAAATGCTATCTTACCGATACCCCAGGGCTTCTTGTGGCGCTTGAACAACTGCGCATATAAGCGCGATGACCCATCATATAAGGCCATCATCAAACGTAGTCGAATCGTCTTCATAAAATATTTAAAAAGTACTTTGAATTACAAAGTTGATGTACAAAAAAAATTATTTGTATTGCTGTTTAATCAAGTTTTCAAGTGCGGTCAGGTGATCAGCAAAAGCTTTCTGCCCCTTCGTTGTTTTCCTATACCGGGTATGCGGTTTCCGATCGACGAAGCTTTTTTCCACGGTGATGTACCCCTCTTTCTCCAAGGTTTTCAGATTGGAAGCCAAATTGCCATCAGTGGCTTCCAAGAGCTCTTTCAGCGAACTGAAATCATAGTCTTCATTGGCCAAGAGCACGCCCATAATCTGTAGACGAAGCCTATTTTCAAAAACCTTGTTATATAACGAAAGATCCAACCCCACCTTATTCGTATTTCTTGTAAACTATAAAACCATAAACGATATGCAGCAAGCCAAAGCCCACCACCCAAAACCAAAGTCCGTAGCCGGGAAACAGCAAAGCTAACAATCCTAACGTTATTTCCAAGATGCCTAACCAGCGTACTTCTTTGAAGGTGTAAACGCTGCCTGCAGCAAGTGCTAAACCGTAAAATATGAGCAAGGTGGCTGCTATCAGCGCAAAATAACCTTTGCAAACGAAAATCATCGTCAGCAACCCGCCTGTCAACAGGGGAAACGCCATAGCCGCCAACATGGCCTTACTGGTAGGGTTCCATATCGCTTGTTTGAGTCGCTTCGCCTTCCGTTTTGCCATGAGCACGCTTGTGCCCAATGACAGCGCGAGCACCAGCAGCGCTAAAATAGCCAAGTAGACCACGACACCTTCATCCGTCACATAATGGTTTCGGTAGGTAAACCCACCAAGTCCATACACTTTCTGATAGGCGAAAAAGGCGCCAAGTAGTGCATACATTCCTATCAACACGCCCGACAAACCCGATATCGAGAGGAATTTAGAGGACTTTTCCATGATGGAACGAATGTGTCCTATCTCTTTTATTAAATCTTTCTGATCCATACAAAGAACTTTGTGTTTCAAAGTAAATGAATATAAAAGACTTATGCAAGTGTTATTTTTATTTTGTTATTTTTTTAAAAATAATTTCAAAAAATACTTGCAGAATATAGTTTCCGTCCCTATCTTTGTGCCACAATAAAAGTCCTAATAACTGCGGAAGTGGCGTAATTGGTAGCCGCACCAGACTTAGGATCTGGCGCCGCAAGGCGTGGGGGTTCGAGTCCCTTCTTCCGCACTTGGATGTCCTCCCGAACTTAATAAACTCGGGAGGATTTTTTTTTGAAAAATGCGTAAAAGCTAAACGAGAGTATGAATATTTCACACCAAAAAGTTGACGATGTCAACGCAAAAATCAACGTTGAGTTAACACCTGAGGATTACAACCCCACAGTAGATAAAGCTATTAAAGAGCAGGCAAAGAAGGCTAAATTACCTGGTTTTCGTCCGGGCATGGTACCTGCTGGCCACATCAGACGCACCTATGGAAAATCTATTTTGTTTGATGAAATCAACAAATTGGTTAACGACAAGATCGCGGAATATATTGGTGAAAACAAACTTGAAGTATTAGGTCAGCCCTTACCGACAGAAGGTGATGCCGATGCGAGCTACAACTGGGATTTTAACGACACATTTACGTTCAACTACGAAATTGGTCTGGCTCCAGAATTCGATATCCCTTTTTCCAAAGAAACGTCATTTAAAGCGTATGATATCAAAGCGGACGATACGACACTTGCTGAACGGGTAAAAAACCTACGTCGTAGTTACGGCAAGATGACGAACCCAGAGACCTCAGAAGAAGGTGATGTATTGTATGCAACACTAAAGCAGGATAAAGAAGATGGAATCGAAAAAACCTCATCTATACGAACAGACATTATCGAGGACGCCAAAGTAAAAAAATCATTGGTTGGCTTGAAGAAAGATGATACGGTGAAGATTGATGTCAAAAAAGCATTCAAAACTGCGGATATCGCCCGCATATTGGGCATCACCGAAGAAGAAGCCGAGCAGCTCGACGTTACTAAATTTGAACTGACCGTTCAAAATGTAAACCGTTTGGAAGAATCGGATCTAGATCAGGAGTTTTTCGATAAATTATTCCCTGCTGGCGACGTAACGAAGGAGGAGGAATTTACGGCCAAGGTAAAAGAAGAAGTCGAAAATCTCTTCAAACAGAATGCCGATCAAAAGTTGCGCAACGATATCTACGCCTATGGAATGGATAAGGTAGATGTCAAATTCCCAGAAGCATTCCTTAAAAAATGGTTAAAAGCCACCAATCCAAATATTTCTGACGAAGAGCTGGAAGAGGGATTTGCAGATTTTCTAAGCAATTTAAAGTGGACAATCATTGAAAACCGTATCGTCACGGCGAATAGCCTCGAAGTGAAGTACGACGAAGTGATCGCTTTAGCGAAAGAACGTATCTACGCGCAAATCAAAATGTACAACATCAATGATGAGCCTTCCGACGAGCAGTTAAATCAATTTGCCATGCAATTGTTGCAAGACCGCGAACAGGCAAATCGTTTGTTTGAAGAAGCGAAGGCACTGAAAGTGTTTGCATACCTGAAAGACAATGTCACGTTGAATGCAGAGGAAATCACCTATGTAGATTTCGAAAAATTAGAAAAATAAGTATCAGTAATTATAAAATAGCGAGGCTACCTAATCTTTGGGTAGCCTTTTTAGTTGTTGTTATAGGCATATGATTCAAATCAGAAAGGCAGATCGCCAGGAAGCCCAAGCGCTGGCAACATTAATGTTGCATGCCATGCAGGACATTGTATTTCATTTTATCGGAGAAAGCGATGCACAAAAGGCGCATGCCTTCCTTAGCGCTCTGATAAGCAGGCCTGGCAACCAGTATTCCTATGAGCACATTGTCGTTGCAGAGGAAGATGGAATCTTGCTGGGGCAAATCTGCTGCTATCCTGGCGCGGCTGTTCGGCAACTTCGCGCGCCGGTGCTGAATATGCTTGCTAACGAATATGGCCGGGATATCGATCCTGCACTCGAGACGCAGGCAGGAGAAATATATGTGGATAGCCTAGCTGTATCTCCTCCAGCTCGTGGTAAGGGCATAGGCAAAATCCTCTTGCTGTATGCTATTGATCTATACTGCAAGCAGCAGGATGCCATATTGGGATTGCTCGTTGACGAAGAAAACCCCAAAGCGAAAAAGCTGTACCTCCAACTCGGTTTTCGAGAGGTCGATCAAAAGAATATTTTCGGGAGGGAGATGCTTCATTTGCAATATTGGATTTAACCGTTCACACTTTTCATGCTAATCTCTCCACTATGCGGCATGAAGTTTTGTATTTTCCGGCATGGATTCGGCGCAAAGCCCTATTGCTTTCCAGCAGCGCCAGTTCGACGTTGCGCGCCGCAAAAAATGGAAGCATAAATATGCTGCAAAGGAGCCAAAATAAAAATTAAGGCAGAAACATCAGCAATAATTCCCTAATTTTAAGCACACCAATACATGTAAATCATGAAAAAAGCAATGTCAACAGTGATTTTATTATGTGCTACGTTGCTTGGATTTGCCCAGCAGACCAAGCTTTCCGGCGTATACCATACGACAAAAGGCGATGACAAAATTGTATGGCTATTCGTAGACGGTTATTGCTCGCAAACACATTACAAACACCAGCAATACATATCCACCTTTGGTGGCCCTTTTACCTTTAACGGAAAATCCTTGAACGTTAAGGTTGAATACAACGATGCTGATGCCGAGAGTGTTGGACAGACACTTACCATACCTATCCATGCTGATGCATCGGGCATGAAGGGTAAAGATGGAACGTCTTGGACCAAAGAACCCAGTAAAAAACAAGTTTTAGATGGATTATGGCGAATCACCGGACGTAAACAGGGCGACAAGATGAGTGAAATTCAAAAAGGAGATCGGAAAACAATCAAGCTGCTCGTGGATGGATATTTTCAATGGGTTGCTATCAATCCGGCGGAGAAAGGGTTTTACGGCACCGGTGGCGGACTGTATACGTTCACTGGAGGGCAATACACAGAGGAGATCCTTTTCTTCTCGCGAGACAACGCACGGGTAGGTGCACAGCTTTCCTTCGAAGGCTCCATCCAAAACGGAGCATGGCACCACAGCGGCCTCAGTTCCAAGGGCGACCCCATTCACGAGATATGGAGCCGTGAGCTGTAGCTGATTCCTAATTAAGTAAATAGATCGGAGCTGAGGTAGCGATCGCCGCGGTCACAGGCGATGAAAACGATCACCCCCTCTTCGATACCATGGGCAACAGCCAGCGCCGCATGAAAGGCTCCGCCGGTGCTCATCCCAGCAAATATACCTTCCTTGCGCACGAGTTCGCGCGCACGGGCGGTGGCATCGCCCTGTGCAATATCGATGACAGTATCCACACGAGCCGGATCAAATATTTTCGGCAAGTATGCTACAGGCCAACGTCGAATCCCCGGTATAGAGGACTCTTCCGTAGGTTGGCAGCCTATGATCTGGATAGCCGGATTTTTCTCTTTCAGGAACATGGAGCAGCCCATAATGGTTCCTGTTGTTCCCATGGCGCTCACAAAATGCGTGATCTTGCCCGCCGTGTCTCGCCATATTTCAGGGCCAGTCGTTTTAATATGGGCACCGTAATTATCCGGATTGGCAAACTGGTTCAAAATAAAATAATCGCCTGCGGCAGCCTTTTCCTCCGCATAGTCGCGGCATACTTCCATCGATTCCAGTAGCGTCACCTTTGCGCCATAAGCCTCCATCGTCAAGGTACGCTCTCTAGTCGATGTCGAGGGCATCACCAGCTCCAAATCCAAGCCGTATAGTCCGGCAATCATGGCCAGAGCGATGCCGGTATTGCCAGAGGTCGCTTCGATAAGCTTCGAGTTTTTGGTGATTTCGCCACGCTCGAGCGCCGATCGAATCATGTTGAGCGCTGCTCGGTCTTTCACCGAGCCAGCTGGGTTATTCCCCTCCATTTTTGCAAAGATCTTCACGTTCGGATTGTCATGGAATGAGGTTATTTCGACAAGCGGTGTATTGCCAATTGTATCGATTAGATTTCCCATTATGCGAGGGGTTTAGAGTCAATAAATTTTGAGTTGGGTTGGTGGTAAACCGTGGTATAAGGGTCTACGCTCGAGGTCAGCCAAACGTTCCCTCCTATAACGGAATGATGACCGACGACGGTTTGTCCGCCTAAAATGGTAGCTCCGGCATAGATAATGACAAAATCTTCTATGATCGGGTGCCGTTGGGTGTTGGCCATATTCTTTTCTACACTCAAGGCGCCTAAAGTTACCCCTTGGTAAAGTTTGACGTGGTCACCGATTATGCTGGTTTCGCCGATGACAAGCCCGGTACCATGGTCAATGTATAGATACTTGCCAATTTGCGCTCCTGGATGGATATCGATACCGGTCTTGGAGTGCGCATGTTCCGTGAGGATACGCGGAATGAGCGGAACACCGGCCTTCCACAGCTGATGGGCCAGCCGATATATACAGATAGCATGAAAACCGGGATAGGTGCGAATGACTTCGCGCAAGCTTTTGGCAGCAGGATCACCATCCATGATGGCCTCGGCATCGGTAAGCATCACAGCGTAAATGCTAGGCAATGCCTCAAAAAACTCGTGCGCGATCAAGCGGTGATCGCAGTGCGAACAGGCCTTTGTTTTCTGCAGCAAAGCAAACAGCTCGTCTTCGGCTTCCTCAAAAGCTTGGCGTACATCCCGCACAGTTCCAAAATTTGCCGATTGCTTTTCCGGAAACAATAGATGAAGCACATGCTTTGCCCAATCTGCAATACGCGAATTACTCGGCATATCCTGCACTTCTAGTTGTTTCTGAAATATATGTTGATAAAAATCGTCCATCCCTTGCATGTCTAGCCTCAAATTTAAGATTCATTTCACGAAAACCTACTATTTCTATAGGATTAATTTATCAAAAAGTACCTGATGGGTCTCTTCGGCGGATGCGCAAAGTCCCGGATGGACTACCGAACATTGGATCAACGTACTCCGCTTTGCCGTCAGCCAGCGAAAGCGTTCTGCCTGTTCCAATTCGGCAAGTTTCCCTGCTGAACGATCGCCCACACAGATTCGCCGGAAAGAATCCAGGTGTCTCCGAATCAGCTCCAGATCGATGTCCGCATGCAATGCCCTGCATTTAGCCTCATCGACAAATAGCTTCACGTCCGCGTAGCGCTGCCTTTTGCAATAGAGTGCTACCCCGACATTGATAAATTCCTCCCGTTCCACACGCGGCACCACACGCACGACGGCATATTCATAAACGGTTCTTTCGCTCATCTTCTAACTGTTTAATGAAATTATCGGCATGTGCAATACGCCCCAACAAAAAGGATAGGTAAACAGCCCGGGCAGCGCTAGCATCAAGATCCCGACTTTCGTCCATAAGCCATTCGTCCGGGATCAAATCAAGCACATTGCGTATGTTTTCCGCCGTAAACAAGTGGCGATATGTGCGGTCTACCTCCTCTACCTGCGATGCGTAACCCAACAAGACGTGGTCCTTAATTTGCACAAATGGCTTCGCCAGCTGCTCTTCCCAATTGTCCCAAGCGTGATGAAAATACAGGGATGCCCCATGGTCGATCAACCACAGCTCACCATGCCACATCAACATATTGGTATTTCGCACCGTTCGGTCTACGTTCATCAACAGCGCATCAAGCCATACGATCTTTGAGGCCTCTAGGGCTTCCACCCGATCTGCATTCGGGTCAAATGTTATCGCGCCGTTCAAAAAATGGACGCCGAGATTCTTTCCGATAGAAAAGCGTAAGAGATCCTGTATTTCTTCATCTGGTTCTGTACGTGCGAAGGATTCATCGAGTTCGGCAAATACCATCTCGGGCATACGCAATCCTAAAAAGCGGGCCAACTCCCCTCCTATCAGTTCTGCCACCAATGCCTTTCGCCCTTGTCCGGCGCCACGGAATTTGATAACGTAGCTGAAGCCATCATCAGCATCGACCAGTGCCGGCAGCGATCCTCCCTCCCGAAACGGCTGTACGTATCGCGTAATCTGCACTTCGCGAATCTCCGGTTTAAATATTTTCATGTATATGATAGTTAAGTATGCGCTCGTAAGGGTCGCCCTCGAGCCCCAGTAGTTTAGCAAAAGCAGGTTCTGTCTTGAGACCAGCACGCTTTAACGCCAACACCTGCTTTCTAAAATCTGGACCGCGGCTTGCTAAGATTTCATATTCTTTAATCATATGCCGATAGCCGTGCTGCAATTTGGAGGGGACGTGCTGCACAAACAGCTCAACTTCAAAAGTCGACAACGTAAAATGGACCAAAACAGTAGGTACTTGGTTGAAGGTCGACTTCAATAGCTGGAAAGACTCCCGCCAGCTGAACGTTTCTTGTGCAAAGCGGCAGAATTCGTCGAGATCGCTGGCACAGCAGACGATATCCAAATCACTTGTTGCAATAGCAATGTCGATCGGCACCGTGCCCACGAGCAGGGGATCATACGCCTCCAACTGATCGAACAGTCCTGCATTCGTCAACAGATGGTAGACCGCCTGTTGTTGATCCGTCCCCATCTTCAAATGTTCGATATGGCCAAACCGATCCAAGTTAACAGCATGCATAAACAAAATTAACACTTATTTTTCTTAGTTCTCAAATAGTGGGGCAATCCTGTTCCCCCAAATAACATATTCTGCCTATATTTGTCAAAGAACATACAGGCAAAACAGCGTTCAACACATGGATACAAGTACCGAATACAACCAGGTCATTAGTTATTGCAAAGATTTATTTTTAAAGAAAACAAAAGATTATGGAACTGCTTGGCGCATCATGCGCCCATCCTCGGTGACAGATCAATTGTTCATAAAAGCGCAACGCATCCGCACGCTGGAGGTAAAAAAGGTATCACTTGTAGGCGAAGGGATACTAGATGAATATATAGGTATCGTCAACTATTGCGTCATCGCCATGATGCAACTGGAGCTTCCTGAAGATGCCCCCAGCGAACTCGACTATGCCTTTGTGGACGAAAAATATAAAGAAAAAGTAAACGAAACACGCGATCTGATGTTTGCTAAGAACCACGACTATGGTGAAGCGTGGCGCGATATGCGCATTTCTTCGCTGACGGATCTAATCCTCATGAAGTTGCAACGCGTAAAACAAATTGAAGATAATAACGGACAAACAATCGTATCCGAGGGCTTGAAAGCCAATTACCAAGATATGTTAAACTATGCCGTATTTGCCTTGATAAAAATGGGGCTTGCCGAACAACACTAACACATGGAAACAAACTTTAATCCTACACGTAAGAAAAAAGCAAACCTGGGCAGCATGTTGCTTGGCTTTAGCCGACTTGTCGTAGGCGTACTATTTATTTTCTCCGGATTTATCAAAGCCAACGATCCCACAGGATTTGGCTATAAACTTCAGGAATACTTCCACGTGTTCCATCTGGACGCGTTAAACGATTACAGCGCCTGGATCGCGATCTTGATCTGTGGCTTCGAAATTGTTCTTGGCGCCTTCCTCCTGTTGGGCTTGCATAGACAAAAGGTTGCTTGGGGCTTACTGCTTCTGATCATCTTCTTTACTTTTCTAACTTTTTATTCGGCATTTTTCGAAGTAGTGACCTCCTGTGGCTGTTTCGGTGATGCCATACCGCTTACCCCTTGGCAATCCTTCCTGAAAGATCTGATATTGCTGGTATTCATCCTGATCATTTTCCGCTATCGGAACAGGATCACCCCGATCATGAAAAAGGGGACGGCAAGAAGTATCGCAGCAACCTTGGTGGTGCTATTTTCGTTTGGTATCGGGATATACACCCTTTACTTTCTCCCTATTATCGATTTCCTACCTTATAAAGAAGGTAATAATATTCCAGCTCTGATGGTACTACCGGAAGGAAAGGAAGGGGATGTTTTCGAATACATTTACGAGATCAAAAACATCCGCACTGGCGAATCCAAAAAAGTGACAGACAAAGAATACATGGCTGGAATCTGGGAAGACGAAAACTGGGAGGTGGTTGGCGAGCCTTCTTCGCGCCTGGTCAAAAAAGGATATCAAATCCCCATCACGGATCTGTTGATTTCGGACGCTGATGGAAACGATGTAACCCAAGAGATCATTACCAATCCGTACTACAACTTCGTTGTCGTGAGCACCTATGCTGATAAACTATCTACAACGGACATGATTGCGCTAGATCGTATAAACACGACCATCCGGGATCTTTCCGCCGACTACAACCTGCGTGCGGTATTATTGACAGCAAGTTCGGCGCAAATCGCGAATAGCCTCAACGAGGAAATGGACCTGGTGCTCGAGATGTTTTACGCAGATGCGGTACCTTTGAAAAGTATGGTAAGGTCCAATCCGGGCGTCATGCTCATGCAGAACGGGGTGGTCATCAAAAAATGGTCTAAAATTACGTTTCCGTCAAAGGAAGAATTAGAAAAAGAGTATTTAGCAAAATAATGGATAAACCTATCTTCCTGATCGGCTTTATGGGAAGCGGAAAGACAACGCTAGGACGAAAGCTCGCCAACCAGCTGCAGAAAAAATTTATAGACCTCGATCACTTGATCGTTGATCGCGTAGGGATGTCGATTCCGGAATATTTCGAAAAGCACGGTGAAGAGCAATTCCGGATACTGGAAAGCCAGGTTTTGAAAGAGCATGGCGGACTAGATGTTGTTTTATCAACCGGAGGTGGAAGCCCTTGCTATTTTGATAACATGGACTGGATCTTGGCAAATGGGTTAGCAGTTTATCTGCAGATGACACCTAGGGCGTTACATGCCAGACTGCAACAATCCAAAATCGCCAACCGCCCGGCTTTGAAAGGACTGCGGGGCGAAGCACTGCTGCAGTTCATCGAAGATAAATTAGGTCAACGCGAATCTTTTTATAAGCGGGCGCAGCTTCATATCGATCAATTAAACACCTCTGTGGATGCACTTTCCCAAGCCATAGCAAACTATGAAGATCCGTCTTAAATTTATCATTTGCGCCCTTTGCATCCTCTCTACCACAGCTTGTTTCCGTACAAACGGCACAGCAGATCTTGGACACTTAGGGAAGCACAATCAAATTTTTAATTTTGCAGGCGTAGAAGATCTACATAAATTCCTAACGTATTCTGATAAACGGGTTCCGTTGGTTAGCGCGCACCGGGGTGGCCCCGATTTGGACTACCCGGAAAACGCGCTTGAAACGTTCCAACGTGTCGCCTACAAAACCCCATCGATAATAGAATGTGACATTGCACTTTCGAAAGATTCCGTGCTGGTATTGATGCACGATGAGACCTTGGACAGAACCACCACGGGCAAAGGAAACACGATTCATAAGACACTCGAGGAGCTAAAGAAACTGCGCTTGAAGGATACACAGGGCAACCTTACTTCCTATCAGATTCCTACATTGGAAGAAGCGTTGGCTTGGGGTAAAGGTAAGGTAATTTTCACCTTGGATATCAAGCGAAACGTGCCTTATCGGTTGGTGGTCGATGCGATCCGCAAAACCCACGCAGAAGCATATGTAGCATTAATAACCTACAATGTGAACCAAGCCGCTCTCGTGAATAATTTGGCGCCTGACCTGATGATATCGGCATCAATACGCAACGCAGATGATCTTATTCGATTGAATGACGCAGACGTGCCCGACACGCGCATCCTAGCGTTTATAGGCACGAAAGAAGCTGACAGGCAGTTGACCGACCTTTTGCACCAGCACGGCATCCTGTGCATCTTGGGAACAATGGGAAATCTGGATAGACAAGCCGAGACACGCGGAGACCAGCTCTATGCCGAATTTATTGAGCGGGGTGCCGACATCCTCAGCACGGATAGGCCGGTGCAAGCTGCAAAATCGTTGCAGTATTATATACGAAAACGAGGACTATCATCTCCGTATATTGATTAGATTTACCAAGGTCATGCATGACCTCCCAAACGCAACGAACAGATGTCCATTAAAGTAGATCAACTAACAAAACGATATGGCACACAGCTTGCGCTGGATGGTGTAACCTTTGAGACACAGCGGCACAGTATCGTTGGTTTTCTTGGACCAAACGGTGCAGGGAAGTCGACAACGATGAAGATTTTAGCGGGCTTGCTTCCCGACAGTGCTGGCACATACGAAATCGCAGACATCGATGTGAAGAAAAAGCCCTTACAAGCAAAAAAGGAAATTGGCTTCCTTTCCGAAAACAATCCGTTGTACGCAGATATGTATGTCACCGAGCTGATAGACTACGAGGCGAATACGCACCGCATAGCGAATAAGTCCGAACGCATGGAAGCTGTGATCCGACAAACGGGACTGTTGGAGGTACAGCACAAAAAGATTGCACAGCTTTCAAAAGGGTACAGACAGCGTGTAGGGTTAGCCTTATGCATGATCCATAACCCGAAGGTTTTGCTGTTGGACGAACCGACCGCCGGCTTAGATCCGAACCAAATTATCGAAATTCGTGCCCTGATCAAGGAACTGGGCCGAGAAAAAACGGTACTTCTATCCACTCACCTCTTGCAAGAGGTGGAAGCCATATGTGATGAAGTCATCATTCTACACCTGGGAAAGATTCGCGACCATTTCCGTGTAGCCGACATGGCTACCAAATACCCGGGTCAATCGCTGGAAGAAATTTTTGTACGCTTAACAAAATAATTCAAACTATTTTTTTTGCCAAGTGTTTATAATATACATTTTAACACTTGATTAGATATGAAAAAGTTTACATTTTTAATGGCTTTGATCGGGGGATTCGCGCTGACTGCTGAAGCGCAGCGCATTGAAACAACTCCGCAAACCACAGCCAATGTAGGTCTAGAACCTATTAAACAGGGAAACTGGATGGTCGGAGGATCAATCGGTAATATCGGATATAGCTTCGAAGGCGATCAGTTTAACATTAATCTTAATCCTCGTGCAGGTTATTTTGTCACGGATGGTTTAGCTATCGGTGCACAAGCGAGCCTAGGCTTTACAGCTATCAAAGGAGACGACAATGTCTACAATTATGGTATCTCTCCGTTTGTGCGTTATTACTTTCCAGGAGGAGCAAGCTCATCTGGTCGCTTTTTTGGACAAGGCGATATCGGAATTGCCGGCAGTAAACCTGGTAGCGACGTGTCGCTTGCTCTCGGCGCCAACGTTGGCTATGCGCACTTCATCACACAGACCGTTGCGTTGGAGGTGATGACAGGTTATAACTATAGCAAAGCGAATGTCAACTCTGGTGGTGGACAAAGTGGCCTAGGTGTTGCCGTCGGCTTCCAAATCTACCTTCCAGGCAGAAGATAGTCCCTACATTGCAAGATACAAAAAACGCACGATCCATCCGGATACGTGCGTTCTTGCTTTAGCGCCCTGAATTTGCTATTTTCGAGCGGACAAAACTGCTTTGCCTTGATCAACATCTTCAAAAAGGAAATTTATTCGTTCTTCAATTCGCTGGTAGGATACTTGGCAATAGCCATTTTTTTACTTGCTAGTGGATTGCTGGCTTGGATTTTCCCCAGCACCTCTATTATTGATGGAGGATACGCCAGTCTGCATAGCTTCTTCGCTGTCGCTCCTTATCTTTTTCTTTTCCTGATTCCTGCCATTGGCGCACGCAGTATAGCTGGAGAAAAAGAAGCGGGCACGTTCGACCTGCTCTTTAGCCGGCCCAATACCCTATTCCAAATTGTCGCGGGAAAATATCTCGGCATCGTGGGGATCGCTGTTTTATCCATTCTCCCCACAACCATCTACGCTTGTACCATCTACCTGCTAGCTAGTCCTACCGGAAATATCGACATCGGTGCTACTTTGGGATCATACCTCGGGCTCTTCTTTCTAGCATGTACCTATGCCGCGATCGCCATCTTTTGTTCCTCCCTAGCGAAAAATGCCATCGTCGCTTTTTTACTTGCCGTATTTGCCCTATTTTTTGCCTATTACGGTCTCGAGGCCATGGGCGATTTGCTATCCTTCGAAGCAGGTACTGCGTTTATAAAAAAACTGGGGTTGCAGGCGCACTATACCAGCATCAGCCGGGGGGTCCTGGACCTAGCCGATCTGATTTATTTCTTCAGTGTATCAGCGCTATTCATCATTTTTACCGTCGGCCATTTGGGGCGTCATTTCAGAAAACGCAGCAAGACACTTACGTGGTATACAGCAACTCTTTTAGCTTACTTTCTCCTGAACCAGCAATACTTTTCTTATTCGATTCGGTTAGACTTGACAGAAGATCGACGATTTAGTATAAGCGAGGCGACAAAAGAAGTACTACAGGGTATGGAAGCCCCCGTGCACATCACTATCTTTTTGGATGGTGATTTACCGAACGGGTTCAACGAGCTAAAGCGAGCAGCTATGGATATGGCCAGCGATCTGAAATCCTATGCCCCTGGCAAACTTGACTATACCTTGATCGATCCCTTGGAAGGTAGTCAAGCTGAACAACAGGCTTTTGCCGATGCCCTGCTATCGAGAGGCATACAGCCCACCAATCTTCGGGTGAAGACGGATCAGGGATGGAGCCAAAAACTGATTTTCCCTACCGCCGTCATTCGTTCCGGAACACAAGAAATCCTGGTTAACCTATTGCAACAAAAGCAAAGTGTTTCTCCTGAAGAAGCAATCAACAACTCCATACAAAATCTTGCCTACGCTTTTACCGCTGCCCTAAAAAAGGCGAATAGCCAGGAGCCCCCTTTTGTAGGATTTACGGAGGGCCACGGGGAGCCTAGCGATCTAGAGCTATACGATGCCATGCAGTGCCTTGCGGCAGATGGGCATCAAGTGGGGCGTGTCAATCTCGACTCCGTAACCTACGCCTCGTTAGATCAGCTTAAGCTTCTTTTCATTGTAAAACCAACCTCGGCATTTAAAGAAAGTCATAAATACAAGATCGATTATTTCGTGCGGCATGGTGGGCGTGTGGTGTGGGCGATCGATCAAGTGGATGCATCCCTGCATCACCTCCAAAAAACCGGTAGCCAGCCGCTCATAGCGCGTTCGCTTAATTTAGACGACCAGCTCTTCATGTATGGTGTACGACTGAATGATGAGCTCATTGCCGACCTCCAATGCGGGCAGATTCCGATCACGGTAGGCGCTATGTCCGGGCAACCACAGATAGCACTCGCCCCTTGGTATTTCTTCCCCATCGTAACGCCCACCTCATCTCATCCAATTGTCCGAAACCTGGACGGCATCCGTACGGAGTTTGTCGGCACCTTAGATACCGTGGGTTCGCCATCTATCAAAAAAAATATCATATTGACTTCTTCGGCGTTTGCAAAGAGATGGCGCGTTCCTGCGTCCATCAGCTTACAAATGGTGGAGGAAGAGCCCGATCCAAAGAAATTCCATACGCATCCCTATCCCGTTGCCGTATTGCTGAGCGGAGAATTCCCCTATCTTTTTGAAAACAGGGCGGCACCTAGCGACATCGCCGAACCAATTGATTTGACGAACATCCACCACACTAGCAAGATGCTCGTATTTGCAGATGCAGATTGGCTCATCAACCAAATTGACAGCAAAGACCAATCGCCCTATCCATTAGGATGGGATCGCTACATGGAACGGCAATTTGCGAATAAAGCCTTCCTGCAAAACACTGTCGACTACCTGCTGCACGATGACAGCCTGATAGGCTTGAGAAATCGGTCAGTGAAACTAAGACTGCTGAACCCCGTCAAAATAAAGGAACAAAAGCTAATGTGGCAACTGGTAAATGTAGCAGCGCCCATACTCTTGTTAAGCGTCATTGCGCTTGCGCAACAGCAGTTTCGCAGACGAAAATTTGGCAAAGCAAGACGATAGCATCTTCAAAACGAAAGAAAAAGAGGCCAACCTCCTTCCTTTCTCCTATTTCTTCATGGATCCCGTTTCCGACAAACGGATATGCCAACTGAAGGACTCTTCCAGCAGGTGCGGCGTATGTCCACCTCTTGCAGAGGCTCTATCAAAATAAGATTGCAATTCGTCTTTAAAATCCGGGTGCACACAATTATCGATAATCTTTTGGGCGCGTTCCCTTGGCGCCAAACCCCGAAGATCTGCCAAACCGATATCCGTCACCAGAATATCAACATCATGTTCGGTATGGTCTACATGCGAAACCATCGGTAATACGTGGGAGATTGTATTTCCTTTAGACGCCGCCTGTGTGACAAAAACACTTAGATAAGCATTACGGGCAAAATCACCCGATCCTCCGATACCATTCATAATTTTAGTACCGCCTAAATGCGTAGAGTTAACATTTCCGTAAATGTCAAATTCTATCGCCGTATTGATGGCTATGATACCGAGCCTGCGTATTAGCCCAGGCGTATTTGAAATGTTTTGAGGGCGTAAGACAATTTTGTCGCGGTATTTTTGCAGGTTGCCAAAAACCCGTTCATAACAAGCGGCAGACACCGTAATGGACGAGGCTGAAGCAAAAGAAAGTACACCTGCGTCTATCAAATCAAACGTGCTATCCTGCAAAACTTCGGAGAACATCGTCAAATCGTAGAAATTACTTTGCTTAAACCCGGTTAGCACGGCATTAGCCACTTTACCTATACCGGCCTGCAAGGGCAAAAGCCGGTCTGTAAGATGTCCGAGCTGGACTTCATTTTCAAAAAACTTCAGGATATGTCCGGCAATCGCCGTCGTTTTCTCGTCCGGCTCCGCAATATCCGCAGGGCTGTCTTTTTTATCGGTAAACACAATACCCACAATCTTGTCCGGATTAACAGGAATGGTCTTCCTGCCAATTTTGTTCCATGGTGCAACGATCGGGATCACATTGCGATAGGGATAATTTTCCGCCTTATAGATATCATGCAAACCGTAAATCTCCATAGGAATGGCGGTGTTGACCTCCAATATGATCTTATCGGCCAACTCCGCAAACGTAGCCGAATTCCCTACCGATGTGGTGGGCACCAAGCTTCCATCACGATCGATGTAAGCAACTTCGATAACGGCAATATCCAGCGGGGGTGTTACTTTATTGTGCAATAACTCCACACTTTCACTTAAGTGCTGATCGATGAAAAGCACCTCCCCAGCATTGATCTTGTTACGCAGTACGCGGTCTACCTGAAACGGCATCCGTTTCTTTAGCGCACCCGCTTCCGCAAGTTTCCCATCGGTATCGTGGCCCAGCGACGCACCCGTCATCAGTGTGATCTTAATACCTTCCGTTTTGGCCCGTTTTGCCAACGCCTCCAACACCACCTTACTGTCGCCAGCCTTCGTAAAACCGCTGGCCCCGACCAGCATATCATTTTCAAACAAAAGCACGGCATCTTCCGCCGACATCACTTTGTCTTTTAATCGTTCTAGTTTTATTCTCTCGTAAGCCATGTTCATTGATTAACAAACCCGATCCAAAGGTCCCAAAATAGGATAAACAATAATACGCATATTTTCACTACGTATTTTATTAACATGCGACACATTATTATCAAAATTCCCTAGCGGTATAGGAGTCCGTTCAGCATCAAACCACTGCCATACAGATCCCGACAGATATCAAGCAACAAAAGAATCATCAAGTAAAGACCACTTTCGAAACCGAAAGGCAGCTCGCTTCATGCAACAAAACATAGTTTTCCGTACACGATACCCTGAACTATCTTGGTTATATCATTAAAAAACATGAGATTTATAACCTCAAGAAAAAGGCACGCTATGGACAATAAGTTATATGTCGACAAATATTACATGACCGAGGTAGACTCGTTTGCTGACAGCATCTATTGCCACCACGCCGTCATGGGCGAAACGTTTATTGCCGAGCATAGCCACAAAAAGGGGCAGTTTCTGTACACGGAAGGCGGAATAGTGTTCTTGAAAACACCAGAAAAGAGCTACTTCCTCCCGGCGCGACATTACATATGGATCCCCGCCGGGATACGGCATAGTATCCACCCCAGTAGCCCGCAGGTGATCATGCGCAACCTATATTTCCCGGCGTTCCATACGGATACGGATTTTTTTGATCGGGTAAACATTTATCCTGTGAACGATTTCCTGATTGAATTTATCATGTTTACAAACCGATGGACCGGCAACATCTCTCCGACAGAAGCATCGAAATTCGCAATAGCGAAAGCATTCAAGTTGATCCTTCCCGAAGTTTCCAATACCGAATTACCGCTCGCTCTTCCTTATCCGAAACATGAAAAGCTTAAGGACATTGTAAATTACTTGGACCATCGTATCGATGAAAACATCAGTTTTAAAATGCTTGCCCAAGAATTTGATATCAGCGAGCGCACACTCGCCCGTCTTTTCCAGCGCGAGCTTAATATGTCGTTCATCCAATACTATACCATCTTACGTATGCTTTCAGCCTTGAAACTCCTTTTGGATGAGAAATTACATATCAACGAAGTTGCACTGCGCGTCGGATACAGCAGTTTGCCTACATTTAGCAACACCTTCAACAAAATCATTGGGGTACGTCCAAGCGAATATGTAAAAAATAAAAATCTACTACTTTAAACTTAATATGTAAACATGAAAACCACTCTTTTTTCGGTAATGGCTGCAAGCGCCATTTTTTTTGCTTGTTCAACAAACAGCCGTGCGACCTCCTCAACAGAAACCCCAAAAGCCATACAGCTATTTAATGGTAAAGACTTGAAGAACTGGACTCCTAAAATCAGACTGCATGAAAGTGGAGAAAACTACGCCAATACTTTCCGTGTGGAAGATGGGCTATTGAAAGTGCGCTACGATGGATACGATGATTTCAATCAGCAATATGGACATTTGGCCTACAATACTCCATACAGTTATTACTTGCTGCGATTGGAATACCGCTTTGTAGAAGAGCAAGCGAAAGGAGGCGAAGGCTGGGCATGGCGAAACAGCGGTGCGATGCTGCATGGACAAGACCCGAAAACAATGCTGAAGGATCAAGATTTCCCTATCTCTATTGAAGGGCAATTGCTAGGTGGCAACGGAACTGATGCCCGTACCACATCAAACTTATGCACGCCAGGCACCAATGTGGTGATCAATGAAAAGCTTTTTACGCCACATTGCCAAAGCTCAACCTCAAAGACATACCATGGTGATCAGTGGGTCACGGCCGACTTTTTGGTCCTTGGGGATTCGCTTATCCAACATATCCTGGATGGTCAGGTGGTATTGGAGTACAACCAACCCCAGTTTGGAGGCGGAAATGTTGAAAACTATGACCCACAACAAAAACCGGACGGAAAGCTGTTGAGCAACGGATTCATTCACCTGCAAAGTGAAAGTCACCCGATTGATTTTCGCAAAGTGGAACTGTATGATCTCTCGCCTTATAAGAACGATAAAGCCAAGCTGGATAAAGCCATTCAAGCAATACGCTAACAAAAAATAGGGTCTGCGTATAACATCAGACCCTATTTTCTTATCGTAAACAAGAAAAGGGAAGTACGAATATACTTCCCTATTATGCTGTTCAATAACAAAAAGCTTACGCTAATTTATTGACAAATTTTGTCAATTTTGATTTATTGTTAGATGCTTTCCTTTTATGGATTACGTTTTTCTTAGCCAAACGATCTAACATAGAAACAACTCTTGGCAACAAAGACTTTGCTTCTTCCGCATCCGTTGTGTTACGTAGTTTTTTAATCGCGTTACGCGTAGTTTTTGCTTGGTAACGGTTTCTTAAGCGTTTTGCTGCGTTTGCTCTAATTCTTTTGATCGCTGATTTATGATTTGCCATTTCTCTTAGCTGATTTTTATTTTCTGTGTACTAATTTCGGAATGCAAAAATAACATGATATTTTCAATTATCAAAATCTATTTTTAAAAATGTAGTGCTCCGGCTTTTTGTTATGATGGGATCCGGATTAAAATATGTAATTTTGGCCTTTTTAACACCGAAAATCATGCAAAAATTATCTATGGAACAATTGAATCGACCAGATGTCGAATCATTTAAAGCGCAAGATAAAACGCCTATCGTTATTGTGTTAGACAACGTGCGTAGCATGCATAACGTTGGATCGACCTTTCGGACTGCCGATGGTTTTGCGGTGGAAAAAATACTATTGTGCGGCATTACCGGCACACCACCACACCGCGAAATCGAGAAGACCGCACTGGGCGCCACGCAGTCCGTTGTTTGGGAACATGTCGAAGACACCTTAGATGCCGTAAGATCGTTGAAAAAAAACGGCTATACCGTCGTAGCCATCGAGCAAGCGGCAGATAGTACAGCCCTGCACGATATATCAGTGGAAACCACAAAAAAATATGCATTTGTTTTCGGCAATGAGGTGCATGGCGTTTCTGATCAAGTGATGCAGGAAATAGCGCATTGCATTGAGATCCCGCAGTTTGGAACCAAGCATTCGTTGAATGTATCGGTAACGGTAGGGATCATCCTTTGGCATTTCATCCAAAAGCTAAAGCTTTTATAAAAAAATGCAGTATTAGCCTAAGCTTAATTTTTAGAAGTCGTTGCAAAATAGTAGATTTGCTTTGCAAAAAAACAGAAAAAATGAGTGTATTAGTCAATAAAGATTCAAAGGTAATCGTACAAGGTTTTACCGGAAATGAAGGTACTTATCACGCTTCTCAAATGATCGAGTACGGGACCAACGTGGTAGGTGGGGTTACACCAGGAAAAGGTGGACAGTCGCACCTTGATCGTCCTGTATTTAACTCGGTACAGGATGCCGTAGAAGCAACTGGCGCTAACGTTTCTATAATTTTCGTTCCACCTGCATTTGCCGCTGATGCGATCATGGAAGCTGCACAGGCAGGTATTGAAGTAATCGTTTGTATTACAGAGGGTATCCCTACTAAAGATATGATTCAAGTAAAATCTTACTTGAGTGACAAAAAATCTCGTTTAATTGGTCCAAACTGTCCGGGAATCATTACTGCTGAAGAAGCTAAAATCGGTATTATGCCTGGTTTTATCTTTAAAAAAGGCAAAGTAGGTATCGTGTCCAAGTCTGGTACGTTAACATACGAAGCAGTAGACCAAACTGTAAAAGCAGGGCTAGGCATTACCACTGCTATCGGTATTGGTGGTGACCCCATTATTGGCACCACGACAAAAGAAGCGGTAGAATTACTGATGAACGATCCAGAAACCGAAGGGATCATTATGATTGGCGAAATCGGTGGTGGCATGGAAGCGGAAGCCGCCAACTGGATCAAAGAATTTGGCACTAAACCGGTTGTCGGTTTTATTGCCGGCCAGACAGCGCCTCCAGGACGCCGTATGGGGCATGCAGGAGCAATCGTTGGCGGTGCTGACGATACGGCTGCGGCTAAAATGAAAATCATGCGTGAGTGCGGTATCCGTGTAGTAGAATCTCCTGCCGAAATCGGCGCGGCAATCGCGGAAGAATTAGCAAAATAAGCTTTCACGATACCAATATAAAAAAAGCTCGAAATTACTTTCGAGCTTTTTTTATTGCCTGTTGTAAGGCTGGCGGATCCACACATCGAGCAGAAAAATTTACTTGTTTTTCTTTTCGTAAGAATCAAGCGCATGCGCAATATCTGCTACAGAAAAATTTCCCTTTACTTCGATAAAGACATGCTCTCCATCCTCTGAAGACACACCTAACATCAACTTTCGGATCTTGTCTTTTTTGGTTTGTGCGTTGATCGTAACCCGATCGCCGTCACTGATGATACTTGCATACTCCTCCATATGCTCGTCTCGCAAAAATTGCTTATAGTTTTCTTGGATGCGCGCATTATTGCTGGCGTTTGACAAGGTCATTAACTTGACACTTTTGATCTTCCTCATCGCAAGACGAAGCATTTCGTCATCCTCTTCTTGCAGCTCTTTTCTTAAAAAAGGCTTCACTAAAAACATTGGCACCTTGATGGAAACAATGTCGGCTTGCTGCCCTGCATCCGCACGGTCCACAAAGTTCATATTAGGGCGCTGCTTGATGTAGCAGGATTGCATCATGATAATCATGACAATGCAAAATGTAAGTTGATATATTTTTACCATGGCTATTTTTGATTTACCAGTTTATCAATATCCGCATAGCTGATGCGGCCGTCCAAAATCATAAAAATAGTGCTGCCATCCGCCGAAATATCCAATAATAAATTGTTTAAGACATCGCCAGCTGTACTTTCAGCCAAAAACTTGATTCGACTTCCATCACTATGGATCGCCATAAGTTCTTCATACTGGATATTCGAAAATGCAGATTTAACTTCATCTTTGATATGTAGGCTGTCGTCTTCCACTACCAACATCTTTATCGAATTGATTTTGGTTAGCAACGGCTTGATCTGTCCCATCTCATCTTCACCGATATTCAGTTTTTGGATCATACTGAACATGGGCTTCCCTATTTTAATGGACGTTACACCCTTTGCCTCTTGATACTTGTCAAAAATCTTGTCAAGTTTTGATACCTGTGCCTGTGTCGTGATTACCCAAAGGAGCATCGTGACGGATAATATAATTTTCATATCTATGGTTTTTACAATTCAACTTGTATATATTTCACTTTTTCCAGTGCATTTCTTCCTTCTTGCAAATTAGCGGTCATCATCTGCAATGATGCCAAGACTATTTCTTCTGCTTCTTCCTGATCATAAACCGGCTTGCCATTCACGAACACATATGCATCGTCGCCCGTCTGCGTCAGGTCATCCATCATTTCTTGCGGTTGCGGCTGTACAGCGATTCGCTTCTTGGGCTGCTTCCGTGTGTTTTTCGTAGCGACATCGCTAGGCACGTCAACTTGCACCAGAGGCGCATCCGGCAAGGTAGCTGAAGAAGGGATCTTGCTGCTGTGCTTTGCCGCAGAAACAACTACCTCTTCGCTATCGTTCGACTTAAAAAAAAGGAACCCAAGGACCAGAGCTAGACTTGCCGCCATGCCAGATGCTAACACCCACCAACGGCTTTTTGATTTGCTTGGTACGATATACCCCTTTTCCGTGCTTTCTGCAGTCATCTGCACAAAATCATCAAAGTCCCATTTCATTTCGGATTTGGCAAGCTGATCCAGCTGCTCATAATAGGGCTGTTCTGCCTTTTTCTTAAGAGAGCGTTCTTCGCGCAAAGACGAAATCCCCTCCCAATACTTCTCATCCATTTCTGTTGATCTGTCTTTTTTCATAATCAAAAATTTTTTGAAGTTGTCCTTTAACACGTTGTCGCGCCCGGCTCAGATTTACACGTACCGCGCTTTCTTCCAAATCCAGTGTTTCGCAAATCTCCGCAATCTCATATTCTTCGATATCGCGCAGGTGCATAACCATTTTTTGCTTTTCCGGCAGCGCTGCTATCAATCGTTGTATCAACTCCTTCGTCAGTGCCGGATAATGCTCTGTTACCACACCTTCCTGCAACGTATATTGATAAAGCTGTACCACCTTCGCATGTTTCAGCCTATTCATCGCTTCATTACGTACGCAGCGTATCACAAATGCCTCCTTATTGGTGACCTGCGCCAACTCATCCCGCATCTGCCAAAGCTTCATCATGACCTCCTGTACCAGATCGTAGGCATCGTCCGTATCGGTGAGCATACTCTTCGCAAAGCGATACATCTTGTCTTTGAAGACGAAAACCGTTTTTTTGAAGATATCTTGATTCATTTGGCTCATTTAATAGGAAGACAAGTACACATAGCAAAACATTACATCTAAATTCACTTTTTTTTACAAAAATCAGCGGTTGTGCTTCCAAACTATTTGCGTACTTTCATAGTTGATTAAACTAAAGCAAATTTAGCCCGATGAATAGACTTTTTATTACGCTTTTCCTTATTATTTTTTGTACACTTGGCCGTGCACAGGATATCACGGCAGACTATGTCAAAAACCATTACACAAAAATAGAACAGTATATCACCATGCGGGATGGCGTACGTTTGTTCACATCCATTTATGTTCCTAAAGATAACAAGAAGAAGTATCCCATAATGCTTAATCGCACGCCTTACACCGTTGCACCATATGGGACCGACACCGCCAAAAACTATTTAGGCAACTTCCCCGCGATGACAAAAGCCGGTTATATTTTCGTTTACCAAGATGTCCGCGGCCGTTGGATGAGCGAAGGTACCTACGAGAATATTCGGCCTACGCGGTCTCCATCGAACGGTTTACAGATCGATGAAAGTACCGACACCTACGACACGATAGATTGGCTAGTCAAAAACGTTGCAAACAATAATGGCAAGGTGGGTATGTATGGCATATCTTACCCTGGATTCTATTCCACAGCAGCACTTATTGGGAGCCACCCGGCTTTGAAAGCAGTTTCTCCGCAAGCACCTGTTACCGACTGGTTTATTGGGGATGATTTTCACCATGGCGGTGCCTTGTTCCTGATGGATGCCTTCCGCTTTATGTACAGCTTTGATGCACCGCGGCCCAAACCGGTCACCAATGCCGAGGCGCCCAAGGGATTCCAGTTGAAATCGAAAGACTATTACCGGTTCTTTCTCGAAAACCCCACGCTGTCTGGTTTGAAAGCCTCCTATTTAGACCATACGGTCAAGTTTTGGGATGACTTGGCAAAACATGCTGCGAGAGACAGCTTTTGGATCAGCAGAACGATAACGGAACATTTGGGCGCGGTAAAACCAGCGGTACTTGTGGTGGGCGGTTTGTTCGATGCCGAAGATACCTACGGGGCTTTCGAAACCTATAAAATGATTGAGAAACGCAGTCCGAAGAACAATAGCGTGCTGGTTGCAGGTCCGTGGTATCATGGCGGATGGGTGCGTGCGGAAGGGGACTACTTTGGTGATATCCGTTTTGGCGAAAAAACAAGTCATTATTATCAACAGGAAATCGAACTCCCGTTTTTCGAACATCACTTGAAAGGGAAAGGAAATTTCAACCCTGCAGAAGCGACCATCTACATCACCGGCTCCAATACCTGGAAAAAATTTCAGCAATGGCCTCCGGCAACAGGTAGCGAACGAACACTTTTCCTTACGTCGACCGGCAAACTTACGTCGCAAACCGACATGCCTACCGAAGACCACGTCAGCTATAGTAGTGATCCGAACAAACCCGTTCCTTTTCAAGAGGGAATCATCACCGACCGAACGAGAGAATATATGGTGGCCGATCAGCGATTTGTTGCGAACCGTCCGGATGTGTTGGTTTTTGAGACGGATGTTCTGCAGGATAATTTAACTGTTGTTGGACCAGTTTTGGCCAATCTTATCGTCTCCATGACTGGAACCGATGCAGACTTCGTTGTGAAATTGATTGATGTCTATCCTGACAGTTCAAGTGCAACATCGCCTCGGGACGAGACCACGGTCATGCAAAATTACCAGATGTTGGTACGTGGCGAGGTACTCCGGGGTAAATTCAGGGACAGTTACAGCGATCCAAAAGCATTTGTACCGAACAAGAAGACCCCTGTTCGCGTGCTGTTGCCTGACGTCGCTCATACCTTTCGGAAAGGCCATAAATTGATGATCCAGATTCAGCATTCTTGGTTTCCGCTGGTCGACAGGAATCCAAACCAGTTTATGGATATTTACCAAGCGGAAGCAAAAGACTATATCAAAAATGAGCACCGCTTATACTTTGCAAAAGACCAACCGAGCAGTATCTCTTTTGAAGTAATTGACTAGCAGGCTTGCGCAGAGCAGTATGCGGTTTGAGCGGATTCCCATCATCGCTTCAAACCGCATGCTATCTTTTTATCATTACTATTCGTACTTGGCCGCCTGATTGTCTTTGGGCAGTGTTTCGTTGATGAATTGACGAATATCATTCGTCGCCTGAATAAGATCGTCTTTTCGGAGATACATCATATGGCCGCTTTTGTAAGCTTTAAAACGCATTCTTGACGCCAATTTCCCGGAGGGATCCATTTGCCACATATTATATTTTGCGTTGAAATAATCAGTCGCCCCATCGAAATATCCAGACTGTACCATCAAGTGCAAATAGGGGTTGGCAGCCATTGCTTGACGTAAACTTAACCCTGTGCGATCATCGCTCCTGTCCCAAGGATGCACGGGCCCGAACATATTATACTTCACATCGGTCCGGTACCCCAAATCGTTCCAAAAATAGTGGTTGATAGCCGGTGTAAACGAATGTAGCCAGGAGGTGAGTTCGGCGTTATAATCCGGTCTTTCGCCGGCCTCGCGCATGTCGATTCCCAAGTAACGGGAATCCAGTCGACCTATGGTGTATCCATCACCCCGCCTCAATTCCTTCCAAAAAAGCGATGTTGATATATCTAAATTATTCTGTTCCACAACGGCGATCGGCAACGCGCTATATGCTGCCACCTGCTGCACAATGCGCTCTCGATCAGCTTTAGGTAAGGAATACCCCCGCGCTACTGCCGGCAAGAAAATATCCAAGGTATATTTCTCCACCTCTTCCAATAAACTCTCCAACGAGCGTGACTGCAAATCAGCCGATAGTTTCTTATGGTACCACGCTGTGGCAGCAAAATAAGGCAAGCGCAATGCCTTTTCGATCGCACCATCACGAGAAATGCCTAGATCGGTCGGGGATACCAGCATCACACCGTTCAAATACATCCATTGTGCATTTTGCAGTTCGAGCGCCAAGCCCGATACACGCGTGGTGCCGTAGCTCTCACCAATTAAATACTTCGGGGATGACCAGCGATTATGCCGTGTGACAAACGTATTTAGCCATTCCGCCAGGTAACGGATATCGGCATTTGTACCAAAGAAAGTCGCTCGGTCGGCCTTCTCATCTAAAATTCGAGAATATCCGGTATTGATGGGATTGACATAGATGATATCTGCGACATCCAAGATAGAATAAGGATTATCTTTTACTCCATAGGGTTGAAGTGGATATCCTTCATCATCGATGTGCAGCAACTTGGGGCCCGTATAGGCCAGCTCCATCCATACGGATGCGGATCCCGGCCCCCCGTTGAATGAAATGAGCAACGGCCTACGTGCTAAATCAGTGATGTTGTCCCGGGTATAATAGGTGTATTGTACGGTAGCCAATATTTTCCCTTTTTCGTCCCACACGGGTTGTGTACCGGCTTTAGCCGTGTACATGAAGCGTTGCCCATTCGCCGTAAGTTGATGCTTGGTCACAACTGCGCTATCCGCCGGCGGAAACCGTTGGCCAAAACACAAGGCGGATACGGAGAATAGGATTAGACCCAAAAATAGTTGTTTTATCATGTCGTAGATTATTGGTAGTCAATGCCTGCAATAACGCGCTTTTTTCTAAGAGTAGCAAGATTAAAACAAGATTATTACGGAGGACGGAGCACGCTATGGAATATGAAGTAAGGACAAAGACCACCATACGGATAAAAAAGAAAAACCCCTCCAGTTTCCTGAAGGGGCTTCGTTTAAAATTAGGCACCGACCTACTCTCCCACCTGTTACGGCAATACCATCGGCTCTGGCGGGCTTGACTGCTCTGTTCGGAATGGGAAGAGGTAGACACCGCCGATATAGGCACCTGAATATCTTTTAGTATTGGGTACAGAGCAATGCGCAGTGAGTAAAACACTCTATTCGCAGTACGCAATTCCCATTACAATTAATGACATGCATTGAAAGAAAGAAAAAGAAGGAAGACAACAACGTTCTACCGGCGTGGAAAGCTTCGGGCAAT